>JBAZZD010000029.1:0-2720 GCA_041659005.1 Minisyncoccota bacterium | reverse complement strand
ACTCGTATTTGATGCGTACGTCCCGTTCGTGGAATAACCTCCAATAATGTGTAATACACTGCCCTTCCCATTGATTCTGATATATACATTTTCTTTGCACGATAATCGGTAATCGCTTCTTTTACCATTTTCATATTTCGCGCACGCACACTTCGCCGAGTCGTTCCCGGTTTTAACCCGATTGGTTTATCAATTCTTCCCATCCCAATTAATTTTCCAGAAACAAGTGCGAGATAATGTTTCTCAACTTCATGATTTTTAAATCGTTCTTTCAAAAAATCAAAAAACTTTTGATTGCGCGCGACCACAATTACTCCCGACGTTTCTTTATCAAGTCGGTGAACAATTCCTGGACGCTCTTCTGGCTTATCACCAACATTCGCAATTTCTGGAAATAATTTTAATGCGATGTCTGAAAGCACTTCTTCTCCTTCGCGTGGCTCCATTCCATACGCGCGATGCACTAAAACACCCGCGGGTTTGTTAAACGCGACAAAATCTTTCGTCTTCATAATCACCTTCAAGGCCATTGATTTCAGTGTTGCATAGAATGCCAAAAAACTCAATAAAATAGCGGTTTTTTGTCATTTTGCTTGCGTTTTTGAACAAAGTATGCTAATCTACTCCTGTATAACCCCTACAGGGGTTTTTAATATGGGTAAAAAGGTAATAACGGCCGTGATTGGAATTCTTATTGTTTCGTTTCCGATGCCATCGAAAACACCGACAATGAATCTCATTCATACCGCCAAACCGAATGGAGTTAGTATCGCTCGTGCCGCCGAGGTACCAGATGATGTCGTGGCAGAAGCAATCGCAAAAAGCCAAAAAGTCTGGATCACCGCCTACTCAAGCACTCCCGAAGAAACTGATAGCACACCGTTTATCACTGCTATGGGAACAAAAGTGCGCGATGGCATAATCGCTACGAATCTTCTTCCGTTTGGGACGAAAGTTAAAATACCGAAACTGTTTGGCAATAAAGTGTTTGTGGTTGAAGACCGCATGCACCGACGAAAACAAAATAACGTTGATATTTGGATGAGCTCCAAAGAAGACGCATTAGAATTCGGAATTGCTTATGCAGATATCGTTGTTCTTAACTAATTACAATTAAATATCACACTTACACAAAAGTTCCTCAGCAATGAGGAATTTTTGTTTATCCAGTCACACACTCCTGCCCATGGTAGACAAAAATGAAAGAAAAAATGTAATGAGGACTCTCGGTATAATGTTTCAATTTTCAATTCGTTCTCGTTAGTTGTAAAATAAACACAATAAATGTCTGTACTACTCACACAATTTGATCCAGAAAGCGTAGTACGCAAAGCGTATGATTTTGCTGAAATGGCACACAAAGATGAAACCCGTGAAAGTGGGGACCCATATTTTGTACATTGTGTGAAAGTGGCAGAAACGGTCTATGAATGGAAGCTTGATGCCGCATCGGTTGCTGCCGCGCTCCTGCACGACACCGTTGAAGACACCTCTATTACTAATAAAGATATTGCAAATTATTTTGGAAACGAAATTGCGTTTCTCGTTGATGGGCTCACCAAACTTGATACCATTCAATATCCGGAAAAAAAAGAGGAAGCGGAAATTGAAAACCTGCGACGATTCATTATTTCTTTTTCTAAAGACCTTCGAGTGGTGCTTATAAAACTTGCAGACCGATTGCACAACATGCAAACACTTGAGCACTTACCGCAAGAGCGAAAAGAACGATTCGCACGAGAAACAGCAGAAATATATGCCCCACTCGCCTACCGTCTCGGAATGCAAAAACTTTCCGGAGAACTTGAGGATCTTGCATTCCCATACACAAATCACGAAGGATATACATGGCTCATGAAAACAGTTACTGAGTCATATAAGGATCGATTGCGATATGCAGACCGTGTTCGTCCAACAATCGCAAAGCACCTGGTAAAAAATGGGATAAAACCAATCGCGGTAGATGCCCGAGCAAAGCGATATTCAAGTTTGTATAAAAAACTCCTTCGCTATGAAATGGATCTTGAAAAAATTCACGATCTTGTTGCTTTTAGAATTGTGGTAAATTCCATCGAAGAGTGTTACGCCGTGCTTGGCATCGTTCATAAACTATGGGCTCCACTTCCCGGAAGAATAAAAGATTATATCGCCCGCCCAAAACCAAATGGATATCGAAGTTTGCATACTACGGTATTTTGCGTAGACAGTAAGATTATTGAAATTCAAATTCGCACACAAGAAATGCACGAAGAAGCAGAGATGGGTATCGCTGCGCACTGGGCATATCAACAGATTCGCGGTGATACCAAAAAAGCTGTTTCGTGGAAAGGAGTAAAAAACAAAGTAGAACTGGCGTGGATTGAACAGCTGAGTAATTGGCAAAAACATTTTACCGATCAAGAGGCATTTATGCGAGCATTAAAAACTGATTTTTTTAAAGAACGAATTTTTGTACTTACTCCACAAAACGATATTATTGATCTTCCAATACACGCAACTCCTATTGATTTTGCATATAGAATTCATACCGACGTTGGAAATCAGTGCGTGGGAGCACGGGTAAACAAAAAAATAGTTCCGATTGATTACGAATTAAAATCAGGAGATCTTGTAGAGATTACTACTCACAAAGGCAAAAAACCTTCAGAAGATTGGCTGCGCTTCGTAAAAAGCGAATCAGCACGAGAACACATAAAGAGCGAACTTAATAAAAAATCACG
>JBAZZD010000028.1:0-4013 GCA_041659005.1 Minisyncoccota bacterium | reverse complement strand
GGAATCCATTTCATGACTGTTTTCCTTTCAATTCTTTTAACTTTACCAATACTTGATCCATAAGCCGATCAAGATTCTGAAATTCTGCAACAAGACGATGAAACTGAGTACTACTACTTTTTATGAGTTTTTGAAGTTCGTCTTCACTTTGCGCAGGTTCTTGAGTTTTTTCTCTTTCTCCAGAAACGAATTTTCTTCCGCCACCGGTGAGTGAATTAGTTGAGAATGAAAGTATGAGTGGAAATTGAAATAAAAAAGAAATAAACGATTTCATAACTACCTCGTTATTATATTGTTAAAAAGCTAAACCGCCTCTCGTATTCGGAGAGGCGGTTTCATGTTCAATGATTAATTTATCTTATTAAGCACAAAGCACCCCCTCCGAGTAAATGGAAAAGGTAAAATAAAACATTTGTGCTACTACTGACTTCATAAAATGATGATAATACTCTATGTCTCTTCTTGTCAACTAATCAAACTGTTGAAGTCCGACTTCAACAGTTTGGAGGAAACAAAAACTTAATAGCGGTAATCCTCACGTTTGAATGGGCCATCTACTGAAACCCCCAAATACTCGGCTTGTTCCTTTGTTAGTTTTGTAATTTTATTGCGAAGCTCTGGAAAATTCAGACGCGCAACTTCCTCGTCTACTGTTCTTGATACTCTATAGATCTCCCCCTTTTTATATTTATTTTGATTCTTCAAAAATTCAACTATTGCAAGAATGTGATTGGTAAACGTGATACTCATTACGCGCGGTGGATGTCCCTCTCCCGAACATAAATTTAACAGATAACCACCAACGAGCAGATAGAGATCTTTTTTATTCGGAAATGTAAACTTTTCAGAATAGTCATTTACTCTTTGTTTTTTTATTTTGGGATCTCTATATAAATACTTTGTATCTATTTCCATGTTCCCGTGCCCCATATTTATCAGGATCGCCCCGCTCTTCATTGTCCTTAGATCATTTTCATCAATCGTTTTATTACAACCAGTTGCAGTGATAAACAAATCTCCAGTCTTGCATGCTTCTTGTTTGGACAACACGGTATATCCCTCCATATGACACTGCATCGCCATAATTGGATCTATCTCTACCACTCCAATATGTGCACCGATCCCCTCCATAACTTTTACACACCCCTTCCCAACTTCTCCGTATCCAAAAATGACAACATTTTTTCCACCTAACTGGACGTTTAATGCGTTCTGCAATCCTTCAATAAGGGATTCTCTTGAGCCATAAATATTATCAAATTTTGCTTTTGTAACAGATTCATTAATATTAAAAACAATCGTTTTTAGTTGCCCCTTCTTTTGGAGCGCGTAATGAAACGTGACGCCACACGTAGTCTGTTCATTCGTTGCTAAAATTTGTTGATAAAGCTCTGGATGTCTTTTATGAAGATATCGAGTTATGTCGCATCCATCGTCAATTACAAAATTTGGACCGATAACTTTTCCTTTTTTATCTGTAAATTTAACTGCTTGTTCAAACGTCCAAAGATATTCTTTTTCGGTCATGCCCCGTTTTGCAAATACTGGAATACCAAGAGAAGCAACATATGCGCATGCATCATCAAGAGATGCAAATCGATTGTCTGGACACCATCGCAAATCCGCTCCCAATTTCTTGAGAAGCACAATAAAAGCGGCCGTCTCATATGTAACCAATACACAGCCAGTGATTCTCAATCCTTTGAGGGGCTGTTTTTTTGCGTATTTTTTTTCAAGCGCAATTAGACCGGGCATGTCCTTCAACGTCTCTGCCACTGCCACGCCTCCTCGCACAGCTAAGCGAATATCCTTAATCCAATAATCGTTAGTTCCGTTCATAACTATTTTTATTTAACCATCAAAACGATATGACGTCCAACGCAATAAAAAATCCCCGCATAGCGGGGAAATACTAAAAGAGCGGAATAACATCGCAGTAATTAGTATTTACTACTATGTATTCTTCCTTTTGCTTAAACGCGAAGAAACTTTCAAAATCACTCCTAAAGCGAAGAAAAAAAATTTCTTCCTGCATTTTTTTATATATAAATTCAGGAACATATTTATTTTCATTTTTGGTAATAATACCCAAAAATTCAACCTCGCCGATCCTAACTGGATCAAGAATTGAAAGTTCGAATTTCTTCCCAATATTTTTCTCGTTCAATAAATGTGTACTTTTTCCGTGTGCACATCCCATAGTAGATTGAAATGATTGAAGCGAAACAGTAAGTATAGCCCCAGATCTTTTGTGATTTTTGGGGGACCATATCCAATTTTCCGCATCATATAAATACAGTGTTCTTTCCGACATTCCGAACCTCTTACGAATTGTTAATGATAAACGCACAATACCACAAACTTTAGAATTGTGCAAGTATGAAAAAGAGATTTTTCGATCTGCTTTGAGCGAAGTCGGACTTCGCTCAATTGGACAAGCGGAAAATAAAAAGAACTCCCAAAGGGAGTTCGAATATTCCAAGTTTTCCTCTACTATTTTTTTACGGCGAGAAAGTTGGAAAGAACACTCCAACTAATATTGAGTCCGTACGGACTTAACCGGCGATTTCCGTAGCAGTTTAATACCGCTACATATCGGTGACAATCGCCGTGATCAAACCATGTTTGACCCAGAGCGATAACCCAACTTTTTCGATCCCAATTTTTTATTGCCCACCGCAACATTTCGCGGAGTGTTGCAGGACGAAACCTTATTTTATTCATTTCTTTAATAACATCTTCGGAAGAAATGATTTTTTCAAAATGAAATAGCTGGTATTCCTTTCGATTGTCGCGCAAGAAAACAAAAATGACACCAAACCAAGAGAGAAGAAGAACACAAAAAGAAAATAGATTGAAATTCACTTTGTATAGCGCAATCATACAAAGAGAGAAAAACACAAAAGGAAAAAGATCAAATGATACTTTTTTCTTGTCCTCTTTCTGTACAGGAAAATTTGATTCTGTTATTTTTTCGCTTACATAACCAAATTTAGACAGATTAATTAATTTCTGTAATTTCATTTTAGTCTCCAATTAAATTATTAATGATGAATAAATCATACCACACATTTACCATCTTTGCAATAGCGAGAAAGTGAGGATTTATCTATATTTTTAGCTCTTTATCCCTCAAAAAGGCAACAATAATAATTCTGTCCTATGAGATAAAAAATCCCCGCATAGCGGGGAAATACTAAAAGAGCGAAATAACATCGCAAAACTTTTTGTTTACTACGATGAATTCTTTACTTTTTCTAAAAGCAAAGAATTTTTCGGGGTCATCTCCTATCGCACAAAGAAAAAAGTTTTCTTCCTTCATTTTTTCATATATAAAATTGGGAATGCATTTATTTCCCTTGATAGTAACCGACCCCAAAAATTCAACCCTGCCGATTTTAACCGGATCAAGAATTGAGAGTTCGAATTTCTTTCCAATGTTTTCTCGGCTCAATATATGCGCACTTATTCCCTGCGCACATCCCATAGTAGATTGAAATGACTGAAGTGGAACAGTGAGAATGGCTCCAGATCTTTTGAGACCTCTGAGAGACCATTCCTTATTTTCCGCGTCATATAAATATAGTCTTTTTTCCGACATTTTGAACCTCTTATGAATTGTTAATGATATTCGCACAATACCACAAATCTTAAGATTGGGCAAGCATAAAAAAGAGAGTCTTCATTCCGCCTTGTAGAACTTGGAATGACCACAATACGCAAGAATAATTAAGAAACTTCTCCCGATATATCTCGGACAACATTATTCTGATGCGAATAATATTCTACAAACTTTCTTTTCTTAAAAATGAGATATGCAATTAAAAATAAGGGAGTAGTTATCCAAATATAACCGACATACGGAGAAAAAATCCAAATCGTTAAATCAATTACTATCCAGTGGTAGAGATAGAGATGCAGAGTATTATCCCCAAGTAGTCGTATCGCTGCAAGTATTTTTTTAATCAATGGCGTTTTCATTCGCTCAAGATAGCGAAAAAGATATAAAAATA
>JBAZZD010000027.1:0-4386 GCA_041659005.1 Minisyncoccota bacterium | reverse complement strand
TTAAGAGCGACGATCGCCGGGATCAAAAGCCAAAAGAAACGCTTGATCCAGTCCATGTCTTTTTCAATACTTGCCAAAGAAACCTGTATATGAGCAAGATGATTTTCTTTGATTACTTTTATATCCGCCTTCACTTCGGACATACATGTTTCCAAATTCTCTATTTTAATATCATCTTCTTTGCTCATAAAATTATTCATAAACTACTGTTAAATTTAATCCAGTGTCATTTGGAACCACATTTAAACCATTAAAAAAAGGAGAGCGATACTCCAAAATAATAGGAACGGACTGTGCCGGAAGAGTGATAATTCCAATAGGATTTGTTGTTCCTGTTACGTTATCATAAATTGTTATTGTTTTTCCATTCACCGGTGTTCCAACAATAATTCGATGGAGAGTTCCAGCACTATATTTAAAAATTTGTGAAGTGTTTACACCGGTAATATTTTTTGTCATTGGAAGAGTTTCCAAATTTCCCATCCTTGAAATTGTTGCGGTACGAATTTTTAAAGTTTTTGATATCGCCGTATCAGAATTTAAAGAAGATGCAAAAATATGATATGACATCGTATTTCCCCAAGTTTCTGTTGATGCTGAAACCGTATGTAAAATATCATCTCCAATAACAAACCAAACTTTTGAATTTGTCCAGTATATTTCCAACGTAATTACTGTTGTTGGAGGTGTATAAGTTGTGCCTAAAACACCATTAAAAGAACCGGAACTTATCACCTGTTCATTTATTGCTCCACCTTTGCAAGTAACAACCGAAAATGTTGTTCCTGAAAGTTGAAACCACGCTCCGTCTGTAACTGCCGGCATTGCCGTAGAACCGAATCCAATTCCTATTCTTCTTTTATTGTTTTCCGTTCCAGAGGCAAATTGACATAACGCTCGAAAACGCATTGAAGAACCTCCCACATATCTTGAATTACGAACTGAAAATAAAGTAACAGAATCCGCATTTGCGGTACCAGAGGTTAAAGTTATTTCACTTCCCGATTGTGCTATCGCTGACCCTCCGGCTCCACCTGTGGCTGCACTGGTCCAAAAATTTGAATCGATTGTACTTCCACTAAAAGATGAACCGGAAAGTCGTACAGGTGTTACCATCCTCATTTCACCCATTGGAGTATTTTCCACAGAAAAACCATACGAGTCAGTTAGTATGGTATCAGTTAAAAGTTTTCTTGAGGTTGGATCTGCAATAACTTTTACAGTTGAAGTAAGATCAACCGAAGAAGTAGCGAGCATCGCTGTTACTTTATTTTCATCTCTTGGAGCTATATCACTCATAATTTTATGTTGAAAGTCGTGAAATAATAAGATCCGTTCTATTTACCGCCGTAGCTCTACCCACTGCGGTAGCGCGTGTCTTGCTCGTGTACTGTGTCAAAACATTTTGAAAAGTCGCTTGCAAACTAGGGTCAACCTCGCCATCTGCAGTTGCCGGTCCGTTGCTTGAAAAATTGACTGTATTCGCCCCTGATGCAAGCGTGAGAGGGGTTACGCCGTATGAAGGGTCTGCCGTATCAATGACTGTCCCATTCGCCCAGCCGTCTGTGGTGGGAGAGGTTACAGAGAGGGATTGAGTAGCGGTTGATATAGTGAGGTTGGTGGTGTTCTTGGAGTAGAGGGTTTTGAAGTAGAGAGCGACTGACTGGTCTGCACCCCAAGTAGGCGTACCATCTCCCTGCTTGAAGGGTGAACCAACATCGGTTGAACTAACAACTAATCGTGTATAGTTTGAATTGTCTGCTGTTGATGATTTAAAAACTATCCAATAAGGTGTTGCTGGGGTAACTGTATACGGAAGCGAAACTGAAACATCTGTTGTCGCAGTCAAAGCACCCCATTGAGCATTTGTATAAGTTAAGGAAACTAAATCTCCCCCCGTTGGTGAACCTCCGCTATCCGCTCGTAGCGAAACTGTTACATTTCCAGTAAAAGTTCCAGTATCCGTTCCTCTTTGAAAAGTGACTCCCGTAAAGTTCTTTTTTGTTGGAGTAAATTGTTGGGCTTGATAAACATCACCTAATTCTCCCAATCTTTTTGTATTGCCTGCCACCACCTGACTCTGGTCAATATTATCATTACTCGTCACTGCTGTTGCTTTCGGATAGAGAAGGGCTGGGGTGACGGAGGGGTTGTTGATGGTGAGGACTTCTTCGAATGTTGCAGACATTAGGGCGAAATTTGCAGAACCGATATTTCCTGCGACATTGTCATAAAATCCCAAAGCCATATAACTAGCTGTTGCTTCTGTGGTAAAGGTTATCGTCAATAGAGTCCAATCGTTTGTTCCAGAAATTCTGTTTGATATGGCTTCTGATGCGACGCGAACTCCAGTATCTGAAATTTGCCTAGTGGATAAATAAACTGAATTTGTATAAGCATTATTTGTTTTTGCAAGACAAGAAAATTTATACGTTGTAGACGGCTTTACTGGTATACCTACTTTTTTTACGGTACTAACATTGTAATCAACCGAAGAACTTGGGTCTAATCCAAAAGTTATTCTTCCTCGCCCTGATGTATCTAGTGTGGATATTTTCAATGTCTTATGTCCTAAATATGTAACAGAATTGTCAATCATTGCAGATGTACTTGCTATAAATACAGTATAAACTCCATACATTTCATTTTCAATCGCCCCATTCGTCGTCCTTGCTATATCCCCCGTCGCACTGTCTATCACGCGAAGGACACCGCCTTTGACAGAAAATAAATTTCCGGCTGTTGTTATTGTTTTGTTTGTTGAAGCGGTTGCGCGTGTTGACATAGTTTTTTATTTAGCCAATAATTTTTTCATCCAAAAGAATTTCTTCGGATGATACTTCTTTCGCTATCAATTCTTTTTTAACTCCGATCATTTGTTTTACTTCTTCCGGAATTACTTTTGTTTCATCTTTTGACATAATCTCTAATTGTCGGTTTAATTCTTTGTCCAATTCAATCGGATCCTCGGAAGGAAGATAGCGAACATCCATAATGGAGTCGCTAGATTTTCCATTGATAGTAAAAGTGACAACAATCTTTTTTTCGTCGATTGATTTTATAGTGTAAGAATTCATATTTTTAGCGATATAAAATTGTTAAATCAGCCGTTCCGCCAACGGTTGCGTATAATCCGGTTCCAAAAGTTGCTCCGAATAGTGAGATAAAACGATCGGTTGCAGCAAAAGTTATTGTGTTACATAAAATCGTTCCGGAACCGGCTGTATTGTCCCAAAGTTTAAGAGTACCGGAGGACATTGAATTCACAATAACACCATAAATTTGTCCGGCGCTTGCTTTGATTTGAGCGCTTGCACTGATATTTGCAAAAGAACACTTGGGATAAACGGTTATTGAATCGTTTACATCATCAAGTGTCGTTGCGAGGGTGACTTTAAGATTACCAGAAACATCACACTCAAAGGCCGCTTCTTCTTCATTTGCTAGTACTGGTACAGTCGTATTGTATACGAGTGGTTGTCCGCTTTTTGTTTGTATTCTTGTCATGATAATTTTAATTATTAATTATATTTTTCCGAAAGAATCTTTAAATTTTTGCTCTCTTCTTTTTAAAATACTATCTCTTTCATTAAACTCATTTTCTTTTTCTCGAAGGAAATTTTCACGATCGTGGTTTGCTTTTTCAGATTGAATATTCTTTTTTTCGTTTTCGGAAAATTCTTTTTCTTTTTCTTCTTTGTATGTAGTAAATCTTTTTTTCATTTCATCAAAACTTTTCTCCTTTTCTTCCAATTCTTTGATTTTAGAATTTACTTGAATATTTTTTTCTAACAGATCATTTTCTGTTTCTTTTTGCTCTTTTTCTCTCTTTTCAAGATTTTTTACAATTTCCTGTGCCTTCATCTCCCTTTCGTATGCTGTTTTTTCCCTCAATTCTGCCTCTAGGAGTGTTTTTCTTGCTTTTTCGAGTAATGTATCAGCTTCTTTTTTTAAACGCTCCAGTGGTGGATATGCTTCGATTTTAAGCGTGTTGATTCTCTCTAAAAGAACGTCAATTTCATTTTGTGCTTTTTTCCTTTTTTCTTCACATTCCAAAAGAAATTTTTCGGTATTTTGAATTTCTAAATTTTTGCTCTTTTCGTATTCTTGAATAGCTAAATTTAGAGAATCATTTGCTTTCTTTTCTGCCATTCTTAGATCGCTTGTAATTTTCATCAAACGATCCGCTTCATCTCGTTTACTATTTTTTATTGTCTCCGGAGTAAGGATCTGCATAATTTTATTTATTTAGGATCCTCAAATTCTTCATCATCTTCGTCGGAATCCGGTGAGTTAATAATTTGTGGTTTTTTTCCGGCAAGTTCTTTTGGAACTTCCACCTCTTTTCTTCCGGGATTCATAATTTCAAGAGCGCTCCCCACTTCG
>JBAZZD010000026.1:0-4755 GCA_041659005.1 Minisyncoccota bacterium | reverse complement strand
ATAATTTGTCCCAAGCATTGAACACAAAAGTCAAATTGCAAAAATCAGGCACAGGCGGAAAAATTGTGATTGAATTTTATTCCGAAGAAGAACTTAAAAATATCGCAGAGAATATCGAGCGGATTGGAAAATAGATTTTGAGCATATAACAATATTCGTAAAATTAGCAATATTACGTACAATATCCGAAAACACTTCGGATATAAACGAGTTATGTGGAATAGCCAGAAATTTCTTTATTACTATTTAGAATTTTTTTTGGCAATTTATTTCACGGTCGACATAGCTAACGATAATTAATAACAATAACAAAAACTATGATAAATAAATTTGAGGGTGGCATGCCATCTCAAGAGTACAAAACAACAGAGGATCTCAAACGAGAGAAATTAGAGAGAGTTCGTTCTGAAAGAGAGAAATTGGAACAATTTGGTAGAATCGGGCAACGAATTAAGATAGTAGGGAGAAGCATGAGTCCCAATGGAGAAGTTATAGGTGAAATAATAGCATTAGAAACAGAGAATCCATTCAATGAAGAATTATTGTCTGACTGGGAGAAGCAAGAAAATGGAAATATGCAAAATCTGCCTAGCTCTACTGTAAAGGTATTCATTACTGAAGGTGAACGAAAAGGACAAATTGTAGCTAGCTTAGCCATATCCGAATGGGAGCCGATTGATTAAGAGAATAAATTGCCAAAAAAATACATTAAGGAAAAAGAAATTTCTAGCTACATCACATAACAACGCATATCTGGCTACAGGAAAATCACTCAAATATATTCTAAGGATGTGATTTTCCCTCCGCCCAAATCCCGCACTAATTTTTGCGGGGTATGGATGGAGGTAAGTATTATCCGCAGTTGATTGTAATAACCAGAGTTATTATCTAAACAACGAAAATTAGTGCGGGACTTCAGATGATACGTAAACGTTGTGGCGAAATGTCACGCGCTCCGCTTGTTCCCTGCCTACCGGCAGGCAGGCATTTCACCACAATGCGAAGCTCTGCGAATGGGCTTTCATTTCAAAACAGAGCTGCCCTTAACCGCCGCGCCTGCCACATCGCACAACAACAGATATGCGTCCGCCAGCTGGCGGACCAAATCCCGATGAGTACATCGGGACTTCGCATAGCTTCACGTTGTGGCGAAATTAAAAACTTTTTTACATATGGTTGATTGTATAAAAGATTTTGGTTGTGCAATAAATTGGATTTTAAGTAATGTTTTCTGGTGGATACTAATAATTTTTATATTTACAATTATACCCACGACAATCAAAATTTTATCTAATCAATATTATAGGTGATAAAAAAACGAATATGATAATTTATAAAAAGTTTTTAACAACGCCTAGCAAGGGATATCCGGTTCATAAAATTAATTAAATTATTTTAATCCTATGAGGAAAAATTACACAATAATCGCTATCATAATTCTTTGCTTGGTCGGTTTTGCTTTCTATTGGTATGAATATAGACCGTCTAAAATAAAACAACAATGTTCAGCTGACGCGCGATTTGATCAAAGAGCTATTAATGAAGCAAGCAATATTAAAAGACAAGAATTTATAAATATGTATTATGATGATTGTTTAATGAGGTTCGGATTAAAATAATTAAATTAATTTTTTTCACAATTTTTGTTATTAACAAATCACTATGAAAAATAACGTTCTTAAAATAAGTATTTCAATAACTCTCTTAATAATATCTTTGTCGGTAGGATATTATTTTTTCTTTTTCTTGCCTAGCTATAAACAAGATGTACTATCAAAGGAAAATACGGAACAAATGCTCAAAAAACAAATTGAGTGTCAAAAAATTGGAACGACATTACACGAGAAAGAGTCGGGCAGTATGGAAGGTGCATTTGTTCCTACTTTCAAATTCTCAGCTAAATTAAACACTTGCCTATATAAGGGTGGCTGGTTAAGTAGCGACGCAACATCTGGAACGCAAATAAGTTGGTTTATAAAAGATGTGTATTCAAACAAGGAAATTGTAAGCTACACAACCTTCACAAAAGATGGCAAGAGCAATGACCTGTTGATTGGCGGTCTTGTATCCCGCGAAGAATTTGAAAGGCAAGAAAAAGAATTATTAGGAGAATAAAAATTGCGAATAAATTAAAAAAAAGTTTTTTACATCACATAACACGGGATAGGCGGTTCGGGGCTGACACGCATTTTATATTTTTAAGGTGTGTGTCAGCCCCTCTCTCAAATTTTCTTCCGCTACGCTTCAGAAAACTTCGCTTAATCCCGACACGTTGTGGCGAAATGTCACGCGCTCCGCTTGTTCCCTGCCTACCGGCAGGCCGGCGCAACGCCCAAATCCCGATGAAGTACATCGGGACTTCGCATAGCTTCGCATTAGCTGAAATATATGTTTTTCTTCTCAGCTGACGCCTCACTCTTAGAATGAATTAAATTTTGTTTTTATTTATTTAATAAGGGAGAATAAGAAAACTATAAATTTCTTTCTTAATTAATTTTAAAAATATGGATACTAGTAACAAATCAAAAGTAAAGTGCTTGCTTTGTCCAGATACAGAAAAAAACAAATGGTTTAAAAGACTAACAGGTGGACATATTGAAAAAATACATGATGTAACCAAGGAAGAATATATAAAAAGATTTCCAGGCGCAAAATTAATTTCTGATCAGGCAAGGGAATTGCAAAGTAGAATACAAAAATCTTTATATGAAAACGATAAATATAAAATGAATAAAGGTAACAGAACTTTTGATTTTATAAAAAATAAAAAACTAAAGTCTTTACTTCAAAGAGACTATCGAACTGCGAAGGAATGTTTAAAATATAAATTATGGAAACCTTGCATAATTCTTTATGGCAGCATTATCGAAGCTGTAATAATAGAATTTAGTTCAAAATCTAGTTCATATTATGATGCTCTAGGAATAGCAAAAGATAAAAAATTAATAACTGAAAAAGATTATTTCAAAATTCAGATGATTAGAGATTTGAGAAATTATGTTCATTTGCACAAAGAGCTTAAAGAAGAATCTGACATAAATGAATTTTGGGCTAAAACCTTTTCCGAAATTTGTGAATCCGTAATAAGAAATTTCAAAAAATAAATAACTGGTTTTAAGCAAGGAGAATTTATTCCTAACCTCTCTGCTCTTTGCCCCAAAACAAAAAAACAAAATTTAATTCTTTTAAAAAGTAGCTCGTCTACTACGAGTCAAAGAAAAACATATACATCAGCTAACACGGCATATCTGGTTACGGTCCCGAGGCTTCGAGACCTCCACCCATATCCGCCAAAGGCGGACATCAGATATACCGAAACGTTGTGGCGAAATAAATTTTTTATCTTTGTGGTAATTTTGAGTTTTGGTGATTTGAATAAGAGCAGAAAATTTGATTTTTTATTTAAAGGGGGGCAATGGGATATTTTTTTATATTAACTTACATATTATGAAAGGATTAATGACCCACGAAGATTATCAGCTACTTTTGAAAGGAGACTTGGGCAAATATTATGAAGGTCGTTGGGAATATTTTAAGGAGGTTATTGAAATCATCAAAAATGAAGAGATTGGGTCTGTCTTGGAAATTGGTCCTGCCCAAGAACCAATTGTCAAAAATTGTGATGTGATGATGAAGCCAGAAGATGATATGTGGGGAAGACCAAAAGACACATTTTTGAAAGATTATTTGCATGATGCAACGGAAAAGCCGTGGCCAATGAGGGATAAGCAGTATGATTTAGTCATAGCTCTTCAAGTTTGGGAACATTTGGACAATAAACAAAGCAGATCTTTTCGAGAAGTAATGCGAGTGTCGAAAATGGCTATATTAAGTTTTCCGTATATGTGGGATTGTCCAAAAGATAGCAGGAACTATCCAGCGCACCACAGGATAGACGAGGAGCTTATTGGCGATTGGACGTTGAATGTTAAACCGGAAAAGATTATTAAAATTCCAAGAACTGGCCCGGAAGTGAGCAAGGGGCCAAGAATAATATATTTTTGGAAGTTTTGAAAATATCCCTTTTATTAATTTCAAGTAAGAAAGCTATATGAGAAAAAATCCAGAAATACCTATTAAGCATGAGGCGCCACAGCAAACATTCCCCGAGTCTGACTTATTGTTGTTTGTTGAAAAAATTTATGCCAAAGCTCCAGCAATGAGTGGACTTCCTAATCTGAGAGAAAGATACGTCAAAGCCATAGCCGATCGAGATATTAATGTGCTAAAGGACTTGGCGCTGGCATTACTTGCAAGATTGAATTATGACAGAAAATATCAAGGTTGCAAGGAAGATACTGATGATTATAATCGAGAAAAGGGCTATAGCTGGAAAGATTTTAATTCAGCTCATGAGCAGCTCCAAGCTTGGGTTGAAATGAATAAATGACAGGGAAGGATTAAAATTATTATAAGAGTCCTTCTTTCTTCAAATACTTCTTAATCTGGCTTTTTGCCAAAGATGTGCGAACAAACCTCAGCCAGTCGCTGCTGGGGTTTTTTTGGTCGCGGGTGGTGAGAATCTCAATTACCTCGCCGTTTTTGATTTTATAGTCCAAGGTTACCATCTTGCCATTGGCTTTGGCGCCATTGGCGCGGTTTCCCACTTCTCCATGGATGCGGTAAGCGAAGTCAATCGGGGTGGCGTCTTCCGGCAGGTCGATAATATCACCGAGCGGAGTGAAGGCAAAAATATGATTTTTAAAAAAATCAATTTTGAGTCCTTCCATAAATTCCACGTCATCCTTTCCGAGT
>JBAZZD010000025.1:0-5676 GCA_041659005.1 Minisyncoccota bacterium | reverse complement strand
TAGATGGGGGAAGCGTTCCATAATTTGTTCCGCACTTCATGCATTGATAGGGGAATCGCGTATTTTTATCAATCTTCGTTGCAATATATCCACCACACCAACATTTAGGTTCTAGAGAACCTTGGGGCTCCTTCAATCCATTTTTCTTGGTGTCCATATTATTTCTCCGCTATTAATATTCTGATCTCATAATACTCTGCGTATTACTTCTTGTCATTCTCATAACCGACGCCGTCATTCCTGCCTACCGATAGGCAGGTCCGACTTCGACCAGTTGGTATTTATATTCAAAGTTTCTTTTTTCTATTGACGTTTTCAATAAATGATTATATAACATAACTATCATTAACATTGGGTGAAAAAATGGATGATCAATTATTTGTTCTGGTAACATTTCTTCAGTTTATCTCTTTGATCTATTTTTTGTGGGCATGGAAAGAAAAACTTCCCTTCAGTAAACTTAATAAAAAGAATTTTGTTTTGTTTATTGGATTCATCGTCGTGTTTGCTTTTATGAGCGGATATTATTTTTTTACAAGCTACCAACAAGTTTTTTTAGCTCTCACCGGTGGTATGCTTGGGATTGGCCTAATGAATCTTCAGGTAAAATTGTCACCAAAATGGATTAAGAGGATTGTTTGTTTTGTTTTTATTGCAATAGTATTTTTTTCTTGGCAATTTGACTGTGATGGCTCAATTCTTATTCTCGGAATTATAATTGGTGCTGCCCTTTATGGTGGAACAATTATTATGCTGGATATTGTAGAAGCAATATAACAAAAATATTCCCCGACATTTTCGGGGATTTTTATTACTACTCCAAATTCTTTTGCTTGCAATAGAACAAAAGTTATTGTATAATGTTCTTATCATTAACAAATTGAGGTGACTGACTATGTCTTTAATTGCTTTTATTCCGCACGTTATTTCCTTCATTATTTTGATCGTCTTCATAATTGTATTTGATGATGATCAAGAAAAGAAAGGAAGTGTAGAAATGGCCGTTTTTCTTTCTATGTTTTTTGGTCTCGCAGTAATTTTTCTGCGACAACACGCTGTTAACGAAGGAGCGGTACTTACCGGTCTTTTTGCTGCTGTCACAGGAGCCGCATTAGTATTTTGGGAGGCGAGTAAGGCTCCACGCACATATCGAGCGTATCTAATTTCACTTATCGCGGTAAGTGTAGGATATGCCTTTTGGTATGGCACGGGGTACGAGTTATTCCATTTTGTATGGGGCAGCTCCCTCGTATTTTTCCTTACGGTGATTATTTTTTGATTATCTTTCTCTCCGCCCTGTCGGAGAGTTTTTTATACATTCTACTCTATACGAACTACTATTCTGCGGTATAATTAATTTCTGTCTATGAAGCTAAATAAATCGATTGCGGTTCTTTATCACAAAAACTGCCCAGACGGATTTGGTGCAGCATGGGCTGCATGGAAAAAATTTAAAAACAAGGCGGACTATATTGCACTTGATCCGCACGTCCTCCCTGAAGAGAAATTAAAAGGGAAAGAAATTTACGTGGTAGATAATAGTTTTGAAAAGTCCGTATTGGAAAAATTAATGCGCACAAATAAGAGTGTGGTGGTAATGGACCATCATAAAAGTGCACAAAAAGATGTAGAATCTTTTCCTCAAAACATATTTGATAATAGCCATTCGGGTGCGGTGCTTGCGTGGAATTATTTTCATCCGAATATAAAAGTGCCCATGTTACTCCAATATGTTGAGGACGGAGATTTATGGAATTTTAAACTTCCACAAACAAAATTTGTTCGATTGTATATCACCTCACATCCATACGATTTTTCTGTATGGAACGAGCTTGCAAAAAAAATTGAAAATAAAAAAACAAGAAATCTTGGTATTGAACAAGGAAAAGCGATTAGCCGCTATGTTGACCAGGTGGTAGGTGAAGTAATTGGTGAAGCAGAATATGTGCAGTTTTTAAAATTTCGTGTTTTTGCAGTGAATTTTCCATCAAAAAAAACAATATCGGTAATTGGACACATTCTCGCAGAAAAGACTAACTCTCTTGGTATCGTGTGGTATGAGTCCAATGGAATACTTCATGTTTCACTTCGATCAAGTAATAAAGTTGATGTGTCAAAAATTGCTGGGCAATTTGGTGGTGGGGGACACAAAAACGCAGCAGCGTTCTCCATTCCCTTTACTGGCAAATTCCCCTGGAAACGCATCAAGGTTTAATATTTTCTCTGTTTATTTATAAAATTCAAAAATTAAAAATTCTATGAAATTAGTGATTTATACCGATGGTGGCGCTCGCGGAAATCCAGGCCCAGCAGGAATTGGTGTGGTGATCACCGCAAACGGGACTGCGCATAATATGCTTGTGGGTGATGACTACGAGCACGGTGAATATATTGGTGAAACTACGAATAATGTTGCTGAATACACGGCTTTGATTTTTGCGATAAAAAAGGCTAAATCATTATACAAAGATCACCTTTCAACTCTTGACATTGAAGTGCGAATGGATAGTGAGTTAATAGTGAAACAGATGAAAGGGGAATATAAAGTGAAAAACGAAGGACTTCGCCCGCTATTTCTGGAGGTCCAAAAACACATTCCTGAATTTCATCATGTTTCTTTTTCTCACATTCCTCGCGAAAAAAACTCCCGTGCTGACGCACTAGTAAATAAAGCATTAGACAATCGATAGCAAAAAGACCCCAATTGGTTTTTTTTATTCAGAATTCGTCATTCGAAATTCAACCCAACATCTTTTGACAAAAGGTGCTGGATTGTTGTATTCTATTCTCATCATTAATAACTTGGAGGCCATCATGGCACGTGTTCTAAAGCTTATGGTTCTTGGACTTATTTTTGCATTAATTGGATTTTTTTCGGATCTACATTCAGGAACATTATTCGGATTCTATATCCAGTATCCACCAATATTGAATTTAATTTTTCTTGTTGCCTCTGCTGGATTTTTACCGGTTTATTTTCAGGTTTGTGAGACAAAAGAATCTGATTATGCGGACTTCATGAAAGCAATTTCGCATATATTTTTATTTGGATTTACAACCAGTTCGATTTTGTATGGTATACAATTTTTTACTGGAGGAAATTTTGTTCTTCCGATCTTGTATGTAATACAAATCGTTTTTAGTTGTGCCCTCGGTTGGGTTTACATAGAGGAAGGAGCCTATAATGCAAAAGAAGCAATTCTCGGTCCAATGCTTATACTGTTGATGGCAGCAGGGATGAGCATATATGTAAATGTTGTTCCACTATTTATCGTGGCATCTATTCCGCATCTCTGTATTGTCTTCATAGCCGAATGTTTCATTAAAAGAAATATTTTAGTTGATTTTAAGGAAGGAATTGAAACTAGAACGTCGCGACTAAAAAATAAGGCGAAAAACGGATTCTCAAATCTTAGAGAAAAAGTATTCATGTTTGGCCGGTGGATTGTAAAGTAATCTTTTCCTCGCACTCTGCGAGGATTTTTATTCAAAAATTTGACACCATTTCTCAGTTCCCTGCTTAATAGAGAGTAAAAGTGGTTTAATGCTATTAATAACATTAACAACTTACCGAGGTAGAACAATGAAGCGATTTCTTAGTCTGGCGCTAAAGTGTGAAATCTGTAATTGTTCGTTTGAGATAGAAAAGATGTTAATAGACAGGCAAGAATGCGAGTTTTATATTGACTGTGAATGTATTGGATGCGGAGTGAAGCGTCTTCTCGTTTTTTCTATTCCTGAATTTATTAAACTCGACAATCTATTTCCACATGATAGCGAAGGAAAAAATGAATAACCCCGGTTTCGGGGTTCTTTTTTTGTTTTTTAATTTTCTCCGTTTATTTATCAGCCCTAGGACGATTCCTGCCTGCCGGCGGGCAGGCGTCTTGGGCGGAAAAATTATAAAATTCAAAAATTAAAAATTTTGTTATAATTATCCCATGTTAGAAATTTTTAGTGCAAATCCAGAAGTATACAAGAAAAAACTTGAGTCCTTGGCGGAGGGAGTACAAAAATATGCGCATGATTTTGATCCAGAAATAATTCACTTGTGGTGCGAATCTGATCCAGAACTCAATAGTGCATATAAGAAGTTTGTGGATGCGAGTGAGACATACGCCGACTTTGTGTGTGAAATGGATGACCGAATAAAAAATGGGGGAGATATAAATGAAATTATTTTAAAACAATGTGAAGCACATACAAATTCAGAAAAATTATTAAAATTATTTGTTGAATCCGCACATAAAAAGGGACACCTACAAGAATTTTCAATTGACGAAATGGCACGTCCAAAGACTGCTCAACTTATCCTTTTTAGCGCATTTACTAATGCATATGAACAATGCAAAATGGATGAGGTGAAAATAAGAAAAGCGGGATAAAATATTTTCACTTGTCATTTCTATCTTCGGCGGGCAGGTTGAGGCGGGCACGAGGAATCTCTTATTCGAAATAAAAAATTCTTTTGCTTGCATAAAAGCAAAGGTTATTGTATTCTATTTGCATCATTAACAATCCCGAGGTATTCAATGAAAAGTGCGCATAAAGCCTTTTTGGTTTCTGGGGTAATTGCTCTTATTAGTTGTATGATGAATCCAAATCTTGGAAAATTATTTGGATTTACAATTCCTGCATATTCCGCATGGTTTGATGCTGGATTTATTATTTCATCTTTCCTATTTTTTCTTTGCGCGGCTCAACTCGTGAGCGAAGAAGAAGACTGTATGGAGACATGGCTGTTCCTCTTTGGTTTGGGAGCTATTATTTCTTCACTTGCCGTTACAGGGCAAAATGCTTTCGGGGGAAATTTTGTTCTTCCGTTTTTTTACATTTTATCCCTTATCTGTTCGGTAATGACAATAATATTCTTTTTTAGTGAAGGGATATACGACGATCCAAAATGGTTTTTTGTCTATTTAGCTGCATTTTCCGGACCAGTATTTGCAATGGGACTGTTTGTTCCAATTATTCCGCTCATGACAGTGTTTCTCGTTCCATATTTACTTTTTGGAAGTTTTACACTTTTCTTTCTAAATATCAGTAAGATATCCAAATGGATAACTCACGATTAATTTTTTCTCCGCTTTATGCGGAGATTTTATTTTGAGCCACTTCCGAGAGTCGAACTCGGGACCTTTGCTTTACGAAAGCACTGCTCTACCAACTGAGCTAAAGTGGCATATACGTATTACGTATTCGGTAGTTAGTATAAAGTATAAAAATACATAATTCAAAATTTTTGTATCTCCTTTCTTACTTATACATTCTACTTAATACTCAATACAATTTTATTATGCCCGCCCGAGGCGGGTCCGCCATGGGCGGAAAGCATGCGATAAGCCGGATTCTGTTTATGTGACAATTTATCTAGGCCAATAATTACTCATTGGCTCAAGCAGCACTCCATCCGTGCAGAGCACGAGAAAATCCTAGTATCTATTTCCGAAGTCTAGATTTTCGGATTTAGTGTTTAGAATTTCCTTGTGCTCCGCACAAGGTGGCACGACTTTGCACTCTCGCAAGGATTTAGCCGTTTCACTTCCGTTTTCTAAGTCTCTATACGGAATTAGGTCTGAGACGACCCCCATTGGCTTTCGCCTCCGGCGTCACTGTTCGCACCTCGATCCTCACGGACGACGGGCGTTACCCGCTACGATTACCTCCACTCCGCGG
>JBAZZD010000024.1:0-6775 GCA_041659005.1 Minisyncoccota bacterium | reverse complement strand
TTTAAAAATTAAGATTTATTTAAAAATTACAAAATTAAAAATTGGATAATGGGTTGGTTTATCTGTGAGTGTGGTTTGACTTCTTGTCGCAATTTGTATACTATCATCTTGATATGGCAAAGTTTGCAATTATAGAAACAGGCGGAAAACAATATAAAGTAGAACTCGGTACCAAGATAAAAATTGAGAAACTTGGTGTGCCGAAAGGAGAAAAAATTTCACTTGATAAGGTGCTCCTTCTTGTGGATGGAGATACTATTGAAATTGGAACTCCGTATATAAAAAATGCAGCAATTGAAGCAGAGGTTGCCGAAGTAGGGAAGGCAGACAAAAAAATCGTATTTCGTTATCATGCGAAAACACGATACCGAAAATTCAAGGGACATCGCCAGCCATTTACTGAAATAAAAGTAAAAAAAGTTTAACGTTTGAAATAAAAATCCCCCAGCAATGGGGGTTTAAAATTTTAACTTGTTGCTTGTATATGGCTCGCTTCCGGAATCTTTCCAAAGCGAAAAGAAAAGACATGCAATCATATGAAAAAGACTTAACCCCGCTGTTAGAAGTGCGAGAATTTTAGAGTCGTTCAGTGGAATGTTGAACCACCAAAAAAGACAAAGCGAAGTCCAAGTACCGACTGCCATTATGAATTCACCGCGGAATAAGATTATGAACAAAAGATAAAAATTCATAAATTTTGTATTGTGGACAAAATGATACGCGGAATATGCTGCGATAACAGCCAAAAGAATATACATAACATCTCCTTTTTAATGTTCGTGTGAGCGCATAGTACCATTCAAAAGAAAATCTGTAAATTGTCGCGACTATTTACATTAATGCTTTTTTGTTGTATTATTCTTTTGTAATTTAATATTAAAAAAGGAGTGAAAAAATGTTTATTCCTCTATCGATTATTTTCTTAATCGCATCTATTATTGTAATTGGAGTTTCTTTCTTGATTCTCGCATTGATTTCCGAGAATCCAAAGAATAGAACCTTAGTTTGGATCATATTGTTTTTCGTGGGAATTATAATGTTCTGCGTCTCCTGTGCATGGGGATTTGTGGAACTTATTATGAGCGTCGTCTGACGCTCATTTTTTATAATGAAATAGATGAGAGAAAATTTTGTAAATGGAAAGATTTACCATCTTTATAACAGGGGAGCCGATAAGCGTTCTATTGTTTGTGACGATCACGACCGCTTTCGCTTCACCCACTCATTATTTGAGTTTAATAATTCTGATTCTTTATTACACTTTTCCCGGCGATCCTCCCAATTGGTCGAAGTCGGACTTCGACCAATTGGGAGTGGGGAGAAAATACAAAAAAGGGAGCCGAGGAAGTTCTTGGTAGACTTGATTGCATTTTGTTTGATGGACAACCATTACCATTTGATGGTGAGGCAACGAGTGGATGGAGGAGTAAGTAAATTCGTTCAAAAGTTTGGTACTGGGTATACCCATTATTTTAATCAGCGCCACGAGAGATCGGGAGTTTTGTTTCAGGGGAAATTTAAATCAGTACCAGTAAGTGATGATGCGCAATTTAATTTTCTTCCGTTTTATATTCATGCAAATCCTTTTGATAAGAAATTTAAAGAGTGGAGAGAAAAAGAAATGAAAAATCCAAAACAGGCAATAGAATTTTTGAAAGAATATCGCTGGAGTAGTTTTCCTGATTATGTTGGGATAAAAAATTTTCCATCAGTTACACAGCGAGAGTTATTGCTTGATTATTTTGGAGGAGAGAAAGAAATAGAAAAAGCATTTGCGCAATGGTTGAGGGATATGAATGAGGACTGGAGTGAGCGAAAACGTATTGCTTTTGAATAAATTCCAATTGAGCGAAGTCCGACTTCGCTCAATTGGGTGTTGGGGAGTGAAAGGGGAGGTGGTATAATAAAAATATGGGATTGAATATGACAAAACGACAGTGGGTTATTTTAGGAAGCCTCTTGTTGTTTGTAATTATTGTTGTAGTGTTTGGTGTTTCGCAAAAAAAGAAACCAACAGAAAAACAACCGGTAAAACAAGAAGCAACGATTGACGTTTCAGCAACGGGTACGAAGCGAGTTGAATTTGTTGCTGAAGTTCCAAAAGATGCAACGACTACAAAGCCACAAGCACAATATGATGCTCCGGGCGGTGGCGGGAATATTTTTGGTGTCTATGATATTAGAATTTTAAGAAATGGATTTTCGCAAACAGATCTTACTGTAAAAAAGGGTGATTTTGTAAAAGTTAAGGTTACCGGAGTTGACGGTGAATATGATTTTTCAATTCCCCAATACGGAACTTATATATCAGTCAAAAAAGGCGAGACAAAGGAGGTAACATTTATTCCCGATACGGTTGGGACATTCCTTTTTGAGTGTCGAGATTTGTGTCCTGATGGCAATAAAATAAGCGGGAAGTTTATTGTATTACCAAAGTAAAACAGCGCAAAATTCAAAGCGCAAACATCAAAAATGAAACTCAAAATTGAGAAAGTGGGGAGCGGGAAGATAAATTAGTTTTAAACTTCAGTTTTGAGCTTTGCATTTTACACTTTGGACTTATTAGAAGTGTTATACTATATACATAGAGTTATGGATCAAAAACAAATAAAAATTATCATAGGGGTCGCAGTGGTTGTGGTGGTGGGCGCCTTACTTGCAATTGGATCAAACCAGGGGTGGTTTGGTAAGACGAGCAGCATACCAGAAGTTTCAATCAACACAACGTCTACGTCGGGAATAAATACTCCAGGAACTGATGCATTTCGTCCGGAGGAAAAGAATGCACTCCCCACTGTTGAGGGAGGAACCCGTATTGTATCGGATGAAACAATTAAAACTCCAGAGGTTGGTGCGTCAACAACACCAAAAGACGTTGCGGTTCCAACTAATGTGCTTGAAACAGGACCAAGTGCATTTAGACAGTTTGAAATGAAGGGGGAGGGAGGAAAGTATGTTCCATCAACACTTGTAGTAAATGAAGGAGATGTGATTGATATAAAC
The DNA here is from genome assembly GCA_041659005.1 of Minisyncoccota bacterium. Taxonomy (GTDB): domain Bacteria; phylum Patescibacteriota; class Minisyncoccia; order UBA6257; family GWB1-50-10; genus LiPW-41. The sequence continues at coordinate 3,772 of JBAZZD010000024.1, read as the reverse complement.
TTCACTGCGGTAGATGCAAAATACAATGTGTTTTTCCCAGATTTTGGAGTATATCGAACAATTGAAAAGGGAGCATCAATGAAGATTCAATTCCAAGGATATCCATTTGGAAAATATGGATTCTATTGCAAAGATATTTGTGGGAAGGATGTGGTTGGGACGTTGATTGTGAACAAGAAATAGAGAATAATTTCGAATGATGAATGACGAATTTTGAATGAAAGGGGAGAAAGATTGAAATTTGAATTTTTTAAATTAAAATTGAAAACCGCCTATGGCGGTTTTTTGGTATAATAAGATAAGGAGGAGTGCGGGCAAAATTTTCAATTAACAATTTTACAATTTTCAATCAATACTCAATGGATTAATTGTTTAATTAAATTGAATTATTGGTCATTCAATGAAAATTGATAATTGGAGGTTTGAAAATTAAACAAAAAAGCCTTGAAATATTCACTATCCATCATCGTAATAATAGTTCTTCTTGTCACCCTTTCATTAAGTGGTGTGGTGTTTGCATTCACTGGTCCGGGGAGTTTGAGCCCTGGGTCGGGGAATGGAGCGTTCCAAGTTGATTCAAATTTCAACATTGGTTTTGGAACTAATCTTGCAACTCCGACGGGAGATTCAACGAATGCTGTTTTCGGCAGAGTAATTACTATCGCTTCCTCATCGGATCCTGGATTAGCACTTCGCAACCTTTCAACAGGCGGGGGGAAATATATTTTATATGCCCGTTCGAATGGGCGATTTGTTATTTGGGATGATACCGCATTTCGACCACGTCTGTTTATCGATTCAAATGGGAATGTCGGAATTCCTGGGAATGGTCAATTTTTCTTTACCCCTTCTTCAACACTTCAGGTAGCAGGGAACATTCAGACTGATGCGGCATTTGTTGGCTCTATGCCCGCAACGAGTATAGTGGGTGGCGCTTTCAGCTCATCAAATTATGCGTTCCCAAGTTCGCTTGCTATTGGTACTACTACTTATACAGGACTTCCAACGAGTGGGTTGTATGTTGTGGGAAATGTCGGGATTGGAACAATTGCTCCCGATGAAAAGTTGCAAGTTTATGGGACTGCGGCAGTTCCAAGCAACACAACAAATAATGGTATTTTTAATATACATTCTACAACTGATGCTGAAATTGATTTTGGGTTGCATTCGGCCACCCCTTATGCTGGATGGATCCAAGTTAAACGAGGATTAAATGACGGAAGTAGTTTCCCTTTAGCGTTAAATCCTAATGGTGGCAATGTCGGTATTGGAACATCAACTCCATCGCAGTTATTGACTGTTGGTAATAATAATCAGTTTACTGTTGGAAATACTGGAGCGGTGCAAGCAAATGGTTATCAATGTAACGGAGGATCTTGTTCCTACTCTTGGGGGGGGGATACTACTATTTATCGAGAAGCAGCAGCGTATGATCTCGGCCTAAGGAGTGGCACTAATCCGATGACTTTTAGAATTTATAACACGTATGCTGATGCATCAAATTACGAACGATTAGATATTTCGGGAAATGCAGGAGCGGCGTATGCGATTACTAGCCAAGCGGCGGGGACTGGAACGGCAAGAAATATTACATTGATGGGTGGCAACGTCGGCATTGGAACTGCAACTCCGGGACAGAAACTAACGGTAGCGGGAACAATTGAATCGACAACGGGAGGAATAATGTTCCCCGATGGGAGTGTTCAGCTAACTGCCGGAGGAAACAGTTCTTCAATCGGGTGGGTGCGTTCCGGCTCATATGTTTCTCTTGCTACCTCAACTGACTGGGTTGGAATTGGGACTGCGACTCCATCCGCACCACTTCAAATAAATAATACCGCAACAACAACAGGTGGATTGTATGTAAAAAGTTCCGGGTATTCTTCAGCTGATCCATTTCGTGTTTACTATACTGCAGGAAGTGCAAATTATCTTGCGATTGGCGAAGTAAATGGAGCACCAGGAATAAAAGTTCCAACAGGACAAACACTTCCGTTGCATTCCCCGGTTATGATTGGATTAGGTGCACCTAAGATAGTAATTGATAGCACTGGGTGGTCTTCAAATATTTGGTCTAATGCACGATCGGAACGATTACAAGTATACGGAGATGTCTATGCATCAGGAAATATTGTAACTGGGGGAACGATGACGACAAATGTCGGAGCGTCAAATGTTTCTGCTGGAACATTTGGATTTACTGCAGGAAAGGGAAACTATCGTTTTGAAGGTGCAGCAACAACGAATGATGTGCTGAAAGTTGATGCAACGAACGAGAGAGTTGGTATTGGAACTGGAAGTCCATCATATAAATTAGAAATAGGTTCATTATCTGGTGCGGTTGAGCCAACAAGTTTGAAAATTAGTGGTAGTGCAACAAATGGAACCCAAATACGTATTGGTGATAGTTATACTGGATCAATAGGTACTCGATATTCCGGTGCTGATACTTTTGTTGCAAGTAATGCTTACCAATCTGTGCTTGGTACTGATTCTTGGGCAAAAACCGCAAATACTTACTCTTCTGCTATGCTTTCTCTTGGTATCGGCATATCAACATCATCTCCCGCTTTTCAAATAAAATATTCTCCAGCTAATACAGCTAGTGGCGGCATTACCTCGTTTTTTACAAATGATTTATTTACCGTTTTAGGAAATGGAAATGTTGGTATCGGAACTACAGGGCCAGGCGAGAAACTAGAGATTGCTGGGAATGCAAGAATTTCAGGACATTACAAATTTACAGGAGCCGGAGCACATTATTTTAAAACTGAAGGTGGAACAGCAGCAACTGATAAATTTACTTTTAGATTTTCAGACGACCAAGATGTTTTGACTATCGCTGGTGATGGCAACGTCGGCATCGGGACGACTGGACCAAGTCAAAAATTAGAAGTAGTTCAATCAGGCCTCAATCTTAAGAGTGCCATTGTAATTGGGGATTATTCTACACAAGCAACGGATTTTAGTGAATTAAGTTTAAGGAAATCAAATACTATTACTAATGGAAGTAATGTAACGACGGCTGCAGGAGATATATTGGGTAGAATTAGTGCTTATGGAGTTGAACTTAATCCTAATTTTCAAGAAGCAGCCAGGATTGATTTTGTTCAAGGCTCAGGTGTTGTAACAAAAGTTCCTGCAGAAATACAATTTTGGACAAGTCCAGGGGGAAGCACAGCTGTTCAACAGAGAATGGTTATAGATAAAACCGGCAACGTTGGCATCGGGACCACCACTCCTACTTCTGCGCTTCACGTTATTGGAGACATTCGTGCGTCAGGAAATGTGATTGCAGGAGGAACTATGACTGCAAATGTTTCTGCTCCTAATGTATCCGCAGGAACATTTGGTACTACCGCAGGAAAAGGAAACTACACATTTGAAGCAGCAGCAAACACAAACAATGTATTGAAAGTTGATGCGACGAATGAAAGAGTTGGAATTGGGACCGCGAGTCCATTGGTAAAATTTCAAGTGGCAGGGAGTATCGGAATATCTAATGGTGGTATTATCGGCCAAGGAAATGCTTATGGAACTCCAGGCAACACATATAATGGAACTCTTGAGCTTTATAATGGTTCTACTGGAAATACTACTCTTCAATCTGCTACAGCATATTATCTTTTATTAAATCCAGCAGGTGGCAACGTCGGCATCGGGATGACAGCGCCGAATAGAAAATTAGATGTTCAAAATATTGTTGGCGTAGAAGACACAACGGGTACTGAAAAAATCTATTTATATGCTGAAGGTGGTGGTGCTGATGTAT
>JBAZZD010000023.1:0-7239 GCA_041659005.1 Minisyncoccota bacterium | reverse complement strand
GAACGTAAGTGAGTCGAATTATAGCCCTTCGACAAGCTCAGGGTACTTCGACTCACAAAGCAGATTATCTTTGTTACAAATAAAAACCAGCCAAGTGTTTACACTGAGCGAACGTAAGTGAGTCGAATTATAGCCCTTCGACAAGCTCAGGGTACTTCGACTCACAAAGCAGATTATCTTTGTTACAAATAAAAACCAGCCAAGTGTTTACACTGAGCGAACGTAAGTGAGTCGAATTATAGCCCTTCGACAAGCTCAGGGTACTTCGACTCACAAAGCAGATTATCTTTGTTACAAATAAAAACCAGCCAAGTGTTTACACTGAGCGAACGTAAGTGAGTCGAAGTGTGCCCTCGGGGGGATTCGAACCCTCAATAACTGCTTCGAAGGCAGTCGTGATATCCATTTCACTACAAGGGCCTGTCTACCTTTGGTAAGCCTTAATTGCATTGTATAGGGAATCTTAAAAAAGTAAATTGTTTATAAAAAAGAGCCCAATTTGGGCTCAGATTAACGCGGAGAAAATCCTTCTCTATAGATATGCTTGATAGTATCGTTGAGTTCTTCCTGAATCTTTTTTGATACATCAAGAAATTCTGTCGTGGTATTGTTTTTTTGGAGTTTTTTTATTTCTTCAGAGAGATCAGAAAGTTCGTTGATTGCATCTTCCGCGCATTTTTTACCATTATCAAATTCATCTTTTATTTTATGAATTTGAGATTCTTTGATGCTTTTAAACAATTTTGTTGCGTTGTCCATTTGGATCTCCTTTATTATTTTTGTTTAATAATCCATTCATGTAAATATGCTGTTCCTTTTGTTAAATATTTAGATCGCTCAATAGAAACCTTTCCAGGTATCGTTATCTCAATAAGATATTTTCCGTTACAAGAACGTAAAATTGTTTCATCGGGTTCTGGCAATCGCGGATCATTTGGGCCAGAATATTTATCGTAAAGGTTAGGAAATCCAGTTTGTGAAATGAACTTTCTACCGTCTACGGTGCGTTCGTATGCGATGTCCCAACTTTTGTAAGAGTCATCATATATATACTCATGCGCAAAACAGTGTTTCCGCCTCGCGAGCCCATAAAACGAACAAATATCATAGTTGGAGAGGAATGGGAAAGTACTTTTTGCAAAGAAGAAAAAAAGCTTCTCTTAAGTAATTGATATTGTTCCATTGTTATTCCCTGTTAAAATTCTACATTGAGAATAGATTTTTTTTGTCAGTTTGTCAATGTCCAATGTTTCTATTATAATCAAAAGAGAATGAATCCCGCTAGAAACTGCGATCGCTTTTTCGGGGGATATAACAAATATGACATGTCGAAATAAAACAATTAATCAGCATATCGCATCTAGAATGATCGCGATCCGCCTCTAATGGGATGAAAAAGATTCCGAATGAGGTTGAGGCGATAGCACAAAAACTTGAAGCTAATAGCTTTGAGGCATTTCTCGTTGGGGGGTGTTTAAGGGATATGATTTTGGGAGTAGTTCCAAAAGATTGGGATATTGCAACAAATGCAACGCCAGATCAAATAGAAAAATTATTTTTTGATTTTGGTGGACGAACAAAAGAAGACCCAGCGACGGTGTATGAAAATGATTTTGGCACGGTAGGAATAAAAACAGAATCAGATGATCCAACATTAAAAATTATAGAAGTCACTACCTATCGAATTGAAGGAAAATATTCTGATGTGCGACATCCTGATGAGGTACGATTTGCGAAAACGATTGAAGAAGATTTAAGTCGAAGAGATTTCACCATAAATGCCATAGCGTTCTCATTGACCAACAACCAACAACCAACAACCAACAACACGAAAATAGAGGGTCAGCTCGTCGACCCATATAATGGGTTGAATGATATTTCAAAAAAAATAATTCGAACGGTTGGAGATCCACATAAACGATTTACTGAAGATGCACTTCGATTAATGCGCGCAGTTCGTTTTTCTGCGCAACTCGGGTTTAGTATTGAAGAAGCAACACGTGATGCAATCCGTTTGCACGCGGGACTTTTAGAGGTAATTGCAAAAGAACGAGTTCGTGACGAGTTCACAAAATTGATAATGACCAACCGTGCCGCAGAGGGAATTGTTGTAATGGAAGACACGGGATTGTTGCATTGTGTAATCCAAGAATTGAGAGAGGGAATTGGGTGTGGGCAAAATAAACATCACGTATATACAGTGTTTGACCATAATGTTCGTGCACTCAATTATGCTGCAGAAAAAGGATATTCTCTTGAAGTACGACTTGGTGCTTTACTTCATGATATTGGAAAGCCAAAAACAAAACGGGGGGATGGAATTGATTCGACCTTCCACGGACATGAAGTTGTTGGTGGGAAGATGACTGCGAAAATTATGGATCGATTGAAGTTTTCAAAAGAGATAACCGAGAAAGTAATTCATCTTGTTCGGTATCATTTGTTTTACTATAACGTTGGGGAGGTGAGTGAGGCTGGAGTGCGAAGATTTATTAGTCGTGTAGGAATTGAGATGGTTGATGACCTTTTAAAAATTCGTGAGGCAGACAGGATTGGTTCCGGAGTTCCAAAAGCATTTCCATATAAATTACGACATCTGCAATTTATGATTGAGAAAGTTCGTCACGATCCAGTGCACCCAAAAATGTTGAAGTTGAATGGAAATGAACTGATGGAGTTGCTTGATATAAAACCAAGTAGGCGAGTGGGGTGTATCCTTTCCATTCTTTTAGAAGAAGTACTTGATGATCCAGCGCGAAATACAAAAGAGTATCTTGAAAAACGTGCGAAAGAATTACAAATTCACGACGATCTTGCACTGAATGAACTTTCTCGAAAAGCACAAGAAGTGAAAGAAGAGTTTGAGTCAGGAGTAGAGGATGAGATGAAAAAGAAATATAAAGTGTAATTTTCTTGTTTCGCCTCCCGTTTTATGGTATTTTATTTTTAGTAAATAAAAAACATATATAGGAGGTATGTATGGAATTAACAAAAATTATACTTTATTCACTTGGTGTTTTTATTTTAGTATTTATTCTTTTTACATCCATCGGATTTGCGAGTTATCGTTTTAAAAAATCTGTATCGAAATCGAATATTAGTGATCCAATAAAAATAAGAAATAATGATTCTGTTTTGGTTTCTATACAAAAAAAGACCATAACAAAAATCAATACGCAATTTATTCGCATAAAGCACACACTTCAAAAACGGATGACAGTGCTTAATAAGCAAAAACCGATTGGTCCTATAAAAGACGATATTTGGAAATATTATCAGAATAAAGATAAGAAATAACCACCGAAACTTAAAAAGTGAGGTGGTTTTTAATGCAACAAGGTGGTGGACCTGGCGAGAATCGAACTCGCGCTTCAGCAATGCGAATGCTGTGTAATACCACTTTACTACAGGCCCTTGTATGTATCAGATTTATCTAAGTGCATTGCAGGCGGCACTCTCATCCCCTGAGGATCTGTCGGAGAGCCGGGAATCGAACCCGATCTACACGCACCCGAAGCGTGCGTACTACCGGTATACTACTCTCCGTTTTGATTGGATAAATTCATATTACAATTAAAATTACTTATCCAATATATACGAAATATAATATTTGGTAAACTGATTCTAATGAAAGAAAAAATTCGATGCGCATGGGTTCCTAACGGTAACAATCTATATGTGCGATATCATGATGAAGAGTGGGGTGTTCCCGTATGGGATGACAAAAAGATGTTTGAATTTCTTGTGCTTGAAAGTGCCCAAGCGGGACTTTCGTGGATTACTGTTTTAAAAAAACGAGAAGCATACAAGAAAGCCTTTGCAAACTTCAATCCAAAAAAAGTTGCACGATTTACCTCGTCTGATATTGAAAAATGTATGAAAAACGATGGGCTTATTCGAAATAGAATGAAAATTGTGGCAGCTATAGAAAATGCAAAACAATTTTTAAAAATCCAAAAAGAGTTTGGCACATTTTGTAATTATATGTGGAGTTTTGTAGGCAATGTTCCAATTAATGCAAAAAGGAAGAGTATTAAAGAAATTCCTGCGTTTAATAAACACGCAGAGGTGCTTGCGTCTAATATGAAAAAGCGAGGATTTTGTTTTTTTGGTCCCACTATTTGCTATGCACACATGCAGGCGGTTGGAATGGTGAATGATCACACCATTGATTGTTTTAGGCACAACGAGGTAAAACAGAGTATACTGAAAGAGTCGAAGAAAAACAAATAAAACATATGAAGGGATATATAAAAAATATTGAAAAGGAAACATTAGAGAATACTAATTTTCGTAAAGTTCTTTATACGGGAAGCTACAGTCAACTAGTCGCAATGCATTTGAATCCAGGTGAGGAAATCGGAGAAGAGGTGCATGGACTTGATCAATTTCTTCGTATTGAAGAGGGAGATGGCATTGCTATTTTGGATGATATTTCAACTGATGTGCATAATGATTTTGCAATTGTGGTTCCCGCAGGAACAAAACATAATGTAAAAAATACATCTCCAGACAGAGCTATGAAGATTTATACCATCTATTCACCTCCAGAACACAAGGATGGAACAGTTCACATCACAAAAGCAGATGCAATGAACGACCACGAAGACCATTTCAACGGAAAAACCACAGAATAGGGCTTAGTGATTGGGGTTTAGGGTATAGGAAAAAAATAACTTGCTATGCAAGTTATTTTTTTATACTAGTCCCTAGCTACTAGTTCCTATATACTATTATTATGACTTCCGTTGTTTTTGACCTTGCGATTGTAATACTTATTGCGGCAGTGTTTGGTGTTATTGCAAGAATGTTTAAGCAACCAACAATATTGGCATATCTTGCAACGGGAATTTGTATTGCCGCGGTTGGAATGCTCGCGGTTGGTGCAAATGAAACGTTTACTGCATTTTCGGAACTTGGAGTAATGCTACTCCTTTTTATGGTTGGTTTAGAAATCAACTATACATCACTTCGGTTGGTAGGAATTCAGTCGCTTATTTTAGGATTGGGTCAGATTGTTTTCACATTTGGAATTGGATACGTGTTGACTTCATGGTTGGGATTTTCAACTATCGCTTCTGCATATATTGCTATCGCCTTAACATTTTCGAGTACTATCGTGGTAGTAAAACTCCTCTCTGATAAAAAAGAGATGAATAGCCTATATGGAAAGTTAGCGTTGGGGATTCTATTGGTACAAGATATGGTGGCAATTCTTTTATTAGTAGTGCTGGCGGGTATAGGAAGGGGAATAGAGTTTTCTTTTTGGAACGTCGCATTGGTTCTTCTTGAGGCGGTTGTCTTATTTTTTGTGATGCTTCTTTTGGGAAGGCGGGCGCTTCCAGTTATTTTTGATAAGGTTGCTCGATCCAATGAATTACTTTTTTTGGTAAGTATGGCATGGGTGTTTCTTGTCGCAGCGTTTGTTTCAAAGATTGGATTTTCGGTTGAGATTGCCGGTTTTCTTGCGGGCATTGCACTTGCAAATTCTTCAGAACATCATGAAATTGCTGCGCGGGTGAAACCACTTCGCGATTTTTTCCTTATCGTATTTTTCGTGGTGCTTGGGGCTTCAATTTCGTTTACAAATTTCACCGTAGTCGCAATTCCAGTAATTATCCTCTCTTTATTTGTACTTATTGGGAATCCACTTATCGTGATTATTCTCATGGGTATTATGGGATATAGGAAGAGAACAAGTTTTTTGACTGGCGTTTCTATCGCTCAAGTGTCTGAATTCAGTTTGGTGCTTATTGCTATGGGATTTAAGTTGGGACACATTCAAGGTGATGCAGTAACAACACTTACTATCGTGGGAGTTGTTACAATAATTTCATCAACATATCTTATTCAGTATGGAGATCACATATATAAATTTTTGAAAAAAGGACTTAGATTTTTTGAACGAAAAAATAATATTGAAGGATCAATGGATGTGGGGGGAGATGCAAAGCCTATTATTCTTATTGGATATCATCGAATGGGGGAGAGTATCGCTACAGGATTACCAAAAGATAAATTATTGGTAGTTGAGTTCGATCCAGAGGTATTAAAAAAATTAAAACGTACAGGATATCAGGTATTGTTTGGTGATATTACCGACCAAGAGATTTTTGACGCTGCGAAAGTTGAGGAAGCAAAACTTGTTATTTCAACGAGCCCCGATTTTGAGGATAATATGCATTTGATTCACTTATTAAGAAACCATAAACTTTCTCATTCGCCAAAAGTAGTGGTCCGCGCAGAAATAGAACATGAGATGTTGCTCTTATATCACGCGGGAGCTGATTATGTATTGGTACCACATTTTACTGCGGGACAATATTTTGGAAAAACAGTTGCAATAGATTCAGATATGAAAATTCTTTCGCAACTAAAAGCGAGAGACTTAGAATTGGTAAAAGGTATCTCGGGAAGATAAAAGCTTTGTCTATGCCGAACTTTACACGTCCCTTCTTATTTTTTTGTATTTTCCAATTTGCGACAATTGAAAAGCGATCCAATATATAACAAGTTTCCATAATTTTTTAGGCGTAGCAATATTTTTGTATTTCTGTTTTCTAATAGCATCAAAGAGTGCCGATTCAGAAAATTCAAATGTTTCTATGGCAACATATCCAGCGCATAATTGTTTGATGCGGTGTGCGTCTGGGGTTGCAATGTAAGGAAGACTGTTTTGTTCCGCAAACAATTTTGCTTTCTTATTAAAATCAAAATATTTTGAATAAAACCATGAGAGCTCAATTGCATCAAAACAATCCCTATATTGTCCCAATCTTTTTTGTAGCGAATATCCACCAGGAAAGTAGGGATGTGGAGCAATAATAAAACAATTTGGATGTGTATGTTTATATGCGCGTAACGCTTCAAATGTGAAAACATTTTTTATTGATTCATCACAATTTAAAATAACAACGTCGCGTCCCTCTACTATCTTTTCTATGCCAGATATAAAAAGGATTCCATATTTATCTGCAATTTCTTGATATTTGTTTTTTGAAATAAATAAATTATGGCAAGTAAGCGCAATTGCGTTGATTCCTTGCTTTTGTGCTTCTTGAAGCGCAGTTTCGAATGAATATTGGATGAAGTCTTTTGGGTCATCAGATGCATGAAGATGAAGTATTGCATTAATGGTCATGAAATAGTTAAACTGATATAATAATAGCAAGAAAGGTCGAAAGAAAGATATACGCATTCAACACATTTAAATTATATGGTAGTTCAAGATTGGACAGC
>JBAZZD010000022.1:0-7641 GCA_041659005.1 Minisyncoccota bacterium | reverse complement strand
CGGGGCTGGAGAAGGTCCCAAGGGTATGGCTGTTCGCCATTTAAAGTGGTACGTGAGCTGGGTTCAAACCGTCGTGAGACAGGTTGGTCTCTATCTGTTGTCAGCGTGGATGCTTGAGGGAAGTCGACCCTAGTACGAGAGGACCGGGTTGAACGAATCTCTGGTGTACCGGCTTTGCTACCAAGTGAACTGCCGGGTAGCTATATTCGGACGGGATAAGCGCTGAAAGCATCTAAGCGCGAAGCCTCTCCCAAGATTAGGTATCATGAACTCCTGGAAGACTACCAGGTTGATAGGCTCTAGATGTAAGCGTGGTAACACGTTCAGTCGAGGAGTACTAATAAGTTCAGCGTTCATTTCGTTTGCTGATGAACGAATGTGGTTTCTATTTGATATACTTAACTTTGCGATGAAATGAAAAATCGCTCTAAATGTTTCCTGGTGATTTAGTATAGTGTGGCCCACCTCTTTCCATTCCGAACAGAGCAGTGAAAGCGCTATATACCGATGATACTCCTTCGGGGGGAAAGTAGGATTTGCCGGGAATCACTTGGAGCGATTTTTTATTATAAAGAGCCGATAATTCGGTCTCTTTTTTAAATTCCTCTCTATTTACATTCTTTAATTTTAGTGGTATAAAGAAAAAGTAATTTCACATTTTTAAAAAGGAGAAAGTTATGAGTAGTGTTATATCTAGAGATCCGGTTTATTCTAATAAAGAATATAAAAGTATCTCGGAAGAGCTCTTTCAAAAAGCGGTTGTTCCTTGCTCTTGCTGCGAAGATGCAAATGAGTTCTGTACCCCAGAGAACTGCCCACAGGAAAAAGTGGGAGAACCAAAATATGAGGGCGGTAGAAAAGATGGCGGCAAAGTAAATCGCAACATCATCTATGATAAATAAAATTAACCCGGCTAATGCCGGGATTTTTTTATGAATACAAAACTTTCATCAATCTCCATCGCTCCCATGCTTTCAGTGGAGACATAATTCTCAAAAAATATCGCAAATCAACCAGTCGTCGTATAAACACAACCATTCGCGCAGGAATAAATATCGGAATTGTTATAACTCCGGAATGCAATCCTAACAAAAATATTGAATCATTTTTTGCTTTAAATCGTGGTGCAATAAAATCATTCGGCAACCGTTCCGCAAAATCAATATTTGCGAGTATATGGTTTCCCACATTTTTTCCTCCCACCATCGCATTTGGCGCAACCCACGCGATTTTGTCTGAAATATATGCAGTATCTCCCGCGGCATACACCGGTCTTCCAATGGTTGCAATTCCAGGAATTTTTGGAATTCCGCTATCGTTTATCGAAATTGCTCCAGCTCGCTCTCGCAAAAAAGGAGTCAACCCAACCATCTTTGTCGCCGTTCTTCCTGCGCCCCAAAAAATCATATCAAAAGGAATATGTTCTTGATTTTCAAATTCAATAAATTGCTCTGAAACAAAATTTATTTTTGCATTCGTAATAATTGAAACGTTCATTCCGGTAAGCATCTGTGCAACTCGTGTTTGTATTGGTTTGGTACATCTCCGCAAAATAGAATCTCCGCTATCAAGAATTGATACCTCAAGTTCGCATCGTCCTTGAACTGCTTGCACAATTGAGTGTTGTCTATTTTTTAAAAGTCCCGCAAATTCAACACCAGTTGGTCCACCCCCAATCACCCGAATCTGTGCGTTCTCAGCATCATGATTCTGTATTTGTCGAACAAGTTCGTTTCGAATCATAAGTGCGTCTTCAATCGTTGCAAGTGGAAATGAATGCGCCTTCATTCCCTGCGTATCAAAAAACGTCGTTTCCTGTCCCACTGCGATAATCAGATAGTCATATTCATAATGTTTCTTTTTTCCCACAATCGAATTCCACGCAACATTAAACTGAATTATTTCATCCGTAACAATTTCTACAGGAATTGAAAACCGAATGTCAGAAAGGGGAATGCACACCGCCGAACGTACTATTTCATCAGGTACTGTTTTTGGTGTAGTGGAAGCAGGAATAAGCGCAGGAGTAAATGTGTGATAACTATTTTTATCAATAATCGTAATTGAGTGTTTGTCTTTCAATCTTCGTAACTGCAAACCGCGCGCAATCACGCGCGCCGCCTCAATTCCCGCAAACCCCCCTCCCGCAATCACAATTCGTGCCATATAAATAGTATATAGGGTGTAGGGATTGGGGTCTAGAATATTCTTTTTAGTTCTGTCATTCCTGTCCGCCACGGCGCCTGTCTGCCGAAGGTAGAGATAAACTCCAGCGCCTGCCTGCCGCAGGCACGGGGAATCCATTTTTCTCTTTATTTAGATTTTTCAGGTTTTATTTAAAAATTACAAAATTCAAAAATTAAAAATTCTCTTTTCTCCTCTCTCCCCATAAAAATTTCTTTCTGATATATTTAAAGTGATGATAGAAATTCCGCCACGTCCAAAAAAAGTGACGAAACCTGAAAATCCCAAAGAAAAAGGTGACATTTTTTTGGAATATAATGCTGGCGTTGAAAAATTGAAAAGTGAATTGTCTCCTGAGGATTATGAAGAAATAAAAAATTTTGAGAAAAACGTTGAGGTTTCAGTAAAAAATGGCAATCCAATTTATTTTCTTAATGCCTATTTTGATCGGCTTCCAAACAGCTATATAAATCTTCCGTCAACAGTACGATGGACGGAGAATATAATTCTTCGTGGCATTGCACAAGAAAAAGAACGGGGGTGCACTTCGCAGCTTTATCGTATTGCTAAGGCATATAATTTAGATTCTAAATTTTGTGCCCGTGAAGAAATAACAAATGATAGAAAACGAGAAGAATTATTTAGAATCCGAAATGGAATTTTTGAAAAAAATGAGCATTTTTTCTCTGAAGAAGAACGAATGTTTGAGGAGTCGCTTCCTAGGATAAAAACTGATGAATTTTTGAAAAGCAAAGAAGCACACTCGGCAGCAGTTAAAGGCATACAAGATTTACTTGAATCGGGAAAAGACACAAACGATTATGTATCTCAGTTTGCAATAACTCAAAAAGAAATAGAAAGTGCCGCACAAGAAATGATATTAAAATGTGCTAAAAATTCTGATTTTAATAAGGCGAACACCATCAAAGAAAAAATTTCATTGCCAGAAAGTTTTCTGTCTTCGGAGGAATTTAAAAAGGCATATAGAGAAGGAATACTCGCAAAAGCAAAATATGATCCCGCGGGAGCTCTAACGATTGCAAAAGAATTACAAATTGATTCGTATGTTACTCGCGAAGAATTTTGTGATTCATTTAAAAAGGGAATAGAAGAAGCACTGCAAAAACGATCAGAAATCTGGGTGCGTTGTTTTAATGGGGCAAAAGAAATTTTTACTCCAAAAGAACTTAATGATTTTCTGTTTGATCGTGATAATCGCAAAGATCTTGTTCAAAAACTTGTTGTGGGATTATACCCATTTCAGATTTCTGAATTTGCCGATCTCGTCAATTGGATTAGTCCTAGTGCCGATGTAAAAAATCATATTGGAGAAGAAATAATAAAAAAACTCCTCCTTGATAATGAACACAATAATGTGGGAGTCATTAAAAGTGCAAAAGAATTATTTAACCTTTCAGACGATGCGTTCGCGGCAGGAATCGGGGGAGGGCTTTTAAAAGGAATTGGATGCGGAAGAATATATTCCTATGATATTAAAGAAAAAAAAGAGCAATTTGGAATAACGTTTAATGCAAACAATAAAGACCTACAAAAAAGTGCTCGCGAAGTGTATTTTCAGATGCTTTCTGCGGGAAATCTAGGAGGAATTGAAATGTTAAATGCGGAATTTTCCATTGACTGGGCCCCTGAAGATAAGGGGAATCGCAAAAATGCAATTCATGATGCAATTACATCAAAATATTTAAATAGGAACATTTTGCGAAATAATTTTTTTCAGCTTAAAAATTTTATAGAAACTGAGTATCCAGAGACCCACAAGATGCTTTTCCTAAAAACTCCCGAAGTGGTTGCGGTACTTGAAGATTTTGTGGTGAGCGAGATTCTTAGTTCAAATGATCCCTATGTCTCAGGTTCTCCACAATATCTGATTGATTATTTTGCATTAGATAAAGAAAAGCTAAAGGGAGTTGTTTTAGAGAAAATTCATGGAAGAATTTCAGGGTGGGATATTCCGGAAAAAGTGAAAAATATTTTTCCCGATATTGACGTTGAAAATGAGAAGCATGAGGTTCTTGTTCAAAATGGAGAACGAGAAATTGATTTTATACTTAAAAATAAGAATTGGAATGATTTTCGCAAACTCAGTTATCGCGAGGAAATGAAGGGCAGGGTACAAGAGGTTATTGAAGCACAGGTTGCAAATCTTGTTGATACGACAAAGTCCTATAGTATTCGTTCCTTTGCGCTTGAATGCCTTGTGGAAATGAATCAAAAAAAATATGAAGCGATAAAAACAAGTAATCCAGAAATTATTATTGATGTACTCTGTCACACAAAAAAGAGGGACAACAGAACGGGAATTATGCTTTCAAACTTTTTCAAATCTGATAATGAAAAGTTTGTTTCGCTTCCCAAAGAACTTCAAATTAAGGCATATAGCATTTTGAAAGAAAGCGATTGGGAAACAGTAATAAAAAGTTCCGCATTTCAGTTTGCGCCAAAAGAAGTTCATGCAGAATATTTGAAGGGAGACAATAGAGAGTACGCTTCAGTATGTATGCTGCAGGGGATGTTTCAAACACTAAAATCAAAACAGTATTTTAATGAAGAGTTACTCAATCGTATTACCGAAAATAATGAAAAGAAAAAAGAGCAACTAGGAAAATTGTTTGGGTACGTAATCAAAGAAAATAAGCACGAAAACATTATTATTTCCTCAAAAGTATTGAATACGGTCTTTTCCGAGGCGTGTAGTGCACAAGAAGTAATTTCTTTGGTAGATTCAGTTCCAAAAGAAATTTTGCAAAACAACTGGGATTTTATTTTTGAAAAATATAAAGGTGCCTCAAAAGAAGACAGGGAAAAGATTTATTCAGTATCACAGCAGATTGGTGAGGTATTCAAAAAAGATATCTCGCGAAAACACTTTTCGGTCATTTTTGACCGTCTTTTTGTTGTGTCTCCTGAGCTACAAAAGCGTTATCTTGAAATCTTTAGAGAAATTGAATTATCTCAGTCACAAGAACTTCGTCGCATCAGAGACGAAATCATAAACCAGATTGTTGCAACCGATAATCCGGAGGCAACATATAAAAAAATTGAATCTGTTTTTATTGAGAACAACATTCCACTTGTAGGAAAGATTCTTCGTATTTTTGGTGAGCTTCATAAAGATTTAAAAATGTCTGAGCAACTAAATGCGGGGAATGGAAGTCGTGTTCTGCGAACTGGTTCTCCTCGAATGCGAAAGAATATCCTCTATCGGGACATGATGAATGTCCACGTAAAGGGCGCCAATCCATCACTTTCAAAATATGGAGATATTCTTGAACGTGGTCAGGCAGTAATCACGAAAGCAGAAACGCATGGCTGGCAAACGCTTTCCTTTGATGATTTGCTCCATATCGGATATTTCTTCAAAAAACTGCAAACGCTCTATGAACAAACCCAGTTTGGTCAAAAGTGTGATGGTTTGCCCGAAGATATGCCAATTCCCGAATTATATCAAAAACTTCGTGCTGATCTTCAGGTAAAAGAAGGCCAAAATGTTGAAGATCGTATCGCCGAGCTTTTCCTTCGCCCTATTGGTGTGGGTTCGTTTAAGGAAATGAAGGAGGTGATGAAAAACCAAAAAATGGGCGCACATGTGCGAAACATAAAGAATGCGGAAGCGCTAAAAAACAAAACCTTCTCACTTGATCCTGGGGATCTAATGAAAGGAATTAATGATGTTTATTTTTCAAACATTCTTCAAAACGGTTCGGTAGCAAAAGAATTTCTTGGTGGTGATGCGCAATCTGATTCAACCCCACTTGATACCGATTTAAGTAGAGTAAAAAATGAAGGGGAAATTAAGAGTCAACTTTTGGATACGCTCGCAACATCATATGGATCAATGATATTTGTGATTAAAGATCGTGGACAATTTCAAGATACTTCAGACGTTGAAGATGCGCGCTATGATCCAAGCAAATACGAATTATTTAAAACATTAAGTGAGCGTCACTATGGAGTGCGCACGGGATTTCCACTCACCGAAGTTGATTGTATTGTTGATGGCTCGGGAAATACTCGGAGAAACAAATTTGATATAGCAAAAAATGGATACTATATTCCCTTAGTGGATAGAAATGGGGAGTGTGTATTTCCTATTGAAGAATACGAAACATTGCGCGCAGTGTTTGATGGAGTAAAAGAATATGGCGGAAATCCGATTTCTATTACCAAAGAAAAGCGTTTGGAAAAAGAAGAAGAATTCGTGAGTGAGACAGTTCGCGCATATGAGGGGGAGCGAAAGGACGTGGAGAGCGTTTCAAACAAATTGAAGCATACTATTTTTAACATTCTTCAGGAGCAAGGAGTGAATATACGCGATAAATACGAAACGAGTATTTTAGGTGCCGAATTCCATGATACGGGCTCAACTTCTCGCGGAACGAATAAACTGAGTGAATATGATTTTGATTTTGGAATTCGTTTTGATAATGCACAATTTGCAAATGCAAATAAATACGCGGACTCACTTGCGCGCGTGATACACGCAAAAGAGGTAGTAGTGCTTCCGCGAGCAAATGGATATTTTCAATTGCGAGCAATCGGCATGACGCAGATGGGTTCGGTAGATTTTCTCACTCCAGTGGACTTAGATATTGGGTTTGGTTGTAAGGCAGACGATCAGGTATTCGGTTCTCATAATGCAGTTGGAGAAAAACTTGAATCAGTGGAAGAGGAATATGGCGAAGAAACAAAAAAGGAAGTAATCGCAAATATAATTCTTGCAAAAAAACTGCTTTCCGATGCGAAGTGCTATAAAAAACTCGATGGGGGAATTGGAGGCATTGGTGTTGAAAATTGGATCTTGAAACACAATGGCTCCTTAAAAGACGCATGCCTTGCATTTCAAAAAGCTGCATACGAGGATGGGTCATTTGTTGTTCCACTCGATGAGGCGCGAAGGAGGTACTCAATTTATGATGCAGGAACCAACATCCGCGACGGCGGCCACGAGGATTTCATGGACAAACTTACCTACACCTCCTACCAAAACATGCTTGAAGCAGTCGGAAAGTATCTTGCCGACATCGGAGTCAGAAACTAATTTCCCTCTACAAGGTCCGAACTCAAAAGGAGGCCTGCCCGCCGAAGGAGGGTCGTACCTTTTCATATTGAACTCTCGTTATTGGTTGTTAGTCGTTTGTTGTGGGTTGATATTTTGTCATTCTGAGGCGTAGCTGAAGAATCTTTGTCATTCCCAACTCGATTGCCTGCCTGCCGTAGGCACGGGGAATCCATCTCTTCTCATTTCCCCAAAGTCCGAACTCCAAAGGAGGTCGGACTTTTTCATATTGATCTGTTGTATTCTTTTTCTCTTTATTTAGAATTTCTCGGGCTTTATTTCAAAAATTAAGAATTACAAAATTAAAAATTCTCCCTCTCCTCTTTTTCTCCCTCATTCAAAATTCGAAATTCGTCATTCGAAATTATCTCGATAGATAT
>JBAZZD010000021.1:0-7658 GCA_041659005.1 Minisyncoccota bacterium | reverse complement strand
TCAATTACTATCCAGTGGTAGAGATAGAGATGCAGAGTATTATCCCCAAGTAGTCGTATCGCTGCAAGTATTTTTTTAATCAATGGCGTTTTCATTCGCTCAAGATAGCGAAAAAGATATAAAAATAATGACATTACAAACAAACTGAACGCCATATAATAAGGAGCAAGCGGGAATTGGTATTCCGAAGGAAACAACGATCGCTGTTGGGAAAAAAGCAAAAAACCGAACACGGCAGTTAGCACACCACCCACAATAAAAATATTTTTTCGTTGTTTTTCAAAACCAACCTGGGCAAGAAAAAAACCAATAAGAAACGGCACAAGCCACATCGCAAAAGGAAAAAGTACATTTCCATTTGCGTAGAGAAAGTTAATAACTGGGGTTGAAAATGAAGGGATGACGGTTAAATAGTTAATAGCGAGAATTCCCAAAATAAGAGCTACGATACTACTCGTAGGATAACGCGCGCTCTTATGCATCAAGAGCAACAATGGAGAAATAATAAGAAATAGTACATACACGCCAAGAATGGTGATTGGAACAGAAAAACTGTGAAACATCAAAATATTAGAAATAGTAAATGTTCCGCCATCAATAAACGATTTATAGAACGGCTCAGTCGTGAAATCAAAAATAAATAACTTCACAATATTATAAAGGTAATAAAAAAATAATAGCTGTGCTCCCCTATACAACAGGCGCTCAACTGTCTGACGCATTGATCGGTTTTTATATGCAATAACAATGACACTTCCCGCAGTGAGCACAAAAAGGAAAAGGCCTACGTGAAAGAGTTCTTTTATTATCTGTCCCCCTAGCGACAAGGACATATTGGACCAATCAATTAAATGAATGAGTATAATTCCAATAAGTGCAATTCCTTTTATATATGAGATATAGAAATTAATCTTTTTTTTAGAAACAGAAACTTTTTCTTGATTCATGATTTTCTGAAATAACTTGCAGATGCAATCACATTCTTTTAATACATACCGCGAATCTCATTTATTACCATGCATCGCAGTATTTTTAACTTTACCGCATTTACTCCCCAAAAAACAGGTTTATTCTGTCGGAAAAAAAGAGGAGAACTATAAGTGCCTGCTTGTAGTAGAATTATTATATGGACAAAAAGAAAATTATATTTGGCGCGGGCGTTGTTGCTCTGCTTGTTTTAATTTCTTTCGGGAGTGGAATGTTTACAAAAAAAGAAGAAGAGAAAAAACCAGAAGGGAAAACAGAAGAACCAATGTTTGTAGACAAGATAAAGGAGCAGTTTAAATTAATTCCAATATGCCCAGAAAATCTTAGTGGAATTCTTACTTCACCACTTATAGAACCAGAATACATTTCTTCGATTACTCCACTCGGAAACCTCAGTCCACCCGGACACACTTCCCCCGTTGATCATAGCTATTTTTCTACTTACTACAAAGAAAAAATCCCATTATATGCTCCTGCTGATTCGTGGATCACACAAATCACTGAAATATCGTTAAAAAATAGTTCAGGTGATTACATTCCGAAAGGATATGTTGTTCAATACACTGTATGTAAGGGACTCGTACTCGATTTTGCTAACTATACCGAACTATCTGAATCGCTAACAAAAGAGCTCAAGGAAACGGAGTCTAATGATTGTGAGAGAGACATCGAAAAACCTGGTCACGGTTACATCGAGGGACAGTGTCATTATCGCGTAAGCATTCCTATAAAATCGGGAGATCTAGTTGGGTATACAATAGTTAATGAAGAAGGAATTTTACCATTTGAAATTTGGGCAGCAAATTATAATGTTCCCGCAAGAAGTGATGTGAACTGGGATTATTACCAAGACAATCGCTATGCACACTCACTATGTACATTTGATTTGTATAGCGGAGAAATGAAAGATGCATATTACAAAAAATTTGGTTTTTCGGATAATAAAATAAAAGATTCATTTGTTCCGCGCACTGTGCAGCCACTCTGCGGACAGGTTAATCAGAACATTGCTAACACAATACAAGGAATGTGGTTCGGAGAAGAGCCAAAAAAGGACGGCGGAAGTATTGAGTTTGATGGAAAGGGATTGGCATTCGTTCACGATAATATTGATCCAACAACAGCAAATCTCTCTATTGGAGGAACGCTTATGAGTCCAGGGGTTATACAATTTAAGCCAAAACATACGGGAATAATTGATAGAGAATTTAGCGAGGTTAAAGCAGATGGAAACATCTATTGCTACAACAGTCCAGGTACGTGGAGGCAAAAAGATATCGGAAAATTATTAGTACAATTGGTTAATAATGAAATGGTAAAAGTTGAATATCAAAAAGGAGTGTGTGATTCAAGTGAGAAATTTATAACTCCAGTTGCCTATCAGAGATAAAAACAAAAAACACCGACATAATCGGTGTTTTTTATATTTTGTAAGAAACTTAGGAAAGGTGTTTTGAAACGAGTTTTGTCATTTCAAACATATTTACTACTGCCTTACCACCAAATACTTTCTTAAGAGCTTCATCTGCATTGATATTGCGCTTATTTGCTGGATCTTGGAGATCTTTTCCCTTGATGTATACCCAAAGTTTTTTAACGACTTCAGATCGTGGCATTGGACCCTTACCAACTACAGCGGCCAATTCTGGGCTGATGGTCATCGGCTTCATGAATGCCGAATTTGGTTTTGTTGTCATATGAATACATTATACCCCATTTCCCCTAGAAGAACAGAGGGAGGGGGAATTTTAATTTACAAATTTCAAATTTCAATTTAATTCTCCAATGACTCAATTTTAAACTAATAAGACCAGATCCACGTAAATATAAAATTTAAATATTGAAATTAATAAAAACTATTTAACAGAACGGGTTGGGTAAGCGGACACAACCAGCTTCAGCATCACTTAAGCCAGCATATAACGTTACTGTGTTATCAAAATGACATATTATTCCTCCTGGAAAAATAACATCGGCAAGTTCTGCCGTTTTTGAGTCGCCTAGTGGAAAATTCTTTCTTGTTGCAATGAGTTTAATTGGAGACGCAAGATGTGTTTTTGGATTATATACAAACGACATCGCATAATAATGTCTAATGTTCTGTTCATCCCTACACGCGATATGTCCAATAACACCAATTTGTCCGTCTTCCAATAAATGTAATTCATTTGCGCCGCCCCACTCGTTAGATATAAATTGATTTTCAATAATTTTTGCATTAAGAAGATTCTCCGGATTTATATCTTCAAGACGAGATAACTCAATATAGCCAATTTTGCCTCCCCCATTAGTTCCTCCCTGCGGTCGAGTGCACACACCAATCCGATCGTTCGAAAGGGCAATAAGTCGAATATCTTTCATTCTGTCTGGACCCACCGCAAACTTTTTAAGTGACGTTAGATCGTGCCCGCGATAAAAGATCGTTCTATAACCGATTCCCTGCGGATGACTTGGTGTGGAATCTGGATAGACCTCAACGCCACCGATAATTGTCTCACCTCCAATTCGCGAAAAAAATCCATCTTCTAGTGGCAAGGTTGGCGCGCCATTTACTGGGCCCCATACATTATTGACGCATTCAAAAAAATAAATATATGACCTTGCAATTGCATTCCGCATTTCCACGCGCCCAGTAATAACTGTTTTCCCATTAATCAAAAACGGTCTTGAGATATTATATACATCATTTTTACCGACACCAGAAAACTGCAATTTCTCGCCTATCGGAATAGTTTCTTTTGTATTAAATTTCTGCAAAAGCTCAGTACAATTTTCTATATTCTTTTCCATGTACAAATTAAGATTTTAACGGCAAACACTTTCCATTATAGAATTCAATTGTTGGGCAAGAAGAACCGTTCTTAAATATGCAGACCGAATTTTCTACTGCAAACGTATCACCACCAAGCCACGCACAATATTTTTGATCAATAGTATCAAAACCAGTAGTTTTACGTCCTCCATATGGGCAATCACCGCGTAATAATGCCCATTCTTCGCACGCTCTATTCTCCTCGAAATAACACAATCCATACTCACCCCCATCCCCTCGTTTTTCTATTTTTAGATTACCACCAATATTTGCACAATTTACTGAAGCTGGATTGGCTATTGTGGTTGTCGCCTCCTTTAAAGTCCCTGTTATGCAATCCTTAAATGTCATCACATTTTTTTCATTAACAAACGCGGTATCTCCTTTATTCCAGAATACAAATGATTCGTCTGAATTTGCATACCGAGCGCCTGATGCTGAAATTGCCTGAGATAACAACATATCTCTTCCGTCACTTAAAGAAAGTTCTACTCTATCCCTAAAGAACAAGGATTGAATTGATTTATTGTCTGCACATTTAAATAGCGCCGAATTAATAACTCCATCACTCGTTTTCACTCCCGTGGAATTATTTTCTGTTGGATATTGATAGAAATAAAAAATACTTAGTCCACACACGACGAGAGCAAGAATAAAAATGATGTTCTTTTTGTTCATATATATAGTATAAACAAAAAAAGAAGGGCAAGTGCCCTTCAAAAGTTATTTATTCCGCAAAAAAATTATGCAACGACGACAATGGGATTTTGGAAGGCTTTTTGTAAATATCCTTTATATTTCTTTCCTATATCGCCAAAGCACACGCTCTCCTCAATCTCATCAGGATAAAGATTTTTGCCTCTAGCAAAATCCGTTCTATATTCCCACTGCTCACTCGTTATGATTCTGACAAGATTTCTCACTTTTCTCTCTTTTTTGGTAAAGAGTTGGTCAGAAGTTGGATCTATGAGTACAACACCTTTTATTGAGGTGCCAACGATGAACGGAACAATAACATATGCATGGTCATATGGATTGTTATACACTTTTAAAGCAGAAACAATTCCAGCCTCCCAAAGTGCACAGGTAACATTTTGAGCGGAACGCCCGCAACACCAATCAGGAAAACTATCTTTCATTTCGTTATGTTTTCCAAGGATGTAGTGCGCGTATGAAAACTGATACATAAATATAGTTTTCTTGAATAACTCAACAATATCGTCAAAAAACAACGCTGACGGCTCTTGGTCTCCACCAAAAAGTTCTTTACCGAATTCTGAAATTGAAGTTGGAAAACCATAGTTAGAGTATCTTTTAATAAAAGTTTTAGATAAACTAATCTGTTCTTTTCCGCCTCCCAATTTAATTTCTGACAATGTACATCCGAAGGCATCATTTAATAGTGCCTCGAGCATATCCATGTTTCCTTGGTATGAATCGCTTTCGGACTTTTCGGGAGCAAAAAAAGATTCTTCTTTTGAACTGATAAATATCGGGAAGATATCGTTGTTATTGCGCTTTACCTTTCTGATGGAAAGATTATTGTTCCTCATCACAAAATCTCCTTATTTAAATTGTTAAAGTGACTAAATTATACCACATATTACTATATTTTGCAATATGAGAAAAAGTAAGGATTTATGCCCCATTTTTAGGTTTATCGAAATAAAAACCCCCAATTGGGGGTTAAATAAGTTTTTTACAAAAAACGCTAGCTGCTGGATAAAGCGTTCCATCTTCCGACTTGAACGATCCACCAAAGTTTGAACTAAAAGTGTTATTAATTTTAAGCTCAATTACTCCGGATGACTCCATTTCCTTAAGAAAATCGTGTGCTTTTTTCATCCTGCGCACAACATCACGTTCAGAATAATTATCCGAACTTTCTGAGGAAAAGAAAACATCCATAACTCCACCCTTTGCTAACATTTCCACGCATCCCTTAATAACAAGATCAGTGTAAGCAAAATACCGAGTTGCCATGTTAGAGAAAATAATATCAATCATTCCCTTTAGTGCAAGCGGCATTCTCTCCGCAAACGCCACAACGTGAAAATCAGTTGGGTAATGTGAATATTCTTCGTCGCGAGTCGCGTTATAGGTAATAAGTTCTGGATGCATTTTTTTTATATCATTTAGAGCAAGTCCAACACCTCCCCCAAGATCCATAATACGCAATCTCTCTTTTTTGTTGTCGGCGGATTTAATTTCATGAACCACCTTTGCAAAATTTTTGCATATTTTATAACAATTAAAGTTACGGTATCCCATAACTCCAAACGGAGATGAGCAATAATCTTCATGCCAAACAGCACTTAGATTTGTTGGGTTGTTTAAAAATATTAATTTTTCTTCAGCGCTCATGACATGAAAAATTTTTTTATCATCAGACAAATTAAGGCCTTGGGCTCCCCTTTTGTAAACATCTTTCTGCTCTTTGTTTATATAGCAACTTGTCCTAAGAAGCTTGCTAAAATCACTTTTCACAAACATAAACTTCAATTGATCCACCATGGTCTTGCGAAGGAATGACTCTTCTTTATCAGTAAGAGAAACTAAAGAACTAAATCCAAAATATCTCTGATCAATTATCTTGTTTATTTCTTTCGTTTCATATTTCTCATTTATTATTTTCATCGCAATATCTCTGATCGGGTTACTTTTGACATAATCCTCCTCTGATATAACACCAGAAAAAAGATCCTTTTTGTTTTCATTAGACATACATGTCTCCCTATAAATTGTTAATGATGGTCAAATAATAGCACATTTCTATAGCATTTGTCAATATAATCCTACTACTTAAAATCACTTAATTAATAAAAAAAAATAAAAACCCCCAATTGGGGGCTAGTTATATCGGGACGAAAAATCCTTCATCAAGATTCCATTCTGGATGTTTTTGTATGACTTCTCCGAGTTCTTTTTTTCTAAGGCCAACCTTTGCAAACTCAGAAAGAATTGCATCCGCGGGAAGTGATTGTCTATTACTTTTATAATCTAAATACCCGCATAAAATTCTTAATAGCATCTCAGGACGATTTTTTACAACCCAGCAAAGTCTCTGCATTATTCCATCTACCTCTAGCATTATCCGCTCGCTTGTTTTGGTTCTCCTTTTTTTCATTTTGCCTCCCTTAATTAGTGAGTGGATAAACTAAATACAATAATAAATACTGCCGGAATTAGTAGTAGGATTGAAAAGTACAAAAGAATAATTCCGAAAATAAGTCGAAAAAATCCTCCTCTTTTCATAAAGCTAACCAAGAGCACTAGACTGAAAAAAAACAAAAGAATCAATGCAAAAATAGATCCTATTATTTCAAGGGACATAAAAATACTCCTTTTTATTTGAAATTAACTGATATTATGAAAGCACAAAGAAGTAGCTGTGTCAATTTTCCGTTTGGAAACTTATAAAAAATCCCCCACTTTAGGGGGGATATATAAACGAAACCGTTAGTGTCTTTCTGCGTATTGCTTTGCACGAATTGTTCGGCAACGGAAAAGACCGAGACCATAGAACAGACATGGATTTTTTTTGGACGAATTACACCTTCCTGCAAGGCAGTGAATTAAATGCCTTGATTCAAATCCTTGCGGGTTCATTGAGATTTTTATCAGCTCAACTATTTCTTTGTTGGATAACCTCGTCGGAGGAACATCCGACGCAGTTGGACTACCATTGAGAATGGCTCCAGTTTTTTCCTGGTACCACCACTCTTCAGCACCCTCAACACGTCCTTCGGCTTCCAATGATTTCCAATCCATCGGAGTGGTGATTCCCTTGGACTTTCGTTCGGCGACACGAATTATTCTTATCAAATCGGTCATTTTAATTCCGAATTTCTGATTGTTT
>JBAZZD010000020.1:0-11180 GCA_041659005.1 Minisyncoccota bacterium | reverse complement strand
CTACCACATTGGGAAATGGGAACAACGTACGAGCAATTCTTACCATTCCGATTTCAAGGTTTAAGAGGAGTGTTGGCTGCTGCTCGGCAGAAAATTCAGAATTATTAAATGATGAAAATATTGACAAAAAGTTTTCTCTAAAAATTCTTGATCCGGTCTGCATTGGAACTGTCGTTTATCGAGGAGACGGGACGAAATTTATTGAAAAAATATCTGCATTTCCACAACCGGAAAAAGACAATATTTATTATTTAATAAGTAGAGAATCAAAAGACTGGGCAGTATTTGAAAAAAAGATTGGGAAAACATTACATTTCATTGTCATCAAGGTGGTTGATGTTGATGTTAAGCCCTTATTTTAATACACCCCGCGTTACGCGGGGATTTTTATTCCCCCTTTCTTAGTTTTAAAATTATTCTTACGATCATATCCAAAACTACGGCGAAAAGAAACGAGAGAACGATGCCAATGAGTGTAGAAAACCATGGGGGAAAAAATTGAAACCATACGCCATACCGATACATGAGTGGCCAATGAATGAGATACATTCCGAAAGAATACTTCCCTATTTTTTCCACAATTTCCGATCGAAATGGAATAAACCAAAACGCAGTGATGAAAAGTGCGAGCATCACAATACTTATGTATTGCTCATATTTTGTACCGATTCCCGCATATCCATACAACACCGCCAAAGAAGCAACGAGTGCCACAATCCCAAATATCCATTGTGATTTTGTTCGTTTCGGTAATACTAGCATTCGTATATGCGAAAATGAGGCAAATAGTACCCCTAATGGGAATAGCAACCAATGTGTTTCATATAATCCACGAACACCAATTGGCGCAAAATATGCAAATACTCCCCCACAAATAAGGATAAGAGATGCAGAAGAATATGGATGCCATGGACGAAAGATAATTGGGAATATAAGGTAGAAGAAAAAAAGTATAGTAATATACCACAGTGGCGAATTCACATCATTCCAGATATTTGCATTTGGAAACCATCCCAAAAAGCTATGGACGATAGAAGATGTTGTATATGTTTTTTTAAATACAAGAAAGTCGGAAACGTAGAGCAATAGAAGTGTTATCCAAAGTGGAATAATAATTTTAAAAAATCGGCGAATATAAAATGGAACAGGCTTTAGATATTTCTTGAATGCAGACATTGCAAGTCCATACCCAGACAAAAAGAAAAATACATTTACGGCGACGCCAGCACCAATAGAGAACGGAAATAAAAATTGCGTGTCTTTTGAGAGGAAATAACCAATATGAGAAAATATGATTGCGAGCATCGCATATCCCTTCATTTCGTCAGAATTTTCTCGTGAAAATAGTTCATCTTTTGCGCGCATACGCATAGTAGCAATAATAAAAAGCAGACACACAATTCCAAAAAGAATTGTGTTAAGTAGTGGATATGAAACATCTATCTGCATATGTAATAACCTAAAATAAACGAATTATAACAGCAAACTTTCGTTAGCTGATATCACGAATTTCTAAAGATGAAGATATTTTCTAACCGCAATGATACTAGAGAAAATGCCAAGTCCAATACAAAACAAGAATTGATACATTAAAAGTGCTATTGTATTCATTCCAAGATATATTGAAAGATTCATTTCAGGAATAAAATTGTTTACATAGGGAGAAAGAAAATTCACAATTGGAATCAAAAATATAAAACTTACGATTCCCGCGACAACTCCATAGATAACCCCCTCAACAACAAATGGACCGCGGACAAATGTATTTGACGCACCCACCAAACGCATAATACCAATCTGATCATTAGATGAGAAAATTGCCAGACGAATAGTATTAAATGTTACAACAATCGCAAGAAATGCAAGGAAAATAGTGAGTACAATTCCCCCGTTTCGCATTGTATCAATAAGACCTACCAACCTATCGATGACTACCTGATTTTGAGCGTATGTTACCTTTTCAATTTGTTCTTGAAGTGATTTATTTTCAAGATAGGTTGCAATCGCCTTGTATTCTCTTGGATCTTTTGCCTTTATATTAATCGCAGCAAGTAATGGATTTTCTTCAAGCTCATCAACTGCTTGGCTAATTGCCTCGTCGGTTTCGTGTCTCTTTTTAAAATCTTGAAGTGCTTTATCGCGTGAAATATATTCAACATCTTTTACTTCATCAAGTTTCTCAAGGGAGCGCTTGATGCTTAAAATTGAATCTTCAGGAACTGTAGATTTAAAATAGACACTAATATCAATTTTTTCTTGGATAGAAATTATCGCAGTCTTTCCAACCACATTAAAAAGAATGAGACCCTCAAAAACAATTGCCGCGAGGATCATGATACAAATAGTAGAAACTGAGAGCCACCCGTTACGAACGAATGTCTGAAAACCATATTTAATTATTCGAGAGAGGGTTACAATCATTGGATACAATTTTTAATTTTTGAATTTTATAATTTTAAATAAATTATTCGAGGATGAATCTTCCGTTTTCTTCGTCCTGTATAACCTTACCACCTTCTATGGTAATTACTCGCTGACCTAGAGTATTCACGATTTCTTTATCATGCGTTGCGAGTAATACAGTGCTTCCTAGTTCATTAATCTTTGTTAATAATTTTACCACTTCCCATGTATTAAATGGATCAAGGTTTCCCGTTGGCTCATCAGCGATTAAAACATCAGGACGGTTTATCATCGCGCGCGCAATTGCGATACGCTGACGTTCACCTCCAGAAAGTTCCGTAGGAAAATTTCTTCCTTTGTCTTTTAGACCTACCATATCAAGAACTTGAGGAACAAATTCATTAATTTCCGATTGTGGGCGCCCTGATACTTCGAGTGCAAACGAAACATTTTCAAACACAGTTTTTTTTGCTAAAAGTCGAAAATCTTGAAAAATAACGCCGATATGGCGTCTAAGTTCTGGAAGTTCCTTGTCTTTTATCTTATTTACCTCGTATGAACCAAAAAAAACCTGTCCCTTACTTGGTTTTTCCTCACCAATAAGAAGTTTGATTATGGTTGATTTTCCCGCTCCTGAACGACCCACAATAGAGACAAATTCTCCCGGCTGTATCTTAAAACTTACTTTATCGAGCGCTACCACGCCGTGATTATAGTTTTTTGTTACGTTTTGAAAGATAATCATCCCGTTAGAAAGCTAGTATATTCTTGATTCGACATTTTTTTAGGATTAAGCGTATAAACATTTTTGTACATTACATTAATTCAAAAGCGTGCATGCTTCTAACGGGACAGGTTAATAGTAAAAAGTATTTTGTAGTACGTATTATGTATATAGATGCGAGACATTCAAAAAAATAAACGATCCCCGTTTCCATAAATATAACATAATTTTGGTTAAAAAACTACAAACTAATTGTCGCTTACATAATTTCAATTACATAGTTAAAAATAAAGACCCCGATTTTAGGGGTCAACGAACAAGAACGAGTATGAACATGAAAAAGTTATAGACAAAACTTGTGGTGGGCATAAAACGATCCTCAATCTTCCAACTTTTTGCACTAATAGCAGTTAGGAGTCCAGCAAGCGAACAACCGAGCCACATCCACCAACTCTGTGGGTTTGGAGTACGGATAATATCGAACAATGCAGGAATCCCTGCCACTACCATTGCAATGGTGGCAGCAACAATCGCCCATTTTGGACCGAGTTTAAACCAGAGCATCATTGCAAATACACATCCAATCGTCGCAATAAGTTCGACAGTACCAAATATCCAAAGTCCTTTTGAAAGCAGAATTGCCATTACTGACAGGGCACCAAAAGTGTATGCGATTGGTAGCCATGGTTTTTTATTTCCCGCTGCAAGCGAACTTGCAAGTATAAGCGCTTCAAGAATTGTCCATAAAATCCAGCTAACAATATTTTGTGGAATGTTTTTAATCAAAAGCGCAATAGCAAATAATATAACTGTAGAACATCCGACAATAGCACCAATGGGTCCCAACGATTCTCGTTTCACATTTCCTCCTATGATGTATGAATAACAAATATAGAAGAAACCGATTCGCTCACTTCAGAAAAAAACTCTTCACATTCTTTTTCCGTGGCAATTTTATCGAGAAAATCGGTGACGGAAACTTCACCAATTTGAATTGGAAACTTTAGATGAGCACGATCATTTATATTGCAATAAATACATGCGCCAAAATATCTTACTATCTCACATGTGAGACCTCGTTGTTTTGCTATCCCCTCAATGCGAGAACCAACTCCCGTGTAGAGATACTTCCCATTGGGAAGTGTTATCTGAGTCACAAAACCTTCTGAGGTTCCGTATCCAGATGTGTTAACTACCTTCTTCATTTCTATCCTATTTATTTGTGAATGAATAAACAAATAATACAACAATTATGCAGTTTGTGCAATAGCAAAATAGACCCTATTATCTAGATATTAAAAACATTTTTACGAGTCCAGTATTTTTTGATAAAAAGGGCCCCAGAGGGGGCCTAAAGTCAATCAACTTCTACAAAGCCAAAACATTTCGTAACTTTGAGAGCACCGGATTTTATGAGGCCAATAAAATTTTTCTTGTTCAGGATTGTATACCTTCCGGTCCAACCCTCAACTTCAAATGCACCGTCCTCATCGCCAAATGCAACGATATTTTCTTTCTTTACATACTCACCAACAGATTTATATCCATGGAGAAAATGAAAAAGAATTTTATCGTCATCAATTGAAGTTGGTGTTTTAACAATCACTTCATCTGGTGCTCCCCCGTTATAGTTAAAACCAAACATGTAACTGTTTCGATAGCTAAATTGGTGTTCTGCAACTTTTTCCATTTTTTGTAGAACTTCTGTGATGGAAAAAAATTCAGAAATGAGGGCATTTAGTTTTTGCTCAATTTCTTTCTTTTTTACATCAAAATCCTCATTTTCTTTTAGAAGAGTTTCCGAGTCAAAAGAAAAGGAAATTTCCCCATTAGAATCTTTATGAATCCACATCTTCGAAAATTTGCAGATAGTTGATCCAAGCCTCAATTCAACCGAAGGACGAGTCATTAGATCGGAGATTATTTTGTCGTACTTTTGCTGATTCTTCATCAGCTGAGCTAAGTACCGACACCCACAAACTTCTATATAGATATCCAAAATTGCGATATAAATTTCGAAGGTAAATTGTTCAAGTTTCATTTCAACCTCTATTTTTTGTTGTTAAATATGAATAATTTATACAATATATCTTAGTAATTTGCAAGCATAGTAAAATTCTACTTGCATTATTTGATAATTCATTGTATTATGATTTTATCTTTTACAATAATAGGGAGAAAGAAATGGCACGAAAGCAATATTTTTGCTATAACCTTGTGGCAAAAAAACAAAGATCGGAAATAGAAATGTGAGAGCATTTTTGACAATTTCAATCTCAAAGTTTAAAAAAACCATCGGGTGTTGCACTGGGGAAGGCACAAGATCACTCAACCAAGAAAATATTGGGAAAATATTTTCTTTGGAAATTCTCGATCCCATCAAGATTGGGAAGGCCATCTACCGCGGAGACGGAATGACGCTTATTCAAAAAATTGATGAATTTCCAAAACCGGCGCAATATCTCATTTTTTACTACATCAGAAAAGCGGCAAAAGAATGGGCCGTCTTTGAAAAGAAAATAAAAGAAAAATCTTTTTTTATTGTAGTATTAAAAGAAGATGTAAACGTTAAAAAACTTCCTCGCTAATGCGGGGATTTTTTATAGAAGATCAATATTGCCGGTGAGGAATTCGTCTACTTTAGTTATCTTGTTTCCGGTAGCATGGTCCTTCACCTGCTTATAAGGATGCAACACATAGGAACGAATTTCGTGTCCCCACTCTGGTTTTACTTTTACTTTTAAGCTTGCGATGTCTTTAATGTGTTGAGCTTCTGCAAGTTGTACAAGTTTTGCTTTCATCATATTGAGCGCTCGTTCACGGTTTGCCGCCTGAGAACGTTCTTCGCGAGATGCGGTTACTGCACCAGTAGGAATATGAATAATTCGAACTGCAGTTTCTACCTTATTTACATTCTGCCCTCCCGGACCACCCGCACGAGTAAATTCAACTTTTAAATCCCTTTCTGGTATTTGAATATTTCGTGATTCTACTTCGGGAATTTCAGGGAGCACCTCAACCAACGCAAACGAAGTATGGCGAAGTTTTTTTGCGTCAAATGGAGAGATGCGTACCAAACGATGCACGCCTGATTCCTTTTTGAGACGCGTGTATGCGCCCACTCCCTTTATCGCGATAATTTCATCATCAATGGTGATACACTTCCAGCCGCGGCGCTCTGCGTCTTTTTTGTACATCTTGAGAAGCATTTCTGCCCAATCCTTTGCGTCGTCTCCTCCCGCACCAGCGAGAACTGACAATGTGACACTATTTTCATTAATCTGCATATTAATTTTTTTGATTCAGAGATTTTGGAATAAAACCATTTTTCTCCAAAATATAAACAACACCACGCAACAAATAATTATTTCCAAATCCTATTGTATATATTCTTCCATCTTTTCCTAAAGGAATTAACATACTCTTATCTCTAAGACGCTTTAATATTCTTGATCTCTGAGTTGGAGACTCCTGCCCAATAATTTTTATTAAATCTTTTGATTTGATAATCATCTCTTCGTTTTTAACAACAGACGAAAGAATCTCATGTTCTCTCTTTGTAATATGTTCACGTTCAAGAGCAAAAGAAAGCATAGGAAGTAAAATGGTCCCAGTTATATATTCAAGACTTAGTAACCTATCAATCTTCTCAATTTCCTCTCTCATTCCCTCAAGAACATATAAGCACCACGCAAGAACATTTTCTTCTTCACCAGTATCTGCTAATGCAAGCATTGAATAATACTTTTCACGATCCATGCAAAAAACTGCAGTTGGATTCAGAATCCTCCCACTTTTCACTTTAAAACCTTGCTTAATTAACAACGCGTAAGTAAACATTCTTATCAATCGGCCATTACCATTATCAAATGGATGAATCCATGCCATTCTATGATGTGAAAGCGCAATCATTAAAAGGTGGTATTGAGAGTCTAGTGGTTGATTTATAAAATCAATTAATTCATCAAAATATTCAGAAATTTTTGTTGTATCTGGTGGAATATGAACTGATTTACTGATTGACACGTTTATTGGACGTAATTCTCCTGGGAAATTAGACCCCTCTCCACTCGGAGGAGGAGTAAGCCCATCAACTAAAATTTTATGAACTTCAGAAATTAAACTACGGCCTATTTTTACCTCATTTTTAATATTTTCTTCTATAAACTCAATTGCTTTTTCAATATTAAAAATTTCTTTATCCTTTTCAATTTTTGTTTCTCTGTTTGGATTTTCAATAATCTTTTCAACAAATTCCGCTAAAGTTGTACGGTTTCCTTCAATTCGTGCCGAACCGAGACTTTCAAGTATCTGAAATATATTTTTTATTTGAAAAAATATATATGGTGGAACTGGTCCTCCCAATTTTTTTACTCGCAACTTCTCCAATTCTATTATGGTTTTTGCAAGCTTACTGTCCCATTTCGGATTATAAATTTTAAGTTGAATATCTTTAAAAGGCATTTTTTACATTATGAGATTTATTTATTTAACATCAATATCGTAATTATACACTAAAAAAGGCATTTTTTCAACTATTTGCTTTTCCGTTATTTAACATTAAAAAAATGATTTTTGTACACACTGCTCAATACTGTCTACTATTTGCCATGTTTTTTGTCTTGGACTTCGATTAAAATTTTCTTTACCACTTCAAGAGTTTCAGGGACAAGAATGGAGAGGGTGTGCGCTATAATTTTCTTTTTCTTTAATGCGGCGATTTTCTTTTTGTTTTCTTTTTCATCTTCGACATCACATTTACTTAAAAATATATACTCCTTTTTCTCTGCAAGTTCTGGATTGTGCGAAACAAGTTCATTGCGAATGATTTCATAATCACGCACTACGTCATCTGATTCTGCAGAAATAAGATGAAATAACGTGTTTGTTCGTTCAACGTGGCGCAAAAACTTTGCACCAAGTCCCTTTCCGTCTGATGCTCCTTCAATAAGTCCCGGAATGTCCGCAAGAATTAAATCAAAATAGACCCCAAGGTTTGGTTCAAGTGTGGTAAACGGATAATTTGCAACTTTTGCTGATGCACGGGTTAGCTCATTTAACAAACTCGATTTCCCCGCATTTGGAAGACCAATAAATCCAACATCAGCAATCATTTTTAATTCCAACCGAAGTTTATAGGACTGACCGGGGAGTCCGCCCTGTGCCTGCGTTGGAGTGGTGTTCGTTGAAGAGCGAAAATGAAAATTTCCTTTCCCTCCTTTCCCTCCTGTTGCAATTGCAATGCGTTCACCAATTTTCAATATTTCCATTTGCATACCAATATCAGAATTATGAATGATTGTTCCCACAGGAATTTTTATAATCAAATCTTCCCCTGTGTGCCCGTCGTTAAACTGGGGTTTTCCATCTTCTCCGTTTTGTGCCTTAAACACTTTTTGATTTCTAAATTGCTGAAGCGCGTTTAAATCGGCGATTCCTTCAAAAAAAATGTTACCTCCTCGCCCTCCACTTCCACCAACGGGACCCAAACTTCCCACATTTTTATTGAATGCTACACAGCCCTTTCCGCCATTTCCTGCAAATACTGAGATTATGACGTCGTCGATTAACATATAAAATAGTATATAGGGTTTAGGGTTTAGGGGCTAGAGATGAATTACGAATGACGAATTTCGAATTTTGAATGAAGAGAAATGAGAATTTCAATTTACAAATTTCAAGTTTCAAATGAGGAGAATAGAGAAAATAATTTTTCCGCCCAAGACGCCTGCCGGCGGGCAGGGATCAACCTAGGGCTGATAATTTTGTAATTCTCCTGCCTTCGGCAGGCAGGTAATTTTTGAAATAAATGGAGAAAATATAAAAAAGATAAACCCTTCGACAAGCTCAGGGTATTTTTGTTAGCAAAAATAAAGACCCCGCATTAGCGGGGAAAAAGATTAAGACAGAGGTTCGACGTCACACCAAAGCGGACTTACCGAAAATACATTTCCGGTTTTTAGAATTTTAAAAACTACCCACTGGCGTTGACGTATTGATATTCCAACTTCTGGAAAGAAATTATAAGTACCGAATCCAAGGAATTCACATTCCCCGATTACAATTGGATCAAGAATTTTAACATCGTACTTTTTACCAATATCTCGTGTTCCGAGCTTTCCTGCGTTTCCGTCTGCGCATCCGCAGACATGTTCAAAATTCGAAATTGGAGTGGTGAGAACCACATGATATCCATAACTACTTTCTTCTCCATCTAAATCATAGAAAAAGAGATCTTTTTTTGTTTCAGGCATCACTGCCTCCTGTTTTGTTGTTAAATATGCTGATATTCTACCACATATTTATATAAATTGCAAGATATAAATTAGTGAGGATTTAATTGACTTTTTGTGGTATATAGGGCATAATCAGGATATATGGAGCACATCATCTCTTCCCTCTACGAAGTGTCGTTATTGAAGGTAGCCCTTGTATTTATTGCAACCGTGCTTTCCGATGCTTTGTGGGCACTCTATATTCGGAAAACAAACCTCGGAAAGGCGCTTTCCGCTTCTTCCCTTTCAGCGGTTATTGTTCTTACTGCGGGAGTTGTAGCAATTGAATATGTGAATAACAACTGGTATTTAGTGCCGGCGGCACTTGGAGCGTTCGTTGGAACATATTTCACTATCAGATTTGATAACAGAAAGAAGCCAGAAATTGAGGGACCAAAACATAAATTTACAAGGGTCTAAAAGAAAATTTCAATTTACAAATTTCAAGTTTCAAATTAGAGAATGTAGAATTATCAATTATCAATTTTTCTGCCCGAGGCAGATCAGCCTAGGGTTGACAATCAATACTCAATTGATCAATAAAGCAAAAAAACCGGCTAAGAAACCGGACTTTTTGTTGTTAAAAATTATTTCTTATATTTTTTGAGGAAATCGTCTTTATCTCCATAGGAGGCGAAGTCCTTTTGGTGGTTTTGATCAATAAATCCTTCAGATTTTTCGTGCTTAATTCCACACCAATATCCTTCGGTTGCCGAAGCGATTTCTTTCCAATAACGAATTACTCCATTCGCATATCCACAATACATACAATACAGTTTTTGCCAAAATGAAAGGTATTGCAGCTTTCCCCTATCAACGATCTTAATATGCGCACTTCTTTTAATGTATGGGAGTTTACACAGTGGAAAGCAAATTCGGTGGTAGAACTCAACACAAATATCAAGAATAACAAGAGGGATAGATAAAAGGGTAAGAATTGGAATAACGATTATGTGCTTCCAAACTATATTATTATTTTTTAGATATAACATTTACTTTTCCTTGAAACACTTATTCCAAAAGAACGCCATAAGCCAACCGAAAATATATCCAACAACAAATGTAACAATGATGAGCACAAGCGCTTTCACTATGTTGAATGGCATCACGGTTATTGGCACTTCAAGCATGTGGATGTTAAAAATGAAATCCAAAAATACCTGTGCGACTCCCAATGCGACTAATATGCTCCAAAAAAGATGAAAGGAGCTTATGAGAAAACCAAATGTTATCCCCGTCTTATGTTTATTTATTATCTCCATATTTTTATTGACTAGTGCGACTTCTCTTATTATATCAGTTTTGACTGGCAAAAATAAAACCCCCATTGTAGGGGTTATTTTTTTGCAAAAAAAGTTCCGTTAACATACATTGAATCTTGTCCATCTTCCAACTCAACAGAAACAACCCATTTTTTCCAGACTCGAAATGAGCTTGAGACAACATATTCCTTGTCTAGCTCAAGTCCTTTTAGCTTTCCTTGTTTCTGCGCTTCCACATTTTGCGGAGTGGGAAGAATCTTTACACGGTCACCTACTTCGTATTGAACAGGTTCAGATTCCATTTATTTCTCCTTGGTTTTAATGATAAAAACATATTACATCCTTTGCACATACTTGTCAATGTAACAGAGATACGATATACTTACTCTTGAAGTATGTGAAGTGACAGCGCGTCATTCTTTTTGAATGATTTGGGTGAGGAAAGTCCGGACACTCAACCACTGCTTCGCAGTGGAATGACGAATTTCTAATTTTGAATTTCGAATTTCTACCGCG
>JBAZZD010000019.1:0-11383 GCA_041659005.1 Minisyncoccota bacterium | reverse complement strand
GGCAACGTCGGCATCGGGATGACAGCGCCGAATAGAAAATTAGATGTTCAAAATATTGTTGGCGTAGAAGACACAACGGGTACTGAAAAAATCTATTTATATGCTGAAGGTGGTGGTGCTGATGTATTTTTTACTGGTGCTAATGGAAACGTACGTTTTGATACTCGTTCTGGAGGGAATAGTTATATAAATAACGGCAACGTCGGCATCGGGACAGCAAATCCAAATTCGATGCTTCATATTAGTAAAGCGTTATCAGCAACGTCAACTAGTGCTGGTAATTTATTAAAACTTTATGGTGTAAATGGGGCTGATAAAATAGCTGGTATTGGTTTTAATTATGCTGGCGCTCCGGCAGCAGAAATTGCACCTGTCTTTGTGGGTGTAAAAGGGGTTTTACATAGTACCTATACCACAGAAGATTTCTTTATTTCCACACGAGGAACTGAGACTAATACTGAACCTATAGAAAGGCTTTATATTCAATCTACCGGCAATGTTGGTATCGGGACAACAACACCATCTCAAGCACTTGATGTGCAGGGAAATATTCGTGCTTCTGGCAATATTATTGCCGGAGGAACAATGACTGCAAATGTTTCTGCACCAAATGTATCTGCAGGAACATTTGGTACTACTGCAGGAAAAGGTAATTACACATTTGAAGCTGCAGCAAACACAAACAATGTATTGAAAGTTGATGCAACGAACGAGAGAGTAGGAATTGGGACGGGGAGTCCGGGGGCGGCATTGCACGTTACTGGTGCAGTTACTAGTAGATACGCACAAATTGCAAGTAATGGATTATTTTTAATAAATTATGGTGATAATGCTAGTGATACCAAATTTATTACATTAGCAAATTCATGGGGAAACACGGCTAATCTTCATAACATTCTTTTCAAGTCTGGTGATGGTACTACGCTGTATAATTCAGCACAGATTCAACAAGGGCATGAAGTTAATTGGACATCAACAGCTTCGACAAGAGATTCTTACTTGTCTTTCTTTACCTCTTTAGATGGAACAATGGGTGAAAAAGTCAGAATAGATAGTGCTGGCAATGTCGGCATCGGGACGACGGCGCCGATTACTAAGCTTCAAATTGATAAACGAATACAAACAGCCGGAGATACTGTTCCGTCTGGTGCACTTCTCATTACTGACACCGTTGGCTCTAACTTTGGAATGGAGATGGGAGTTAGTACGGCAAACTCCTACGGTTGGATTCAATCAAGAAACATAGCAAGTAATACAAATTATAATTTGGCTCTTAATCCAATACAAGGCAACGTAGGCATCGGAACGACTAATCCAAGCGCCTTATTAACTTTAGGGGCAAACGCTAATACTCTTCCCACTAATACAAAGCTTTGGATTGCTGGCGCGGGGGGGACAAGTAACAGTGTTTTACAATCGAGAATAAGTTTAGGCTTTAATAACAACATGGATTATGGAGGATATATTGGTAATATTAATGTTGATTCAGGAGTAACTCATTCAATTCTTGCTTTTGGAACTCGTCGTGGAGGAACAGATGTTGATGCAATGTATTTAACCAATGGCAGCGTTGGTATCGGTACCTCTGCTCCGTCCTCAACATTGCATGTAATCGGAGACATTCGTGCATCAGGAAATGTAATTGCCGGAGGAACAATGACTGCAAACGTATCTGCCCCAAATGTATCTGCAGGAACATTTGGTACTACTGCAGGAAAAGGTAATTACACATTTGAAGCTGCAGCAAACACAAACAATGTTTTGAAAGTTGATGCGACAAACGAGAGAATAGGAATTGGGACCGCGAGTCCGGGGGCAACATTACAAATCGGTGATGCGAGCAGTACTGTTTGGATAAATAGTAATAGTACAAATGGTTTAGCAGGTACATTGGTAGTAAAGCAAAAAGGAAACACAGTAAATGATGGAATTCTTTTAACCGATTCAAGTGGTACACAGTCACAGTTAGCGATTTCAAATGTAACAGGAACATCAACTTATGTACAAATTCAAGCTCAATATAGTTCGGGCTATCGAGATCTTATTTTACAGCCAAGTGGAGGCAATATTGGTATTGGCGTGACGAATCCATCAGCAAAACTTGATGTTGCAGGATCAATCAATGCTCAAAGCTTGAATGCATCGGTAATAACGGGAGCAAATGCAAGTTTCACTGGTCTTTTGCAAACAGGGAGTGGTGGTGCAAGTGATGGTCTTGCGGTAAATGGATTTACAACAATAACAGGGCAAACAAGTATCGGAACCAATGTTATAACAGGAACAGATGCTACATTGGATATACGATCACTTGGAGATTCAGCAAGAAGTGTTGCAAAAATCACTTCATTTAATAATGTTGGTGGTCTGCTCTTTAATGAATATCGAGATAATGGTGGAAGCGCAAGCACTCCTTTGTGGGTAATAAATTCGTACGCAAACAATCCGATTGCTATAAGCCCAGGGTTAAATAGTGGCGGTATTAATTCAAATTCTTTAGTGTATTTTAATACAAATGGTAATGTCACTATGGGAGGCAGTGGCGATACTGGGTATAAGCTTTATGTAAGTGGAACGGGATATTTTAGTAACCCAGTTTATGTTGGTTCTCCAACTGCATCAGGTCATGCTGCCACAAAATCGTATGTTGATTCTATGTTCAGTGGGGCTACTAGTATATTTTCTTCTACGTATGCTGAGAGCTTCAATTTATCTAAATTTGCTTATCTAGAGAAAGCTGATGAATTACGTTGGAAAACTCCGGTTAATACAGAACGTTGGAATGGATCTGCATGGGAGACATGGTCTAGTCCCCCTAACTTTGCTTATGCAACTGATGGTCTTGGAAATACCGAAGTTGCAGTTCCAAATACTACGAGTCAATTTCGTCTCACCTATCAAACAGATGCTTGTCTTGCGCCATATGCTCTTATACAGCAGGACTATATGACTGATAGATTTAACTTAAGAATTGAAACGTCGGCT
Source organism: Minisyncoccota bacterium (assembly GCA_041659005.1). GTDB lineage: Bacteria > Patescibacteriota > Minisyncoccia > UBA6257 > GWB1-50-10 > LiPW-41. The sequence goes on along the minus strand of JBAZZD010000019.1, from coordinate 8,401 downwards.
GATCAGGTATCGTGGACGCAACATAATTACGCTACCGCGCTAACTGGTTTTCAAAATGTAGTTAATATTGGTGATGATAATTGTCGAGGATATTATCGATTTACTTTTGATGTTTATTATTTTTATGATGCGACATTCCGTCTTGTTGGTTTGCAGTTGGTCAGCACGAGACCAGCCTCACAAGGAGGGATGATGGAAACCTTGTTACCTATTACTTGGGATACTAGTAGGAATATTGGAGTGGTTGGAAATTTGACTGTTTCTGGATCAGGTAATTCTTCTTTCGCCGGCAACGTCGGCATTGGCACTACCACCCCAGGAAGCTACAAACTCTACGTAGCAGGCGGAGCCAAGTTCGATAACCCAATAGAAGTAGGTTCTCCAACTGCAGTGAATCACGCTACTACTAAATCATATGTTGATTCTCTCCTTGGTACCGGAGGATCAGGCACCTCTACTGCATCCTTTGGCACTATCTATGTTGCAGGCACCTCTACCCTTGCTGCAACAGGAGGAAGAGTAACCATTGGTGCTAATCTCCCTGCAGCTCCAAGTAAGGCAAACATTGATGGTTCTCTCCAAGTCATTGGTACTATGAGTGCTACTGCATTCTATGACTACGACAACACCTCATACTACATCAACCCTAATACTGCCAATATTGGGTTCAAGACTCTTGGTTCTGTTCAGTCCGATGGAGCCATAGACAACAACTACTTCATGGCCAACACCCTCATTGGTACTGCAACCAATCCAGGAACCTACAAGTTTGCGGTGAGTGGAACATCACATTTCAGTGGAACATCAGAATTTGATAATCAGGTAACAATAAACGCAAATCTAAACCTAGGTGCAAATAATATCTCAATGACAGGAAATATCGGAAATGTGGCAAAACTTACCGTAGCAACCATTGACCCTCTGTATGAAATTGATGGAGAGAAATATGCAACGTATGCATCTTCCATCGCAGGAGGAGTAAAAGAAGAATACGTCGGTCGTGGAAACCTACAACCTACAACCAACAACCAACAACAGGGGAAGAGAGGAGAAAAAATTTCCAATTCTCAATGCTCAATTTTCAATCAAGTTTCAAACACCAATGATCCAATTGATTCATCAAATCATTCATTGAAAACTGAAAATTGTAAAATTTCCGCCCAAGGCGGATCGGCCTCGGGCCGACAAAATTCAAAATTAAATAATTACACTTACGTTATCGATTTTTCGAAAATCGAGAAAGGAAGTGATTTGTGGGTCTGGTACCAGGCAGTTGATTTTAGTAAAGACAATGTGGAGGTCATGGCAACTGCATACGGAATTCCTGTGGCGATTGCGTATGAGATTAAAGAGAAGAAGATAATTTTTAAGGCAATGACGAATGACGAATTACGAATTTCGAATGAGGGGATTGAATTTTCATTTCGCCTAGTGGGAAAACGGTTTGATCACGTTAAATGGCCAACCTATTCAAAAGATCAGAGTGAAAAACCAAGCTTTATTTTGAAAGGAAAATAAAGATAGGGGTTAGTGATCAGGATTTTGGGAATAGGAAGAATTTTTAATGGAATACAAAAAGGATTTTGATAGTTGGAATATTCAGAAAAAGAAAATTAATACACGAGAGAAAGTGATTTTTTGTAACATTCGAGAAATTTGGTGGTGCTCTCTCGGAGTTAATATTGGTTCTGAAGAAGATGGGAAAAATGAATTATTTGAACGTCCAGTCCTAATATTAAAAGGTATTTAATAAGGACATAACTCAAGTTGCTCCTCTTACTAGCAAAAATAAAAGTGATAAAAACCATATTGAGATAAACTATCAAGAAAGAAATGGTTCGGTTATTCTTTCACAGATTAAAACAATAAGCACAAAACGTCTCTCAAGAAAACTTTGTAGAATAACTAAAAAACAATTTGAGAAGGTTCTTGATGAATTTAGAAAATCAATATAAAATTCGACCCCGCACGAATGCGGGGTCTCGGAGCCCGAAGGCCTAGTACATGTATTGTATCATGTTTTATTCATAAATCAAGATAGGCGAGCAAAATACAACAAGAGAAACATCTCTCTGTTATCCTGAGTGAAGCGAAGGATCTGGATTCTTCATTTCATTTGAAACTTGAAATTTATAAATTGAAATTTGGTCTAGTTTGCTACAATAATACTATGGTAGAAAATAAAAAAAGGACAATAATTTGGATTATTGTTGGGGTAGTCGTTGCACTTGGAATTGTAATTCTTGCATTTTCAAATGGGGGAGCGGATTCAGCAAAAGATATTATTAAGACAATTACGCAAGAACAAAAAACGCCAGCAAAGACGGCCGCAGAAGATGCCAAAGTTATTGAAAATTTAAACGTTTCTCAGTCTGCATTTGTGAGTCAAGAAAATCTTCCAAAGGGGACGGTTAATCTTGTCGTGTCTTTAGAAAAAGGATTTATTCCAAATCAATTCACTGTTAAAAGTGGAGAGAAGGTATCGCTTGCTATAACATCAGAAGGGACACTTGGGCACACGTTTGTTTTTAGGGATTCGTCAATACGCGTTTCGTTAAATGCTGGTTCAGGAGAAACAAATTTTGCGAGCTTCGTCGCTCCATCAAAAACAGGAGAATATGCATTTAAATGTGAACTGCCTGGACACGAAGAAAATGGAGAGGTGGGAAAAATGATTGTGGAATAGCAAATAAAACTCCCTAAGGGAGTTTTATTCAATTTCAATTTACAAATTTCAAGTTTCAAATAAACCTGAGAAAAGTTATTCAATTTTAAACAATAATAATGTCTCAAACTGAAAAAACGTATGATCTTGAGCAACGAACGCTTGCATTTTCAAAACAACTTATAATATTTTGTAAGTCCTTAAGACGTGATAGTGTTTCCTCTCCAATAATTATTCAACTAGTACGTGCGGGAACCTCAATTGGTGCAAATTACCGTGAGGCAAACGGTGCGAGCTCAAAGAAGGATTTTAGAAACAAAATTTCTATTTGTAGAAAGGAAGCCCAAGAGACATACTATTGGTTTGATATTTTAGTTGAGTTATTTCCACAAAACACTAAGGAGATAAAAGAACTTCGAAAAGAAGCATATGAGTTTTCTCGCATATTTGGAAAAATAATCAGCACAATGGGTGATCAAGCATATTGATATTTAATTAGTTTTTGCTGTCACGATTTTTTCACTTGAAATTTGAAATTTATAAATTGAAATTCATTTAGTATACTAAATACAATGGCTCACGTTCCTACAAAAAAGATAATGAAGGAGGGGAAGAAGGTATTTGAAGGATTGGGGATCGCATTCAGCGTAATGATTGCTGCGATTGGTTTTTTTACCTTTTTGTTTCTTGTCGCAACTGCCATTCGCAATTTTCTTGAGCAGAGAATAATTAGCAATGCGATTGTGAATATTCAGGAAGGGGAGCAAACAACCGTTGGGCAAAGAATGATCGTAGCATCTTCAACAGAAACACTAAGAAGGATACAAAAAGAGGAACTTTCAAAATCATTGATTCAACTTAATATTCCCGGACTTGGAGGGCAAGCACCATCGGGTGAATACTCTGAAGAATATAGCTATCAAACTTTTTATGATTTGTTTTCTGGGGTTGGTTGGATTGATCAGGCACAGACAAGTTTGTGGCACGATTGGGACGTGAGCGCATTTTCACTTCCACCAGAATACGAGTGGAGGAAAGCAGAGCAGTCCAAACAGATTTCTGCAGAAGAAGCGTGCATTCAAAAGGAATGCTACATAGTAAAGGGATTGGGGTTGTTTAGGGGGACAAAAGAAATCTCACTTCCCGAAGAAATTCGCGGAGAGAATATTATGACCGTTTCTGTTTCTGCACTTGATTCAAGTTGGCGTGTTGGTGTGGTGACGAAAGGAAACGGAATATTTAATGCATACGTTTTTGCATTTGATGGCACGAATTTTAAAAATATAAAAGGGAGCGGAGAATTATTCACATCAAAATATATTGGTACTATTGGAATTGGAGGAAATGTTGGCGAATGGATACTCGTATATGGAGCATATGAAGGACGCGCATTTCAATTTTTAAATGATGGGAGCGCAGTAGAAATTCCAAATATATTTAGTGTGCGATTAATGGCGGGAGGTTTTGTTCCCGGTATTTCAAAAGTTGGCTTTGCAAATGATGCAACGTGGTACGTGTGGAATAAGGGGGTGGGAAAGGTAAAATTTATAAAATTATTCCAAAATGGAACGAATTCAATTGTGGGAGCAAGTGATCTTACGAGTTCTCTTAATACGTTAGTGGGAAGTGTTCGCAGATTAACGTGTGATGGAGTTGTTGCAAATAATGCGCTTCGATGCAACATAGACACCGAAACGGGTGTTACTGCGTGGGATTTTTATGATTATGGATTTGATAATTCAAAATCGTATACAGTGGTTTCTGCGAATATCAGCAATAATATTCTTCCTGTGCAAAAAGGAACGGTAACGTCGGCTACTTTTTCGAAAAGTGGAAATGAATCATTCTTTCTCTCAAATGACGGAAAGAACTGGCAGAGAGCAAATGTGGGAGAGGAAGTTTCGTTTACCGATCAAGATGCAAACAGAATATTTTGGAAGATGGAATATACGCCAGACTCAAACTTAATGCATTCTTTGTTCTTTAAATCACTCCGACTAGATTTCAAGTTAAAAAGATAAAGCGTTAGAAAATTTTTAATTTTTACAATTTTTAATTTTGTAAATAAAGCCCGAGAAACTTTAAACCATGAATTACGATCTTGAAGAACGTACAGCACGGTTCGGTGAGAATATTATTGTATTTTGTAAATCAATTTTAAGGCATCCAATAACGCAACCACTTGTTGTGCAACTTGTTCGTTCAGCAACGAGTATTGGTGCAAATTACCTCGCCCCGTGAGATATAATTATGTTCTACGTCTATGTATTACAAAGCAAGAAAGATGGAAAATGGTATACGGGATTTACTCCTGATCTAAAAGCACGAATTGAAAAGCATAACAAAGGGCAGGTATATGCAACAAAACAAAGAATACCATTTTCTCTCATATCTATGAAGCGTGTATATTAAAACAGGATGCTGTGCACAGAGAACAATATCTCAAATCAGCATGGGGAAGGCGATATATTAAGAACAGGTTACGATATTATCTCATGGGGTAAAGAGGCAAATCAAGCGAGCTCCAAGAAAGATTTCAGAAACAAGATAAAAATATCCCAAAAAGAAGCAAATGAGTCAAAGCATTGGCTTCGCATGATTTCCACCGCCCAAGGGGATAAAAAAGAAGAATGCAAGAAACATTGGCAAGAAGCACATGAATTAACCCTTATTTTTGCAAAGATTTCAAAAAATACCAAGGATTCCTAGTTTAAGATTTTCTGTTTTTATTTAAAAATTAAGAATTACAAAATTAAAAATTGTATTGTAGTCTGCTACAATGAATGTATGCAGAAGAAAACAATTATCTGGATAGTGGTTGTTGTAGTGATTGCTGTTGCAGTGGTGATTGCAATGAAGTGGAATTATTATGGTCCTGCACCAAAACTGGAGGAACAAATATCAAAACCGAGTAATACCGCTGCTCTCGGAGCAAGTGCAGTGAGTACTTCGGGAATTGTGATAACTCCAGAAGGAAAGGCAGCGAGGAATGATGTAAAGCCAATGTCTCCAGAGGCTCCGCAGGAATCACTTCCTATAACTGATAAAAGTTCTATTTCTCAAGATAAAATTGATATAAAAGTTTCTTCTGAGGGAATTAGTCCAAAAGAGTTTCGCGTAAAAGCAAATGCGGTAACTAATTTGTTAGTGTCTTCAGGAGATCAATTTACGCACTTGTTTAAGTTTCAAGATCCGTCACTTTCCGCAATTGCGGTAGGGATTGGCCCTGGCGACCCAACCAGACTTATAACATTTAATGCCCCATTAAAAGGAGAATATCAATATCTTTGTGATGTTCCTGGACATGCGGGAAGGGGAGAGTCTGGAAAAATGATTGTGGAATAGCAAATAAAACTCCCTAAGGGAGTTTTATTCAATTTCAATTTACAAATTTCAAGTTTCAAATAAACCTGAGAAAAGTTATTCAATTTTAAACAATAATAATGTCTCAAACTGAAAAAACGTATGATCTTGAGCAACGAACGCTTGCATTTTCAAAACAACTTATAATATTTTGTAAGTCCTTAAGACGTGATAGTGTTTCCTCTCCAATAATTATTCAACTAGTACGTGCGGGAACCTCAATTGGTGCAAATTACCGTGAGGCAAACGGTGCGAGCTCAAAGAAGGATTTTAGAAACAAAATTTCTATTTGTAGAAAGGAAGCCCAAGAGACATACTATTGGTTTGATATTTTAGTTGAGTTATTTCCACAAAACACTAAGGAGATAAAAGAACTTCGAAAAGAAGCATATGAGTTTTCTCGCATATTTGGAAAAATAATCAGCACAATGGGTGATCAAGCATATTGATATTTAATTAGTTTTTGCTGTCACGATTTTTTCACTTGAAATTTGAAATTTATAAATTGAAATTTTGTCTAGTCTGCTACAATAAAGATATGCAGAAGAAATCAATTATTGGAATTATAGTAGCTGTTGTGGTCATTGCCATGGTTGTTGTTATTATTTCTCAAAAAAACAATGCACCAGTAGTAAATGAAAAAGATGTCACAACAAGTTCAAGCACCGAGCCAATGTATAATGGTATTCCTGTGAGCGATGTGTATAAGACAGAAGTTCCAAAAAATGCAACGGTTACCGAAGCGCAAACAGTGGTGCCCGCAAGTGAAGATAAAACACTTACAACGAGCGCGCGCACCATTGTTATGAAAATTTCGAAAAATGGATTCGATCCGTCAACTATTACAGTAAATCAATGGGATAGAGTTGAGCTTGTATTCTCTCCACAAGATGCTGACTACGATCTTTCCATTCCTTATCTTGGCTCACATTTCTTTACGGTGAAAAAAGGAGAGCAAAAAAAGATTGCGTTTGAATTGCCGACGTCAGGAACTTTTGCCTTTGAGTGTCTCGATGCGTGTCCTGCAAGCGGAAAAATAAAAGGGGAGATTGTGGTAATTCCAAAAGATATACGATAAGTTGAACCTATTCAAATCTAAGAGGATAAAGCACAAAGAATTTTTAATTATCAATTTTGCAATTTACAATCAATTTTCAATAAATAAATGACCAAACTGTTTGATTTGGAAGAGCGAACTGCGGTTTTTAGTGAAAAAATTATTATGCTTTCCAAATCATTAAAACAAGACACTATTTCTCGTCCAATAATCGACCAATTACTGCGTTCTAGTACGAGTATAGGAGCTAACTATATGGAGGCAAATGGTGCAAGTTCCCGAAAAGACTTTAGGAATAAAATTCATATTTGTAAGAAAGAAGCTCAAGAAACAAAATATTGGCTTCGCGTTTTAAAACAGTGCTTTCCTGAAAAAGAAGGGGAGATATCAATATTATGGAAAGAAACTCAAGAATTAACCCTCATTTTTCAAAAAATTACTTCTTCATTGAGCAATTGAGCGTTGTTATTTGATTGAAAATTGCAAAATTGATAATTGAAAATTTTTCTGTGGTATAATAATATAAATGAGATATCGCTTTTTCTCTTTGTTCGCGATTGTATTTATTTTTTGCGGACTTGTTTTATCTCAAGAAGTTTTTGCCTTGAATCTTGATACAACTGCAGTAAGCACTGGACTAAATGGAAATAACAATTTTATTTATAGTCTTGGTGGTCTTTCAATTGGCACATCAACAAGAACAGCAAATACGCTTTTGCTCGGCACTGGTGGTTTTAAATTTTCAGACGGTACCACCCAAACCACCGCATATCTCGGATCTTCTCAAACAGTTTCTGCAGGTAACGTAAGCCAAGGAGTATTTGGTTATCCAAATGCATCAAATGCGTTTGCATTTCCTGCCGCTCTTGCTGTTGGTACTACTACCTATGCAGGACTTCCAGCCAATGGATTGTATGTTGCTGGTTCTGTCGGTATCGGAACGACGGTACCGGGTAGTTACAAATTAAATGTAAATGGAACTGCTAATTTTAGTGATAACATAACCTTAACTAAAACCGGAGATGGAATAATTGGCTACTCAGTCACAGGAGACAGTTATATCACTTACAGTAATAGTTTTCGCTTATATAATGGTGGAGAAAAATTAAGACTAAGTGCTACTGGTGGTTTATCTTTAGGAAGCACTTATACTGCTACAGACCCAGGGGCAGGAAATATGATAATTCAAGGCAACGTCGGCATCGGGATGACAGCGCCGAATAGAAAATTAGATGTTCAAAATATTGTTGGCGTAGAAGACACAACGGGTACTGAAAAAATCTATTTATATGCTGAAGGTGGTGGTGCTGATGTAT
>JBAZZD010000018.1:0-11655 GCA_041659005.1 Minisyncoccota bacterium | reverse complement strand
TAATCTGCTTTGTGAGTCGAAGTACCCTGAGCTTGTCGAAGGGCTATAATTCGACTCACTTACGTTCGCTCAGTGTAAACACTTGGCTGGTTTTTATTTGTAACAAAGATAATCTACTTTGTGAGTCGAAGTACCCTGAGCTTGTCGAAGGGCTATAATATTCATATGTCATGGTATGTTTACATAGCAAAATCAAGATTCTCACACTACTATACTGGCATTATTACTGATTCGGAAAAACGACTAATAAACATAACACTGGAAATGGCTCTTTAATGGCAAAACAACAAGGACCATTTTCATTAGTTTATGTTTCTCCAACTTTTTCGAAAAAGTCTGAAGCAAGAAAAAGAGAAGCACAGATAAAACGCTGGACAAAAGAAAAGAAGGAAAAATTAATTCTCGGAGAATGGAAATAAAACATTGTTGACTCTTGGTAATTATTAACCCACCTACCGGCTGGGTAGATTTCTAATTTTTAAACAAAAGGGACCCGAGGAAAAAAGTTGTCATTTTGTTCGATGCTTGCTTTTTTGTTTGGCATAATATAATTTATCTTATAGGTAGATAGTGAATTAATTGAACATTAAAAATTGCTAAAAGGAGAATAGAATGCCTAGAAAAAATTGCCTGATAAAGATATCTGGCGACACAATTAAGGACGATGTTCTAGATTGGATTAAAAAATTAAGTCTAGAATACTTTTTAGTTATCTGTATAGGAGGAGGAACACAAATTAATGAGGCTTTTTCAAAAGCTGGGTTACTAATTGGAAAATTCGGGCCATTGGGTCGCGAGACTGAAGGCCTAAAAGAAAAACAATTGGCAAGAGATGTGTTAGAAAAAAACCAAGAAGAGATCCAAGATCGTTTAGCCGATCTTGGAGTACATGCCAGTGTAGTAATTCCAGTAATAGAAATTGGTACTGTTCTTTGCCACGTTAACGGCGATCAATTTGTTCTTTCGGCCTATCACGGCTTCGACGTGCTATATATAGTCACACTTAAAGATCGAGTTGAGACAAAAAAGGATTTTTTTGCACAATACAAAAAAATCCAAGTAATTGGATTTTAGCAATAAGAATAATAACTAAATTAGTCCACACGACAATAACTCGTGTGGGTTTTTTATGCACTTGCAACAATACTTCTCCCAATTTCAGTCACCGCAGGAATATCAGAGAGTTATATTGCACTTGGAGCCATCCTTGGTGTTCTTATAAATAAAGAAAAATTAAAATCGCCAATTATAGCGATTTTATTTGTGTGCCCCCACTAGGTCCTTTCAGTCGGGATTCTGCATTTTGTAATTGCTTACAGCAAACAAAATGGGGACCTTCAGTTCGAATCCTCTTTGTTTAAAAATTAGAAATTGATAATTTAAAATTCAAACTCCGACAAAAATGTCGGAGTTTGGTATTTGTGCCCCCACTAGGATTCGAACCTAGGACCCACTGCTTAAAAGGCAGGTGCTCTACCGGGCTGAGCTATAGGGGCATTAGGCTTATAATACAGCAAATTCAATTCTAATTTTTTTGGACCAAAAGTCAATCTGTACTTTGGATTACAGTAATAATTTCTGGAAATGTTTTATCACAAAAATGTCCCTTGTCTGCATATTCAAGGTAATGAATATCCGGAAACGCTTTCTTAATAATCAAAAATGATTCTATTAAATCAGAATCGTCATCAGTGGAAAGAAAAACAAAAATATTATTTCGCTTATCCAATGTAGTATCTAGGGAAAATTCCAAAAACGAAGTGTTTAACTCTTTTTTAGGGTCGAGCCAGGGAGCAACAAGAATAACTTTATTTACTACTATATTTCTATTTTCAGAAAGAAAACGCAACAAGAAGCCTGCACCCGCACTGTGCCCAATAAGAATTGAATTTTTATCTACTATTTGGGTAGAAAATAGATTAACCCACTCTTCATATATTGGATCATAAGGACGTGGATAGTCCAATGCAAAAAAATTAAGATTAAAATTTTTCGCTTTTTCTTTTAACCAAGGAAACCAATGTGCATTCGCGGGCGAAGTGGAATTTTTCAAAAATTCTTCTTTGGTTGGCGAACCATGAACAAGAATTATCCGTTTCATTTCTATTTAAACGCGTCCGCAATTTTATCAAAATCCCCTTCTAAAATCTTTTCAAGATTGCTCCACTTCTTTCCAATACGATGATCAGTGATTCTATCATCAGGAAAATTGTAGGTACGAATTTTTTCTGATCGATCTGCAGTTCCTACCTGCTCTTTTCGAATTTGATCTACTGAACCAACTGCCTGCTCTCGTTGTGCTTCAAATAATTTTGCACGCAACACATCCATCGCCTTTTCGCGATTTGCGTGTTGAGTTCTTTCTTCACGTGATGCAACAACAATTCCTGTTGGTTTATGAACAATGCGTACCGCAGTTTCCACCTTGTTTACATTCTGTCCGCCTGGACCGCCTGCACGACAAAATGTCACTTCTAAATCTCCATCACGAACTTCAACTACTTTTGCTTCAACAATTGGAAGTACTGCAACTGATGCGGTGGACGTATGTATTCTTCCTTGTCTCTCCGTTGAAGGAACTCGCTGTACGCGATGCACCCCTGATTCATTTTTAAATGCTTCATATGCCCCCTGTCCCTTAATTTCAGCAACAAGTGTTTTATACCCTTTTGCGCCTGATTCTGACGCATCAACAATAGAAAAATTCCACCCTTTTTTAAGTGCATATTTCTGATACATACGCACTAAATCACCCGCAAATAATGATGCTTCGTCTCCCCCTGCTCCCGCTCGAACCTCCATAACAATTTTATTTATTGAATTTGTTTCCATATTATAATCGATAATTTTGCCTGTCCCGTTAGAACCATTCCGATGGTTTCTAATGGGATACATCAGCCATATCGTTCTTAATCTACCAACAAAACAGATTATAGACAAGTAAATGATTAATATAACAAAAAACTCCCATATCATGGGAGTAAATTTTACAACTTAGGAAAGTTCTTTTTTTTATATTTTATGTACTCAAGTACTATTCCATATTCTGCATAGAGATAGCTATTGCTATCCTTTTTGTACAATATCGCCCGAGCCTCACTTATATCAGTATTTGAAATAATAAAATTCCCCTTACACGAGACAATACCGACGTACCCATCATAAACAGAATCTATTTCTATAAATTGCTTCTTTACAAGAAGAATGTCCCCCTCTTGTGCGTTCCGCAATACGCTATCGGAACAAAAAATACCCACATCTTTTTTTAAATTATGAAGCTTTTCCATCTGTTCCGATGTACTTTCTTCCAACTTACATAATTTCTCATATGGCGTTTTATTCGTCACAAAAAGATAAATAAACCCAAAAACAAAAATGCAAAAGAACATTACCGCGGTACTTCTTCTTGAATCCATCTTTAATCCACTTAATTGTTAATGATAGAAACAAAATAAACTAAGTTCTAATTTTAGTCAATCAAAACACTACACTGACACAACAATTTCTTTTTCAATCGACTATAACATCTCTTCAATGCGAAGTAGCTGGTTGTATTTTGCAATCCGTTCAGTGCGTGAAAGCGATCCGGTTTTTATATAATCAGCACCAATTCCCACCGCAAGGTCTGCAATAGTAGTGTCCTCTGTTTCTCCGGAACGATGAGAAATAATAATTTTATATCCTGCATCCCGCGCAACACGAATTGTTTCAAATGTTTCAGTAACCGTTCCAATCTGATTTAGTTTTATAAGTATCGCATTTGCTATTTTTTTCTTTATTCCATTCAACAAACGTTTTTCATTTGTCACAAACAAATCATCTCCCACAATCTGCATTTCTTTCCCTAATTGTTTTGTAAATACCTCATATCCACCCCAATCATCTTCTGCAAGTCCATCCTCAATTGAAATAAGTGGATATTTCTTTTTCCATTCTGAATAAAGTTCAATTAACTCTGCACTCGTAAATGATTTTTTCTCAGAACCAAATGTATAAATATTATTTTCAAATAATTCAGACGCCGCAACATCAATCGCAAGAGAGACATCCTTCCCTGAAACGTAGCCGGCGCGCTCAATTGCCAGAACAAGTAGTCGTAATGCCTCTTCGTTCGAAGGAAGCGAAACTGAAAACCCGCCCTCGTCTCCCACCGCAGTTGAAAATCCCTTCTCAGCAAGAATTGATTTTAGTGCATAAAATATTTCCGATCCACAACGAAGTGATTCTCTATATGTACGAACTCCGTTGGGTACAATCATAAATTCTTGTATATCAGTTGATTGCATCGCATGCTTTCCCCCATTCAATACATTCATCATTGGAATTGGCATTTTCTTTTCACTATAAAAGGGCGCAATTTCATTAAAATATTCAAATAATGGAATTCCATGTGCAAGTGCTGAAGCGTGAGCGAACGCGAGAGAGACACCAAGAATAGCATTTGCACCTAATCGTTCTTTTTGCTCGGTTCCATCGAGTGCACACAAAGTTTTATCAAGTGTTCCCTGATTCCATTCTCTCCCAACAAGTGCAAGCCGGAGCTCACTATTTATAGAATGAATGCAGTTTAGCACTCCCTTTCCGCCATAGCGCTTACTATCTCCGTCTCGTAATTCATGCGCTTCATAGCTTCCTGTTGAAGCTCCAGAAGGAATTGAGGCTCTCCCAACAAATCCACCACTAATTGTTATCTCAACCTCAACCGTCGGAACACCACGTGAATCGAGTATTTCGCGTGCATACATCTTCTCAATAGTCCGCATCGTTATCTCCATATAAATATATTATACACGTGAAATACCAATATTTAAAAAGATTAAAAAAAGAAGTATAATATGCGCGATATGACCTCAAAAGGCAAAAAGCTATCTGACATCCGAGGCATACAAACGCGCTTTCTTCCCAAACTCAAGAAACTGGGAATAGAAACGGTAAAAGATTTACTTCTTTACATCCCAATTCGATACGAAGATTTTTCAAAAATTTATACAATTGAAGATCTTATTCCAAATCAAGAAGCAACAATAACCGCAGAAGTGCTTTCAATTCAATCACGCAACACATGGAAACGAAATTTATATTTAGTTGAAGCAGAGCTCCAAGATCATACCGGCACCATCAGAGCAACATGGTTTAATCAACCATATATAAAAAATATTTTAGCTCCTGGTCGTCGCGCTAATTTTGCGGGAAAGATAACCGAATCAAAAAAAACGGGAGAGATAAACCTTTCAAATCCGACATATGAACTTGTGAACGAGCACATGAACCATGAGACGAGACACACTGGACGTATTATTCCTATTTATAAAGAAACAAAAGGTCTTACCTCAAAAGGTATTCGTTTTCTTATCCAGCCAGCACTTAAAGAAAAAATAGATATCCCAGATATTATTCCAGACTCAATCCGGGAAACATTGGAACTCCCCGACATTCAGACCGCAATACAGGCAGTTCATTTCCCAAATACAATTGAAGATGCACTCTCTGCAAAACGCCGTTTCGCATTTGAAGATTTGTTTTTACTCCAAATAATAACACTGAAGGAGCGGATGAAAATTGCCGCAAAAAAAGCACATTCAATACAAGCCGATATTTCATTTATTAAATCACTTCTCGAGACACTCCCTTTTGAACTTACTGAATCACAAAAGCGATCGTTATGGGAAATAATTAAAGACATCGAACGTGGATTCCCAATGAATCGCCTTTTAGAAGGAGATGTGGGATCTGGAAAAACTGTCATTGCAGGAATCTCAGCGCTCACAGTGTCACAATCAGGATTTCAGTCTGCTCTTATGGCACCGACAGAAATTCTTGCTCAGCAACACTATCGAACACTCACTAAACTTTTTAAAGACCACGAGGTAAATATACTTTTGTTTACAGGAAGTGAGGCGCGCATGCGATATGATTCAGACCTTGAATCAGTACTTACAAAATCTGAAGCAAAAAAGGCGATCGAAAATGGATCCGCATCAATTATTATTGGAACCCACGCGCTTATCCAAAAAGGTATTACATTTAAACATCTGGCGCTCGTTATTATTGATGAACAACATCGCTTTGGTGTCGAGCAGCGAGCAACACTAGAACGTGAAAAAACATTTGCCCCACATTTTCTTTCAATGACAGCAACTCCAATCCCCCGAACACTTTCGCTTACTTTGTTTGGAGATTTGGATATTTCACTAATTACCGAACTTCCTAAAAATAGGAAACCAATTATTACAAAAGCAATTCCAGATACAGAACGTGCAACTGCATACAATCAAATCCGAGCAGAGATAAAAAAAGGAAGGCAAGCGTTTGTTATTTGCCCTCGCATTAAACCAAAAGAAACCGAGGGACCACTTTCTGCGCGCGAAGAACAAATGCTTTCGGTAAAAACGGTAACAGAGGAATATGAGAAACTCTCAAAACATATTTTTAAAGAATTTGTTGTAGGAATGGTACATGGAAAACTTACACCAAAGGAAAAAGAATCCGTCATGAAATCATTCGCAAAAAATGAGATACAAATTCTTATTGCAACCTCGGTAGTTGAGGTTGGTGTTGATATTCCAAATGCAACCATCATGATGATTGAGGGAGCTGACCGATTTGGGCTTGCACAACTTCACCAATTTAGAGGACGCGTGGGACGAGCAGAACACCAATCATATTGTTTTCTGTTTTCACAAGGAAATTCCGATACAACAAAAGGACGACTTAAGGCAATCGTAGAAGCAAAAAATGGATTTGAATTAGCGGAATACGACCTTCGCCTTCGTGGACCGGGAGAATTTTTGGGAACCTCACAAACTGGAATGCCTGACATAGCAATGAAGGCAATACAAAACCCCGATCTAGTAAAAGAAGCACGAACGCTTGCACGCGAAACACTGAAATCAAACCAAACACTCTCCAAACATTCAGCACTAAAAGAGCGCCTTATTCAATTTGAGAAAGAAATTCACTTTGAATAAAAAACTCCCCGCGATGCGGGGACTTTTTTATCTCATTTTTATATCAAATTGTTTTTGTAGAATCTGAATTATTTTTTTTAATATTTCATCAACTTCCTCCCCTTTTAGGGTTCTTTCTTCTGACTGGAAGATGACTCTGAGTGTTATGCTTTGGAGATTTGCCCATTTTTCATCAATATACTCATCAAGTAAATCAACATCTTTAATAAGTGAATTTGAAAGTATGATTTCTTCAATAAGATCTCCAATACGAACATCAAGACTAGTAAACATCGAAATATCACGCACTACTGATGGGAATTTTTCAATTTCTTTGTATCCATATGATTCATTTTGTACCGAAAGAATTGCATCTAAGTTAAATTCAACAAATGAAACATTTGCCCTATTAAATCCAAGAAATCCAATAATTTTCTTTCCCGACTCTATTCGTAATGCTTTCTCAAAAAAGAATGCTTGAGATTTTGACTGTACCTCAACCATTTTAAATTCCAAAACACCCATCCCCTTCAAAATGAAATCAGTGATCCCTTTAACCTCAGAAAATGTTTCACCATTCTTTTTTGCAATAACAACGCCCGCGTGTAACGATTCAACATATTCTCCATTCTTTGTTTTAAGAAATACATCCCCCACCTCAAATGCGCGAACCTCGTCATAAAATCTGAAATTTTCCTCCGCATTTTTTGTTAGTCCTAAAAGCAATGACGGCCTAAGAAATTCAGACTCCGTACTCGGAGGATTTATGAGTGGAATTGCTTCTCCTTGATATGTTAATCCAAGCTCTAATGACTCACGAGAAATAAATGTATGATTATAAACTTCATCACATCCAAACGCTCGTAACATTCCACGGATTTTTTCTTTTGCAATAACGCTTTTATTTTCCTCAGGAGAAAGAATTGAAGCACGAGGAGCTATAACGGGAATATTCTGATATCCAACAAGACGTGCAACTTCTTCGGAAATATCTTCAGGCGTCTCAATGTCTGTGCGAAGTACTGGAGCCTCCCAGAGGTTCTTTTTTATATTTTTAAATCCAAGTCGTAAAAGACATGTGCATGCTTCTTTTTCAGAAAGGTTTGTTCCAAGTAGTTCGTTACACTTCGAAATATCAAACGCGAGTATTTTTTTCTGAGTTTTATGCGTAAGAGAATCAAATCTATCCCCTACCTTTGCATTTGTAATTTCCTTCAAAAGAAATGCCGCACGCGAAAGTGCAAAAGAAGGAAGTTCAGTGCTTAATACATGAACAAATCGTTGTGACGCATCGGTTGAAAGATTTATTTTTTTTGTTGTTTTATAAATTGAAACAGAGTTAAAATTCGCGGCCTCAACAATAACTCGTCGAGTCGTAAAAGAAACCTCGCAACCAACACCACCTTTTATACCTGCAATTACTAATGGTTTTTCATTATCAGCAATAAGTCCGATTGATGGATCAAGTGAGTAACGAATTGCATCCAATGAAACTAATTCTTCTCCTTTTTTTGCACTTCGCACAGAAATTACTGGCTTCTTTTTTGGAGCAAGGAGGTCATAATCAAATGCGTGCATTGGTTGTCCCGTCTCCAACATCACATAATTCATCACATCAACTACATTATTTATTGGACGCATCCCAGCAGAAATAAGTGCATCTTTCAACCATTTTGGTGATTCTTTAATAAGTAAATTTTCAAAATACTGTGCACAGTATCGAGGACAAAATTCCTTATTTTCAACCCTCACGCTAAACTGTTTTGGCGTTTTTGTAATTTTTGATTCAAGAAGCTTTATATCTTTTATTTTTTTTGAATTCAAAATTGCAGAAAGTTCTTTTGCGATTCCAATATAGGAACCCGCGTCAGAATATCGATTTGGTGGAAGTTTAATTTCAATAAGTACTCCCCCAGCATCCTCTGCTTCAAATGCATGCATTGAAAGTAAATCAATAACCTGTGCTTTTGTTTTGAGTTCAGGAAGAAATGATTTTAAAACTGGAAATGATAGTTTCATATGCGTTATTTGAAATTTTTTGTAAATCGAATATCTCCGGAATAAAACAAGCGACAATCAGGAACTCCATATTTAATCATGGCAAGACGATCAAGTCCCATACCAAATGCAAATCCTTGAACTTGTGTATGATTATATTTTACCCAATCAAACACATTGCGATGCACCATTCCGGCGCCCATCACCTCCATCCATTTTCCATCTTTGAGTTTTATATCAACCTCAAGTCCCGGTTCAACAAATGGAAAATAACTTGGACGATAACGAAATTCAATTTTTTGTTTAAAAAACTTTTTAAAAAATGTCTCAATTATAAATTTCAAATTTGCGAGCGTAATGTCTGGACCAACCATTAAACCCTCAACTTGATAAAAATTAATTTCATGTGAAGCATCTGTCGCCTCATATCTAAACACTCTTCCAGGAACAATAATTTGAAACGGAGGATTGTGTGACTCCATGTAGCGCGCCTGCACAGGACTTGTGTGAGTTCGCATCAACAATCCATTGTTACCATCTTTTTTCACCCACAACGTATCCCACATATCACGCGCAGAATGTTCCGCAGGAATGTTTAATTTATCGAAATTATATACTTCTTTTTCAAGTTCTGGACCCTCTACAACGGTAAAGTTTAGCGATGAAAATATAGTACGAACTTCTTTGTCTACTTTTGTGAGTGGATGAAGATGACCAGAAGCAACACGTTTCCCTGGTTTTGTTATATCAAATCTGTTTTTCTTTTCATTTTCGCCTTCCTTTATTTTCTCAATTTTTTCCTCGAGCTCATGTTCAAGAAGTTGACGCAATTCGTTTGCGGCAGTTCCCATAGTCCGCCTTTCTTCAACTGACATATCTTTTAATGACTTCAAAATTTCGATAAGTTTTCCGTCTTTTCGTCCTAAATATTTTATTCGCACTTTCTCACAAGCGTCGTGAGTAGATGCTTCTCGTATTTCTTTTATTGCTTCAACTTGTAATTGTTCAACGCTCATATAATCTATTTCCCTTATTATA
Source organism: Minisyncoccota bacterium (assembly GCA_041659005.1). Classification (GTDB taxonomy): domain Bacteria; phylum Patescibacteriota; class Minisyncoccia; order UBA6257; family GWB1-50-10; genus LiPW-41. The sequence goes on along the minus strand of JBAZZD010000018.1, from coordinate 1,672 downwards.
TCCTGAAATTTTAAGAGAGAAAAGTTTCTTGCAGGGGCTTCCTCATTCTGGTACTATGCATCTGCGGGAGAGAGCGGTGGTTGCTCGTCAGGCTCATAACCTGAAGGCCGTTGGTTCGAATCCAACTCCCGCAACAATACTGAAAGACCATATCTGGTCTTTTTGGCTTGCATGTTGATTCGAAACCCGAAGCAATATTTCGTCAGCAGACGAAATTGACCAGAATGGCAAATTCGGTCAATAGTTTTTAGTTTAAGCTTGGCGAATTCGATAAAATAATATATAAATGAATAAACGGCAGGGTAGCTCAGTTGGTTAGAGCATAGCACTCATAAAGCTAAGGTCGTGGGTTCGATCCCCACCCCTGCTACTTGAAAATTGGTTTTTTATTTTTAGGGATCGAAGGGTATTCGAACGCGTGAATACGAAAAGTGAGCAAAGTGAACGGCAGTGAGAAACCCGGGCTCCGAAGGAGGAGCGAAAGCGACGGGTGAGGAGGATCCCCACCCCTGCTACAAGGAAAAACGCCATTGGTGTTTTTTATTTAAAAATTCCAATAAACAAAAAAATCTAGTATTCTCAATATATATGACCGAATTACAAAAACTGCAGATAGTTGAAACCGCAAAGAAACAGATTGGAAAGCCATACGTCTTTGGGGCACACGAAGCAGAGGAAGGAGAAATTTTTGACTGCTCATCATTTACGCAATTTGTCTTTTCATCTATTGGAGTTGAACTTCCAAGAAGTAGTATCTTGCAGGCTGGCGACGAGAAGGGAAAAGAAATCTCAATTGGATCAAACCTAGAAGTGGGCGATCTCCTTTTTATGCGCGGAGTACGTGGATATTATCGTGATTCATTTTTTGATGGGAGAGAAATATATATTGGTCATGTTGGTATTTATTTAGGAAATAGCAAAATTATTCACGCTCAAGCACATATTGAGCCTCACGGTGTAATCATAGAGACAATAACAGAATTGGAAAGTAGGGGAAAATATAAAATCTGCTTTATAAAAAGATTCTAAAAATGAAAGAGCTTCCCCACTATTCACAATTCCTTGATGTAACAAAAAAAGGATGGAAGGTACGCGCGTGCGGAGTTGCTTCGCTTGCAATGATTCTTGATCACTACAAACAAACCGAAACATCAATTGATGAACTTATTGATCATGGCGTTTCGATTGGAGCATATAATAAAGAGCTTGGGTGGATACATTCGGGAATCGTAAATATTGCTAAACATAAGGGATTCAAAGGTGAACGATTTGATTGGAAAGACATAGACACAAGTGTTTCGTTTAATAAGATGAGTGATCATTTAAAAAATGGACCAATTATTGCATCAATTCATAAAAATTTTAATCCAACACTTTCGGGGCACTTAGTTGTTATTACATCAAAAAATAACACCCACATCACCATTCACGACCCGATTGCAAAAAAACGTGAACAAATAAAAAAAGAGATACCAATTAATGTATTTCTTGCTGGGTGGAAAAAAAGAATTGTTGTTATACGTCCTTTACTTCTTTAGATTGCGGATGCAAAAAAGTAATGATACAATACGTTTGTTCTAATTGCGGTGGTAGCTCAGCTGGTTAGAGCGCTGCCCTGTCACGGCAGAGGTCGAGGGTTCAAGTCCCTTCCACCGCGCTAGAAAAAAGAAAC
>JBAZZD010000017.1:0-16431 GCA_041659005.1 Minisyncoccota bacterium | reverse complement strand
GGCACAAAAGACGTTCCAAAGAAAAGCAGTATAATATGGCACAAAAAGTTAACCCAAACGCATTTCGTCTTGGTATTACAACGACTTGGTCAAGCCGTTGGTTTTTGAATCGAAATACACGTTTTTTCCTCGAGGAAGATCTCGCAATTCGTGAATTTATTCGTGAGCGTTTGAAAGAGGCAGGAATTGTTTCAATTGATATTGAACGTGCAAGCGACACAATTCGTGTTTCAATTCGTGCGGCTCGTCCCGGACTCATTATCGGACGTGGGGGAAAGGGAATTGAAGAGATGAAAGAAAAGTTACTTCGTAGTTTAAAGAAGCTTCGCATTGCAAACAAAGTTCCAACAAATTTTGCACTTAACTTAAATGTTGAGGAATTAAAACGTACTGAGATTGCTTCGGCAGTACTTGGTCAACAAATTGCAACTGATTTGGAACGCAGACAGCCATATCGCAAGATAATGAAACGTGCGATTGAAAATGCGATGCAAAATCGTGATATTAAAGGAATTAAAATTAAACTTTCAGGACGTTTGAACGGTGCTGAAATTTCTCGTGTTGAATGGCTTGCAAAAGGAAGAATGCCACTTTCTACACTTCGTGCAAATATTGATTATGCGGAAGCGACATCATTTAATACCTATGGAACTATTGGAATAAAGGTATGGCTGTATAAAGGCGAAATATTTGATACAAAAACAGAGGGAAGAAAATAATTATGTTACAGCCAAAAAAACAAAAACATAGAAAAATGCAGAAAGGACGTTCGAAAAAGCGCATGATTGAAACGCGAGGAACTACGCTTTCGTACGGAACTTACGGATTGCAGGCAACCGAAGCAATATGGATTACTGCTGCACAAATTGAGGCAGGAAGAAAAGCAATTGCACATTCCATGAACCGTGAAGGAAAAATGTGGATTCGAATTTTTCCTGATAAACCAATTACCAAACTTCCTCCCGAAGTAACCCTGGGAGGAGGAAAGGGAGAAGTAGACCATTATGTGTTTCCCGTTCGTCCCGGAAGAATTCTCTTTGAGCTTGATGGGGTGAAAGATTCGATAGCGAGACGAGCGCTTACTATGGCGGGACACAAGATGCCAGTAAAAACAAAAATCATTAATAGGGAAACTAAATAGTGTCGAAAGGACACACAAAAGGTTCCGAAAAAGGATAACATTTGTATGAAGAAAAACCAGTTACAAGAATATAAAACAAAAAATTCAGCCGAATTAACGAAGGATCTCGGTGTTTTTCGCGCAAAATTAAGTGGAATGAAATTTGATCTTGCGGCAGGAAAAAGTAATGCGATAAAAGAAATTCGCGAAACAAAGAAATTAATCGCACAGGTACTTACCGTTTTACATGAAAGGTCAGCAAAAGAATCAAATCAATAATTATGAGAAAATTAAAAGGAACAGTTGTTTCAGACAAGATGAATAAAACGCGTGTAATTGAAGTAACGCGACTTAAAAAACATGCGAAATATGAGAAGTTTTACCGCATATCTACTCGTTTTAAGGCACATGATGAAAAGAATGAATATAAAACAGGAGATGCGGTAATCATTCAAGAAACCCGTCCAATTTCAAAAGACAAACGATGGATAATTGTTGGAAAGGTATAAACACACACATATGATACAAGAACGATCAATTTTAAGAGTGGCGGATAACAGTGGCGGAAAAACCGTACGTTGTTTTCGTGTGCTCGGAGGAAGTCGAAGACGATATGCTCGTGTAGGGGATCTGATTGTTGCATCTGTGCAAACCGCAGAGCCACGAAAGGCAGTAAAGAAAAAGGATGTTGTGCGCGCGGTAGTAGTACGTCAACATGCTCCCATGAGACGTGCTGATGGATCGTATATTCGATTTGATGATAATGCAGTAGTAATCCTTGATAAAGGTCAGCCAAAAGGAACTCGCATTTTTGGTCCTATTCCCCGCGAAGTAAAAGAGTGTGGATATGATTCAATTGCGTCGCTTGCAGAAGATTTAGTATAAAACTATATGCATATACGAAAAGGAGATAATGTAAAAATACTTGCAGGAAAAGACCGTGGAAAATCGGGTAAAGTTTTGAATGTAGATCCAAAATCATTGCGAGTAATTGTTGAGGGATGCAACATGGCAAAGCGACATGTAAAACCAAAGAAACAGGGAGAAAAAGGAGAAATTATTACCATTCCACGTTCAATAAATATTTCAAATATTGCTATCGTGTGTGGAAATTGTAAAAAAACTGCACGCATTCAATATCGTGTAGATGGAAAGTCAAAGGTCCGCGTATGTGCGAAATGTGATGCGGCATTATAAATTGGAAACCATGACTACAAAAAAACATATAAAAAAAGAAGAAATTCCATTTTTAAAGATTGTTGTAAATGTTGGAATTGGAAAGATGAGAAGTATTGCGCAGTTTGATGACAAGGTGCTTCCAGCAATTATTGAAGAACTTCGTATTATTACTGGACAGAAGCCAGCTATTCGAAAGGCACGTCAATCAATTTCGAGTTTTAAGATTCGTCAGGGTGAGACAGTAGGTCTCCAGGTTACATTTCGCGGAAAGCGAATGATGGATTTTTTCACTCGTCTCATTGTTACCGCACTTCCTCGTGTAAAAGATTTTCGCGGACTTCCATTATCAAATGTAGATGGTCATGGAATTTTGAACCTCGGAATTCGTGAACAAACAGTATTTCCTGAAATTATTGCTGAAAAGTCATTTCATTCATTTGGAATTCAAATAACGATTGTTCCAAAAAGACGCATGGAACGAAATGATGCAATTGAAATGTACCGGTCGCTTGGAGTGCCACTAAAGCGCTCAGAAAAAGATTAACTATTGAAATTATGGCAAAAACATCAGTAATTGCGCGTTCAAAAAAGAAGCCGAAATATTCCACTCGTGAAGTACGACGGTGTTTCCGTTGCGGAAGAAAGCGTGGGTTTATGCGAGATTTCAATCTCTGCAGAATCTGTTTTCGCGAACTTGCACAAAAAGGCGAGATCCCAGGAATAAAGAAGTCGTCGTGGTAAGTGTATTCATATGTATATTGATTTATTAATAAAATTAAAGAATGCTCAGGCGGTAGAGAAATACTCAATAAAAACGCACCATACTAAAATGGATTATGCGGTTGCTGAAGTATTAAACCGATTTGGGTTTATTAAGAGCATTGAAGTAAAGGGAAAGTCATATAAAAAAGTGATTGAGATTGATATTAATCCTGATCGGCCAATTCGAGGTCTCAAACTTCTAAGCAAGCCGTCAATACATCGGTACGCATCATATCGTGATTTTCAGAAAGTAAAAAGTGGACATGGACTCCTTGTTGTGTCAACTTCAAAAGGAATTAAAACTGGAGAAGATGCAAAGAAGGAAAAAGTCGGAGGGGAAATGTTATTCGAAATTTGGTAATATTATGTCAAAAATTGGAAAAAAACCAATAGAAATTCCTGCCGGTATTACTGTCGCGATTGAGAAGAATGTGATAGTTATTTCTAATGGAAAACAAACTCTTTCCGTAAATATTCCCAATGGGGTTGATTTAAAAATTGAGGGAAATATAGCAACATTTTCTATTGTTAAAAACTCAAAGCAAGAGCGAAGCAATTGGGGTACTGTTCGGGCGTTAATGCAGAATGCAATTGATGGACTTGCCAAAGGGTATGAAAAAACACTTATTCTTGAAGGTGTTGGATATAAAATGGCAAAAGATGGAAATGATCTTAATCTAAACTTAGGATTTTCGCATCCAGTAAAATATAAAACTCCGGAACATATTGTGTTTGAGGTTGAAAAAAACACCACACTAAAAATAAAAGGATTTGATAAAGCACTTGTAGGACAAGTTGCGGCAGAAATTCGTGCGATGAAAAAACCAGAACCATACAAAGGGAAAGGATTTCATTATTTTGGGGAAGTCGTGAAGAGGAAAGCGGGAAAGAAAGCCGCATCAGGAAAATAAAATTGACCTATGAATGTAGCAAAGAAACAAAAAGTACAAAAAGAACGTCGAGCAAAGCGAGTGCGCGCGGGGGTTCGTGGAACAACTGAGCGGCCACGCCTTACTGTCTTTCGTAGTAATGTGTATGTGTATGCACAGGTTATTGATGATGTGAGTGGAATTACTCTTGCCTCAGCAAGTTCACGAGAAACGAAAAAGAAAGGAGCAACTATGGAGGGAGCAAAATTTGTTGGAAAGACAGTTGCGATTCGTGCAAAAGAAAAGGGAGTAAAATGTGTAGTATTTGATAGAGGAATGTATCGATATCATGGTCGCGTAAAGGCACTTGCGGAAGCAGTGCGCGAGGAGGGAATAGAAATGTAATATGGAAACAAAACAGACACAAACACCAGGTCAGAACACCCCACCTGCAGGAAGGTTTAATCCTCGTGGTGCACGGACTGGTCAACGTCCAGGAAGTGGATTTTCTCGTGGACCAGGTGGGCCCGGAGGAAGAGGTCCTTCTCGTCGTCCGCTTGCCAAAAAAAGTGAATATAAAGAGAAGGTGATTGAAGTTCGTCGAGTGACCCGTGTTGTTGCAGGGGGAAAGCGATTTAGTTTTAGGGCGACTGTTGTGGTAGGTGACTATCGCGGACGTGTTGGTATTGGGGTGGCAAAAGGATTAGATTTTGCAGCGGCAGTAATGAAGGCGCAACGAAAAGCAGAACAGGAAGTTATAAAAGTTGAATTACTAGAAAACAGAACTGTTCCATATATGATTGAAGCAAAATATGGTGCAGCAAAAGTACGTATTAAACCAGCAACAAAAGGACACGGACTTATTGCAGGAGGATCACTTCGAACTGTTCTTGAGCTTGTAGGGATACGTGATGTCTCTGCAAAAATTGTAGGTCGCACTAAAAATAAAATTGCAAATGCACGAGCAGGTATTGTGGCATTAAAGAGTATTCGCATATATAAAAAATAATTATGCAACTTCACGAATTAAAACCAAAGACAAAATCTTCTTTAAAGAAACGGGTGGGACGCGGGGGTACTCGTGGAAAAACTTCAGGACGTGGAGAGAAAGGACAGGGATCGCGTTCAGGAAGAAAATATCGTCCAGCAGAGCGTGATTTACTTATGCGCATTCCTAAGCTTCGTGGTGTTAAGAATTTGAGGAAATCACATCCTGCCCTTGCCTTAAATGTTGGGTTTATTGCAAAGCTCGGGATTGTAGATATTACAAAAGAAGTACTCATTGAAAAAGGACTTATTTCAACTATGAAGCAGCCAGTAAAGGTGCTTTCAATGGGGGAAATAAAAAAAGCAGTTACTATTGGAAAGGGAATTAAAATATCAAAAGAAGCTAAGAAAAAAATTGAAGCTGCAGGAGGTAAACTATTATAAAAAGACTTGTCCCGTTAGAAATCGGGACAATAGTGTCTTACAAATTAATTAGATTTTATGAAAACAAACATTATAATTCAGTCGAAGCAACAAAATCAGACTTGCCTGTCCGGTAGGCAGGACTTCTAACGGGATGAGAAAGTTTTTTGCAATTTTTAAACATATAGATCTTCGCAAGAAAGTACTCGCCGTTTTGGGTTTGCTTGCGGTTTTTCGCTTACTTTCAGCGATCCCAATACCAGGAGTTGATGTTTCAAAACTTCAACAATTTTTTGATTCAAACCAGATGTTTGGTTTGTTAAATATGTTTTCAGGAGGGGGACTAAGCAATCTCTCTATTGTAATGCTTGCAGTTGGTCCATATATAACGGGGAGCATTATTATGCAGCTTCTTACTATAATATTTCCAAATTTAAAGAAGGCATATTATGAAGAAGGAGCATCAGGGAGAGCAAAATTTAATCGTATTATCCGTTATATTTCTGTCCCACTCGCAGCACTTCAAGGCTATGGATTTCTTAATTTATTAATGGCACAGAATGTAATTTCAAGACTTCCATTGTTTGATGTTGTGACCAACGTTCTTATTATCACCGCAGGAAGTGTGCTTGTAATGTGGATTGGGGAGCTTATTTCTGAATTTAAGGTAGGGAATGGAATTTCGTTGATTATTTTTGCTGGTATTATAAGTGCTGCCCCGCGAGCGCTTTCTTCAGCATTTTTGAATTATTCACCAGCGCTTTTAACCACGTATCTCATATTTGCGATATTAGGAATAATTGTCATTGCGGGTGTTGTATTTGTAAACGAAGGAGAACGGAAGATTCCTGTTTCTTACGCAAAGCAGGTACGCGGAATGAAAATGTATGGTGGCGCATCTACGTATCTTCCTCTTAAAGTAAACCAGGCCGGTGTTATCCCAATCATTTTTGCAATTTCAATTCTTTTATTCCCGCAATTTATAGCTCAATCAATGTCAATTGTGTCTCCTGGATTGTCACTGTCTTTAAATGCATGGGTTTCGAAATTTTTCAACAATCATTATATTTATAGTAGTTTATACTTTATTCTCGTGGTAATGTTTACCTACTTCTATACCGCAGTAACATTTGATCCAAGTGAAATTTCAAAAAATCTTCAAAAAAGTGGCGGATTTATTCCTGGCATTCGACCGGGGACCGCGACAACTGAGGTAATTGCGAAAACGGTTCATAGAACAACATTGTTCGGAGCATTGTTTCTTGGGGTGATTGCAATTCTTCCAAACATTACGCAAATAGTAACAGGAATTCAGTCACTTAAAATTGGAGGAACAGGACTTTTGATTGTCGTGTCGGTTGCACTTGAATCAATGAAACAGATTGAGTCTCAGCTTTCACTTCGGGAGTACGATAACAACTTTTAGGGGCGAATAGCTTTTCTATCTTTCGGAACCAGAATAATTTTCTACTGAAAATTTTCTTTCCGCTCGACTGCCTACGCAGTCTGCGCGATATTCCTTAAGACAGAAAAGCTATTCTTTTGTGAGGGGGGGAGAGAAAAACAAAAAAATAATTACCTTTTTGAGTTTGTCTCATTTTTTTGTTATAATTTCTCTATTGTGAATAGGATGTATCTCAAATCTTCCCAACACAGAGGACAAAGGGGTTTTACCCTCATTGAGCTTTTGGTAGTTATAGCAATACTCGCAATTCTTGCCACCGTGATCGTCGTTATTATTAACCCAGGAGAACTACTTAAACAAAGCAGAGACGCCTCTCGTCTCTCGGATATTGCCTCTATTAATAATGCACTTGCAATGCTCATTGCAGACCAACCAAGTGTCTCATTTGCAAGTACCACTTCGGGCACGGTATATGTCTCACTTCCTGCCTCAAATGCAAACTGCTCTGATATTGGCCTTCCTTCAAACTATGCGTGTGTTACCTCGACTAATCTTTCTAAAACCAATGGAATGGGTTGGGTTCCCATTGATCTTACTCAACTTTCCACTGGCTCTCCCTTAGCTCGTTTACCTCTTGACCCTTCAAATAATGCCTCGTCATCACTCTACTATATGTTCATGGCAGATCCAGTTTCTAAAAATTGGAAATTTTCATCATCATTAGAATCACAAAAATATCTTGTAAAAACCACCCAAGATGGAGGTACACAAGATTCGGGATATGAAATGGGTTCTGATCTCACACTTGGCTCAAGTGTGTTCCCAAGTGGGTGGGTACGAGTCCCTGGTTCGGGAACTTTCGGAACGTCTGATTTCTGGGTAATGAAATATGAGGCGAAGTGTGTGGCGAATTCTGCACTAAACACAGGACTCGTAAGTCCTGACACGGGATACAATACATATTCCGATTCTGGTACCGCATGCACCGCAGCAAATTCACGCACCGTTGCTTCATTACAATCGGGATACCCAATCGCAAATATTTCTCACAACACCGCAAAAACATACTGCACTAATTTAGGAAGTGGTTCTCATCTTTTGACGAACGAAGAATATATGACAATTGCGAGGAATGCAGAACAACAAACAGCAAACTGGAACGGAGGAGTAGTGGGCACCAGTTATCTTTTCTCGGGACACAACGACAATACTCCTGCGCTTGCTCTTCAAGCATCAACCGATAGTGATCCCTATTCAGGAACGGGAAATTCTACGCCATCAAATCAGAAACGTACTTTTACTTTAGCAAATGGAAATACTATTTGGGACTTGTCAGGAAATGTGTGGGAACATGTGCAACGCACCTCGTCTGATACAGTTACCGCACTCGCACTTCCCACCTGTTCCGATGGTGTCGCGGGCTGGGGATGGTGTCAGTATGGGAATTCAACACTTCCGTATGTCTCTGCGTGGACTGGCGACGTAGCACAAAATTATGTAGGACCATCAAACACTTCATGGAATTCAACTCAAGGAATGGGACAGGTATATACATACAAAAATGGTACAAGCCAAGGTACTACCGTTTTGCTTCGTGGCGGGAGTTGGAGCAGTGGTTCGAGTGCGGGGGCGTTCGGTACGAGTCTTTGTTTTGGTATGCGGGCAATACGGGCGACTATGTGGGGTTCCGCTGCGCGAGATGATAGTATAGTGGCGTGAGGTTTCGCAAAGCGAAACAGTGAACGCCACTATTCAAAAGTGACCTTTCTGTTTTTTTACCTTTTACCTTCTCTTTCACCATGAATACATTTGATAACTGGAATCAAATAAAAAAAGAAATAAACGCACGAGAAGACAAAATAAAAACATTCCCAAAAGAAGGGGAGGTGTGGATGAGTAATTTTGGAAAAAATATTGGGTTTGAGCAAGATGGAAGTGGAGATAGTTTTTCTCGTCCCATTCTTGTTATCAAAAAATTTAACAATCAGATGTTTTGGGTGGTGCCACTTTCAACAAAACAAAAGAAATTTGATTTTTATCATAATTATATTGATCCTGACAGAAATAATGTTTCAGTCATTCTTGCACAACTTAGGTTGATAAGTATTAAACGAATAAAAAGGAAACTATATGATTTTGAGAAAGGAGAATTAGATATAATAAAAAACAAATTAAAATGCTTTCTTTAAACTCGAACCCCCATCGGATGATGGGGGTTCTCGGAGCCTTTCGGCACTTTGTAATAAGACTATAACAAATCATTGTGTAATTGTCAAAACTATTATGTACGAAAATACAGGACTTCAAGAACTTAAAGTATATCAAAAAGCATACGATTTTTATAAATGGTCATCTGTGCTTATTTCCCATTTTGCACGAATTCATAAATATAGTTTAGGAATAGAAATTGAAAAGATGATTGTTCATCTCATTGCAGATATTGTTCGTGCATATTATCTTTCTGCAAAAGGAAAAATAAATAAATTAAACGAGTGTCTTGTTACGCTTGAAATCATACAGATTCATATTCGCATGGGATATGAGATGTGTATGTCTGGGGGAATTAGTGCAAAAAATTATGAGGTTGCGTCGCAAAAGATTGATGAAATTCGGAAGATGATTTTCGCGTGGCGGAAATCAATACATGCTCGTGAAACAGTTGAATGTGTGCATACTGCTTCGCGAGAGGGGTAAAATCGGAAGCAATTCTTTTGCTTCGTGGCGGGAATTGGAACAATGGTTCGAATGCGGGGGCGTTCGCTACGAATCTGAATTGGAATGCGGGCAATACGAACAACAATGTGGGGTTCCGCTGCGCGAGTGTCCTTTAGATGCCAGAATCCCGTGGAGATAAAGCGGGAGCGTGCAATATGTTATATAAGGTCACCGATTTTTATTCCTCCCCGAACCATTTGTAAATTTTTATACAAGTGAGGGGAATATTGTCTGTACCCCCATATGTGGGAACACGTATGGGGGAGTGAACACAGTTAAAATTATGTGGCGTACAATAACTAGTTTTTCTAATTTGAGTAATGCATATCATAAGGCAGCTCGCAGACGGCGATACAAAGGAGACGCGTTGCGATTTGGTATGAATCTTGAACATGAGTTACTTTTATTACAAAAAGAACTTCGTGATGGAACATACATGCCAGGAGGATATCGTTCGTTTGTGCGACACGACTCAAAGCGAAGGATTATTCAAGTTGCCCCGTTTCGTGATCGTGTAGTGCATCACGCAATTTGTAACAGTATTGCACCGATATTCGAACGACATTTTATATATGATTCGTATGCATGTAGACAGGGACGAGGAACACACAAAGCAATTGCGCGTGTTGAGCGCTTTGTGCAATCAGCAAGTGAAAATTATTCACGCAATGCATATTGTATGCAATGTGACATACGAAAATATTTTGATTCAATAGATCATGTCATCCTTTTTCGGTGTGTTATGAAACGTATTTATGATCTCCGCACGCTTCAGCTTATTTGGAAAATTATCAAAAGCAATGGATTGGATAAAGGAATTCCTATCGGAAATCTCACTTCGCAACTATTTGCGAATATTTATTTAAACGAACTTGATTATGTCGCAAAGTTTAGTATTGGTGCAAAACGATACGTTCGATATATGGATGATATGGTTCTCATTGCACCAACCAAACAAGAATTATGGAATATATACGTAGTAATGAAAAAAGAATGCGAACAATCACTACTGCTGTCTTTTAAAGGGATATCTCCGCAAATTATTTCTTATGAGCGGGGAATTGATTTTTTGGGATATGTGTTATTTCGCGAATATCGTACACTTCGTCGAGACACAGTACGAAGGATGTTTAAGAAAGCAAAACACAAGCGAATTGCATATGATAGAGGAATAGTATCAAGAACTTCTTTTATAAATGGAATGATGTCGTTTGATGGATATGCGCGCCATGCAAACGCATGGAAAATACGGAAGAAGTTACAAAGTATTACATTAAAAAATAAACTTAGTACTGCCCGATAAGGTATAATTAAATAAATGGAGCGGCTTACTGAAAAAAAGCTTGCGCACTTGTATGCGAATTCGAATCGTATTCGTGAGCTTATAATTGAGTCATTATTACATGCAGGATCTGGTCATTCTGCGGGACCTCTTGGAATGGCAGATATTTTTTCCGCACTGTATTTTCATGTCCTTACTCATAATCCAAAAGATGCCATATGGGAAGAACGGGACCGTGTAGTGCTCTCAAATGGACATATCTGCCCCGTACAGTACGCTACGCTCGCCTTGGCTGGCTACTTTCCTATAAAGGAGCTTCTTACTCTTAGGAAGATTGATTCACGGCTTCAGGGACATCCACACAGAAATTCAGTTCCAGGAATTGAGACGACTTCGGGGCCATTGGGTTCTGGACTCTCTCAGTCAATTGGTATGGCACTCGCACTTTCACTTGATAAGAAACGTAATCGTGTGTATTGCATGATGTCTGATGGTGAACATCAAGAAGGGAACACGTGGGAAGCGGTTATGTTTGCAGGAAAAAAGAAGCTTTCAAATCTTACTGCAATTATTGATCGGAATAATATTCAGATTGATGGATTTACCGAGGATACAATGCCACTTGAGCCACTTCGAAAGAAATATGAGGCATTTGGATGGAATGTTATTGATGTTGATGGACACAACATAGAAGAATTTATTTATTCAGTCTTAGAGGCGCAGGCGGTCTATGAAAAACCGACTGCAATTTTAGCACACACAATTCCGGGGAAGGGAGTGACCTTTATGGAGCGAAATTATCTTTGGCATGGAAAAGCTCCAAATAAAGTGGAGGCAGAACGTGCAATAAAAGAAATACGGTCGCTTGGGAATAAAATTTCACATGAATAGTTTTAATATGAAAAATGAAGAGATGAAATTGAATAGCAAGTTCTTTTCTCACGTACCCGACGAGGCGCCAACTCGTGATGGGTTTGGTGACGCATTAGTAGAATTAGGAAAAGAAAATGATCGCGTTGTTGCACTCACTGCCGACTTAAAAGAATCAACGCGCGTTGAAGTGTTTGCAAAACAATTTCCTGATCGATTTTTTGAGGTTGGTGTTGCAGAACAGAATCTTGTTACCATTGCTGCGGGACTTGCGGTGATGGGAAAGGTGCCATTTATTACCTCATATGCGACATTTTCTCCGGGAAGAAATTGGGAACAGATTCGCACGACTGTCTGCTATAACAACGTGAATGTAAATATTGCAGGACATCATGCGGGATTAATGACGGGTCCTGATGGTGCAACACATCAAGCGCTTGAAGATATTGCACTTATGCGAACACTTCCTAATATGACAGTGTTTGTTCCTTGTGATGAGGAAGAGGCACGGAAGGCAACAAAGGCAATGGTCCATTGTGTGGGTGGTGGATATATTCGTCTTGCGCGCGACGTGTCTCCAGTTATTACCACAAAAGAAACTCCATTTATTCCCGGGAAAGCGAACGTATTATGGGAATCCAAACGACCAAAAGTAACTATCTTTGCATGTGGTACAATGGTGTCCCGTGCTCTTTATGCTGCAGAAGAATTAGAAAAAGAAGGAATTGGGTCGGTAGTGATTAATATTCATACTATTAAACCAATTGATTCAAAGATTATTATCAAATATGCAAAAAAAACAAAGTGTGTTGTAACTGCGGAAGAGCATCAAATAGCGGGAGGATTGGGGAGTGCGGTCGCAGAAGTGCTTGCAATGAATTTTCCAGTGCCACAAGAATTTGTTGGAGTAAAAGATGTGTTCGGAGAGTCTGGAAAACCAAATGAACTTTTTGAAAAATATGGATTGGGGATCAAGGACATAAAAGGAGCAGTAAGAAAAGTAGCAGCTAGGGTTTAGGGGCTTGGGTTTAGGAAATAAAAATCCCGCCATTAGGCGGGTTTTTTCAAATGATATAAAGAAGTTACTGTGACAATTAGAAGTACCGATAACCACAATGAATGATATCGTAGATTATAAAGATAGTCTGCATGTTTTGTAGATCCAAGCATTTTTACAATTGTTGAAAATGTATTCATTAGTATTGGAAGAAACATCCAAATGGAAAAGAAAGAGAGATTTTTTGCCATTTTTTTGTAAGCATTTTCAAATCTGGATGAGAAAGGATTTTTTGATAACTTTATTGCGATTGCAGTTATAAATAATACAATTGCGATCGGTGTGCCAATAAATGGATTCAGATTTGATATCGCGGATGCTTTGTCTCCTGCTAGATATTGGTAGATAAACATTACCATGAGACTTATTATTATCCATAGTATACCGAAGATTATCCAGATAGACATTTCAAATAATTCATCAATAACGGAATATTTATTGAATTTCATATAGACCTCAAATTGTTAATGATGAATATATTATGTCACATAATAAAAGAAAACACAATAGCAAAAAGCCCTTATAGAATGTAGGTTTTTGACGTTTTAAAATTTTTATCTTCTCATTTTTAAATTATACAATTATTTTTTTATAATAAATTGAATGATTTTTAGCGGCGGTGTAGTATGAACGTATGAAATCCAATCATATTGAGGTCGGTCCTGACCGTCACCTCACTGCAGAAGTGGTATGGAATGTCGCTTATTCTCCAAGTGTAAAAGTTTCTCTTTCTCCGCGTGCTCAGAAAAAGATTATTGAATCACGAAAAATTGTTGAACGGATTGTTGAAAAAAGAAAAGTAGTATATGGCGTCACTACTGGGTTTGGAAGTTTTAAAGATAAATTCATTGAAAAAGATCACGTTAAGGAACTTCAGAAAAATCTTATTCGAAGTCATTCGTGTGGTGTCGGAGAATTGCTTTCAAAAGAGATGGTACGGGCAGTGATGCTTGTTCGTCTCAATTCGCTTTCGCAGGGATATTCGGGTGTGCGTCTTGAATTTCTGGAATTTCTCGCCTCTCTTATCTCGAAAAATATCGTTCCTATTGTGCCATCTCAGGGATCTGTTGGATCATCAGGAGATCTTGTTCCATTATCACACATTGGTCTTGTGATGATGGGTGAAGGGGAAGTGTGGTATGAAGGAAAAAGAATGCAAACAGAGAAAGCGCTTGAAAGAGCAAAATTGATTCCTCCAGGGTTTTTAGAAAAAGAAGGACTTGCATTTAATAATGGAACATCGGTAATGACTGGTATCGCAGCGCTTACACTGCGTAAGGCGGAACAGCTTATTGAAATCGCAGATATGGGAACCGCCCTTACTCTTGAAGCGGTATGTGGGGTTACTAATGCATTTGATCCTCATGTGCACATGGTTCGTCCGCATCCAGGGCAGGCAATCGTAGCAAAAAACATAAGAAAATATATATTGGGATCAAAACTTGTGAATTCAATGAAGGGGCGAGTTCAAGACTCATACTCGCTTCGATGTTCACCTCAAGTTCATGGTGCGATTCGGGACGCAGTTCAATATGTGCATTCAGTTGTTGAATGTGAATTGAATTCCGTAACTGACAACCCAATGATTTTTACAAATCCTGATCGTGCAATTTCTGGTGGGAATTTTCATGGAGAGCCAATTGCAATTGCAATGGATACGCTCGGTATCGCAATTGCTGAGATTGCTGATATTTCAGAACGAAGAACTGCAAAGCTTATTGATCCATCAATGAATGCTGGTCTTCCAATTTTTCTTATTGATGAAAAAAAAGGAGGGCTACATAGCGGTCTCATGATTCCCCAGTACGTTGCGGCAGCACTTGTATCTGAAAACAAAGTACTTGCACATCCGGCTTCAGTTGACTCCATTCCAACATCAGTGAATCAAGAGGATCATGTAAGTATGGGGACGATTGCGGCTCGAAAGGCGTGGAAAATTGTTGAAAATACCGAGAATGTACTTGCAATAGAATATTTGAATGCCTCGCAAGCAATTGATTTTAGAGATATTAAAAAACTTGGAAAGATGACAAAAAAGGCACATTCAATAATCAGAAAATATGTAGAACATATTGAAAATGATCGTGTTCTTTCGAAAGACATACAGTCAATACGGGAAAATGTTTTTGAAAAAATTATTGAAGAAATAAAATAAAGTGTACATGAAAAAAAAAGAAATAGAATTATTAGAAAAACTTATTTCCTTACCCAGTTTTGTTGATAAAAAAAATAACGAAAAAGAAGTTGCGGATTTTATTTTTGAATATTTAAAGAAATTCAATTTTTTAAAAGTTACGCGACAAAAGATTTCAAAAGATCGCTCCAATATTATTGCAACAACGGGTGGATCTCCGAAATTGTTTTTTGCTGGACATATGGATACGGTATGGCAAAAAAATAATAATCTTTCAATAAAAAAAGAGAAAGGAAGATTGTATGGACTTGGCGCCCTTGATACAAAGGGAGGCATTGCAGCATTACTTGCCGCAA
This sequence comes from Minisyncoccota bacterium, assembly GCA_041659005.1. GTDB lineage: Bacteria > Patescibacteriota > Minisyncoccia > UBA6257 > GWB1-50-10 > LiPW-41. The sequence continues at coordinate 1,272 of JBAZZD010000017.1, read as the reverse complement.
TTGGGGAAATGAGAGAAGTAAAAAATACGTCATTTCTTTTTTATTGTGACGAGGAATACCATTTCAAAGGAATGCGTAGTTTTTTGGAAAACAACAGTGAAAAAGTTGGAGAGATTGGAATTGTAATTGAGCCCACTAATTTAAAGATATGGAATGCACACCGAGGACTTATTGAAATTTCTTTCGATATCGAAGGGGTACGTGGACATGCAGCAAATAAAAATTCTGGAGTCAGTGCGACAAAAGTTATGTTAAAACTACTTAATGATCTTGAATTATTTTTGAATAGTTTTTCTCATCCAGTATTGGGGGAATCAACTCTTAATATTGCGTTTTTGAGTGGGGGATTATGCGTAGAGAATAAAAATGATGATAATCCTTCCGTTGATTATCAAGGAAATGTCATTCCCGATTTTGCTCGATCAGTGATCGAGGTAAGAACGGCATCTCCTAAATTAGATTCAGAAAAAATTCTTGTGTTTTTAAAAAAACAGGCAAAAAAATATAAGGTAACAATAACGAGGATTTCGGTGAAACATAATTTAGGAAGTCTTTTTACTCCAGAAAACAAATGGAAAAATATCTCAAGGATAGTTCATTCTATTGTTGGACGATCAGAAATTCTTCCTCCTCAAACGAAGGGGTATGGTGATGGTCAGTTATTATCAGAGAAGAAGAAAATTCCAGTCATTTATCTTGGTCCGTCTGGGGAGGGGGCACATAGTGCTGGTGAATATGTGAATATTTCTTCTCTTACATCACTAAAAGAAATATACAAAAAGATTCTTGAGGAATATTCGATGTAGTAGTTATTTCTCTTATGGAAAAGAGAGAAAATTGCCAAGAGAATGGTAAGAGCTCGGCATTTCAATTTTATTGATATGGGTGCGGAAATTGGTGTTGTGCGCACAAGAAAAACACCGGAGCCAAGCAATACTTATCTTTGGTTTAAGAAGCTTGGGTATGACACCATCGCTTCGTATCCAATGAGTGATGGGCGAGTTATTCTTGCCAAAGAGCTCAATCTGCTGACGGATTTTTAATAAATTGCCGAGAAACTCGGCAATTTTTAATATTTGACAGAATCTCGATTTAGTTTTATTGTCATACTAGCATTATTTACAAATTATTATTACAATAAAAGGAGTATGGAAATGATAAAACCACAATTGCCTAGTGGATTTAAGGATTATCTTCCCGAGGAGATGATTCCGAGAAACAAAATCTTTGATACCGTCAGAGCGTCGTTCGAGTTATTCGGATTTTTACCAC
>JBAZZD010000016.1:0-16900 GCA_041659005.1 Minisyncoccota bacterium | reverse complement strand
GAAAAGAAAAAGGAATGGGCGGACAGTTGAAATACGCGGAAAAATTGGAAATGCAATATGCAATTATTGTAGGGATGTCTGAGGTTGAAAAAAATGTTATTCAACTAAAAGACATTGTGAATCGAACCCAGCAAGAAGTTGACAAATCTGAAATTGTTGCTAAAATAAAGTCAGTCATTTCTTAGTAGTTTCAAGTTTCACGGAGCATGTAGCTCAGTTGGTTAGAGCAACGGTCTGTGGAACCGAAGGTCACGGGTTCAACCCCCGCCATGCTCCCGCAGAATTAAACCCTTATGAATATAAGGGTTTTTTATTGCAAAAATGTGTAAAAACTAGGAAATTCATGGTTTATGGCTGTTTGTTGATAAGCGAGGTATAATTACCATATATGTTCGATGTAATAACACTGGGGACGGTCACTAATGACCTATTTTTAGAAAGCAAACTGTTTAAACCATTTCATGATTCTAATTTTCCAAAAAAAGATTTTCCAACAGGAAGTGCTGAGTGTTTTGCACTTGGGTCTAAATTGTATATAGATGCACTTACTCAATCAGTTGGTGGAGATGCGGCAAATGCTGCAGTTACGTTTTCGCGGCAAGGATTTCAAATTGGGTTTATTGGAAAAATTGGGACTGATGAAAATACAAAAACAATTGAAGAAAAACTCAAGAAAGAAAAAATAAAATTGCTTACAAAATCACTTTCAAAGAGGCAAACAGATACATCAATCATTCTCTTATCTCCATCGGGTGAACGCACTATTTTGGTTTCACGTGGTGCGTCAAATGATTTTTGCGCAAAAGATATTCCGGTTGTTAAAACGAAGTGGTGGTATATTGCCCCAGGAAAAATTTCTTCGGCAATAATTCTTAATTTAGTCAAATCACTTAAGAAAGAAGAAGTGCACATCGCGTTTAATCCATCAGGACATTATATAGAACATGAACGAAATGCATTAAAAGCAATATGCGGATATTCTGATGTGGTGATTGTAAATAGAGAAGAGGGCGCAAAGATTACCGAAAAACCGTACGAAAAAATAAAGGATACATTTAAAGCATTTGATGCATTAGTACATGGCGTTGCTGTATTAACCGACGGTCCGAATGGTGCGTATGTTTCCGATGGACGAATGATGTATCGTTCGCGAGCATTTAAAGAAAAGAAACTTGTGGATAGAACGGGCGCGGGTGATGCGTTTGGATCTGGGTTTATTGCTGGATTTATTCAAAAAAATGATATTGGATATGCGCTTCGTCTTGCATCAGCAAACGCAACTTCAGTTGTGGAGCATATTGGAGCGCAAGGCGGTATTCTTTCTAAAAGAGATTTTTTAGCTTCTCGGTGGAAATTTGTTGATTTGGATGTTGAATCACTACATTCATAATTGATATGGAAAATAATGCACACGATTTAATTGCCCGAATTTTACGTTCCGACAAAGATGACATCAGAGCACTTGAGGAACATCTTTCAAAACGTACTGGAAGGCAGGGAATACTTTCAAAAATTGCTTTTGAAAATGAAGAAAAAGTAAGTGAGCGTTTAAAGAAATTTGGCATTTCTCGAAATGCAAAAGCGAAAGAGGTATGTGACGCGCTTATCAAAAAGGTTCAAGAGCACGACAAAGATATTCGTGAGGTACTACGAGGAGATGATTCTTCGGGGACTGACTTTGAGGCAATAGTTCGTGCCGTAAAGAATGTTGCCCATATACCGAATGGATATTTTATAAAAAAAGAAAAGCTGATTCAGTTTCTTTATAATGAACCACCACAGAAGGTGATGGAGTTTTTAGGATACGATAACGTGATGAACATGTTGCAGAAGGAAGACCTATTTGAGATTATGAGTGCACTCAGATTTATTGAGGGAAATGAATGGCTTAACGAACGATTTTTCAACCAATACAAGGTACTCACTCCCGACGATTTTGAGGAACGATCAGTCGAAATACGAGTACTTTCTGAAAAATGGGGGAGATACGCAAAAGATTTTGTAAAAAAGAAATGGCACAACGTAAGTCATTTAAAAGAGTTTGGGTCTATTTTTGTGATACCAATTTCATTAAATATCCCAGGGGAAACATTGCGCACTCTCAGTTTGGTGTTTCATTATACGCATGAAATTCCATTTTATTCAGATATCATTCGCGAACTTGCAAAGAAAAGAGAAGGATTTTCTGAATCTTTGCTTTCCCTCTTGCGCGGAGATGTATTTGACGAGCAGTTTACTAAAAATGGTGAGTCTATTCGATTTCTTGTAGTTCAGCGGTATCTCGCAAAAGATGATGAGAACGATTGGCGTTTATTTGTTCCACGTATTAATCCTGAGGCGCTTCATTGGCTTCGTGCCGAAGAAGATTTAAATAAATTGGGGTGTTCGTTTGGTTATTCGGGAAAGGAATTGCGTTTTTGGAATGATTTTGATTGGGTGGGCGATTTCTTCCGTGATGATATAGGGAATGAGGTGCTGGTAAGCTTTGATTTAGTGGATACGGTAATGAGTTTGGTAATGCAAAAGAATATGGTGAAATATCTCTATCACCACCAAGAAGCGTTGTGGAATAAAATATTTGCTGAATATTTTTCACTTGACGAGTTAGAAAAGCACGCAAAAAAACATCTTCTTCGTGGATGGTTTGAAGTGTAAAAAATTATATGTATAAAAATTTTATTGAATATATAAAAGATGCGGAACAAAAAAAGATTGCTATTCCGCATTTTAATATTGGAAATCTTGAGCAGCTAAAAGCAATCGCACACGTAGGGATAAAGTTAGATGTACCCCTTATTATTGGTGTGTCTGAGGGTGAGCGTGAATATTTGGGAACACAACATGTCGCTGATTTTGTCGCGAGTTATAACAATACACACGGAAAGGAGAATGGATTTCATTTGTATTTGAATGCGGATCATACTCACTCTCTTGAGAAAGCAAAAGAAGCAGCGAATGTTGGATTTGATGCGATATTATTTGATGCGGGGAAGCTTCCATTTGAAGAAGATATAAAAGTGACAAAAGAAGCGGTTCAGGCGCTCAAGGCGATTAATAAAGATGTTATTGTTGAGGGAGAACTTGGGTATATTGGATCTTCGTCAGAAATTCTTACAAAAATTCCTGATGGTGCAGCGATTCGTCCTGAAGACCTTACGACTCCAGAGATGGCAGAGCGATTTGTTCTTGAAACCGGAATTGACTTAGTTGCCCCAGCAGTGGGAAACATTCACGGAATGTACGCAAATATGAAAAATCCCGCACTGGATATTGAACGAATTCGGACGATACATAAAGTGGTAAATGTCCCATTAGTGCTTCACGGTGGTTCAGGAACTACTGATGAGGATTTTGCGCGTGCAATTGACGCGGGAATTTCGATTATTCATATTTCAACTGAACTTCGATATATATGGAGAAAAGAACTTGAGGACGTCCTTCGTGAACATCCAATGGAAATTGCACCATCAAAAATAATGCCTGAGATTCTTAAGGCAATTGAAGAGGTGGTTGAACAAAGAACTAGGTTATTTTTAAAACTCTAAAAAACAAACTGTTGAAGTCGGACTTCAACAGTTTGTTAATGCAATAAATTGAGAATTTTTGCAATGTGAACACAAAACTATCTTGGGGTATAATTTGTTTATGTCTAGAGTTGTAATTTTATATGGTCCCCCAGGATCAGGAAAAGGAACCCAAGCCGAATTATTAATGCGGAAGTACGATTTTATCCACTTTGATTCAGGGAGGTATATAGAAGCACTTGTTCATTCAAAAGAAGCAACAAAAGATCCGATATTGATGCGAGAACGGAAAAATTTTGATACAGGAATTTTATGTACTCCTGATTGGGTTTTGAAAGTTACGCGCGATGAAGCAATTCGAGTGGCAAAATCTGGGTTTAATTTGGTGTTTTCTGGCGCACCACGAACATTGTTTGAGGCATTTGGAGATCATAAGACAAGAGGACTATTTGAAAGTTTAGAAAAATATTTCGGAAAAGAAAATGTGAGCATCATTCTTTTTACTGCGGGAGCTGATATTTCTATTTTTAGAAACAGCAACCGGAAGGTTTGTTCGGTTTGTGGCCTCCCATTACTTGAGTCAGCACGCGCACCACATTGTGGGTTGTGTGGGGGAGCAATGCGAACGCGAACACTTGATAAGCCAGAAATTATTAAAGATCGTCTTGTGCAATATAGAACTCGCACATTTCCAATTATTAAGGAATTAAAAAAACGTGGATATTCAATTAAAACGATAAAGGCAGAGAAGCTTCCATTTGAAATATTTAAATCCGTAGAACGAAATCTTAAATTACAATAATGGATTCAATTCGGTTGAAAACTGAAAAAGATTTGCAGTTTCTCCGTATATCAGGAAAAATTCTTTCTCGAACCTTTTTGTTATTAAAAAAAGAAGTAAAGTCGGGCGTTTCATTAAAACATCTTGATAGCCTTGCGTATGCGTTTATAAAAGATGAGGGAGCAATTCCCACATTTTTAGGATATAAGCCCGATGGAGCGGGCAAACCATATCCCGCATCACTTTGCACATCAGTAAATGACACAATCGTTCATGGAATTCCTGGGAATTACGTGTTAAAAGACGGGGATATACTTTCAATTGATCTTGGTGTTACGTTTGATGGATATATTACCGATGCGGCGATTACTGTACCAGTTGGAGAAATTTCAAACGATGCACGACGACTTATTAATGCAACAGAGAAATCATTACAGAATGCAATTCATGAGTGTTTTCCGGGGAATACATTGGGGGATATTGGATATGCAATAGAATCAGTTGCAAAAAAAGCAGAAGTTTCGGTTGTTGAGGGACTCACAGGGCATGGTGTTGGATTTGAGCTTCATGAGGATCCAAGCGTATTTAATAGAGGAAAAAAGGGAAATGGAATGAAGTTGAGGGCAGGAATGGTAATCGCAATTGAGCCGATGTTTTCTCTTGGGGGACCATACGCAACTATTGCGCGTGATGATAGTTTTAAAACAAAAGATAAAAGTTTAAGTGCACATTTTGAGCATACAATTGCAATAACAGAGAAGGGATACGAGGTTTTGACTGCATAATAATATAACTATTTTTGGAACCAGAATATTTTTCTACTGAAAAATTTCTTTCCGCTCGTCCCACTGCTGGGACTGCGCGATATTTCAAAAATAGTTATATCATTATGGGCGTTTGTTGGTGGGCGGAATAAAAAAATCCCGCCGAAGCGGGAATAAGAAATAGAATATTATTTTTTTCTCTTTCGAAAAATTAAATAGATCAATATTCCGAGAAGAATAACAAAGAAAAAGCAGACAAGTTCTATCCCAATAAAGACAGTAAGTCCGCCACCAAAAATTATCCACAATATCCACGTGATCAATGAGCAAATCAAAAATAATGGCCAAAAGCCTATAGTCAATGCTTTTCCGACGAAGTCGATACTACTTGGTGCGAGAGAATAATCTTTCCCAACAATGAGAATTTCATCAACTTCATTTCCTAGATAAGCTCCATTATTGACGACGTTGTTTATTACCTCCACATAATAATTTCCAATGTTCAGATAGAGAATTATTACTAATATTGCAGAGACAATTATTCCAAAAAATTCACTCTTTTTCATCGCAAACTTCCTTTTGATATTTTTAATGTGTGGTCTCATTATACTCCTAAACTGGCAGAAAGTCAATGTGTTTAAAACCCTCATTAAATGAGGGTTTTCTGAGGTTTGACATTGTTAAACCTGTCTGCGAGCAGGTTAAAATTTAGAAATTCGTATTTGAGGTTTTTTAGTTGTTGGTTACAGGTCGTCGGTTTTAGGTTTTTTGTGTGGATTGTGATTCGGACACTTCTTATTACTGCATCTTTCTGGAATTGTTTTTGTTCCTTCCATCATGAGTGCGCTACACTCTGGACAGATATTTCCTGTTGGTTTTGATTTTATAATGAGTTTGCAATCGGGATAATTCGAACAGCTATAAAACAATCCGAATCGTCCGCGTCGTTCCATTAATTCTCCTTTTTTGCATTCGGTACAAATAACACCGGTTTTCTTTTTTGCCTCCTCTTCCTCGCTTGTTTTTATAAATTTGCATTTTGGATAATTCGCACACGAAATGAATTTTCCAAATCGTCCTTCTCGTTCAATAAGTTTTCCCTTTCCACATTTCGGGCAGATTTCTCCAGTTTCTTTTGGCCCCTCCATAATTGTTCCGTCAATTTTTCGAGCGCCCATACAATCAGGAAATCGTTTACAACTTAAAAATTTCCCAGTTTTCCCGAGTTTTATAATCATTAGTCCACCACACAGTGGGCAGGTAAGGTGCGCCTCTGCATCTCCAAGGTTTGTAACTTTTTCAATTTTTTCACGTGCCTTAACATCTTTCGTAAATGGCCCATAAAAATCTTTTAATATCTTTTCGTATTTTTTAGTTCCATTCGCAACATCGTCAAGTTCCTGCTCCATTTCTGCAGTAAATGAGTCACTTACATATTTTGGAAAATGTTCTTCTAGGAAACTACTTACTACATCTCCCGTGTCAGTTGGGTGAAGTGTTTTATTTATTTTTTCAACATATCCACGATCTTCAAGTGTTTTAATAATTGATGCATAGGTCGACGGACGTCCAATGTCACGCTTTTCAAGTTCTTTCACAAGTCCTGCTTCAGTATATCGTGCTGGTGGTTCAGTTGCTTTTTCTTCTGATTCAATGGATATAAGTGTTAGTGGTTCTCCTTCTGGCAAATGTGGGAGCTCAACTTCTTCTCCACGTGCCGCAATATCGGCTGCAAGCCATCCATCAAAAAGAGTGCGAGCACCATTCACTGAAAAATTAGGAATTAAGTTTCCTTCGATATTTGCAGACAGTTTTGTGCGCATTATTTTTGCGTCGGTCATCTGTGATGCAATAGTTCGTTCCCAAATTAACCGATATAATTTTAATTGATCTTCTGTGGTTCCCGCACGATGTTTTTTTGCCTCTGTCGGTCGTATCGCTTCATGGGCCTCTTGAGCATTTTTACTTTTTGTAATGTAGGTTCGTGGTGAAAGGTAATTAGCCCCATATTGTTTTTCAATTTCTTTATAGATTCCTTGAAGCGCAACCTGACTTAATGTAACGCTATCAGTGCGCATATAGGTAATATGACCTGCTTCATATAACTTTTGTGCAATTCCCATCGTACGAGAGGGAGAATATCCAAGCCGAGAGCTTGCAGCTTGCTGGAGTGTTGATGTGGTAAATGGTGGTTTTGGTGATCGTTTTGCTTCGGTTGATTTTATCTGAATAACGCGCCATGATCCTTTATTTGCTTCATTGAGTATTCGATCATTTTCCTCCTGTGTTAGTGGTTCTTTTTCGCATATTAGATGAAATTTTATTCCATTTTGTGTTTCAAAATCGCCGCCAACTATCCAATATTGTTCGGGAATGAATGTACGAATTTCGCGTTCGCGTTCCATAATGATACGAAGCGCGGGGGATTGTACTCGTCCGGCAGAAAGGCCATAGCGAACCTTCTTCCATATAAGACCACTTAAATCATATCCAACGATACGATCAAGTACTCGTCGTGCTTCTTGCGCCTTCCGAAGATTTTCATCTATTGTTCGTGGATGTTGTACCGCCTCTTGAACGGCAAGTTCGGTGATTTCGTGGAATACTACCCGTTTTGGATTTTTTAACTCGCACGCTTCTTTTATATGCCACGCAATCGCTTCTCCTTCTCTGTCGGGGTCGGTTGCGAGGAGTACTTCTTCAGCCCTTTTTGCTAATCGTTGTATATCACTTACAATTTTTTCCTTTCCCTTTGAAATTTCGTAATGGGGGATAAAGCCGTGCTCTATATCAATTGCTTTCTTATTATTTTTCGGAAGATCACGAATATGGCCCACACTTGCGTGGACTTCGTATTTTCCTCTGAGATATTTTTCTATTGTTTTTGCTTTTGCGGGGCTTTCAACAATTAATAGCTTCATAGAGTATGTTTCACACTATATCACGAATTATTGTGTCAGTATAAATTTTCCTCCAACATCATGAATCACATCATCAAGCGCAAGGAGTGTGAGCGCTTCTTGTACCTTACGTGGTTCAAGATGAGTGATTTCTATAATTGTGTCAACTCCTATTGGATTGGACGAGGTTTGAAGTGCTTCAATAATTGCATTGGAAATTACGTCGTCCGACAAAAAACTAGTTTTAACAGTTATTTCTTTTTGAATATCAAGATCATCAAAAATATCTTTTGATGATGTTACTAGCCGTGCTCCATTGCGGAGTAATGTGTGTGATCCCTCATAATTTTTGTTATTGATTGGTCCTGGAATTACAAATACATCACGTCCTGATTCAATTGCAAGTCGTGCGGTCGCAATTGAACCAGAGCGAATTGGGGCTTCAATTACGAGTGTTGCAATTGAGATGCCTGCAACAATTCGGTTTCGTTCCAAAAATTGATTTGGATACGCAGGAGTTTTTTCTTGATATTCAGAAAAAATACATCCGCCAGTTTCGATAATTCTTTTTGCCAATGTTTCGTGTTGACGCGGATAAATTGAGTCGAGTCCGTTTCCAAGTACTGCAATTGTTTTTCCATTTGCCTCAAGTGCACCCTCATGTGCAGCTCCATCAATTCCAAGTGCAAGGCCACTTACAATTACACACCCATATGAGGCAAGTTCACGGGCAAACATTCGAGCAATAGAGAGTCCTTCCCGTGTTGCTTTGCGTGTCCCGACAATTGCTATATGAGGTTTTGTCCAGTCAGAAATAGTACCCAAAAAATATAATTGTTTTGGATTATTCTCAATTTCTAGGAGTAGTGGTGGATATCGGTGATGGTTTGAATCTAAAACTTCAATCATTAAATTGTGTGTTACAATTATTATAGTTTAGGAAGTGTATTGAGTATATATGGATTTTAAGAAAAAACTTGCAATTGAACTTGGAATTACTGCAGTTCTCATTGTTGGTCTTCTTTCTGGTATCCTTATTTTTGCCTCAAAATTAAGAGCTAATGCCGAAGAGATGGTGGGGCTTCGCGAGGAACTTGCGCTTCGTTCAAAATCCCTTAATTCTGTTGCTGCACTCCGATCTGAATACGATATGAAGGTAAAAGAGCGATTGAAAGTTCTTATTTCTTCTGTTCCCGTTAAGGATCAACTCATTAATATCTCGAAAGATTTTCAGCTTATTTCATCAAAAGCAGAACTTCAATCAACTTTCACATTTGTGGGAGAGTCGGTGGCGACAAGTGATTCACTCGGGAAGGTAACATTTAAACTTTCGGAGGAGGGTAATTTTGATAAGCTTATTGAGTTCATTTCTGTATTACAGAACTTTCATTATCTTTCTTCTTTTGATTCATTCTCAGTATTACGAAAGCAGGAGGGGAATTCTACACTTTCTACACAAGGGAGCATTTATTTTAGAGACCAAATGAGTTTAGAATCTTCAAAATAATAATATGAAACTATTATCACTTAAATCAATGTCAAAATCGTTTGTTCGTCAGACAGTATTTTCGATTCTTGCTATAGTATTGATCGTAATTCTTGGATTTGTGGTTATTTATTCAACGACATTTATAGTTCGAAAATCAGAAAGTGCTCTTGATATCTCTGTTGCGCCCTCTCCAGCACAGCGATTTGATTTACAAGGATATGAGAAGTTACAACTTGTGAAACAGAAGAAAACTCAATAATCGGTAATATCTTGAAAAAAATTGAATAAATGATATGATTGAAACCGTGTTTGGGCGTGTAGTTCAGTGGTAGAACGCTGTCCTGATAAGACAGAGGTCAAAGGTTCGATTCCTTTTACGCCCACACTAGTCACTAAACTTTAGTCGCTAGTTTGCTATTTTGGGCCCGTAGCTTAGCTGGTACCCGCCAGAACGATCTATGTCGGGCTGGGAGCATCTCATTTGCAATGTATACTGTTTACGTTTTAAAAGATAAAAATGGTAAATTATATAAAGGTATGACGAATGACCTAGATAGAAGATTACGAGAACATAGAGGTGGTCATACAATCACAACAAAAAAAATGAGTGGAATAGCAGTTGTTTACATAGAAAAGTATGATACGATTGAATCTGCTCGGAAACGGGAGATATATTTAAAAACTGCAGCAGGAAGAAGATTTTTAAAGACTGTTGTTAAAACTGGGCCCGTAGCTTAGCTGGTAGAGCGCCTCATTTGCAATGAGGAGGTCACCGGTTCGAATCCGGTCGGGTCCACCATTTTGAATTCGCTATCTCAATTTGAGAGGGATTTTATTTATTATTTAAAATTATTGAATAAATAATTTATAATTAAATTATGATTAACGAAAGAAATGAAAATCTTGGAATACAAATTCCAGAGATTTTACTACCGAAAGATAATACTAATTTTTCAAAATGGTCGACTGTTGCGTGTGATCAATTTACTTCACAGCCCGATTATTGGGAAAAAGTTGAGGAGATTGTTGGTAACGAGCCATCAACTTTTCGAATCACATTTCCAGAAATCTTTTTGGAGAGTTCTGACAAGAAAGAACGAATCGAAAAAATTCGTTCTACAATGAAAAAATATATAGAGCAAAATCTTTTTGAAAATCAAGAAGGCGCGGTTTATTTGGAAAGAGAAATTGCGGGCAAGATTCGTTCTGGATTGATAATTGCTCTCGATTTGGAAAAATATGATTTTCATGAGGGCTCGCAAACATTAATTCGCGCTACCGAAGGAACAATACTTAGCCGTATTCCTCCAAGAGTTGAAATTCGCGATAATGCGCCATTAGAATTACCACACATTATGGTGCTCATAGACGATCCGCAAGAAACAGTAGTGGAGCCACTTAAAAAATATAAAAATAAAAAACCTCTCTATGATTTTGATCTAATGCTTGATGGTGGTCATATTGCTGGCTGGTTAGTTAAAGAAGATGAATTAAGCTTGTCTATAGATGCTCTTGAAAAGTTAGCTGATCCAGTCGCATTCAAAAATAAATATACTATTCACGATAATTTAGGAGTTCTTTTATTTGCTATGGGAGATGGCAACCATTCTTTGGCAACCGCAAAAACTGTTTGGGAAAAGCACAAGAAGGATTTACCAGAAAATCATCCTCTTCGATATGCGCTTGTTGAAGTTGTTAATTTATATTCCGATGCGTTAATGTTTGAGCCAATTCATCGGGTAATTTTTGGACTTAAACAAGATATTACTGAATCCGCAAAAGAATATTGGCCAAATTTGGTTATAGAAAAAGTAAACGACGAAAATGAAATGGAAAAGATTGTTAAAAATAATACGGGCGAACAAAAATGTGGTTTTATAAGCAAAAATGGTTATTATATTTGGAAGTTTATTAACCCAACAAACCAGCTTGTAGTTGGGACGTTACAATCCTTTTTGGATATATTTGTTAAAAATGGCGCAGAAAAGATTGATTATATTCACGGAACAAGAGAAGTTTGTTCTATGGGAGGGGAAGAAAATAACTGCGGTTTCTTTTTACCGACGCTGAACAAGACTGATTTATTTAAAACAGTAATTTTTGATGGCGCACTACCAAGAAAAACATTTTCTATGGGAGAAGCTCAAGAAAAGAGGTATTATCTTGAGTGCAGGAAAATTTGCTAATAGATAACTTTTTCTTCAGGTTATTTCTTCGTTTGGGAATGAAGTGTGTATAAAATCCATATTGTGCAGGTTATAGAGTACCCTGTAAATCTTTCCTCAATCGTGTATCGTGGTACTATTACTTATATGAAGAATGTAATTGTATATTCAACTCCATCTTGTGTATATTGCAAAATGGCAAAAGCATATTTTGACGAAAAGGGAATAAAATATTCCGATAAAGATGTGATGGTAGATGTTGAAGCAAGAAAAGAGATGATGGAGAAGTCGGGACAGCTCGGAGTTCCTGTTATTGATATAGGAGGAAAGATAATTGTTGGGTTTGATAGTGGAGCAATTAAAGATCTTTTGGAGCTCTAATGGTAAGCGCCTCGACACACGGGGCGTTTTTGTTATTCTGATAGTGGACCGTGGTTTCAATGGTATGGTGAAAACAAGATGAATCGTATGATAAATAAAATGTCGCAGTCGAATATAAATTACTTTTAACAGGACGATGAAAAAGATTCATCGGTTTATTGGTAGTTTCAATTTAGATAACAATAAAATTGTTATTACCGACGAAGAGTTGGTAAACCAAATGCGAAATGTATTGAAGCTTTCAGTAGGAGAGCGAATTTGTATTTCAAATGGAAACGGAGAAGAGGCAGACGCACGTATACATGAAATAAAAAATAAGGAAATACACATTGACGTTGTTTCCCGTTTTTGTAATATTGTTGAACCTAAAAATGAAACGTCGTTATTTTTAGCAATTTTAAAAAATGAAAACTTTGATCTTGTAATTCAGAAAGCATCAGAAATAGGAATAAAGAAAATAATCCCCATACTTACTGAGCACACAGTGAAGCAAAATATAAATAAAGAACGTTTGGTGCGGATTGCAAAAGAAGCGGCTGAACTTTCGGGTCGTGCGTGTATTCCAGAAGTTCATCCAATTATGAAATTTGAAGATGCAGTAAATTATGCGCGCGAGATTTCAAAAACGGTTTATTTTTTAGATAGCATTGGGGATGCTATTTCCAAACATAAACCACATGGGACTCACATTTCTTTTTTTGTAGGTCCAGAAGGTGGGTGGGGAGACGAGGAGCGGATTATGGCAAGTGATGCCGGATTTCCTTTTATATCACTAAGCCCACTTACATTTCGTGGAGAAACTGCCGCAATTATTGCTTCATATATTATTGTTAATAGTTAGTACGAACGTACCTATATAATGGGAATTGAAGAACGAACACAACGAATAGAAAAGATAATGAATGCACGACAAGGCGGGTGTATTGTAGTACTTGAGGATATTTCTGATCCTCATAATGCGGGTGCGGTAATACGAACTGCCGAGGCATTTGGTATAAGTGATGTGTGGCTCGTATTTAATGAAGGAAAGTCGTTTAATCCACGAAAAGTGGGAGACAAATCATCTTCGCATGCAAATAAATGGATGAGATTTAAAAAATATAAAAGCAGTAAGGAATGCATAGAGTTGTTAAGAAAAGAAGGATATGAGATTGTGGTAACTGCGCTTACTCCAAATGTTGAATCAATATATTCAGCGAATTTAAAAAATAATAAAATTGCTTTGTTTTTTGGAAATGAACATTCGGGACTTTCTCTGGAGACAATTGAGACGGCAGACCGACGAGTATGTATTCCGATGCGCGGAATGGTGCAGAGTTTGAATATTTCGGTAACCGCAGGAATCGTGATGTATGAGGTTACGCGACAACGAATGGAAAATTTTGATAGATATACGATAAGTGATGCTGAAGTACAGGAATTAACCAAAGAATTTAATTATGAATGAGGCAAAATATAAAAAAGGAATCTATGGATTTTGGAAACCAAGAGGGCCAAGTTCATTTGATGTAATCCGTGAAATAAAAAAGTCTTCAGAAGATAAGTGTATTGGGCACGCCGGAACGCTTGATCCATTGGCTGAGGGCGTGCTTGTGATAGCGATCGGAAAAGAGTTTACAAGAAAAATTAGTGAAGAAGTAAAAAAAGAAAAAGAATATATTGCACATGTTAGATTAGGGATTGAGAGTTCAACTGATGATGAAGAGGGAGAGAAGATAATCCATGAAGTAAAAAAAGAACCCACACAAGAAGATATTGAGGGAACCCTACAAAATTTTATTGGAATAATTATGCAAACGCCTCCAATATGGAGTGCGGTAAAGGTGCGAGGAAAAGAGGCGTACAAACGCGCAGAGCAAGGAGAGGAGATATCACTTAAACCAAGATCAGTGCGTATTGATGAAATAGAAATTATTTCATATCAATTTCCAGAGTTGTTCATTCGTGTCGCAACGGGATCTGGAGTATATATTCGTTCGCTCGCACGAGATATTGGAAAGATGTTAAAAACTTACGGCTATCTTACTGGACTCATTCGCACAAAAGTAGGAGGTTTTACCAAGGAAAATTCAATACATGTTGAGGTTGGATTTCAAACTCCGAAAATAAGAAATTAATGTATTATTAATATATGTACGAATTACAACCATTACCGTATTCTTATGATGCCCTAGAACCATGGATTGATGCAAAAACCATGGAAACACATCACGGCAAACATCATAAGACATATTGTGACAAGTTAAACGAAGCAGTCGCAAAACATCCAGAATTGTTTGAAAAAAAATCAGAGGAATTACTTTTTGATCTTTCTTCTATTCCTGAAGATATTCGTGGAATGGTAAAAAACCATGGAGGAGGGTTTGTAAATCACAATTTATTTTGGAAGTGTATGGGAAAGAATAAAGGAGGAGCGCCAAATGGCTCCATGCTGAATGCAATTACTCGTGACTTTGGAAGTTTTGAATCGTTTAAGGAAAATTTTTCTAAATCGGCATTACAACAGTTTGGTTCTGGGTGGGCGTGGCTCGCGAAAGATAAGTCGGGAATTTTAAAGATTATAAATCTTCCCAACCAAGATTCTCCGCTATCCATCGGACTTATTCCTGTACTGTGTCTTGATGTGTGGGAACATGCATATTATTTAAAATATCAAAATAGACGTGCGGAATATATTGAGAATTGGTGGAATGTAGTAAATTGGGATGTGGTTGAAGAATTATATAAAAATTAATTATGATCGACTCCATCAAAGAAAACACAAAAGAGAAATTGGAAAAAATTCAGAATGAGAAAAACAAATTGAAACGCGAAGTACGCAATCAAACGCTTACGCTCATTATTACTAGTTTTGGTCTTGTCGCCGGTCTTGCGTGGAATGAAGCGGTAAAGGCGTTTATAGATTTATTTTTTCCGCCAACAGGGGGTGGGGTTATTGCGAAAGTAATCTATGCAATAATTATTACGTTTATTGTGGTCTTGGCGAGTTCGACGTTGGTAAAAATGAAACGGAGTAATGAAGAATAGGTGATAATATGGAACAATTTTTAAATATCGCGAAAAATTCTGAGTATCTGAAAAAATTTGAACCGCTCTATGTTGGATCTGGTGCTGATAATATTGTTTTTAAAATTAAAGCAAGCGAGAAAAAGTTTGTAAAAGTTTCACGTGATATGCTTGAGCGACAGATTGATTGCATTGTTTCTGGTGGAAATATTAATGAGCAGATTGAAGGTCAAAAAAAGAGAATACAGGAATTTAAAGAAAAACAAAATAAAATTATTGACGTGTTTGGGATTGACCATGTGCTTCGATCTGATTTCATTCGTCACAAAATAGAACTTACAAAAAATGAGGCGTCAGAAATTGTAGGAAAAGAGATCAATGGAAAAGAAGAAAAATATCAGATTGATACATTTATTCAGACACAGCCTATTGCAAAAGAGTTGAGAGATAAGGAAAAATATCAAACAAAAAGTTTTAATACAGCATTGATGAGAGAGGTTGATTTTGGAAAAGGTGGAGAACGAGATGTGATTATAAACAATGGTATTCCAGCAGCACAAAAATTTGTTTCCGAGTTCCCTCGTGGATTTATCAATGAATTAAAAACAAAGAAAGTGAGTGAGGAATATATTCCAGTTTATAAAGAAATTCTTGAAAAAATGATTGCTTACACAAAGAAAACGGGAAGTATGATTGATATTTTTGGTCCTGAAAATATCACGGTATTTAAAGATGAAAATGGAAAGGTAGGTTATCATCTTATTGATCCAATTCTCCCTGGAAAAACAGAACATTTTGAAAAACCATTTATTGAGAGAAACATGAATGGTCTGCGTCACGGATGTATTTATTATTATTCTTTGAGAGATGGGGCAAAGCTTTTGGGAATTGAAGATTCAATTCAACTTGAAGATTTAAATTATTTTAAAGGAATAGACGAGGAGACGAAAAAGAAGATTGAACAATAAAACCCCATTTCTGGGGTTTTATTTATTACGGCTAGTGAAGATTAAAATAATAAACAAAGTTTATATTTTATCTGAGCGACGCCGAAACAAGAGTTTAATTTTTTAAGACTCTTATTTGCGCTCCGAGTTTTCTTAGACGTGATGCGAGATCTTCATACCCCCTATTTATTGAATAGACATTGCGGAGCAGTGAACTTCCTGGGGCAGCGAGCATTGCGATAAGAATAATTGCAGCGGGGCGAAGTGCAGGAGGGCAGATAACTTCGGCTGATTTGAATTTTGTTGGGCCAGTGATAAACACTCTATGTGGATCGGCAAGGAGAATATCAACTCCAAGTTTTGAGAGTTCTAAATAATAGAGTGCTCGATTTTCATATACCCAGTCATGAATAAGTGTTTTTCCTTTTGCGCGAGCAGCTATTGGAACAAAGAAGGGGAGGTTATCAATATTGAGTCCTGGGAATGGGCGCGCATAAATCTTTTCATGAAGTGCTTTGAGTGTACTTGGAAGTGTCTCAATATCAATCAACTTAGTAAATCCATTTGCAGATATGTATGACTTTAGAATTTTATATTTGAATCCCATTTGCTCAAGTTTTAAGAGTTCAAGTTCAAGAAACTCAATTGGGCATTTTTTTATTGTGATTCGCGAGTTTGTGGTTGCGGCGATAGAGATGAAGAGCATTGCTTCTATTGGGTCTTCACTCAGTGTGTATACAATTGGCATATCCATTTCTTTCACTCCAGTGACCTTGAGTGTGGTGGTTCCAATACCTTCAATGATTACTCCAAATAGTTCAAGAAAATGACAGAGATCTTGGACCATATAATTTGCAGAGGCAAGACGAATTTCTGTGGTGCCTTGAATTTTTGCTGCCGCCATTAAGATATTTTCCGTGGTGGTATCACCTGACTCATACAT
>JBAZZD010000015.1:0-17196 GCA_041659005.1 Minisyncoccota bacterium | reverse complement strand
CAGCATCAGTTGTTGCATACGGCAAACCTCCTATATACAATCTCATTTGTGCGTTATGTACATGATACATAAAGTAGGGCGACCACTCGCTTGGTCCTCGTTATGCGCGCCCAAATCCTACTTGACCAACGCACCGTATGAAACACAATTGAGAACCTACTTCTTAAAGGCGAACAACTTAGGCGCCACTTCCTGGAGTATGGGCCCCATCTTTGCAATTGCAAGGAATGAGTTCCTCTCCATAAAATGAGCAATCCTGTTCTTCACAGACACCCTCTTCGGTACGGATTTCTCCGCATTCGCCATTACATATGTAATGCATAAAGGTAAATGTGATTTAGTAGCTCAACCTTTAAATGCATTATACAATAAAGCCCAAAAACAAGCAAACAGAATAAACTGAGGTGTTATTCCTCACTATATTTTGTCTGTATTTCTTTAAGTTTATTTTCAGTTTCCTTGAGACGCTCTTTACATTTCGCAATAAGTACAAGTCCTCGCTCATACTTTTTTATTGCCTCATCAAGATCTATTGTATCCTTTTGAAACCACTCCCCAATTTCTTCAATCTCTTTGTATGCCTCCCCAAAACTAAATTTTTTTTCAGTCATTTTTTATTTCTATTACTGATGTGTTAATCGACCCTTTAGAAAACTGTGTGTTAATTGTATCTCCTTTTTTTATTTTTTCTATATCTTTTATAATCATTCCTTCTTTGTTACGTGTGATTGAATATCCTTGTTGAAGTTTTAATTTTGGATTTGCAAGCGCGAGTGTTTTTATTTGAGAATTAATTCTAATGTTCATGCGCGAAATTGTATCTACGGCATGCATTACAAGCACTGAACTCATATAATCTATCTGCTTCCTCATCCCCTGCATTTTTCCTGATGCATACATAAGAGGACGAGTAAATGAGGTAAAAATAAAAAGGATTCGTTCTTTTATTTTTATTGGAACATTTTTTTCAAATCGAGAAAAATAATCTTGTATGCGCTGTGCCCGTCTCCCCATCTGAGAATTCAGAAAATTCTGCAAATGCGCAATATTTTCTTCAGCACGAGACCAGGGATCCGAAAGTAATTTTGCTGCATGCGTTGGCGTAGAAGCTCGCACATCTGACACATAATCAACAAGTGTCATATCGTCTTCATGCCCTATTGCAGAGATAACAGGAATTTTTGATGCAGCAATTGACTTCACAAGCTCTTCCGAATTAAATGCCTGCAAACTCTCCCAACTTCCTCCCCCACGCGTTATCACAATTGCCTGAAGCTCTGGATATTCTTTATTAAAAAACTCAACTCCCGAAACAAGCTCTCGAACTGCAAATGCTCCTTCAACTTTAGAAGGAAAAAAAACAATTCTAAAACCAAATTTACCTAAATTAGTTTCAAAATCCTTTTTCGCTCCCCGTCCAACCTTGGAAGTAATAAGTCCGATTGTGTTCGTAAATCTTGGAATTTTCTTTTTTCTTTCTGGATCAAAATAGCCTTCTTTTTGAAGCTTTTTAAAAAGAAGTTCAAATTGCTGCTTCAATGCCCCCTCTCCAACAGGAATTATTCGAGATACCTGAATATTCAGTCCTCCATTTTTTTTAAATATTGAGGCGCGTCCCTCAACACGAATTTCCATACCGGGAGAAAGCTCTCCACCAAGAGAACGCAAAACGTGAGAAACAACAAAACATTGAATCGACGATTTGTCCTTCGTATCAATAAGATTAAAAAAAGTAAAATTCGGATATTTACTAATCTTTTCTCCAACCTCACCCTGAACAATACTCTCAGTTGGTTTTAGATATTCATTAAGAAATTCAATATATTCAGAAACAGAAAATATACGTTCGTTGTTTGGTATTAATTCCATAATTTTTATGCGCGTACTTTTGAAGATTCAACTTTTGTTGCAAATGTAAAGAAAATAGTCATAAGCCCTGCAATTGCGAAACAGATTGGAAAAAAGAATTCTAATGGAATAAAAAGAGAAAGCACCATAAGTATTGGTAAAAAGAAAATTCTCGTTATCTGATACAGTATTTCTCTACTTAAAATAAACATACTTGGATTTTCTGCATTATGCGCGCGCGCATAGTATTCTGACGCCCACGTGACCATGAGTCCGGAATTAATCGCGCTTCCTATGACGTGACTTCCAAATATTACTTCGGCCCCTTTTATAAACATACGAATAAACCACATAAGTGAATACAATCCCGCAGACCCAATAAGCAAAATTTTTACTCTTCCTTTATCAAAGAAAAGTCCTGATAAATATGTAACAAGCGCACCAAATAACAATCCTATTGAAACCATACCCCCAAGCTCTTCAGTACTTTGCACCATCAAAAAAATGAAAATTGGCCACAACACTTTTCCCACCATAATTTCTGAGGCATAACCAATTGAAGAAATATTAAAATATTTATTATCACTTGAAAGCGAACGAAATAACTCAATAACACTCATATGCGTCGCAATCTTTCTCTTCTGCACAAAAAAGAGTGGGATTATTGAAAAAAAGAAGATGAATACCGCAACAAAAAACGAGACATGAAAACCAAACGAAGCAATAAGTATTCCTCCAAATAGTGGAGAAAGAAATTGAGACAATGAGCCCGTCAAATATCTAATACCAACATCATGTCCTTCTCTCCCCTTTTTTGTTGCGCAGGCAAAATCAAGATTGTACCCAATATTTAAAAACAACATATGAAATGCGAGAAATGCGGGAGCTAACCAAAAAAACCATGTATACTGTTCAATTCCACTTAAAAGCAAAAAATAGCCTATAAGAAATGGAATACTTATTGCAGTCATTATTTTGTCACTCATCCTTCTTATTATTGGGAGAAATGTGATAGTAAATACAATGAAATAAATTGCATTAAGCAAATAGAATCCCAATATCTTCCATACTGGAAATCCAAGATTCCAAAAATAAACAGGAATGAAGATAGAAATCAAACCTTCCCCAAAATATACAATTGCAAGCATAAGCGAAAGCGCACCGAGCTCTCGGGTATCAAATAAACGGAAATGAAAATAATGACTTTTTTCAATTATCATGCGTATCCTCTTTATACTATCTCACCACGCAATAATTAAAAAGGTGATATATAATAAATGTATGGCACGTTTGTCATTTATTGTATGTTTAATACTTCTCTTTGGAGTGTTGTTTTTATACACCGCACAAGCGACAACAAATATTAGCGTAAACACAGGAGAGCATTTTGCATGGAACGATATTTCGGGTTGGTGGGATATGTATTCTAATGACACAATAGAAGTTCAGGGATCAAAAATTGTTGGATATGCATCTTCCACACTTGGCGACATTTCGTTTGATTGCGGAACCTCACCAACAGGAAATATATGTAATGTATCTCAATATGGGGTCTGTAATGGACTCAATTCAACAAAAGATTCGAGTGGAAATTGCAATAATGCAGACGCAACAGGAGACCTTATAGGGTATGCGTGGAATGATTCGCTTGGATGGATAAGTTTTAGTTGTCACAATACCGAATGCTCAACAGATTGGGGAGTAACAATAGATTCTAGTGGTGATTTCCATGGATATGCATGGAGTGATATCGGCGGATGGATAAGTTTTAACTGTGGAAACGAACTCTCGTCGTGCACTCCATATTTATATAAAGTAAATACTGCGTGGCGCGCAACATCAACGATTGCACTTCTTGACTCGGCAGTCATTGATACTCAGTCAACTGCGGGGGCAACGCTCAACAGCATCACATGGAAAGGAACAAATAACGCTAATAACACGGGATTACAGACATACGTGGACTTTCAAGTCGCGATATCAAATGATTCTTCTGGTCCATGGGATTTCATTGGGCCATCAGGAACAGGGGCTGACTATTATAGCGCATCATGCGAGTCCAGTTTTAAAGGTGGAGTAAATGCGGGAGGAAATGCTCCTAATAGCACTCCAATTTGTATTGATCCCGCACAAGTAAAAAATATGAGATATATACGCTATCGTGTTCGCCTAAGAAGCAATCTTATTCAAACCGATACGCCACGTATTGAGGACATAATATTAAATTGGAGCAAATAAAAATAACTGAAATAATCTACAATAGACAACCAAAAATTGTCCTGTGTTATTTGTTGTAGATTGTAGGTTATTGGTTATATAATGCATCTATATAAACATGAGGCTCTTAAACACACTTTCAGGAAAAAAAGAGGAAATAATATACACAAAAAATTCATTACGTTTTTTTGTCTGTGGACCTACCGTATTTGATTATTCTCACATAGGACACGCGCGTACTTATATTGCATTTGATATTTTCGCCCGTTATGTGCGATCAAAAAAGTGGAAATTAATTTATCTGCAAAATATTACCGATGTTGATGATAAAATTATTGAACGCGCAAAACAATACAATGAAAATCCTCTTCGATATGCGTGGAAATTCGAAGAGTTATATAAAAACGACATGAAGGCAATCGGATGCACATCAGTAAATCGATATGCGCGCGCAACCGATCACATAAAAGAAATAATTCATCAAATACAAACATTGCTTCTAAAAGAAAATGCATACTACATTCCTGGTCAAGGATATTATTTTGATATAACAACATTCAAAGAATATGGAAAATTATCACGAAGAACAGCGATACAAGCAGAAGATGCAATCACGAGAATTGATGAAAATATAGAAAAAAGAAACAAAGGAGATTTTGCTCTTTGGAAAGAGGTTAAAGTTGAAGAAAAAGATAAAAAGAAAAAATTTGTAATTTCAAACGGTGAACCAGCATGGAACACAAAATTAGGATGGGGACGTCCAGGATGGCATATTGAGGACACGGCAATTACCGAGCGGTGGTTTGGTCCGCAATACGATATTCATGGGGGGGGCGTTGACTTGAAATTCCCCCATCATGAAGCAGAAATTGCACAACAAGAATCAGCATCGGGAAAAATCCCGTTTGTAAAATTATGGCTTCATGCTGGGTCACTCAGAATAAATGGAGAAAAGATGTCAAAAAGCTTAGGAAATTTTTTTACTATCAAGGATTTTCTTAGTACTCACCCGAAAAATGTGCTTCGCTTCATAATTGCCTCGCACCATTACCGATCCCAAATCCAATGGAGCGACACACTGATCAGTCAGTCGTACACAGCGATTGATACATTTACTGGAGTTGTTAACGCACTTACCTTTGTAGAGAAATCAAAAATAAAAACTAATAATACAGTTAGTGAAGTAGAAAAAAATGCAGAAAAAACACTTGAAATAGAATTTAATGAGGCAATGGACGATGACCTAAATACTCCTGAGGCAATTGCTGCGCTGTTCAAATATACCACCTCCCTCCACGCAATCATATGGAAATTATCACCAATAGCAGCACGACGTGCAAAAAAAACAATCATATCTGAGCTTGTAATACTCGGAATCGACATAATAGAACACAAAATCCCTTCTTCGGTAACAAAATTGGTGGAAAAGCGAGAGTTATGCAGAAGTAATAAACAGTTTACCCCCGCCGACACCTTGAGAAAACAAGTGGATGCATTAGGATACAGTATAGACGACACACCAATCGGACCTTTTGTCCGAAAACAGATATGTTAAATTATGACGACAAAACCACAGCGACAAACAATTGCAAAAATTCCCCCTCAAGATCTTGATGCGGAAGTATCGGTACTTGGATCTTTAATGATTGATAAGAATGCTATTTTAAAAATAGCAGACCAACTTAATTCAAGTGATTTTTATCACCCCGCACATCAAAAAATTTATGAAGCGATTATTGAACTTTTTGAACACAGCGAACCAATTGATATTTTAACCGTATCACATAAATTAAAAAATAAAAAAGTATTTAAAGATATTGGAGGAACTGATTATCTCACCGAACTCATTTCTCGCGTTCCCTCTTCCGCCCACATTACAAACTACGCTCAGATTGTAAAAGAAAAACATATTCGGAGGCAAATTATTGACGCTTCCTCGGTAATAAATGAGGAAGCATTTGATCATGCTGATTTTGAATCATTACTTGATGGAGTTGAACAGCGTATTTTTGCAATTTCACAAAAATCGCGCCCACAAAAATTTATACACATTAAAGATGAGCTTCCTGCTGCATTTGAACGTTTAGAAAAACTTCACCGCGGTGGTCAAAGTGCAATTCGCGGAGTCCCAACACATTTTGTTGATCTCGACAAACTTCTCTCTGGATTTCAACCCTCAGATATGATTATTCTTGGCGCCAGACCGTCGGTAGGAAAAACATCCTTTGCACTTGACGTAGCACGCCAAGTTGCACTCGGTGGTCGTTCCGTTGGTATCTTTTCAATTGAAATGTCACGCGATCAAATTGTTGATCGTATTATTGCGGGACAGGCACAGGTTCCATTGTGGCGACTTCGTACAGGAAGATTAAGTGATGATTTAGAATTTGCACTTGTTCAACAAGCGCTTGATGAGCTTTCGAAAATAAATATACACATTGTAGATACTCCATCTCCAACAATGCTTGAAATGCGCTCTGCGGCACGAAGGCTTCAACTTGAACATGGACTTGATCTTATTATTATTGACTATTTACAGCTTATTCGTTCACGTACTAATACCGACAACATGGTTCAACAAGTAACTGAAATTTCCCGCTCGATAAAGGCGCTCGCACGTGAACTAAATGTACCAGTACTTGCTCTTTCTCAACTTTCTCGCGAGGTAGACAAGCGTGACGTAAAAATCCCACGTCTTTCCGATCTAAGGGAGTCAGGAAGCTTGGAACAAGATGCTGACGTTGTGCTTTTCTTATATAAAAAGGAACAGGAACGAAG
This sequence comes from Minisyncoccota bacterium, assembly GCA_041659005.1. Taxonomy (GTDB): domain Bacteria; phylum Patescibacteriota; class Minisyncoccia; order UBA6257; family GWB1-50-10; genus LiPW-41. Next base: position 10,353 of record JBAZZD010000015.1, on the reverse strand, counting down.
TGATATTCCAAGCGAGGGCCAAAATACTGTAGAAGTTATTATTGCAAAACATCGCAATGGCCCAGTTGGGTCAATAACACTCGCATGGGACCCTGAAAGAGTGAGCTTTAAAAATTTAGATAAAACACATTCATATCACGAATAATGCTTTCCCCAATTCAACGATTTATTGATACGTTTTCACGCCTTCCGTCATTGGGACCTCGTTTTGCGACCCGACTTGCGTTTTATATCGTAAGTCAAGAAAAATCAAAACGAGAAGAACTTGTTTCTGCTCTTTCACTACTTAATAATGTAAATCGCTGTGAGCAATGTTTTTTTCTAAAAATGGACACCGATATTGTTTGTGATATTTGCGGGGATAAAAAGCGAGATCCAAAAAAAATAGCAATTGTTGAAAAAGAAACTGATATACTCTCTATTGAGCGCTCTCACTCCTGGAGTGGTCACTATCTAGTACTTGGCCCACTTCCCGAACATGGTATTTTAGAGACCGAACACAAACTTCGACTTTCAAAACTAAAAAAAAGAATTTTAAATGAACTTGGCGGAACGGCTGATGAAATAGTTATCGCACTAAATCTCACAACATTTGGTGATTTCGTTACCTCAGTAATCAACGAGGAATTCAAGCAAATTACAAAACATATCACGCGAATTGGACGTGGTATTCCAACAGGAGGAGAAATTGAATTCGCAGACGAAGAAACACTCAAAAGTGCACTGGAGAGAAGAATATAATCCTAAAAAAACAATTTTTTTGACGGCTTAATTTTTCTAATCGAATCCCTATACAGCGTATTGGCTTTCTTTTTTTATTTTCTCGCGAATCAAGAAATGACAAAAACATCTGAAGTGCAAAAAACTCCAAATCTTTTTTATTTGATAGTGGTTTCAAAAATGTTTGAGAGCGTTGCACTGTAGTAAAATCAGAAAAACGGACAGAAACCGAAACCCGTGAAAAAGAAACAAAATGAGCATCTAAAAATCTTACATACGTTGAAGAAACAAGCTCCTTAACTAGACTAATAATTTTCCCTGCGTCATGTGTATCTTCTGAGAATGTTTCCTGTGCACCAATTGATTTTACTTCGTGCGACTCTTCTACTTTTTCTTCATCCACCCCCCGTGCTTTTTGGTACATTTGGGTACCTAACTTCCCAAACTTTTTCTCCAAATCTTTGCATGAAATGTTCTGAAGTTCACCTATAGTTTTTATATTTAATTTTGATAATATCTCAACTGACTTTGGTCCAATACCAGGAATTTTTGATACATTCATTGGAAGGAGGAATGAATGTATATTATTTTCTGTTACTACAATAAAACCATTTGGTTTTTTAAGATCAGATGCTATTTTTGCAATTAACTTGTTTGGTCCAATTCCAACCGAGCACGAAAGTAATTCTTTTTCTAAAATACCTTTTTTTATCTTACGTAATAAAATTACTGCACTTTTATATGTTTTAGATCGAGAACAGTCAATATAAAATTCATCAATTGATGCCTGCTCAATCTTATATCCGAATGATTCTATAATCATTCTAATATTTGAAGATGCTTTCTCATATTTTCCCATATCAACACCCAAAAAAATAACTGGCTCATCGCCACGTTTTCTTGCTAATTCAGAATATTCCCACGCAATTGATATTGGGGTAGCAGAACGAATTCCATATGCACGCGCTTTGTAATTTGCAGTAGAAACAACTCCTCGTCCCCGTCCAGCTCGTGGGTCAGATCCAACAACAACGGGGTGCCCCTTAAAACGACTATTATCCCGTTCCTCAACCGAAGAAAAGAACGCATCCATATCAAGATGTGCAACGATCCGCATATCGCCTTATCCTTTTTGTTGAACTTTTTTTATGTATCGAGAAAATGCTACAACTGCTTTCTCTTTTCTTAGTGCTGATTGGTAGATTGTATTAAACAAAGGAAATGATGCTCCTCCAATTATTTTTTTTAACGGCTCAAGAGAAACAAGTCCCTCACTATTTGGAAGTGTTTTTTTTGTAGAAACAATAAGTTCCCCAACTTCAACATTTTTCGAATAGATACTAAATCCTGTTGCTATAAGATCAACAAATCCCGATTGTCCGTATACTACTTCCTTCTTTATTCCCTTAATCCCACACAATAATTCCATTTCCTTTAGTGACTCAAGGGCAAGAAATGCTCGCCCGTTCCCCCCCCATCCTAGTCCATCTCCTATTCCAAGCCCTAATGCATATACATTTTTAAGAACACTCATAAACGAACTTGCTTCGGGATCTTTTGACTCAAAACAAATAACATTGGAATTTTTAAAACATTCTCGAACAATAACACGAGTATCTTCTTTTTTTCCGGCAACCACAGCAATTCCAGGCATACCACTTGCTACCTCCTCGGCGAGCATCGCTCCACCAAGCATAAGAACTTCATTATGAGGAAACGAACTCGAAAGAAACGTATAGGGCGTTTCTTTTGTTGGTTGAAGTCCTTTTGCAAGTCCTACAACTACTGTTTGTTTATGAATAAAAGGACCAATGGATTTCACAACACTTGATAAATTCCACGATGGAATACACAAAAAGAGCAGATCTGCTTTCGGCACTATCTCAAATAATGACTTTTGGTGGGGAACCTTTTGAGGAACCTTATCCCACGCCTCAATTGAATATCCTCGTTTCTTTATCAAGGAATATAAAACCGCTCCTATCTCTCCCATTCCCAAGATAACAACGTGTGGCTTTTTCATATATGAATTATACCCCAATTTTAGAAAGTGGACACAATGCGTGATTGTGTTTTCTTGCAGTACAAAACTCACGTCCGTACGAAATGAGTCGATACGAAAGATTAGACCAATATCGCTTTGGTAAAATTGAACACAAGTCGGCCTCAACTCCATCTGGCCTTTTCTTATTTGAAAGTTTCAACACATGCGCGAGTCGAAATACATGAGTATCTACTGGAATACCAACGATAATACCAAACACAGACTCGAGAATAATATTCGCGGTTTTTCTCCCAACCCCGGGAAGTGCAGTAAGTTCCTCCATAGTATGTGGAACTTTTCCCTTATACTGTTTTTGAATAATTTTTGCGGTTTGCAAAATATGTTTTGTTTTTGTGTGGAAAAAACCAGTTTGCCTTATATCATCCTCAAACATTTGAATTGATTTCTTTGTTTTTCCTGCGCATACAAAGTCATCAATAATTTTATATTTTTTAAATAATTCTCTGGTTACCTCATTCACCTTCTTGTCAGTACATTGTGCGGAAAGCATTACCGCAACAAGAAGTTCAAATGGATTTGAATGATTAAGAAATACCTTAGCACGTGGATACATACACCTGAGTAAACGGGCTATTTGTATCGCTTTTTTTTGCAATTGCTCATTTTTTTGAATTGTTTTTATTTTACTATCCATTATGGGATTACTATTCATATCGCAACGCATCAATCGGATCTTTCTTTGCTGCTTGACGCGCTGGATACAATCCAAAAAGAACTCCCGTGCAGGTAGACACAACAACCGCTAATATAATAGCTTGTGCGGGTAACGCAAATACCCAATCAGTTTTAACAATTTTTACAAGAATGAGATATGCGCCACCAACAAGAGCAGACCCAAATAGAATTCCTATGAAACCACCGAAAAACGTAAGCATAACGGCTTCCCATAAAAATTGTTGTAGGATATCACCATTAGTCGCCCCCACCGCTTTTCGTAACCCAATCTCCCGTGTTCGCTCAATAACAGAAACGAGCATGATATTCATGATACCGATACCCCCAACAACAAGAGAGATGCAGGCAATAGATGTTAAAAATATAGTAAGAACAGAAGTTATGCTTCCCAAGAGAGACAAGATATCTTCCTGTGTATGAACAGTGAAATCATCTTTGTTAGGATCAGTAATCCTATGCGAACTCCTCATGATTGAAAATACACGAGATTTTGTGTATTCCGACGCATAAGTGTCATTTACTTGAACCGTTATAGCATTAAAATAATCAATACCAAGCATTTGTTTTTGGGCAACAGAAATTGGAACAAGAATAGTATTATCTTGATCAACTCCGAATGCACCAACTCCTTTTTTTTCAAGAACTCCCGAAACTCTAAAAGAAATGTCGTTGAGACGAAAATTTTTGCCTATCGGATTAAAATCTCCAAAAAGTGTTTTTGAAATTTCTGGACCAATAACCGCAATCCTATTAAATGAATCAACATCAGAACTATTAAACCCTTGCCCTTTTTCAATAACAAAATTTCTTGTTGTAAAAAAATTCTCTGTTACCCCAATATACATCGCACTTGTATCATTATTTCCAAAAACTGCCTTTGCTTGTCCACGAACCTCTGGGGCAACTTCCATGATTGCTGGATCTCTTTTTAGGGCATCCACATCGGAACTAGTTAATGTTTTTATAATAATTCCTTGAGAAGAAGCGGGAGGAGAAAATCGAGTTCCCTTACTCGCGCCAGGAATGACAAAAACAAGATTGGAACCAACACCCTGAACCTGTCCTATAATTAATTTTTCGGCAGATGCCCCGATAGACATCAGCAAAATGACAGAAGAAATTCCTATAACAATTCCAAGCATTGTAAGAAACGTTCTCATTTTTGAATGAGTTAGATTGTTTGATGCAGTTTTTATGGAATCATATAATCTCATGTTTATTTAAAAAACTCTTCTTTTGAGTGTCTTTGTTTGGTTATTGGTCTATCAGAATCTACCAGTCCATCTTTTATATGAATTAATCTATCTGCAAACTCTGCGGTGTACGTTTCATGAGTTACTAAAATAATTGTATTTCCCGCCTTATGTAATTTTTGTAAAATATCCATAACTTGTGCGCCTGATTTAGAATCAAGATTTCCAGTAGGCTCATCTGCAAATATAACACTCGGTCTATTAACAAGGGCTCGCGCAATTGCAACCCTTTGTTTTTGTCCGCCAGAAAGTTTTCCAGCTTCTATGTCTCTCTTTTCAGATATTCCCACTGCCTCTATCGCTTCCTCAATGCGTCGCTTCCGATTCTCAACTTTCACGTCATGCGCATATATAAGCGGAAGCGCAACATTATCAAATACCGAAAGTCGAGAAAGTAAATTAAATGACTGAAAAATAAATCCCATCTCTTTATTCCTAATAAATGCTAGGTCTTGATCAGAAAGATGATTCATGTCTCTTCCCTTAAAAATGTATGAACCCCCCGTTGGACGATCTAAAAAACTCAAAATGTGTAACAGTGTTGATTTCCCCGATCCTGACGGTCCCATGATAGCAACAAACTCCCCAGAATTAATAGAAAAGGAAACTCCACGAAGTGCATGCGTTGAACCGCCTTCGTCATAATATAATTTTTTAAGATCTTGAACTGAAATTATTGAATTATTTTCCATTCTTTAATCCAACATTTACGATTACATCGCCCTGAGTTAATCCCGAAATGACCTCAACGCTCCCCCCATTATCTCTCACCCCAAGAACGACGGAAATCTCTGTTATCTTTTCATTTTCAAACTTTTTTACAAATGAGCCAAAATCATTTTCTATTACCGCAAATTGTGGTATGACCAATACATTTTCCTTTCGCTTTGTTTCTATAGTAAGATTCGCAGTAAATCCACTTCTTATTTTTTCACTTGATTCATCAAATAGAATAGTGACTTTGAAATTCACAACTCCATCTTTTACTGTCTCCGCCGGATCAATATAACTAACCCTTCCAATAAATTTCTCATTAGGAAATGCATCAAGTGTGACACGAACCATATTCCCAACAACCACACTTCCAATATCAACCTCTGGAATATTTGCCTCAATTTCCAAGTTTTTATCAGAAATAACAGAAACGAGAGAAATATTCGGAGCAATGATCTCACCTGCCTTCGCATCTTGTTTTGTTACAATTCCCTTTATTGGAGAGATAAGCGTGGCCTTTGCAATTTGTGCTCGAATTAATGCACTATTTGCCTCCACCTGCTTCACCTGAGCCTCCTGAGACAGAATCATTTGAGGAGTAGATCCTGCACGAGCTAACAACAATTCATTACTAATACGTTCAACAACAACATTCTGTGTCGAAATTGCCTGTTTTTGATTAGTAATAGCGGAGGATGCTAAATTCATGTTAGTTCGCGCAACTCCAAGATTTGTTTTATACGAATCAATAGTAGTCTGAGAGATATTTATTGAAGAATTAACCGCATCAAGTGAACGCGAAAGAAAATTTCTAATAACGGAAATGTGTGCCTCACTTTTGGTCAAAATACCTTCTGAATCTGCAATATCAGAAAATTGAGTAGTATTTATCTCTTCCTTCCAAATAATAAGTTCATTCCCTACAATCCTTCGAAGCGTTGTCGCATCAATCTGAACCTGAACATCATTGGTAAGAAATGCAAGTTCTGGGTTTTTTGAATCATCATTCAAAAATATCGTATCGGTTTTCGATCGAACCGCATCATCTGCTTTTATGTATGCATCATTCACTACGTCACCGATGCTTCCATAAAAATTTTTTAGGTCCTGATCTGCCTTTTTTAGTTCACTCTCTTTTATCTGAATTTCTTCTGGACGATTTCCTACTTTCAATTCTTCTAATTTTGCCTTTTGTGCTTCAACGCTTGCTTCTATTTGTAATAATTGCGCCTGTAGTTCACTCGTGTCTAAATATACGAGTGCCTGACCGGGACTTACCATATCTCCAATCTTCACGTTTACATTCTTTATTTTTCCACCACGCTCAAACGCAAGCTCAACATTTTCTGCCGCTTTTACGCGACCAGTAACCACAACCTCCTGAGCAATTGCGCCACGTTTAACAATAAATGTCTCCTGTGGAATTTGTGTGGTGGGCTTAAAAATAAAACCAAGAATTGTACCCAATGCAACAGCTAACACACCAATAACAAAAATAAACATTTTTTTTCTTCGCTTCCGAGGTCGGTGAACCGAAACATCTAGAGTAGCTTTATGAGTGTTTGATTCGTGATGATTCATATTAGTGTTATTTCTTTTTTGTTTTATCTTTGTTTATCTCTTTTAGCTCCGAAACCTCTTCTTTAAGTAGATCCTTAAGCTCATCAATTGCTCCATACACATCCTCATGAGTTTTCTCAATACGAATTGTCTTTTGTGGAAGCTTCATGGTAATCTCGGCATAATATATATCTCCTTGCCTATGATGTCGTGTTGTCCTAGAAATTTCTACAAAAGCAATCAACTCTCCATGAACCTCAAACTTTTTAATCATTCGCTCGACACTTTTTATCTTCGTCTCTATATACTTTTTTAATGCTTCGGTAAGCTCAAGGTGCACTGCGTTAATTTCTATTCTCATATGTATAGTATATCGCGAATAAGAAAAAAACGCCCTACATCATTCACAATGTAGCACATTTTTAATTTTTCCTTTTTATTTAAGGGAAAATGAAGCCCTCACTACTGAGGTGACTTTCTTTTCTATTGATGAGGTATCAAAATATCCATAATCAGAAACATCAATGGAATTAACTGGCGTAACTTGAAATACTCCCATATTTGCCGATTGTAAGAAACCAATTTCTGATCCGGTTGATTCTGCAATCTTTTCGGCACGTGCTTTTGCGTTTTTTGTTGCCTCAGCAAGCATTTCCACTTTTAGGTCAGCGAATTTATTATAATAATATTCAAGTCCTTGTGATGAAAAAAGCACTCCCAACTCAGAGAGTTTCACTGGCGCGTCTTGAGCAAGTTTAGTAACCGCAGAAACATTTCCTGATTGTATTTCAATAAATTGTTGCAACGTATATCCGATCATCTTGCTGCCATATTTGTCCGTTGATTCATAATTCGGGTTCATCATAACTGGCCTTGCAATAAATTCCTTTTCTGCAATTCCTTGTGATCTTAAATATTCTGAAACCAAATTTAGATCAGTGTTCATCATTGCATATCCATCTTTTGTCTCATTTACCCCGACATTACGTGAAAAACCACCTGTCCACTTCACCATGTCTGATGTGATATTTTTTTCTGCAGAACCTGTCACCGAAATAACATTAGAAAGCGATTTGACCACAAAGAAAGAATATGCCCAAATAGAAACCGCGAGCACTAACGCGATACCGATCACCATTGACCCAATAATTAACCCTTTATTTGTTATTGACGTACTCATAGTAACATTAAAAATTATTTTGCATACGCGTTTTCTCTACACAACAGCATGAGCGCATTATTTTCAAGTACATAGTAGCTCGTAAAAAGAGCTGCACGTCCTTCGTCGCCTATTCCTTCTTCAATCGGAATATTTTTAGCTGAATTCACAACAAATAACGTGCTGTCTTTTTTTGTCTCAACTCCATATTGTGAGGTTATTCCAAATATGAGAATCTTCCCCGTTCTTCCATCTATAATCGCACTCTCTTTGCATGCCACCCCACAACTCCAAGTTGGAACAACATAATATCCGGAAAAATTCGGACCATTTTCTATTTCGTTTTCAATTTCTCCTTCAAAATTTTTTGCCTCAGAATATGTTTCATAATTAACGAATGGTAATGTTTTTAACGTTTCATTTGTTTTATATTTTTCAAATGTATAGCTCGCACACCTTCCTTTTTCTCCTGCATCTCCTTTGTTAATTCCTTTTATATCAACAATAAACTGCCCGTCAATAATTTCGCATCGTCGTGGCACTGACTCAACAACCCTCTTCCCCGCAAATACACAATCGTCGAAGGTACGAATAATAGGAGTCTCTTTTTTATATTCAATGCCAAAAAATGCTAGAATACCAACAATAAAAAGCACAAAAAACCAAAGAATGAGTTTTTTTGTTTGAACCCTCATTGTTTTTAGTATACCACGATTCTAGTGTCCCATCATGCGTCTCCGCCGAGAAAATTCACCGAATGCCTTTTTAAGTTCGCCGTCACTAAACTCAGGCCACAGGGTATCAGTAAAGAAGAATTCACTGTTTGCAGTAAGCCACATCATAAATCCAGCAGACCAGTGGGGATCGCCCCCCGTACGAATTACAAGATCAACCGGAGGAAGATTATTAGTAAAAAGTGCTTCATGAACGGTACTATCTGTTACTTCCTTTCCGTTCTTTTTAAATGATTTAATTACCTCTTTCATTTCATTCTTTCCGTCATATCCGAGAAGAACAGTGAGGACTCGTTCAGTATTGTGTTTTGTCGAATTCTCTAATATTTTTGCAATTTCATTTAACTGCGCACTTTTCAATAACTCACGAAACCTTCCTCGCACACATACTCGAACATTGTATTTTTTTAATTCTTTTGATTTTGATAATTTTATAAGCGTTTGAATAAATACCTGAGAAAGCACTTTAATTTCTCCCGCATCTCTTTTTGTTAGATTGTCTTCAGACGCCCCCCAAATAGTAAAAAAACGAACACCAGAATCAAATGATGCTTTTAATATTTTTTCCGTAGTATTGGCTCCCTCTTTGTGACCTAAAAATGCTTTCTTTCCTTTTGAAATTGCCCATCGCCTATTACCATCAGGAATAATAGCAATATGATTCGGAATTGTTGTCTCCATGTTTCTTTATTGTACTAAAGCATACCATGCGAAGTAAAGTTGTGAGTAGACAAGTATATATAACATATATATACTCAAACTTATAAGGCTAATCAAAAACAATAATATGAATTTTGAATCAAAGAAAAAAGATTTTATTAGGGGTGTGGAGGCTGAGCAACCTAAAACACTAGAGGACGCCATTGAAACCATCAATGAACTAAAAGAAAGAATCGTTTTCTTAAAAACAAAATTTAGACGGGTAACCTCTTGGCTATTAGTATTGTCCTCTATTTCATTTGGGATTCGTGAATATCAAAATCAAATGGACAAGGCACCGAACATTTCTGATAAACTAAAATCCCTAAAACAAAATATAGAAAAATACGAGGAGGCGAGTACTAAATCAAAAACTGAGTGGTACACTGGGAAAACTGAGAAAATGGAATATGACCCAAACAGTTCAGAATATGACCCAAACAGCTATCGTGAATACTATAATCAGATGACTCAGTTATTGGAAAAATCCATTGACGAACAATTAAAAGACATCCAAGATACAACAGGGCAAAAAGAAAAGGCAACTGATCATGATTTTGATGACTAGAAAGTTATAATTAAACACCCATCAGCAAAAACAGAGATTTGGTTCTCTGTTTTTTTGCGTAAAAATCCAACCGTTAACTCTCTTTATTTTTTAATTCTCTTTCAACTTTTTTTCTATCATTTTCTGAAAGATACATTTTTCGAATACGAATATTTTTGGGAGTAATTTCTACTAATTCATCATCGCTAATATAATCAAGCGCATCT
>JBAZZD010000014.1:0-17713 GCA_041659005.1 Minisyncoccota bacterium | reverse complement strand
ATAGAGACCAACCTGTCTCACGACGGTTTGAACCCAGCTCACGTACCACTTTAAATGGCGAACAGCCATACCCTTGGGACCTTCTCCAGCCCCGGGATGTGGTGAGCCGACATCGAGGTGCCGAGCGAGATCGTCGATAGGAACTCTCGGATCTCACCAGCCTGTTATCCCCGGAGTAACTTTTAGCCGTTATCTCCTACCTTTCTATGATGAATAGTCGGGTCGCTAAGTTCTGCTTTCGCACCTGCGCGGCTTGTCGGCCTTGCAGTCAAGCTAGCTTGTGCCTTTACACGTCCTGCGCGATTTCCATCCGCGCTAAGCTAACCTTAATAAACCCCTCCGTTACCTTTTGGGAGGGTTCCGCCCCAGAAAAACTGCCCACCAGACACTGTCCCCGTATGTTTTTTCCACACAGGTTAGATAATAACAAACAAAAGATGAGTATTTCACTGTCGCCTCTGCCCCACCCGAAAGTAGAACTTCAATGGCTCCTCACTATGCTACGCAGTCATCCACTATTATCAATATCAAGTTGCAGTAAAGCTTCCGGGGTCTTTTCGTCTAGTTGCCAGTACCCCGCGTCTTCACGGGAATCGCACTTTCATCGGGCTCTTCGTTGAGACAGTTCTTCGATCGTTACGCCTTTCATGCGCTTCGGAACTTACCCGAAAAGGAATTGCGCTACTTTAACACGGTTATAGTTACCGCGGACATTGACGAGGGCTTCGGTCAGTGAGCAATAAACCTTGCGGCCTACCACCCCCAACGTTAACCTTCTCGCATCGGTCAGGCGTCACCCCCTATACATCCTCTTACGAGTTCGCAGGGAGCTGTGTTTTTGTTAAACAGTCGCCAAAGAAACTTTCGCTGCGCCCTACCATAAATGGCAGGGAAGGCTTATCCCTAAGTTACGCCTAGCTTTTTTGCCGAGTTCCTTAACGAAGAATCACCCGTTCCCCTGAGGCTACTCGCCTCATCCACCTGTGGCGGTTTACGGTACGGAACCGATCAGGCGCACCTTAGAAGTATTTCTCGGAATGCACTTCATCTGAATTGGCTCGGGAAAACCCAAACCTTTAATCAACGTGCGAGATCGTGATTGAACACAGTACTCCGGATTTGCCTGGAATACATCCCTTTACGTCAAGAACACCAAACCATTAAGGTGCTCAGACTTTTCTCATTCGTATCTTCATCGGTATCTCATGATCGGTGTGCTGGAATATTAACCAGCTGTCCATCAGCTGCGGCTTTCGCCATTGCCTTAGGGCCGACTTACCCTCCGTCGATGTTCGTTGCGGAGGAAACCTTGGATTTGCGGGGTGCATGTTTTTCACATGCATAGCGATTACTCGTGCCAACATTATCTCTTCCTTGCGCTCCAGTCGCCCTCACGGATCGACCTTCACAGCTGCAAGAAATGCTCTCCTACCACTCACCTATATAAAATAGATGAATCCGCGTCTTCGGTAGCATGCTTAGCCCCGATAAATTTTCGGCGCCACGATCCTCGAATAGTGAGTTGTTACACACTCTTTAAAGGATGGCTACCTCTAAGCCAACCTCCTATCTGTCAATGGATAATGACTACCTTACACACTTAGCATGCATTTAGGGACCTTAGACGGCGATCTGGGCTGTTTCCCTTGCGACCACGGAGCTTAGCCCCCGCAGTCTGACTCCCTCGTTTATACTTTCTGGCATTCGGAGTTTGATTGATCGCGCGAGATTTCTCCCTTTCACGATCGTCCAGTGCTCTACCTCCAAAAAGAAACACGAGAGGCTAGTCCTAAAACTATTTCGGAGAGAACCAGCTATTACCAAATTCGATTAGCTTTTCACTCCTTACCTCAGCTCATCCGAGAGTTTTGCACGGCTCAACGGTGCGGACCTCCACCCCGATTTCGCGGGGCTTCATCCTGGCCAAGGTAAGCTCATCTGGTTTCGGGTCTTACGCACACTGCTAACTATTCGTAACTCGCAACACACACCGAAGTGTGTCCTGCAAGTTAAGAAAGTAACGCCCTGTTAAGACTCGCTTTCGCTGCGCCTCCTTCCGTAGAACGGAATTAAACATGGCAATGTACGTAAACTCGTTGGCTCATTCTTCAATAGGCACACCGTCACCCCGTAGCGTTCTTGCGAACATTACTTAAGGCTCCGGTTCCTTGTAAGTAGATGGTTTCAGTTTCTATTTCATCGCCCTTGCCGGGCTGCTTTTCACCTTTCCCTCACGGTACTAGTTCACTATCGGTCATCATAGATATTTAGCCTTGCCAGATAGTACTGGCAGATTCCCTCAAGGTATTTTGGCCTCGAGGTACTCAAGAACAAAAACGAAAAAGTTCATACGCTTTCGTATACAGGGCTATCACCTTCTTTGGCTCAGATTTCCATCTGATTCAACTAGCTTATGAATTTGTAACTTTTTTTGTATTGGAGTTCAGCAACGTACGAAGCATCGTACTCTACTGAACTCATACAAGTGTTTCAGTCTTACAACCCCAAACGTTGCACAGCAACGGAATTTCCAATTCCTCAATTTCAAATTTCAAATAAAATCCAAATGAAAAAATGTTTAAAACATTCGGTCATTGAAGAATTAAATTAAAATTTAAAATTTAAAATTCGTCATTCCGGTGCTGCACACCGATTGGTTTGGGCTCCTTCCTGTTCGCTCGCCGCTACTGAGGAAATGCAATTTTGTTTATTTTCCTTCTGGTACTGAGATGTTTCACTTCCCAGAGTATACGCAATATGTAGAGTTACCACATAAAGCACTATAGGTTCACTATAGTAGGTTTCCCCATTCGGAGACCTCCGGATCAAAGGCTGCTACACGCCTCCCCGAAGATTATCGCAGTTACGCCGCGTCCTTCATCGTTCTATGATGCCAAGGCATCCTCCATCTACCCTTAATGCGTTCATTTCGTTTATTCATAAACGAATGCATTAAATTTTCTACTTATAATCGCTTACTGATTCGTTGATTTTTTTTAAACATAAAAATCATAAAAGGTTTTTTCAAACCTCAAAAAAAATGCGATTTCTTTAAACTTTAAATTATAAAACCACTTTTATAATTAATGCTTGATATACTTATTAACTTTGAAACGTACACGAGATGGCAATCCAATAAAAAACCGCTGACTCAGCGGAATTTCTCACACACCAGTGGTGCGTTTGTTATCCGCCGAAAGCTATTCTTTGGACTATCATTCGTATTGAAATAGTACACGATGCAAAAAAAGAAGTCAACCCCGTTAGAGATACCTTTATACACAAGCAAAAAATAGGAAAGCCAACCAAAATCCCAGAGCCCAGAATCTCTAACGGGGTCAATAGCCTAAACCACCCTAGAGCAGTACACTAATGCCCTAACCCGATACCCAAAAAACCAATAGAAACAAGGGGTTTTGTACATAATAAAAAACCTCCGATATACATCGGAGGGATTATTTTTTTATACTTTTTCAACTGAACTATTTCACTGGAGTAGTGTACTGAACATCCTTCCCTGATTGATTCATGATAATAGAAAAGTTCTGAACCTTTCCAGATTTTGCAATCTCATTAAGAGTTTCTAATTCTTTAAATTTGAGATACCCGGGATTATTCCGCATGGCATCACCAACCCTGTTTATCACCGAAACTTCAGCTTCTGCTGATGCTTGTCTGTTGTTTGCCTCCCATACTGTTGCGTCAGGTTTTACATTTGAAAGCTGACACGAATTCATAGCAAGCGGAGCGTTATTAACTTTAAACACATCTGCAACCATGAGTCCAATTTCTGCATTAATCTTATTGTAATTTGCCATTACCGTCGGATAATCCGAATACTTTGCAAACATACCTCGAGTATTTCCGCGAATTATCATCTGCGCATATCGCTTATAAATATCCTCGAGAGTAATTATCATTGTTCTTTCCTGCCCTTCTACCTGTCTTGGAGTTACTGTCGCAAATATTATATCAACATATTTTGGATCAATCTCTCCATTTTTCAAAAGAGGAATTCCAATTTGTGTATAAATATCAACGGCAACAGGAACCTTTCCTCCAACGAGAATGCGATGATCTTCTCCATCGTTGTTTCCCTTTAAGAACTGTTCCTTTACAGTAACTGATGTTACCTCAAGAAGAACAAGCGTGTTCCCGCGGCCCGAGTTATCTAATTCGCCGATATCAACCTGCCCAGCTTCCAAAGTTTTTGTATCCCACCCATTGGTGGTCAATAATCTTCCTTTGTATCCTGGAGGAATGTTTCGTATTTCGTTTCCACATCCGGTGAAAATAAATGCTATAAGAATAGCAACGATGACAAATGAGTTTCTTAGCTTCATTTCTTATCTCCTGTTTTTTTTGTAGAATCAATTTTGATTATTGGTTTTGCCGCATCTTCTTCCATCTTGTTCTGGAACTTTTCTCTGCCCTCGACAGTACCAGATCGGTCTATTGTAGATCGTGGAATTTCATTCACCGCAGTAAATTGTGCTGCAAAAATGAAAAATCCAACAAGAACAACAAAAGTGACCCAGAGGGCTACCTTTTTTGTTGTCTTTTTTACAACCTCATCTGACACATTTTTTACTACCACTAGAACAATGAGCCAAAAAATTATAAGCAGAACAACAACACTCATAATTTGGGGCATGAGCGCCCGCAACAGATCAGTCATACTGACCTCCTTAGTTAAGTGATTATTTCAATTGATTTATTATATTGTAAAAACAAGAAAAACTTTCTTGAGTACTAGTAAAATTCTAGCATAGAACTAATAATTTGTCAATACTCATTACTCAAATACCGAACATTAAATGCACTGAAAAGATAGCTCATAAATAACTTTGGTTTAAAATCAAATCTAACCTAATTCTATTATTCCCCGAGGTAGACCTTCTTCAAACGCTCATCCCCTCGTATCTCACTTGGGGTCCCCTCCATATATTTTTCTCCATCAACAAGCACAATGATTCGATCAGCTAAATCGAACAAAAATTTTAGGTCATGTTCAACAATAATTGCAGTATGTCCGTGTTCACGTACAAGCTTTTTAATAATATCTGAAAGTTTATTTTTTAATATCGGCGAAACACCAGCGGTTGGTTCATCAATCAACAATAAATTTCCTTTTAATAAACGAAGTCGTGTTAACTCAAGTAAACGAAGTTGTCCGCCAGACAATATTCCTGCGAGTGATTTTTTATGTGAAAACAAATCAACGTCAGCAAGGACTGCATCAATAATTCGTGAAACATGCTCTCGCTTGGTTGAAGAAAATTTCCACCACCACGGTAACTTCTCTGCACGTTCAATTGCAATCATTAAATTTTCCTCGACCGTCATATCTCGAAATACCCCTACGTGTTGAAACCCACGACTCACCCCAAGTCGCGCACGAACATATGGCTCAAGATGCATAATATCCTCACCATTAAAACTTATCGTTCCCGTTTCAACAGGAAGAAATCCCGACAGCGTGTTCAAAAGTGTTGTTTTCCCACATCCATTCGGACCAATGATTCCAACAATTTCACCTAGAGTAACCGAAAAAGAAATTTCGTGAAGAATCATCCGTTGCCCAATCTGAACGTGAAGATCCTCAACTGCTAAAATAGTTTTTTTGTTTTCCATAAACTATATGAACCTCTTTTTTGAAGTATACCGAGTCGACAATTGTTTCACAAGCACAATAAGAAGTACTGAATAAAAAAGAATTCGTAAGTGTCCCATAATGCTCGAAGGAAATGGGAAAAATCTCAAAATTTCAGGAAGTAAAACAATACACAACACCGAAAGAATAAGTCCAGAAACTTTTGGTTTCATCGCAAGAATACCAATGGTTAAAATCTGTAGTAAAATCGCAATTCCTCCAAATGACGGATCAAGAAACTGTATGCGCCATATCGCAAGTATTCCCGCAAGAGCACTTAGAACCACCGCAAGAGTAATCGCAAATGAACCAATACCAGACGCAGGAATTCCCGTTGCATCAAGAAATATTTTGCTTTCATTGTGTGCACGTAATGCGCGTCCAAATGGCGACTGTAATAAGGTATATTCAAAAATAAATACGCAAATCGCGAGTATCCCTTGTAAAATGACAAGCGCAACTAATGTGCGCGCAAACGATGGTCGAGAAATTCCCGAAATTCCCAACACTCCCCCAGTAAGTGAATCCCATGATTTAATCAATGAATCAAACGCGAGAACGCTCGCAAAGGTAAACACAGCAAATCCATCATTTGATAGCCGGCGATACAGTAACGAAAATATCAATCCAAGTAATACCGACAATAAAATCGTAATAATAAATGCAATCCAAAGTGTAAATCCATTCTTTATTAAAATAACGAGTGCGTACGCACCAAAAGAAAATGCAACAGGAAATCCAAAAAAGAAAATCCCTGCAATTGACGTAGTAATATGAACACCAACACTCAACATTGAAGTCTCAAAAAATCGTGCAATTTGTGTATATAAATATCCCATTATGCTTTTCGTTGTTTATTTGCGATGAGACCTTCTGGTTTAACAATGAGAACAACAAACGCAATTAAAAACACCAACACCATTTTCCAATTTGAAGAAATGTTTGGAACAATGCCAACAATAAACTCAGGAACAAGTGCAACGATATATGATGCAATAATAGTCCCCCGCACATCAGTAACTCCTCCCACAAGAAGTGCAATGAACGCCATAATAATAAGATTGAATCCCATCATTGGAGTAAGCGCGGTGTTAAGTCCTGACAAAATTCCAATTCCTCCCGCAACAATACATACCGCAATATAAATAATTAAACGTATCTTCCGCTCATTAATACCAATACTTGTCGCTGAAAAAGAATTCTCAGCAATCGCTTTGAGTGTGCGTCCGAATGATGTAAACTTCACAACAAATAATGATATCAGCGCACAGATAGCTCCAAATCCAATAATAAAAATTCCCGACAGCGGAATCTGGTAATCACCATATGAAACTACCGACGAAACACCAGAGATCAAACTCTTTCCATCAGTTCCAAACACAATAGAAATAATTGCCTCAAGTGCCACACCAAAAGAAAAACTCACGAGAAGTGCTAATAAATATTCTTGTCGTTTAGTAAATGATTCATTGAGCCAAAAACTAATGATTCCAAGAAGAATTGCAACAAGAAGCGGAACCGCAATGAGTCCCCAAAGTGGCAAAGCCGCGTCGTGCGATGCAAAGTAAAATGCATATGCAACGGCCGCGGCAATTCCACCAAGTGCAAGGTGCTGAACCTTGCTTACTGAGTAAATAGTAAACAATCCAAGCGCAAGAATAAGAACCTGCGTTCCCGCTATGAAACTATAAATCAGTAATTGAACAATCATCAAAAGTTGTACCTATTTTTGAAGTACTGCTTTTCCATCTTCAATAATATATTTCCCAGAAATATTTAATTTAACAAAATTTTTGCCAGAAAAAGAAATATCTCCGATAAATCCCTTAAACTGTTCGGTAGAAAGTGCTCTACCTACCTTCTCTGAATCATTTCCTAATTTTGAAATGAGACCCGTAATTATATCTATCCCATCCAATGTTGATGCGGTGTAATAACTTCCTAAGCTATCAAGTTTTCCGCCTTTTATAGCTACAATATCATCGCGAAGCTTAATAAACTCTGGATCGCTAAGAGTTGGCGCATCAATAATTGTCATACCCTCAGTGAAAGTTCCTACAGATGAACGAATATTGTCAGGAATATATGAGAACTGTCCATATAATTTATATCCAGACCAATTTTTTACCTCTGCAATTTGACGAAGAAGTGTTTCTGCAGTTGTCCCTCCATTTGGATTAAGAAGAACTGCTTCTGGTTGTGTTACTTTTACTTTTTCTAATAAACTCCTCAAATCGGAGCTACCCTTTGCAAACGTCTCATTTGAAACAACTTGAACATTTGGATAATTTTTAATAGCTTCTAAAAATGCATCACGAACTCCGATATTGTAATCGTTCTGTTCAGTAATTATTGCTACTTTTTTATACACACTCATTTCCTTTGCAAGATCTTCTGCTATTTTCTTATCCGAATAAGAAAGTGTGAAAACAAAAGAACCGCTTCCTTCAATTTTTGGATTTGATGAAGCAGGCGAAATAATCAAAATCTTATTCTCGTTTGCTAACGACGAAATAGGCATTGTTTCAGAAGAACAAAAACCACCAAGAATTATTTTAACCCCATCAATTGTGGTAAGTTTCTGGAATGCGTTTACTGAATCATTCCCTGAACACTTCCCATCTTCATAAATTGCTTCGAACTTTGGATCATTTGGTCCTGCCTTCGCATTGATCTGAGCGATCCTATATGAAACAACTTTTTGAAGCTCCTGCCCATATGCAGCAGCATCACCACTCATCGGTCCGATAACGCCGATTTTAACCGTCTGTCCGCTGACTGGGGACTTTGTACCGCCTCCAAACACCACCAAAAGAACAACTACAATTATTGCGACTACTGCAATAACAATGCTTTTTTTATTCATAGTTTATGTTTTTTGCGACTACTTTATTGGTTCAGTATATCACAAAACAAAGGAAGAACGTCAACTACTTTGATGCTTTTATACTTACGAAAATTGTGGGAAGTTGAACCCAAAATACTCACGAGTTTTAAACTCAGTCCCACTCGTTTTTTCTTTTACAAAAATTGATTCACTAATAGGAACAATAATACGTCCCCCAACGCGTACTGCATCATACCAAAACTGAGGTATTTTTTTTATTCCACGCAACGCAATAATTGCGTCATATGGGGACTGCGTTATTTTTTCAGAATTCCAACTGTCATTAATTACCTCAATAACCCCATCAGAAATATATGAATATCGTTCAAGATTTTTTGTCGCAATGTGCGAACTTTCCTCATCTGGTTCAATCGCAATTACTTTTCCTTTCTGTGTTCCTTCTTTTTTTTCTTTCGAAACAATGGTAGTAATAATTCCTACGATCCATCCCGTCCCCGCTCCAATTACAAGAATTTTTTCTCCCTGCTTTGGTTTTAATAATTCAAGTAAAAATCCCGCAGTTGATGGTTGTGAAACAAATAATCCCCCACCCGTTGGTAGTGGTAAATTTTCATAGGCACGCGATTTTTCTTCATCAAGCACAAATTGTTCTCGATGAATCTCCCCCATTGCACGAATAATTTCTTTTGAAGAGATATATCCGTCCTTCACGAGTTCTTGAATCATTTCTTTCTCAGTCATTATTTAAATGATACACTAGCAAAAAAAATCCCGCATCCTTTTATAAAAAGGTGCGGGATAAAAAAGCCCCACATCTGTGGGGCTGTCTGGTTATACCTCTTTATAATAGGTAATAGAATCAATCATCTTTTCGATGAGCGGAGAATATTTTCCATTCCGATAGTCCACTGAATCTTGAGATGGAAGAATTAACTGATCGTCTTTTCCTTTGTACAAGTTGCTTACGCACTTGTAATTTTCAAGAAACTGCCAAGGGACAAATTCGATCGTTATTCCTGTTCTATTATCAACAACAAGAAGGGCAAACATCACCGTAGACATCAGTCCGCGTGCCAATTCAAAACCACTTTGGCTTGCAGCCGCAGGCAACTGAATAAGCAATTTTCCCGCTTCCTGATTTAACCACAGCGAATGTTTATCACCACCAATTAACGCATCAATATCACCTGCAGCATCCGCCATGTTGTTTATCCAACGACGTGGCTGATCAACTGGTGTGCGTCCGCCTCCATGAGGCAACCACTGATGTGTATACGCAAGCTTGAATCCATTCACTTCTTCAGCAAAATATGGGAATAGAATCCTATCGCCCTTCGGATTTGTTGTTCGAGCCATAATAATTCTACTCACCGAAGTTGCACTTTTAATTCGTGACTGTTTTCCTGCTTTACGCATTCCTTCAATGTATCCCTGAAGCGCCGCCTCAAAGAAATACAACGCGTTTTCACCAGTAAGCGAATTGCCCCAGATACCCCATTCATGATTTCCTTGCCAAATAGCAACGTCTTCAAGATTTGGCGCACCAGTAACAAGTGGCAATATTATCTCTTTTGTAAAGCGTTGTTGAGAATCAACTGATACCATCCGTAATGTCCTTGATTCTGCAAAGAAGCTTGGATAGATAACACCCTGAATCCAGTCCCCATTTCCGCGCAACAACCGTGCCTTACGAGTATAGAGTAAATAATCAAGATACTTGATTACCAACTCTGGTTGCATGGTCGGAGAACCAAACTGTAAATCAGTAAGAATTCCAATAACAGTTTGTTTGTGTTTCTTCTTCTTTTCGCTATCAAGAACTTTCATGATTTTATCATTCATTATTCTCAAGCGTACTCTGCCGTCTTTATCAATTCCGCCTTCGGTACAAACTTCGAATTCGACTGCACCGGGAGTTGAGGGAGCTTTTCTGAATGTGTTCTGTCGTAATGATTTTGACTGAAGAATCCGAGTCGCAAGTGTCTTCTTTCTGTAAAGCGCTAAATCTAACGCATTCTGCATACCCGGAATACACATAACCCAATGATTTTGGAAATATGTTGCATAGAACATTTCCTGATGCCCATCAATCAACATCCACGGTAATTCCGACTTATCACGAGACAACATATGTCTCATGAGTTTTTCCGGAGTCAATAATGGATCTATATATTGAGTGACATCACTGAAGTTTGTATTGTGAACGAATTGTATAACTCGGTCTCCAATTTTTAACATCAGCGAATCGGGGGTTACGATACTTTTTTTAACATTCCCAAGAAGTGCGTTAATTTCAACAACCCGTTCGTATATTTGTGGATATGGTTGTTTTGCTTTTTTGAGAATCAGAATTTCCATAATGAGTCGATATTCTGACTTTTTGATTCCGATTACTTTGAACACTTCTTTTGCGTTTCGTAACGCACGACGAATTTTGTATTGATACGGCAGAATAATTTCATACTGTATCCTACGTTTTGCGTGGTACTCACGAATATTAATTCTTCGCTGAAGTTCTGCAGTTAAACTTTGATAGTTCACACCGAACGTCCATGTCTTTCCTTCGTTCAGCTGTGCAATATCGGCATAATCTTCTGCAATTCGTAAATCATCATCGCCCAACGCAATGCATATCTTTCCTTTCGTCCTTGTATCAAGTTTGTTCAGAAATTGTGCCGCAGCACTAATTTGTGATCCAATCTTGTACAGCTTCTCTTCTTGAACAAGTTCGTTCTGTCGTTTTACATTGCGCGCAGTAAATGTACCCTGTACAAGTCCGCTCACAATTGCAAAATCCGTTTCTGAACTAAGAAGAACCTTCTCCAATAGTTCAATGTCAGTATTTTGATTACCAAAGAGAATTTCGGAAATAGTAAGAAATTTAAATCCGTCTTTGCCAATCTCATCCGATATATCAAACGACTTTACCGATTTATTTTCGCTATCTGAAACAATAGCATTTTTTACTTCGGAAAGACTTTTGAATGGCCGGGAACGTTCTTCTGTCCTAATCAACAACTTATTTTCAAGTGCGGTAATATCCAACGCTTGAACTGATGTTGCATCAATACCGAATTCTTCTCCCTTTTTCGTCAATAAGTAATTATCGTCTTCAACTTCTAACAATCCGCGATCAACCAAGTTACTCAAATAGGTCGAGAGAAATTCATTGCTGACCTTCTCTTGTCCATAGAGCTGTTGAGTAAGTCGTTTGATACTAACGATTCCCATATGAATGACATTTGCGATTCTTCCTTGTTCTTCATCCGGAATAAGCTTCATGAGTTCTTTCGGTGTATAGAAGTCAGGAGAATTGTTGAAAAATAAATGATGTTTGCCGGGAACGTTTACAAAGAAGCCCATTCCCGAAAGTTTTGCCATGATGCCACGAGTGCTATCTTTATTGCCCTTCATCACACTATCAATATCACCAACGCGTAAAACGCGTTTAGTTTTTGATTGTTCATTCATGCAATCCAAAACTCTTCGTTCTTCATCGTTTAATAAATCACGAAGCACATCGAGTTCGATACTTCCAACCGCCGCAATTGAATCGCGAATTCCTTTAATGCCTCCCGGGATGGCTGCTTGAATTGTGAAATACACAACATTCGCGCTTCCAAGTTCCGGGAATTCCTTTAGTAAAGTATCAAGTTTTAATCCTTCACGCACAACTTTTCGCACCGCACGAGTAAATTCTGAAAGACGAGTTTCGTCCCACAAGCGAAATGAATATTTTGCATGATGATGTTCTTGTACCAAACTAAGTTTGCTTGCCTTTGATTTTGCTGAGTTAATAAATTTTTTCTCCAGTATTTTCTCAGGAATTTTTTTAGCTTTTTTCTGCTTTTCGTAAAGAGAAGAGAGCTGTTTCATTAACTCAAGATACGAAGATGAATCTCCATAAATTTGGGTTAACTCATTTGGTTCAATGATGATCTTATTCATCGTGTTACCTCTTTTATTTTGTTAGTAAATTTCTGACATTATTATTCATCTAAATCAATAAATAAGCAAGGAAAAACACCAGGTCAGGGGTGTTTATGAAAATTGCCTATTTTATCCTCTATTCCTTCCCAAAAAGCGCCGAATCAATGATTAAATCAAGAAGCTTTGAAAATGGAATTCCACTTGCTTCAGCCGACTTAGGAAGTAGACTCTCCTGAGTCAATCCCGGAATAGAATTCAACTCAAGAACAAATAATTTCCCATCAGGAGCCATAATCATATCCGTTCGAGAAAATCCTCGTGCCCCAAGCGCCTGGTGAACTACAACTGCAACCCGCTGAATCTCCCGCAATTTATAATCGGGAACACGAGCGGGCACAATTTCTTCCGACCCCATTGGCATATATTTTGCGCCGTAATCAAAAAATGTTGAGTTTGTTGGAACAATTTCAATCGGCAATAATGCAAATTCACTTCCCTTCCATCCATGATCTAATACTCCACACGTGAGTTCCATTCCAAAAATAAATTGTTGAATTAATGACTCACTTCCATATTTAAATACCTCGTGCATCGCGTGTTCCAAATCGCCACGCGAACGAACGATGTGTACTCCGACACTCGAACCCTGCGCATTTGGTTTCACTACAAATGGATATGTTAAATAATGTTTTATTTTGTCGAACACCTCTTGCTTCTTCCACTCCCACTCATATTTTGAAACAAGAAACGTAAGTGGAACAGAAAATCCTGCTCGCTTTAACACGGCACTCGAAAGATATTTATTCATTGCGAGCGCACTCGCCATTGCTCCTGACCCCGTATATGAAATACTGTGTGAATCTAAAATTCGCTGAATCGTTCCATCCTCTCCGTAGGTTCCATGCATCACAATAAATGCAACATCATTATCGCGCGCAATTGTCTCTGGATGTTGATCCCATACTCCCTGCTTATTGATAAATATATTAGTTGTGTCGTACAAATCAAGATTCAGTGCACCTAAAACTTTTTTTGCGCTATTCACCGAAACCTCATGTTCGGTTGATGGTCCTCCAGAGATAACTGCTACTTTTTTCTTTTTCTTTAGTGCCATACCTATATATCTAGTGTAGCAAATAATCTATTCCTGCCCACATAATTGCTTTATCTCTTCCAAAATTACTGTGCGTTGTTTCTCGTGGATATTTGCAATCATAAATGCATTTGGTTTTTCTTTAATGTCTTTGCACGTAATGATTCCTCCATCGAGCCACATTCGCTTTTCTTCTTTCGACACACTCTCCAAACAAGTTATCGGATGTAATTCCGCTCGCTCAACCAAGTGTTGCAAACTTCCTTCCTTTGGATAATTCCACCCCACTGCATTCATTCCCGCGCACTTTGCATATTGAATCGCATCATAGGTAAGTTTAGTACTCGTCACAAGCCACACCTCAGTAAAGTGATGGATATCTTTTACATCTTCAAATCGCGCTTGTACATAGAGCGCAATTTTCACGTCCGACTTTATTTCTTGTTCATGATGAAACTTACACTCAATCATAATTTTTCTATCTCCTTTGATCGCAACGACATCAATCTCATGTTGAACACATTTTCCTTGCAATACCACGCTCGTTTGTACATCAAACCCCTGTACAGTGAATATCTCCCCCACTAACTTTTCAAATGGATGTCCGTCAGGTCCCAATTCCATGATTGCTTTTCTGAGCCCATACCGTCCTGCAGATCCCTTTTCTCGTTCTCGTAAATATGAAAAAGCGAGATAGTAAATCTCACTCGTAGGAATCCCATCACGCATATGTGCCTTTACATACTCTACTGCTTTATCAATTAAATGGGGAACAACTGCTGCTCGTTCTAATGCATTACGCAGTTTTTTTTCAGAAAATAATTCCCGCTCTCCCGATAATTTAGTTACGTATAACTCATTCATCTCTTCAATTATATCTGAAATATAAAAAAAGAGCTCTATGAGGAGCTCTTAGTTTTTTTCATTTTTCCGCATATTGAACATTTCTCGAATTCGAGCAATCCAAGACAGTCTTTCTCTGAACAAAATTTCCAACGGATCGTGTCCCACATCGGAGGATTACACTGACATTTCTCACAATATCCACCATTTGATGGACTTGTTGCTTGCAGAGGGTCGCCACAATTTGAACAACAGTGAATACTTTCCGGTTTTTCTCCTCGTTCACTGTGATCTCCTTTTTTGCAAACAGGACAAAACAATTCCCGTCCATTTGTCAGCCACAACCCAGTACCGCAAATGGAGCAAAATAAATAAATTTCCTTTCCGATTGTTCTTGTGCGATATCTAAACATATCAACCTCTATATTATTATAAAAATTCTAAACTTAGCATAAATCTTTTTAAAACAACCGTCAATGATTCTTCCTTCGGAGGTTCGACCTTTTCATATTGGACCCCATCTCCTCTCAATTAAAATTTCTCTGGCTTTATTTCAAAAATTACTTGCCTGCCGAAGGCAGGAAAATTAAAAAATCCTCTTTTCTCCAATTTTGTATTTGTTTAGTATTTCGATATTCGGACTTAGAGCTTGTCCCATTGATTCATTGATGTTTGATTGAAAATTGCAAAATTGATAATTGAAAATTACCTCTTTCCCCCTCCGTTATTCTCGTGCACGCGAAAATCTATTCTCTCGATTTTAAAATTGAATTATTGGAGAATTAAATTAAAATTTAGAATTTGAAATTTAAAATTGTTTCTGTTCTAGTTCAACTCAATATCAATATGTCGCACCGATGGATACTTCGCCTCAATGGTCTTTTCAACATCATCAATCCGTTTTCCCACAAGTCGTGGCACGCGGTCAGTATAATCCGCTACGAATTTTTTAAACTCTTCATAGTCTCCCTTCACATCTTCGTATGCTTCTTTTAATGGATATCCCTTTGAAAGTTCCTTGAGGAGTGCATTTCCATTAAACTCGATTTCACACTTCACCCGATAAATTCCCACATCAAGCACTGACGATTTAAAATCAATTACCCTTTCAATTGCAGGATCTTTCTCAAGTAATTCAATAATTTCTTCTTCAATATCCTCAGGAATTGAATGTCCAATTAAATATTTCTTATTTTTGTAAATTAATAAAATCGCAACGCATCCAAGTAATACACCAATAATAATAGAGCCCAACGAATCAAATAATTGATTTCCAGTATAGATAGTGAGTCCGATGGACATCGCCGCAATAAATATACCAAGAACCGCAACTCCATCTTCCATAACAACCGCCAGAGTCGATGGGTCACTTTCGTGAAAAAATTTTAATAATGAATGTGTATGTCTATGTTTTCGATTAAGTTCTCTTAGCGCAATAAAGAGCGTAATTGATTCAATAACGAGAGAGACAAATAACACAACAAACACAATTGGATGGTATTCAAGTTCATGAGGCTCAATAAGTGAAGTAATTCCGTTATTTATCGTTACTCCAGCACCAATAAAGAAAATCCCACACGCAGAAATAAGTGCCCAAAAAAATCGTTCGTTCCCATACCCATAAATAAATTCATCGTCCGCTTTCTTTTGTGAACGGATAATACCAACCAGAAGAAACGACTGGTTCATCGTATCCGCAACACTGTGAATTGCTTCGGAAAACATTGCACTAGACCCAGAAATGAAAGCTGCCGCGAATTTTATCACGGCAACGACTGCGTTTCCTATTAATGCTGCAAGTACTGAGAAAAAACCTGATACATCCTTTGATCTCATGAAGTCTACATATCAATTCTACTGTGGTTTATAATTTTATTCAACTGCCTCACGTCTTCCAAATCAACTTCACGGGCGAGCTTCGTTTTATATGCAATAAGTGATTCAATAGGTTCAACGGGTACAACCTTACCATAAATATCCACCATGTTTCTACTTCGCAAATCACTCGAACAGTTCTCCCACTGTTTTATTTTTTTATTGAAGAATTTTGCCTCAGATTCAGAAATGTCAATCTTTTGATCATCATATAATAACGTCATCAGTTTCAAATCCCAATTCTTATCCTTACTTTGTGTCGGACCAAAAATAATATAAGGTCCTACATTTTTAAGGATATAAGAAAAATCCTTACTTGCTATTTCAACATCAATATCTGCAAGCTCTCGATCGACGCCATATGCACGTGCAGCAAGACCACCTGAAATTCTATACAAAATTTTATGTTGCTCAAGAATGTCTATTATCCAAAGAAATGCCTTTTTAGTATTTCTCATATTTTAATGTCTTCAACACTTTTTTATTTTATACCATTCGTTTTTATTGACCAACACAAAATAGCTTCCTGATTGCAATCAGGAAGCTATTTAACTTAAAAAATATTTTCGTCTTAGAACTCGCAAGTTACTAAATTAAAAAGCGAGAAAACTCCACCATGGCTTTTGAACTCTTTCCACAGTTGCAGTTTGTGCGTTCACGCTTGTGGTAATAGGCATCGTCACATTAAACAATCCCATAATTTTTAATTTTTGGGTTGCCCCTACCTTATACATTAATGTTGACTCACCACTATTAGACTGTTCTGTACTTAGTTTCACATTCAATGCTTTGGTTTTTGACTCATTATTTGCAACACCAACCGCAACATCGGGCATAATCTTCATTTCATTTCCAGAAACGGTCACGATACCATTTTCCACTTGCACTTTTTCTCCGTCTACGACAGACGCAGAAATTTCATTCCTTGAAATTGAAATTGAATTATCCGTTTCCTTTTGTACTTCCACCGGAACTTTTGAGTCCACAACAATTTTGAATCCTTCTGTTTGTGCTAAATTTACTTCCTCTTTTGTTGTCACGTCACGCACACTAATTTTTCCCGAGGTAAATGTTACCGTAGGCGCAGCAACTGTTGACTCAACAAACAATGTCGGAATTGATTGTTTTAAACACTTTTCTCCATTATCACTTGTTACATATCGATCGGGACACTCGCCATTTAAGGGCTTTATTGTCGTCTGCGCGCCTGCTTCACTGGCAGTTGGCAATGTTTGTGTGCCCATACTCGTAATACTAGTAATACTATATGTGTCAATTTTAAGACATTTTTCTCCATTATCACTCGCTATGTATCCGTAAAGACAATTCGGAAGTGTTAGCTCCGTAGGTTTGGTGCCATCGGTTGGATATGTTGGATAAATTTGGGGCTTGATACCGTCTGTTGAAACCGTAGGTTTGGTGCCATCGGTTGGATATGTTGGATAAATTTGGGGCTTGGTACCGTCTGTTG
>JBAZZD010000013.1:0-19149 GCA_041659005.1 Minisyncoccota bacterium | reverse complement strand
TACACTGTAAATAATGAATACAATTATCCAAAAACTAAAAGAGGTGGACATTAAAAGAATATTTAAAGTACTTTATTTTGTTCTTGTTGGTGTTACATTAATTGGTTTTTGGATTGCACTTGGTTTTTTGTATTCTGAATCCGTTTCTCCCGATGAATTTCTTCCTTATTCCGTATCATCAAATCAAGAAAGTACCAAAGAAAATTGCAATGTCGCCGGCATCAAACTTCATGGACAGCTCGTTACTTATGCTTTTTCTGATGTTCCAAATGGCGCCGACTCTGAAGATTATATAGACGTCGTTTCTTCCGAAGGAGTCGTTTCAGGCATTGAAGCTGCCGACGCAGATCCTTCTATTTACGCAATTTTTCTTGAAGTGGATTCGCCCGGCGGATCTGGTGTGGCGGGGGAGGAAGTTGCAAATGCACTTCGCCATGCTTCAAAACCAACAGTTGCAATGATTCGTGATAATGGTACCTCCGCAGCATATATGGCGGCAACCGGAGCAAAAATGATTTTCGCCTCTAAGTTTTCTGATGTTGGTAGTATTGGTGTCACATCTTCCTTCACTGATGAATCAATGAAAAACCAGAAAGACGGAATTACTTATAATCAACTTTCCTCGGGAAAATTTAAGGATATGGGAGATCCAGACAAACTATTAACCACAGAGGAAAAAGATTTAATTTTACGAGATTTAAAAATTAAACATGAGAATTTCGTTGCATTAGTTGCAGAAAACAGGAAACTTAATATTGAGAAAGTTCGCATTCTTGCCGACGGCTCTTCAGTGCCCGCTGAAATGGGACTTCAAAATGGACTTATTGATAAAATTGGAGGAATCAATGAGGTAAGAGAGCATCTT
The DNA here is from genome assembly GCA_041659005.1 of Minisyncoccota bacterium. Lineage (GTDB taxonomy): Bacteria > Patescibacteriota > Minisyncoccia > UBA6257 > GWB1-50-10 > LiPW-41. The sequence continues at coordinate 18,284 of JBAZZD010000013.1, read as the reverse complement.
CGTACTATTATTGAGCGCGAACCGAAATTCTGCTGGTAATTGTTTTCCCTTCCGTCATCCCCGCACCCTCTCCTTTTGATCATTGATTGAAAATTGCAAAATTGATAATTGTAAATTGAAATTCTCCTTCTCCTCTTTCTCTCCCTCATTCAAAATTATCTCGATAGATATCGGAGTATAATAAAGACATGAAAAAGAAAATTCTCTTTTTAATTATCGCAGTCCTCGTTATAGGAATAGGATTGTTTTTAACATTAAATAAAAACCCGTTTACTTCTTCAAGTAAAACACTCACCGTCCAAGACGTGCAGAAAATAGAAAAAGAAATAGATGGATGGAATGCAGATGAGTCAAAGAAAGAGGGGGGACTTGAAGATGATTTTAAACAAGTTGGTATGTACAACAACAGACCAGTTGAAGTTGGATACGTGTGTTTCGGAGATGTGTGTCCTGCTAACGGTGCATTTTTCTTGCGATATACCGAAAAAATAAGCAGAGAAGAGTGTGTAACTATCGGAGGAAAACCAATTATCGGTATCTCATGGGGAGAAGTCTATGCCGGCTGCGGCCTCAATGTTCTTAAAAAATAATTTGAGTAACATTAGGTGACGGCGGCAGTGCTTCTGTCAACTCTGTCAAATGATTCTTTTTATTGAATTTGGTATTATTAATGTATGACAAGGGAACAGACAATGGCAATTTCGACAATCGAAGGTGCTTTAAATGTAAATAGAATCTGTGCCCACAATCTTTATTTGCGCAGCAAAAGTATTGAAGAAGCTCTTCAGTATTTTTTCGATAAACCAAAACCATTCGTAAAATGGGTTGGTGGAAAGCGACAATTATTAAAGCAATTTAAGTTGCTCAATCTTTATCCACCAGAAAAGTTTAATCCAAGTGCTGGAAGATATTTTGAGCCATTTGTTGGTGGTGGTGCGGTCTTTTTTGATTTGCTTCCACAATATGCATTTCTTTCTGATTTAAATGGAGAACTTATAACTACCTATAACGTAATAAAAAATGATGTAGAGAAATTAATTATTTCATTAAAAAAGCACAAAATAAATAAAGAATATTTCTTGAAAGTTCGTTCCCAGGATCCAGAAAAATTATCAGATATTAATGTTGCTTCTCGTTTCATTTATTTAAACCGAACAGGGTTCAATGGAATGTATCGGGTAAACAGTAGTGGTAAATTCAACGTGCCGTATGGTAAACACACAAATCCTCTTATTTGCGACGAAGAAAATCTTCGCAAGGTTTCTATTGCATTAAAGAATGTTGATATAAAGAAACAAGATTATAAAGAAGTATTAAAGAAGGCAAAGAAAGGGGATTTCATTTATTTTGATCCTCCCTATTATCCAGTGAGTAAAACCGCATCATTTACTTCATACACGAACGAATCATTCCTTGAGAAAGAGCAAATTGAACTTCGTGATACGTTCGCAGAACTAAATAAGCGTGGATGTTTTGTCATGCTTTCCAATTCCGACACTCCATTTATAAACAAAATTTACTCAGAGATTAAAGGTGCTCGCATCACGAAAGTGGAGGCGGGGCGCATGATTAACTCAAAGGCCACAGGAAGAGGAAAAATCACGGAGGTTTTAGTGACGAATTATTAGTTCAATGAATATAGAATCAAAGGATTTTAAAATAGGAAATATATTTTCAAGGAGGAAATATATAATACCTGATTATCAAAGGAACTATTCATGGACAGTAGATACTGAGATATCAATTTTTTGGGATGATTTTATTTACTATTTAAATAAAACAGGACCTAACTTTTTTATTGGACCAATGGTGTATAAGGCTCAAAGTATTAACTCATCTGAATTTGAAGTTATTGACGGACAACAAAGATTAATCACTTTTTCTATTTTATTGAGTGTTATAGTTTCTTTATTTAGAAAGTATAGTAGAGAAGATTTAGCCGATGGCTTAAAGCAGTATTTAATTTACAAGGATGAAAAAAATCGCGATCAATTAGTAATAGAAACAATTGAACCTCACCCATTTTTTCAAAGTAAGATATTTCACCAAAAGAATGCAAAACCCACAAAAGAAAGCGAAAAACTTATAGAGAAAGCTAGAATTTTTTTCGATGAAAATATTGAGGTTTTATTGGATAAAATTACAAATCCAAAAAAGAAGGTAGAATTTTTAGAAAAAATGAGAGAATATGTTTTTAATATTGATACGGTTATTATTGTTTCTGCTGATGAAACAGATGCATTTACAATATTTGAAACAATTAACACAAGAGGAAAAAATTTAACATCTTTGGATTTATTAAAAAATTATATATTTAAAAACCATCCTAAATTAGTTGGTGTTCAGGAACCAAAAATGACATGGAAGGAGTTAATGGAAAATATAGAAATAGGAAAGGACACCTTTTTTAATCGCTTTTGGGCTTCTTGGGTTTCAAAGATAACGGAAAATAAGCTTTATAGGAGATTCAGTGATCACATGAGAGATTTAGAAGCAAATAAAGATTTTCCAAATGCAAAAATTTTATTAGATGAATTATTAGTGGCATCAAAAATATATAAGAAAATAACAAAGCCATCTCTTGATGATTGGAAGGTAAATAAAAACTACCACGTTTACCACCATATCAAAAATATCAATGGACTTTTTAGTTTAAAGGTTCACTTTCCATTTTTTCTCTCTTTGTTTGAAGAGTTTGAAAAAAAGAAAATTTCTCTTACTTTGTTTAATAAAACACTATTTTTTCTCGAAAATTTTCATTTCATTTTTACTCATATGGTTTCCCCTAGAGCATCGGGCCTGGATAATAAATATTCAAAATTTGCTATTAGGTTGAGGAAAGAAAAAAATAAAGCAAAGGTAATAAACGACCTAAGGAAGGAATTAATTGAAAAAATTCCTAAAAAAGAGGAATATATTGAGAGATTTAAAGAATTGAATTTTATTGATCATCGCGACACAATAATGTTTATTCTTCTAAGGTTGGAAAAAGTTGAGGATAAATCTTTGACATTGGATTTCGATTTAAACTCGATAGAACACTTAGATCCAAAATCCACCAAGACCCTACTTAATAATAGTATTGGCAACCTCTTTCTTCTGGAAGAAAAATATAATCACGAAAAAGATAATCTGAAACCATTTGATCTATGGCCTACAACATCTGAAAAAGTAATATCATTTTTAGGAAAAAATACAAAATACAAAACAACAAAAAAGGAATTTCAAGAAATTTTGAAGGACGGAAAATGGGGTAATGATGAAATAGCAAAAAGAACAGAAAGACTTGCAAGAGAAACATATATTTTATTTTCAAAATTATAATGAACAAAGATTTTAATAGCTTTATTTCAACTCTAAAAAACTCAATTAAAACTTGGGATTATTTTGTGAATTGGAACAAAGTTTTCAAAAATAGTTCTGAGATGGAAATTACTCTGAATAAACTTAATTATTTACTTGGAAAGGAAAGTATTAAAGAAGAATTTAAAAAACTTTATTCTTCTAATCCAGATATCATAAAGGCGTTTCCTGTACTTCTCGCTGTTCGAGAAAATAAACTTGAAATATATGACAAAGAAGATAAAACTTCTCAATTCTTTGACTTTTCAAAGAAAGGGGGAAGAGTGGAAGAGTATTACGAATTTTTTGAGAAATCGGGAATAATTAGTCTTTTTAAAGATAAAAAAATTAAAAACCTAGTTGATTATTCGGTGGGTGTTGAAGTTGGATTAGATAGCAACGGAAGAAAAAATCGAGGTGGTAAACTAATGGAATCCATTGTTGAGGCATTTGTTGTCGAGTTCTGCGGGGAGAATAAGTTTGAATATTTAGTTCAAGCTAATGCAACAAAAATTAAAAAAGAATGGAACATTGATATTAGGGTTAATAAATCAGAAAGAAATTTTGATTTTGCAATTTTTAATCCAGAGTCAAAGAATATTAAATTAATTGAAACCAATTTTTATAATGGCGGCGGATCCAAGCTTAAGGCTGTTTGCGGTGAATTCAAATCTCTTCATTTAGAGCTTAAAGCTCAGAGTATAGATTTCATATGGATTACTGATGGTTTGGGTTGGAGAAATGCAAAAAAACCACTAGAAGAGACATATAATGTTAACGATTATATTTTTAATCTGACTTCTTTGGAAAACGGTGTATTAAAAGATCTTAACTGGTAATGAAAAAAGATTTAAAACTTCATCCCGAAAATTTCGAAATGGAATGTACCACAGTATGGGCATTTCCTCGTCGGGGAAATTGGGCAACACACGCATCAGATTGGCGCGGTAATTGGGCTCCTGAGGTTGTTCGCAATCTCATTTTGAGATATTCAAAAGAAGAAGATCATCTTCTTGATTGCATGATTGGTGGGGGAACGACAGCAATTGAGGCAAAAATATTAAATCGTCATATCACGTGTATTGATGTAAACGAAGAGGCATTGGAACGTACAAGAAAATCTCTTGGGTTTGAGGTAGAAAATAAAGCAAAACAACGAATCAAAAAGTGCGACGCAAGAAATATGAGTTTCATTAAAGACAATGAAATTGATTTTGTACTCACACATCCGCCATATGCAGATATTGTGAAATACAGTGATGGTGCAATTTTGGAAGATCTATCAAACATTCATAACATAGATGCGTTTGTTGATGAGATAGAGAAAGTTGCAAAAGAATTACATAGAGTTTTAAAACCAGGAAAATTTTGTGCAATTTTAATAGGGGATACACGCAGAAATAAAATGTATCAACCCCTCGCCTTTAAGGTAATGGATAGATTTTTGAAAGTCGGTTTTGAATTGAAGGAAGATATCATAAAACGTCAATTTAACTGCAAAGCAACCGGTTTTTGGGTAAATAAATCAAAAGAAGCCAACTTTCTTCTAATAATGCACGAACACCTTTTTGTATTCCAAAAAGTAAAATAATATGGGGCATATAGAGATACTCGAAAAATTAAATACAGAACTTCAAAAGGATATTCAGGATGAATGTCAGGTTATTTATATTTTATCTAGGATTCGCAAATACTTAGAGGATAAGAATGAAAAGAAACAATATATATATCTTAATTTTTATTGTAATTGGGCATTGCATTCAAGAATTAATGACACAAAGGCTGTTAATGTCATATTAAACGATTTTATTTCCGGAAAAGATAGTGGATTTTTGAACTTTGATTATCTTAAAAATGATCTTAAAACCTTTTAAAGTGATAAAAGTCTTTCATCAAACATAATTGATGATTCGAAAAATTATTATACATTTATAAATTTATTACTTTCGATTTATTCTGACACGCCACTTGAGGTCTATGGAAGTAAAAAAATAATAATAATTGGGAAGCCCAAAAAGCCGTTATCTGGATTCGCATTTTCAGTTGAATATTTTGTTAAATAGAAAATTCACGAACATTTAATTTCTATGTTAATATCAAACAGATGAAGTATAAGAAACCACTAAAAGATAAAATATTTTGGAGTAATTTTTCTACCGCCATGTTAGGGTTTATTATCGTTTGGTTGGTCTTAGGGTGGACAATTAATCATCCAGATGAAGGTGGACTAATGAGCGGCGGTTTTTTAGATAGTTATATTATTCTCTCGGCCTTTTGTGTTATTGGTTTGGCAATAAAAATTGGCGAAAAATATAGAAAATATGAAGAAATAAACGAAAAAACGGAAAGCTTTTTAAAAAAAGAGAAAATAAGTATCCAAGAATTTCGTAAAAAATATAGAGATGTCATTGCTATATATGATAATTCAAATGATTTTTTTGATGATGATTTAAAATAACCCCAAAAAAATTCCCTCGCTATTGCGCAGGAGTTTTGTTTTCCAATTCTCGCATCGGAAGTGGATATCTCCACATTTCAATCTGTGGAAGTCCGACTTCCACAGCACAATTGAGCGAGGTCCGACTTCGCTCAATACTCCCAACCATTTTCTCTGTTTCATGATTTGTTAATGTATACCGGCGACCGCCGATATACATTAACATTGGTTTGTGAAATGTTTAAATTTTAACGAGTAAAGTTGTTGTTTCTATTCATTCCTCTTCCTGCATGATTGCCATTTTTTATTCCTTGTCCGTTTTGCAATCCTAATCCAAGTTCTTTTCGTATCTTTTGAGCTCCCGCAAGATCACCTTTTTCTGCCAGTTTGTGAGCTTCTGCAAATTGTGCGAAGTTGTCTTTATTAATAACAGTGGTAACTCTTCCTTTGTTTCCCATCAGATTTTTCCAAACGTTGTAGTCGTTTGTTTCGAATGCCTCTTGCATAGCGGTGTGACGTTCTGGGGTATAATTGGGACCTTTTACTGTTGGATCACTATTATATGCGCTTGCGGTACCCACTAAAGTACCAAGTCCCAATAATAGCGTGAGTACGCCAATTCCTATATTTTTTGTATGTTTCATTTAGTTTGTTTTAATCAATATTAACTCGACCTTTCACTAGTATTACAATTGATATGTAATTTTTATTTCATTATGTATTTGACAAATAAAACGAATGGATATAACATTCAAATATGCATTTGAATGAATTGGCCATGCGGATGAGAACAGCGGGGGATGAAAGTCGACTCAAAATTCTCTGTGTTATTTTTAACAAAAATAAAGTGTGTGTTTCTGATATAGCGTCTCACCTCAAGTTAAGTGTCGCTATCGTGTCACACCACCTTCGGGTTATGTCAAAGGAGGGACTAGTAACGTCGGTGCGCGAAGGGAAGAAAATCTGCTATCGTTTGCCGAATGAGCCATTCATCAAAGATTTAAAGAAGTTTATTTGTAAATATAAGTAATGTCGTAATACTTAATGAATTAAAAAAATATATGAACAATCACAAAGTAATAGTTTATTCCACAAGCACCTGCCCCTATTGTATTTATGCAAAGAAATACTTCAAAGAAAAAGGAGTATCATTTGAAGATAAGAATGTAGGGATCGATAGAGCTGCAGGGCAAGAAATGGTACAAAAGAGTGGACAGATGGGTGTGCCAGTCATTGATATTGATGGAGAAATCATCGTCGGATTTCAACCAGAAGTATTTGAGGAATTATTAAATAAATAACCCAAAAAAATTCCCTCGCTATCGCGTGGGGATTTCGTATAATAAATATGATGAAAATTATAAAAAATGAAGGTATTGTAGACAGGATGGTTCGAATTCCTGTATCAATACTGTTCTTCTTGATAGCATTTTTTTGGTTGACTGGAGTCAGCAAGATTATATTTTACGTCCTTGCGGCTATACTGCTCTTCACTGCTATCACTGGATTTTGCGCGTTGTATAAGGTGCTAAACATAAACACAAACAAAAACCCCGACAAAAAAGTTTCACGAACTACCGTGGGCGCGTTCGTTGTTCTATCTATTGTGGTGTTAATTGCTGGTGGTTATGCGAGTAATTTCTTCACAAAAAAATTCTTTTTGGAGGACTACAATGCTATGAACCAATACTACAAACAAACCTTGTTCTATACTGGACAAGACCAACGAACAGAAGCGGTAGATAATTACAATAAGCTTGTTAGTGAGTATTCTATTTTTGAAACAAAATATACGAGCTATCATCCGTATGTTATTGCGCGTGATGTGCAATTCAACGATGATCTCGCAAGGGTTTCAACGATTATCAGTACCTTGAAAGATACAGTAAATACTGGCGATCTAAAATCTGCTCATCTTGATTTTGAGAAAATTCGGCCAATATTTCAGGATCTATTAAAACGAAACGGATTCTCTATGTTGGCAATCGTTCTTGTAGACTTTCACGATACGATGGAAAAGATAATCACTGTTTCTGATGCAAAAGATGCAACTCAAGTAATTGCAATATATCAGGAAGTTGATAGTAAATTGAAGGCAATAGAAGAAATTGTGAACGACAGCGAAATCCAAACAATCCGTCAGAAATTAAATGAGTTGTTGATATTAGCACAGAATAACAAAGGAGAAGAACTATCGATAAAGGCGGGAGAACTCAAAAGCGCTTTTATTAGGGTCTATCTCAAAAGAGGTTAGTGAAAAAGTATTAAATTCTTATTCAAAATTTCCTCGCTATCGCGCGGGAGTTTTGTTTTCCTCCCTCTGCATTGGAAGGGGATATCTCCACATTTCAATCTGTGGAAGTCCGACTTCCACAGCACAATTGAGCGAGGTCCGACTTCGCTCAATACTCCAAACCATTTTCTCTGTTTCATGATTTGTTAATGTATACCGGCGACCGCCGGTATACATTAACATTGGTTTGTTCCCTCTCCCCAAATGTTAATCAATAACAACGGTCATTATTATTGATTAACATACTTTTTCAGGAAAAAGCCGGGAATTCCTCATATTGACTTTTGCATAAAAGTATGCTAATATTCGGTTATTAAAAACTTAATAAGGAGATAAACACGTGAGCAAAAGTTTATTTATTAGTATCGACATATTAAACATCACACCGGAGCAACTGATTATAAAAGTTTACGACTTTGCAATCATCAATTGCCAGAAACACAATCTGATAAAAACTAATTATGCGTTACAGGAATTAATCAACGCATTGAATTTTGAAGACCCGGCCATGAAAGAAATTTCTGTCGGACTTCTTAGGCTGTATCTCTACTGCCAAGACAAAATGAGAAAAAAGGAATACGAAATTGTCGAAGAGGTACTAAAGGAATTAAAAAAAAGCTGGGAATCAGCTCTTAGCAGGAAATAAATTTTAGACCGGGATTTCTCCGGTCTTTTTATTTTCCCTAAAGTTAACGCAAAGCTGGGAATCTCTTACATTGACTAATACCACCGAAAAATGGTATTGTGCTTTTAGCTAACAATTAACAAAGAGGTAATAATATGAAACATCCGGGCTTCACAGTTTTTTCCGAAGATAGTTCTTTTGGACTCCATGCGGATATACGTCCAAAACAGATTGAATTGGATTCTCTACTTGGCAAATTTGGTAAATACGAAGTAGAGGAATCAGCAAAGAATCTATTAGCTTTTTTCCACAAAAAAGACAGATGGGATTCGTTTTCCTTTCAGGAATTAACTGATTTCTGTAGGGAATCTGGATTTAATCCATCATTAATGCTTTTTGGTCTGCTTGGTGCTTGGTACGATGACGGTGGACTTGGTTCAATAAGAATCCCTCATGACCCATATTTTTTAATGGGTATGGACGGAAGATTGCGTGTTACGAGCAACTTTATCAATGCCCTTACGCGTAAATGATGTAATCGTCTTTTATAGACTCGCTGACCGAGAACGGTCTTTTTTATTTTTTTTCATACTATCAATATATAAGTAGTTTTGTATAATAAACGGGATGAAAATTATTAATGCAAAGCTCTTAAAGCCGTACATCGGAAAAACCGCACTTGTCAGAATTGATTTAAATATTGATGCATCAACTGATGAAGGATTGTTTCGTTTGCAATCAGTGCTTCCAACACTTTCATTACTAATAAAAAATAATATTCGTGTAGTAATTCTTTCTCATAAAGGTAGGCCAACCAAAGTAGAGAAAAAATTATCGCTAAAACCATTTGCAGAAATTTTTGAAGATGCTTTAGGTGTCTCTGTCGATTTTATTCCTTTTCTCGATTTTGATGTCATTGTAAAGAAATTAGAAACCTCAGACGCTCAAGTTGTTTTGCTAGAAAACATACGCTTCCTAAAAGGAGAGGAAGAAAATGATGAGGCGCTTGCGAAACAACTTGCTTCATTGGGTCAGTTCTATATCAACGACGCTTTCGCGGTGTCTCATCGTGCAAATGCCTCCGTGGCGTTACTTCCAAAATTGCTTCCATCGTTTGCCGGGCTTTGCCTCGCAAAAGAAATAAAAAATCTCTCGCTCAAAAAGAAACCCGCGCACCCATTTATTTTGATTGTGGGTGGTGCAAAAGTAAGCGACAAACTTCCAATTGTTCAGAAATTTGAAAAATACATCTCAACGGTTCTCTTAGGTGGTGCCGCAGCAAATACGGTTCTAGCATCAGAAGGAATCCCGATGGGGAACTCGTTATATGAAAAAGATGCAGTAGAAGCAGTAAAAATATATACTTTCTCTTCAATTATTGAAACTCCAGTAGACGTCGCAGAAGAAAAAGGAAGAATTTTAGATATTGGACCAAAAACTGCAAAATTGTATTCGGCAATAATTAAAGAGGGGGGAACAATTGTGTGGAGTGGTCCAATGGGTCTTTTTGAAAAGAAAGGATTTGAAAAAGGAACAAAGGCAATCTGGAAAGCAATCATTGATAAGGCGATTCTTGATCCGTCAGTAAAAATCATTGTGGGTGGTGGTGAAACAATTGCCTCGCTTGCTCTCCTTCCAAAATCAATGCGCCTTCTTCCAGAAAACGTCTTCCTCTCAACTGGTGGGGGAGCAATGTTGGAATTCCTCTCAGGCAAAAAACTTCCAGGAATTGAAGCGTTGAAATAATAAGTAATTTATTAAGTATGTATAAAGCAATTTTATTTGATATGGTCGGTCCGTTGCTACAAAAACGTCCGGATTACATATTTGATGAAGTTGTAGAAACATTAGAGCGCATAAAGAATACGTTAAGTGATGATGCTGATTATTTATCGGCAATTAAGAATAATCCAATATTACAAAAATATTCATTGGGTGAATTAATGAATCGTAATGTGAATAAGTATCAAAAAATTCCTGAGGTATGGAATCTTCTTTTGCCGAAGCTAAAAAATCGCTTTCAGTTGGGAGTTATTAATAACGGAACGGCAATGACTATCTCGCGTTTTAAAGAGCGAGATAACTTTGCAGAATATTTTGATATATTTATTAATTCAAGTGAGGAACACCTCGATAAGCCCTCTCCGGAGATTTTTCTTTTCGCATGCGAAAAAATGCACGTGAAGCCAGACGAATCTGTTTTCATTGATGACTCACAAATAAATGTTGAGGGAGCCGAACGCGTAGGTATGAAGGGGATTCAATATAAGGGTTATGCTGATCTAATAACTCAGCTCACTATGCTTGGAATTGTATAAAACCTTAAAATTCCGCGTAACGCGGGATTTTTTATGTTGACATTGGCACATTTCTATGCTACTATTTCTTTAGTTAAATTAACATAATAATAAAAAAGATGAAAAGGAAACAATAATGATACAGTTTGAAAAAAATCTTGTAGCATATCGAATGGTTGAAGATCTTGGAATGCGAACTAATATTCCTAAATTTCAGCCATTGGTTCTCGAGCCACTTCCGTTTATATTTTTGGGAAAATGCGAAGCAGAAACGGTCGCAAATGATCTTTTGAAATTCTGTGTTGCAGAACATAATTGGGTGGGTGTTTCAGTTAAAGATTACGCGCTACTCAATCAATGCAGAATTCGCGATTGGTTCAGAAAAATCAAATGGTTAAAGTACTTTGGTCACATGACTGATTTTCCGGAAACTTCTGAAAAAACATTTCGTATGTTGAGTATATATGGCGGTTCGCTAGGATCCTTTTCTGAGTTAACAACCATTAAGGGTTTCCCAGTGAGCGTTATCAATGGAATTAAATTGCTTGTAAAAAATGATTTGGCAGTAATAGTTTCTTCAGGTAGGGAAGATGTTCTGTGTCCCACCGAGAAACTTATTACAAAAGCACTTGCAATGAAAAATTAACATGCAAGCCTCCGTAAGGAGGTTTTTTTATATCTCAAAAGGCCAAAAGAGGGTATAAATACTAGCGTTTCCCCCTATTGCAAAATCCAGCAATGTATGGTATAATATAGACATCATTAATAATTTAATTGGAGTTTAAAAAATGAAACTTGAAAAGCTAATTGATCGTCTAGATCTAGATTACATCGATGGCATGGTAAACGAAGAAAGTTTTCCTGTACAGAAAGAGGATAAAGGAAAAAAGATATCTGTTCTTGAAATTTTTCTAACCATATTATTTGTTTTTGGAACATATTTCTGTCTAACCGATGGGGATATCATCTCTGGTTTGTCGATAGTGGGCTTTTATTTATACTCACTTCGCCTTCTCTCAAAAGAGAACAAAAAAGAATACCAGCTATTTCATTTTGAAAAAATCATTTCTTCCAAAGATGTGATTACGGAAATGAACAAAGCCGGTAGTCGTCCTGCAACGCTCCGCGAAATGTTGCGGTGGGCATTTAAAAACTGGGATAGAAAGATTCCAATAGTTGCACTGCAGCAACGATCGGAAACGAACTATATTGCCATGCTTAGTGTTTTTATAAATGTGGGATTATTTGCTCACGTTGCATTATCTGAATGGGCATCCGATTGTCGATTTCTCGCGGTAAAAAAATAATATTTGAACCCCAACTGGGGTTCTTTTTTTACTTATTTAAATAATGTAGTTATATTGACTTTCCGTGTTATTAGTGCTATAATTAATTCACATTAACAATTTAATAAAAAAGGAGAACGAAGTGAAAAAGATTGAAAAAGTCCTCACGCATGAACGACCACATCTCGACGAAATCGTAGCAATATGGTTACTTTACCGTTTTGGTGAAAAGATGTTTCCGGGGGTTTCGGAATCAGCTCACCCTGACGCAATCCAATATTTCAAAACTGGCGGACAGCTTCCCAACGGGAAAACGTCAGCTGATTATGAAAATGAAGGGTTACTACTTATCGGAGTTGGTGGTGGTCGTTTCGACGAACATCCATCTGAATCCGGTGAGAGAAAAAAAGAACAATGCGCCGCGACATTGGTTGCCGAGGCACTTGGACTTAGTAACAAACCGGAATTTGAAAAAATTTTGAAAATGACATCCGACAATGATTTGAAAGGATCGGCGGATCCCTTCGGGATTGCATATATTGCAAAATCTATGCATGACCAAGGAGTTGACCCTTCTGCGGTGTTACGATGGGTGTTCTTTGCTCTTGATGTAAAATGTGCGGAGCAACGGAAATTTCATTATGAAACCTATCTTGAATTTTCTGTTGCCGCGTCGATTAAAAAAATCTCTGGCCCGTTTGGGTCCGACATTTCAATTGCGGTTATCAAGTCCGATAATTCGCAGATGAGTAATTTTGCCAGATCTAAATATGGCGGCGAAGTGTCTATCGTGTTGCAACGAAGATCTACCGGAAATGTTGCAATAACAAACAATCAGAAATTCGGAATTAAAATGACCGATTTGATAAGAATAATTCGTGTCGCCGAACGAAAGTCCAAGGGAATCACCACTCCGATGGATTGGAAGTCGTTAGAGGTTGAGGGGCGCGTTGAAGGAGCCGAAGAATGGTGGTACCAGGAAAAAACTGGAGCCATTCTTAACGGTAGTCCAACTGCTACAGATGTTCCTCCGACAAAATTAACTGATAAGGAACTGATAGAATTGGTAAAAATTGCGATGAATCCGAAAAGTTTTGAGCCAAGGCATTTAATTCACTGCCTTGCGGGTAAGTGCCATTCTTCAAAAAAAAATCCTTGTCCGTTCTATGAATTTGGTCTTTTTCGATGCCGAACAATTCGCGCAAAGCAATATGCAGAAAGGTAAATAACGGTTTCGTTTATATACCCCCGCCAAAAGCGGGGGATTTTTTTACATAAATTTCCAAGCGGAAAATTGACACAGCTACTTCTTTGTGCTTTTATAATATCAGTTAGTTTCAAATAAAAAGGAGTATTTTATGTCCCTTGAAATAATAGGATTTATTTTTGCATTGATTCTTTTGTTTTTTTTCAGTCTAGCGCTCTTGGTTAGCTTTATGGAAAGAGGAGGATTTTTACGACTTATTTTCGGAATTATTCTTTTATACCTTTCAATCCTACTACTAATTCCGGCAGTATTTATTATTGTATTTAGTTTCACTCACTAATTAAGGGAGGCAAAATAAAAAAAGGAGCTTGGAGAAATGATAAAAAAACTTATTTAACCCCCAACTGGGGGTTTTTAATTTGATAAACCCAAAAGTAGTGCATAAATCCTTATTTTTTCTCATATCTTGCAAAATACATTGATGTATGGTATAATATTGGCATCATTAATAATTTATAGGGAGACAGATATGTCTAATGAAAACAAAAAAGAGTTTTTTTCTGGTGTTATATCAGAGGCAGATTATGCGAAAAACAATCCGATCAGAAATGTCGCGATGAAAATAATAAATCGAGAATATGAAGCGAAGGAAATAGACAGGATAATTGATCAGAGATATTTTGGATTTGATTCCATAGTTTCTCTTACTGATAAGGAAGAATCATTCCTTCGCAAGACCATAATGGATGAATTAAAGTTTAAATTCGCAAAAAGTAATTTTAGTGAACTTCTTAAATCAGTCTGTTATATAGACGAAGAACAGAAGGATGTTTATCAAGGGAGACTTCGAGACTTTCATTTGTCTGATGAAAAGAAAATTTTTCATGCGATGAACGTTGAAGAAAAATTAATATTTTTAAACAACCCAATGAACCTTAGCGCCTTTTTGCATGAAGGTCATTGCTCATCTCAGTTTGGAGCTATGGGGTACCGTAGTTTCGATTGTTATAGAATAAGCAAAAATTTTGCAAAATTGGTTCACGAATTTAAGTCCGCCGACAACAAAAAAGAGAGATTACGCATTATGGATCTTGGGGGAGGTGTTGGGCTTGCTTTAAATGATATCAAAAAAAAGTATCCAGAACTTGTTACCTATAACGCGACTCGCGATGAAGAATATTCACATTACCCAACTGATTTTCACGTTGTAGCGTTTGCAGAGAGAATGCCACTAGCACTAAAGGGAATGATTGATATTATTTTCTCTAATATGGCAACCCGATACTTTGCTTACACTGACCTTGTTATTAAAGGGTGCGTAGAAATGTTAGCAAGGGGCGGAGTTATGGATGTTTTCTTTTCCTCCGAACGTTCGGATAATTGTTCTAAGCGTGATGTTATGCGAAGGATGAAAAAAGCATACGACTTTCTTAAGGAAATGGAGTCATCCAGAGCAATAGAGCTAAAAATAAATAACACTTTTAGTTCAAACCTAGGTGGATCTTTCAAGTCGGAAGATGGAACGCTTTATCCAGCAGCTAATGTTTTTGTAAAAAAACTTATTTAACCCCCAACTGGGGGTTTTTAATTTGATAAACCCAAAAGTAGTGCATAAATCCTTATTTTTTCTCATATCTTGCAAAATACATTGATGTATGGTATAATATGGGCGTCATTAATAATTTAAATAAGGAGATTTTGTGATGAGGAATGATCTTACCATCAGAAAGATAAAACGCAATAACAATGATACTTTTCCTTTGCTCATCAGCTCAAAAGAAGAATCTCTTTTTTCTCCAGAAAAGTTTGAAGGTGATTCATATCAAGGAAACATGGATATGCTCGAGGCACTATTAAATGATGCATTCGGGTGTACATTGTCAGAAATTAAATTGGGAGGCGGAAAAAAGCAGGTTAGTTTATCTAAAACTTTTATCAAAAGATACTCTAACTATGGTTTTCCAAGTTCAATTTCAAAATTTGGTAAAGAACTTTTTGGCGGAGACCAAGAGCCGTCAGCGTTGTTTTTTGAGGATATTGTTGAGTTATTCAAGCAAACGATATATATGTATCAGTTTTCATACGCACACTACATACTTGGAAAATATAACGAAATGAAGGGTCAATTTCCTGATTGGTGTTGCGGGCGTTCCGCTCAAAATGTTACCTGTGCACTTTGGGAAGCAGGAATTGTCTCTGCTATAAAGGTGTATAACAATCCATATGATCACGCATATGTTATTGTTCCATTCATCGTTGGCACTTCAATAAAAGGCGTCGTGCTTATAGATCCAACTTCCGATCAGCTTTTTACTAAAAAAGAGAAAAAAGTAAGAAACCTTGTTAGAATTATAACAGGTGAACAATGGGAATATAGAACGGATTTTGCTAGAGGCAAAAATCTGTATCCGGATGAAGTGGAGGAGAGTGTATGCTTTGGCAACGCAGGAAAGAAATATGAAGAATATTTACAAAACGCCTTCAAAAATCCAGTTGTCGTTGTCTGATTCATTAGAGGGGCAAATGCCCTTCTTTTTTGTTTATACTATATATATGAACAAAAAGAACATCATTTTTATTCTCGCTCTCGTCGTGTGTGGACTAAGTGTTTTTTATTTCTATCAATATCCAACAGAAAATAATTCCACGGGAGTGAAAACTAGTGACGGAATTATTAATTCGGCGCTATTTAAGTGTGCAGACAATAAATCAATTCAATCCTTGTTCTTTAGGGATAGAGTAGAGCTTTCCTTAAGTGACGGAAGAAACATGCTATTGACTCAAGCGATTTCAGCATCAGGCGCTCGGTATGCAAATTCAGACGAATCATTTGTATTCTGGAATAAAGGAGATACCGCGTTTGTTAATGAAAAAAATGTGATGACGTTTAAGGATTGTATAACGGGGACTTTAGAGGAGACAACAACTACCATAGCAAATCCCGCTTCGGTTAACTGTACAAAACTTGGTGGTAATTTAAAAATTGAGAAACGTGGCGATGGAGGTGAATATGGGTTGTGTTATTTCGAAGACAATCGAGCATGTGAGGAATGGGCATTATTACGCGGCGATTGCCCCTATGGAGGACGCAAAACTACGGGTTTTGATACTATTGATCAAAAATATTGTGCATGGCTTGGAGGGGACACATTTGCAGTAGAAAATTCGGTCTGCATATTTAAAAATGGCTCAACTTGCCCAACAATTGATCTCTATAACGGCACCTGCTCTCCTAGGGATATCTAATTTCTCTATTAATTTTAAATATTTGAATTTATTTAGAATTTAGTGCTTAGATATTAGATTTTCTCTATTGATGGTTTACAGATTTTAAGTTTCATTTTTGAACTTTACACTTTGAGTTTTGCACTTCTGTTTTCCCTCTGGTCTTCTAGGGGAAATAGGGTATAATATATCCATATGACAACAAAACCAAATTCGGCATTTATGAAGCCGATGACCATCAGTGCAGAGTTGGCTGCTGTAGTTGGCAAGGGTCCAATGCCACGATCTGAAGTCGTCAAAAAACTTTGGGTATACATCAAGGGGAAGAATCTCCAAGATCCAGCAAATAAGCGCAACATCAATGCAGATGAGGCCCTTAAGAAAGTATTTGGTGGAAAGGCGGTAGTAAATATGTTCGAAATGACCAAACTCGTTTCAAAACACCTTTCCTAAATTTTTCGATGATAAATCCCGCACCTTTTAAAAAATGGTGCGGGATTGTGTTAGTTGTCATACAAATAAAGTTTTTGTTTTTTTGGGGGTAAATGCGGTAAGGTTAAAAATACTGCAATGCATTTATATTAGGTAGCACACGGTAATAAATGAGATTTGCGGTATGTATTAGAAGGAGGTGGTTGTATTTGTAAGTTATTTCAGAAAATCATGAATCAAGAAAAAGCTTCTGTTTCTACAAAAAAGATTAATTTCTATATTTCATATATAAAAGGAATTGCACTTATTGGAATCATATTCATTCATTTAATTGATTGGTCCAATATGCCCTTGTCGCTAGGGGGACAAATAATAAAAGAACTCTTTCATGTAGGTCTTTTCCTTTTTGTGCTTACTGCGGGAAGTGTCATTGTTATTGCGTATAAAAACCGATCAATGCGTCAGATATTTGAGCGTTTGCTGTACAGAGGGGCACAGCTATTATTTTTTTATTACCTTTATAATATTGTGAAATTATTTATTTTTGATTTCACGACTGAGCCATTCTATAAATCGTTTATTAATAGTGGAACATTTACTATTTCTAATATTTTGACGTTCCACAGCTTTTCTGTTCCAATCACTATTCTTGGCGCATATGTACTGTTTCTTATTATTTCTCCGTTGTTGCTCTTGATGCACAAGAGAGCGCGTTATCCTACGAGTAGTATTGTAGCTCTTACTTTGGGAATTCTCGCTATTAACTATTTAACCGTCATCCCTTCATTTTCAACCCCAATTATTAACTTTCTCTATGCAAACGGAAATGTACTTTTTCCTTTTGCGATGTGGCTTGTACCATTTCTTATTGGTTTTTTTCTTGCCCAGGTTGGCTTTGAAAAACAAAGAAAAAATATCCTTATTATAGGTGGCGTGCTAACTGCCGTGTTTGGTTTTTTGCTTTTTTCCCAACAGCGATCATTGTTTCCTTCGGAATACCAATTTCCACTTGCTCCGTATTATATGGCGTTTAGTTTGTTTGTAATGTCATTATTTTTATATCTTTTTCGCTATCTTGAGCGAATGAAAACGCCATTGATTAAAAAAATACTTGCAGCGATACGACTACTTGGGAATAAT
>JBAZZD010000012.1:0-19457 GCA_041659005.1 Minisyncoccota bacterium | reverse complement strand
GGTCAAGTAGGATTTGGGCGCGCATAACGAGGACCAAGCGAGTGGTCGCCCTACTTTATGTATCATGTACATAACGCACAAATGAGATTGTATATAGGAGGTTTGCCGTATGCAACAACTGATGCTGAACTTCGCGAAGCTTTCGAGAAGGCAGGAGCAGTAACAAATGCAACGGTAATGCGCGATAAGTTCACAGGACGATCCCGAGGGTTCGGTTTTGTTGAAATGAGCGAAGAGGACGGACCTAAAGCGATTGAAATGTTGAACGATAAGGACTTCGGAGGACGTACACTTCAAGTAAATGAAGCACGCCCAATGAGTGAACAGCGTCCACCACGTCATGACTTTCCGCGCCGTGACTTCCATCGTCGAGAATACTAATTTATAGTAGTTACGATTATGGACCCCCGTCTGCTTAGTGGACGGGGGTTTTGTTTTCTATAATAACTTTCAAATATATCTTATAATTCAAGGTATATGGGAGCATACTATAATCCAAAAAGAACACGAAATATTTTTAATCCAAACTCTGAAGAACCATTTCAATTAAGTAGGTCAAAAATTGATGGATTTTTAAAATGTCCACGGTGTTTTTATCTTGATCGAAGATGTGGTGTCGGACAGCCACCATCATTTCCATTTAATTTAAATAGTGCAGTAGATACACTATTAAAAAAAGAATTTGATATTCATCGTGCAAATAAATCGTCGCATCCACTAATGCGTGCGTATGGAATTGATGCCGCACCATTTGATGATATACGAATGAATGAATGGCGCGATTCATTGCGAAATGGAATAAAATATTTTTATAAACCAGCAAATCTTATAATACAGGGAGGAGTTGATGATGTGTGGATAGACAACAAAACAGGAGAACTGATTATTGTTGATTACAAATCAACTGCCAAAGATGGAGAGGTGACTATTGATGCCGAATGGCAAATTGCATACAAGCGACAGATGGAAATATATCAATGGCTTTTTAGAAATAATGGATTTAAGGTTTCTGAAGTAGGATACTTTGTGTATTGTAATGGAAAAACTGACGCGCATGCATTTGATGCAAAACTAGAGTTTGATATTCGTCTTCTTTCGTATAAAGGAAATACCGAATGGATTGAGCCGACACTTAAGGCGATTCGTGGATGCCTTATGAGTGATACATTACCAGAATCTTCTTTGGAATGCGATTTTTGTGCGTATCGAAATGCGGTGAATGAAATTGAGAAAGGTCGTAAGAATATGTAATAATGGTGATTATGAATCAATTAATACAAGCAACGGGACAGTTTGATGCGTGGTTAAAAGCAAATCCGATACTTGCAGGTGTTTTTCTTGTATGGATAATGGCGTGGAAAGGATTGGCACTTTGGAAGGCTGCAAAGAAAAATCAGATTCCGTGGTTTATCGCAATTTTAATTATAAATATGGGCGGGATCTTAGAAATTTTATACTTTTTTATTTTTTCAGAAAGAAAATTTGGAAAGAAAAAGAATATTCTTGATGAAGAAAAAGAAAAAAGTAGCAATAATTAAGTTTTCCACAGTTTTTGTTTGAGCAAAGCGTGTATACTAAAAGTATATAAAAATAATTTCAATTTCCGGAATTTGAAATTATTGTTTGCGCAACGCGCAACGCGCTCATAAACAAAAAGGTCGGCGCATTATTCTCAAAAACTTAATATGGCAACAAAGAAAAAGGTAGTAAAAAAACCAGCACCAAAAAAGAAGCTTTTAAAGAAAAAGAAATAACCTTCTTTAAAAATCCCCCCATCTTGAAAAAGATGGGGGTTTTTAATAAAGTTTTTATCGATCCTTATTTTATTTCTCGCTCGGTGTAATAATTATAATTATATATTGTGTCAATCTTGCGGGGTGAGAATTGGGTGTGGTACATTCAGCATATATGAAGGAAGAAAATAATAAGAACGAATCAGGCAGCAAGAAGGTCGTGCTTACTGCGATCGTGTTCTTTCTTATAGGATTTGGTGCCGCATGGATGTTTGCAAAGCCGGTAGAGGCACCGAAAGAAGAAACAAATGAACAAGAGGTGATTGGAGATGCTATACCATTAATGGGTAGTAATGCTATTGAGGTAGACGATCAAAAAATTGGGTCAACCGTTTCAATAAAATCAGTAAAATTTGAACGTGCAGGGTGGGTAGCAATTCATGATGATTTGGATGGAATTCCAGGAAATATACTTGGTGCCGCATGGTTTCCTAGTGGAGAAAATTCTGGAGCGGTAGAACTTCTTCGAAATACTGAGAATGGAAAGACATATTTTGCGATGCTTCATAATGATGATGGAGACAAAAAATTTGATAACAAAATTGATGTTTCATTAACTGATGCGTCAAGTACCATTATTATGGTGAAATTTATGGCATCAGAAACTCCAGCAGTTCAATAATAAATTTTTTTGCGAAAACCGCCCCGTGGGGCGGTTTTGTAGTATGATTGACGATAATAATGGATAAAAAATCATTTCAAAAAGAAATATGGACTTACTATAAAAATTATGGACGCAAACTCCCATGGAGGAACATACACAATCCATATAGGATTTTTGTTTCTGAGCTTATGCTTCAACAGACACAAGTTGTTCGCGTGCTTAAAAAATATCCTGAATTTATAAAAGCATTTCCGACATTTAAAGCACTTGCTGATGCAAAATTTTCTGATGTACTTTTGGTTTGGCAGGGAATGGGATACAATCGGAGGGCCAAATTTATGAAGCAGACCGCAGAAATAATTATTCGTGATTTTAATGGGATCGTACCAAGAAATATTAAAACACTTAAGACACTCCCCGGAATAGGATCAGGAACAGCAGGATCACTTTCTGCGTTTATTTATAATGAACCCGTGTGTTTTATTGAGACGAACATACGAAGGGTTATGATCCACTTCTTTTTTAGAGAGAAAAATAATATTAAAGAAAAAGATATTTTGAAGAAAATAAAGGAAACAATTGATGTGTCTAACCCGCGAGAATGGTACTATGCGCTTATGGATTATGGTGTGATGTTACCAAAAAAAGAAAAATTAAATGCAAATAAAAAGAGTACGATTTATAAAAAACAAACCTCATTTATTGGGTCAAGGCGGCAACTTCGTGGGTCTATAATCCGGTTCTTATTAAAAAACAAAGCAAGTAAAATTTCAGATATCGTTTATGGTTGTGGAATTACTGACTATAGTGTAGAAGAAATTGTTAGTGATTTGTGTAAGGAGCGTTTGGTCAGAAAAAGCAAAAATAGATACTCAATTTTTGAAAATTAGTAATCTACAGGAAATCCACAAATAGGGTATTGCGGAGTTCGGCCAATTTGCTATTATATAAAGGAAACAAGTTTTCCTTGTGAGGAGGACAAACTAGTTCCACAAAAGCTCTCGCATTCCTGCGGGGCTTTTTCTTTATCTCAATACTTGACTTTGATATATCTTTTCGTTTAGAATTGCTGAGTTCTTAAATAACGAGGGAATAGCTCAATTGGGAGAGCGACGCACTTTTATGCGTGGTTGGTGGTTCGAGTCCGCCTTCCCCCACGACGCGGGAGTAACTCAGTTGGTAGAGTACTACATTGTAATGTAGGAGTCAGGGGTTCGATCCCTCTCTCCCGCTCTCTGCGGGCGATCGCATGTAAAAGAAATAAATACTCGGCTGGATTTATTTTAATTACTGTGCGCCCGCAACCATTTATTTAGATGAGTAATTATCTCTCATCTATCACTTATATCCGCTTCTTATGAGGCGGATTTTTATTCTAAGAAATAAGCTTGCCCAATGATGTGAATCAATTTAGAGTGTGTATATGAAATTAGTTGGTATATTAAGTGATATTCGAAGTTTACATAATGTTGGTTCAATGTTTCGGACCGCAGATGGCGTTGGAATAGAAAAATTATATTTATGTGGCATCACTCCAGAACCGTTTGATCGATTTGGTCGATTACAAAAAGAATTTTCAAAAACGGCATTAGGATCAGAAAAAAATGTGGAATGGGAGTATAGAAAATCTATTACAAAACTTATAAAGAAATTAAAAAGTGAGGGATGTATGATCTATGCAATTGAACAGGCAGAAAACTCAACGCAATATAATAAATTTTCAAAAAGTAAGAAAAAAAAGAATGTTGCATTTATTGTTGGGAACGAAGTTTCTGGGATTCCCAAACGAATTCTTAATCAATGTGATGAGATTTTTGAAATACCAATGAGGGGAGCGAAAGAGTCATTGAATGTTTCTGTGGCATTTGGAATTGTTGCATATGAATTAAAAAAGTAGGGTATAATAATATTATTATGAGCGGAATTATGAAGGTGGGTGCGCTATTCCTTGGAATTGCCATTGGTGCAGGAGTTTTCTCGTTCATTGTCATGAACAAAGTGCGCACACTTGAAAATAAACGTGAAATTAGGATAAATAACCAGATAATTATTGCAGAGGTTGTGAAAACTGATACCGCGCGGGCGCGGGGACTTTCAGGAAGGGAATCAATTGGAATAAATGAGGGCATGTTGTTTGAATACAAGGAAAATGAACAAGCAGTATTTTGGATGAAGGATATGAAGTTTCCAATAGATATCGTATGGATTCGTGCGGGAGAAGTTCTAGGATTTGAGCAAAATGTTGATCCACAAATTGGGAAAAGTGAAAATGAGCTTGCTCGATATAACTCGCCAGAACCAATAGATCAGGTTTTGGAGCTTCAAGCAGGAAGAGTAAAAACGCTGCATCTTTTTGTTGGTTCGCATATAGTTGTGAAACCGCTCATTCAATAGAATCATGAAAAAATATTTTGGAGTTTCCCGAAACGTGTTTTTTTTAGGAATCGTTAGTATGTTAAACGATTTCTCGAGTGAAATGATCCAGGCAGTTATGCCAATTTTTTTGACTATGACTTTGGGGGCTCCAGTATTTATTGTTGGGCTTATTGAAGGCGTAGCTGATGCTCTTGCAAGTATATTAAAGATTATATTTGGTTGGATTTCAGATAGGTGGAAAGTACGGAAGAAATTTGCTGTTGTCGGATATATATTGTCGGTTTCAACACGTCCATTTCTTACTCTTGTTTCAAGTTTTTGGCACGTATTCTTCCTCCGAGCAGTAGATAGAATTGGAAAGGGGATGCGCGATGCGCCGCGTGATGCACTTATTTCTGAGTCCACCGAATCAGGTACGTTGGGGAGATCATTTGGATTTCATCGCATGATGGATACCTTTGGTGGCATGTTGGGTCCACTTCTTGTTTTTTTCTCCTTCCAGTATTCTTTGGGTCTTATCAACTTATATTTCTCGTTGCGTTTGGTGTGGGAGCACTCGCAGTTATCGCGTTTGTGTTTGTTGAGGAGCATCCCAGAGTTGAAGAGAAGGTTCCCGTGGTTACCCCAAGGATGGACTTGTCGTTCTTAAAAAATAATCGCCGATTTTCTTTATTTTTATTTTCAATATTTATTTTTGGTCTTGGTACGCTTCCTATCGCGCTTTTATTATTACGCGCACCGAGCATAGGGATTGAAGTTCGATATGTTCCTATATTTTATTTTATCTATCATATTGCATTTTTGACTGCGGCATTTCCACTTGGAAAATTTGCGGATTCATTCGGAAAACGAAGAATTATTACTATCGGGCTTTTTTCAGCACTCGTTTCATATGTTTCGCTTATGTTTGTTGAATCTTTTTTTGGACTCGTTATTTCGTTTATTCTCTTTGGTATCTATAGTGCTGCCACCGATGGAGTTGAGCGAGCGCTTGCAGCACGATTAGTTGATGAACACTCACTTGCAATGGGGCAGGGAATGCTCAATGCGGCAGTGGGTATTTCCGCTCTTCTTGCGGGCGGAATTGGTGGATTATTGTGGACGTATGTAAGTCCTCAGGCAACGTTTGTGTACGCGGCAACACTCTCCTTCGTTGGGTGTGTGTTATTTATTTTCCTTATGAATGTAAGTTTTAAAGAAACAAAAAAAACAGTATAATAGAATCAATGAAACAAATTGCGATAAATGGATTTGGAAGAATTGGGCGCCTATTTCTTCGTAGTGCATTGCAAGACAAAACAATAAATATTGTTGCGATTAATGATCTTGGAAATATTGAAAATCTTGCATATCTCTTTAAATATGATTCGGTGTATGGAACATATAAGGGAGATATCTCGATTTCGGGAAGTATGCTTGTTATTGATGGACATTCAATTCAGTTTTTACAGGAGCGTGATGCATCAAAGCTTCCGTGGGGAAATATGAATATTGATGTGGTACTTGAATGTACGGGAGTATTTGAGTCATTCGAACAATCAAATGTTCATATTGTCTCTGGTGCAAAACATGTGATAATTTCAGCTCCAGCAAAAGATAAAGACGGAGTATGTAATGGGAAAACGGTTTTAGTTGGAATAAACGATGAAGATATTAAAAATTATCCAATAACATCAAATGCGTCATGTACCACTAACGCATCTGCTCCTGTAATACAGGTAATGAATGAAACAATTGGGGTAGAGAAGGCAATTTTAAATACTGTGCATGCGTATACCGCGACACAAAATATTGTTGACGGACCAACAAAAGGGAATGATTATCGTCGTGGGAGGGCAGGAGCGTTTAATATTTCTCCATCAACCACTGGCGCAGCACTTGCGGTTTCTCGTGTTGTAAAAGAACTTGAAGGAAAATTTGATGGTATTGCAATGCGAGTTCCAACTATTTCTGGATCTGCGGCAGATATTACTTTTATTTCAAAGCGTCCTACAACGGCGAAAGAAGTAAATGAGTTATTGCTTGCTGCCTCAAAAACTGAGCGATGGAATGGGATTTTAGGAGTTACTAATGAACAACTTGTTTCCTCAGATATATTAGGAATGCAATATGGTGCGCTTGTTGATTTGGGGTTTACAAAAGTTGTTGATGGAAATCTTGTAAAAATTCTTTCTTGGTATGATAACGAGGCGGGGTATGTTTCAACGCTTATAAAGCACGTTAAGAAAGTTCTTGGTTAGAATTTTGGTGTTCATGAAAAATTTCGTATTCCTTTTTTGTTTTCTTTTTCTCCTTCTTTTTGTTCCCTTTTTTCTTTTTCAGAAAAAACTTGATACGGCACGGGAAAGAGAGGAATTTTCAATTGTTCAGATGAATGAAGTGTCTCGGCAATTACGCATAGCTGAAGAAGAAAAGAAAAATAAAAAAATGGTCATCTCGCTGATGTTTGTTGGCGACGTTATGCTTTCGCGGAGTGTTGAAAAAAAGATACAAGAAAATAACGATCAAAAATTTCCATTTCTTTCTGTTGCGGAGAGACTTACGAGTGCTGACATTGCGATTGGGAATCTTGAAGGACCAATTTCCTTGCGTGGTAAAAATCAAGGAAGTATATATTCATTTCGCGCTAATCCGAAAGTTATTGGGGGGATTCAATATGCTGGGCTTGATCTCTTTTCACTTGCAAATAATCATATATTTGATTGGGGACGAGACGCATTGGAAGACACAATGTCTATACTCTCAAACTCAAACATTCACTTTGCGGGAGTTGGAAGAAATTATAATGAGGCAAATACCCCTACGGTAATCCTTAAAAAAGGATATAAAGTAGGATTCCTTTCTTTTACGAACCTATATCCACGCACGTTGTTTGCCACAGATGATGATTTGGGAATTAGTGAAT
Source organism: Minisyncoccota bacterium (assembly GCA_041659005.1). Taxonomy (GTDB): domain Bacteria; phylum Patescibacteriota; class Minisyncoccia; order UBA6257; family GWB1-50-10; genus LiPW-41. The sequence continues at coordinate 11,779 of JBAZZD010000012.1, read as the reverse complement.
ATGACGAAAAAAAGATTTTAGAACATGTTGCGGAAATGAGGAAGGAAAATGATGTGGCAGTGGTACTTCTTCATTGGGGTAATGAATATGAAGTCAATTCTAATGGAAATCAAAAGAAATTTGCACGTGAACTTATTGATGCGGGGGCAGATATTGTTGTTGGGCATCATCCACACGTGGCACAGGAGATTGAAAACTATAAAAATGGAATTATTGCATATAGTTTGGGGAACTTTGTATTTGATCAGAACTTTTCAAAAGAAACAATGAGCGGGTTGATGCTTGATGTGACGTGTACCGAAAAACATACTTGTAACGCTAAGCCAGTTACTGTGTTAATAAATAGCGATTTTCAACCTTCGTTTTTGGAGCTATAATTAACGGTAAGTTCAAAATTTATTTATGCTTATTTATCTTGGAGCCGATCATCGTGGTTATGCAATAAAAGAATATTTGAAGGTATTTTTAAAGAATGCGGGATACTCTATTACTGATATGGGAGATGTTCAGTTAGACGAAAATGATGATTATGTTGATTTCGCATCAAAAGTTGCGGAGCGGGTAAGTGTTGACTATGACAGAAGTCAAGGAATTGTGATTTGTGGATCGGGAGCCGGAGTAATTATTACTGCAAATAAATATCCAAATATTCGAGCGGGGGTAGCACTCACTTCGGATCAGGCATATGATTTACGGAATGATGATGATGTAAATGTTTTAGGAATTGGTGCAAACTACACAACCCCAGAACAGGCAAAGAAGATTGTTATGACATGGCTTCAAACTCCGTTTGCTCGAGAAGCACGATTTCGTCGGCGTATTGAAAAACTTTCTCAGATCGAGATGAAGATCAATCGCCCTGAATTTGGAGGAACCCCCTATGAACATAATTCCAACGATTAACGTAAAAACAAAGGAGGAGGCAGAACGCGCCATACAGACGTTACAAGAACTTCCTATAACATGGGTACAGTTTGATATTGGTGACGGGGTTTTTTCTGCAAGCGAAACATGGGATGGTCCACAAGAAGCAATTGAACTAATAGAAAAATATATGCCACATGTTTTTTGTGAGGCACATATTATGAAACGGAGTCCAGAGGAGTCTGCACGAGGGTGGATTGATGCGGGAGCAAGAAGAATTATTATTCACTACGAGACTGTTGATGAAAAAACAATGAAATCAATTATTTCTTACGCAAAAGAGAAAAATGTGCGGATGATGATTGCTCTATTACCCAATACACCAATCAGCGTACTTGAAAAGTATGAAGAGGTGAATGAGGTGCAAATTTTAGCTGTTCATCCTGGTCCATCAGGACAATCATTTATTTTTGAAATGGTGGAAAAGATAAAGTTGCTTAAAAGAACATTTCCATTTGTTTATATAGAGATTGATGGAGGAATAAATCGAGACACTGCCTTGCTTGTGGCAAAAGCTCACGCAGATGCCGTTGCTGTTAATGCCTATCTTTCGAAAAGTAGAGAGATAAAAAAAGATTTCCTCCTTCTTAAAGAGATCGTCTAATTATTTGACTAGTTCACCTATCTATTGTATACAATAGATAGGTTTTTTTAATAATTTAATAAGGAAAATTAAGATGAAAAAAAGAGACGCATCTCTTCTCGAGGCTTCAATAATTCTTGGTCCCGAAAGAATAGTAAATATTCTTGATGTGACTGGGAAATGGAACCGACAATTAAAGTTGGATACCGAACTAGGGTATACAATCGAACAGATAGAATCCTGTGCGGAAGCAAATAAAAATGGGTTGGCGAATTGGTTTCTGGTTTATCATCAAGGAAAATCACCAAAAGAGATTCTTGCTGAGCGATTTAAATCAGAATTTGGATTCGGGGCGAAAAACCGATTTGAAAAAAATCTTTGGTTTTCGCATTCTAATGAAAGTTTCTGGGTTAATAAAAAAGAAGACGCAGGATATTATTTAATTAATTTCATCGGGGAAAAAGAAGAATATCGCGAATTAAGGTTTGAATCCACGATATTTGCGATGCAAGAAAAAATAATAGAAAAACTTCCTCAAAAATGTCGAGCTCCTCTCGGCATCGTTCTGGAGGCAGTGTTTTCAATTTATGATTCGCTTGGAATCCTTCTTCTCGAAAAATGGAGTCATTTATCTTCAACAAGATCATACGATGGGTCATTGATTTATCTTGGCGCAACGTGGTCTTCTGAAAATGGAGAAAAAATGATGAATATCTTTAAATTCCCGAAAAATCACGAAGATTCTGTAGACGATTTTCATTATTATGGAATTGGTACCGTGCTTATGATGAAGAAGATTATATAATTTGCCCCCCCATTGGGGGGATTTTTTTATTGAATACATTTATACTTACTATATGTGGATATTCTATGCGCTTCTTTCCTCGCTTTTTGCGGCACTTGTAGCAATTTTTGGAAAATTTGGATTAAAGGATATTGATTCAACACTTGCAACAACAATCCGATCAATAATCATGGCGGTTTTTTTGGTGATAACAAGTTTATCATTAAAGAAATTTCAAGGATTTTCTTTGGGGTCGCTAAGTGGAAAAGAGTGGATATTCATTATTCTTGCAGGAGTTGCAGGTGCTCTTTCATGGTTATTTTATTTTGTTGCATTAAAGTATGGAGTTGCGACAAAAGTAGTTGCTATTGATCGGTTGAGCATAATTTTTGTGGTAATACTTGCGGCACTATTTTTGGGAGAGGCGATTGGGTGGAAAGTAGTATTAGGTGCGCTGTTTATGATAGCGGGTGCGATTTTAATAACTCTCAAATAAAAGATATTACGCTCATTTGTTGTAACAAAAAATTCCTCCATTGCGGAGGAATTTTTGAACATTTAAAATTCTGCCTTTTCTAGCCAACGAAGTGTTTTTTCGTTTGTGAGTGTCTCTTCTATATAGGTTTTGAAATCTTCTGGGTTTAAATTTGGGTAATGCATCATTGCTTGTTTTGTCTCTGCTTCAATCTGTTCTGTGTCTGGAATAATTTTTTCTTCCTTTGCAATTTCTTGAATTATAAATTTTGTTTTTAATTGTTCTTCAATTGATTCTCTTTTTGCTTTAATAAATTCTTCCTCAGTTTTCTTAATATTTTTGAAATAATCTTCAAGAGACATTTTATGTTTCTCAAGATCTTTTGTAAGTCGATTGAGCGAAGCATAAACTTCGTCATCAACCATTGGGAGGGGAAGGGTAATTTTTGATTCAGAAACCAACTGTTTCACAAGAGCTTCAAAATTTTCTCTTGAAGCATTCGATTCCTTTTCGTTCTTGATATTTTCTTTGAGTTTAGTTTTAAAATCATGAACCGATTCAAAATTTCCTAATGTTTTTACAAAGTCATCGGTGATTTCTGGAATAGTTCCATTTTCGTCTTTTCGGAGTTCTTGGAGTTCTTTTATAACATTTTCGACATCCGTGTCAGTTACTTCAACTTTTATTTCCTTTGATTTAATTTGTTTTGCTATTTTTTTATAGTTTGGAAGTTTTACTTCCGGTGCTACCGCTACGGTAATTTTAAATTCTAATGGATTTCCTAGTGCTAATTTTACGATGGTAACACGGGGAGCACTTGTTGGAGTAATTGAATGCATATGGAGAATATGAGGATAAACTTCGCTGAGTGCTTCTTCCGCAGCATCCTCTAGCACATGGTTTTGGTCTATCTGTTTTTCAATAATATCCTTTGGTGCGTGTCCCTTGCGGAATCCTGGTACGTCTGCTTCTTTTGCAACGCTTTCTATTACTTTTTTCCGATGGTTTTCAATCGTTTCTGCGTTGATTGTTCCCGAAATTTCAATAATTGCGTCCTTTGGTTCTGAAACAATAACCGAAAAATTATCATGATTATGTGACATAGTTGGTAGTAGAATACAGCACTTTTTGCCATTTTGCAAAAAGTTTATTGAATAATTTAAGATTTAAAAATTGAAAATTAATCGCCCTCCTAAATAACATTCAGCACACAAAAACCCAAGACGAAAAAAGTTTATTTTTAATACATACGCCGGAGTACAATTTAAGCATTAAAAATATTTTTTTTATATAAAACGGAAAAACAATTATTATTTTTTGAACCTGTTGAAATACCATTCTACAATTCCGAGAACAAACAGAGAAAGTAATAGGAATACTGCGTTGTTTGAATCCCATAAAGGTTGAGTTCGCAATATCCCCAAAACGGAAGAATTCTATTCTTCGCACATACGCCGGAATACCATCTATACATTCACGAAAACGACCATTAGACGGAAGAATCCATAGATGTAGATGTATGTTGGAACATACTCGCATAAATCCATGAATGGAAAGAAACTATAAAGAATGTGCTGTATGAAGCTGTTTGAGACTCCTTGGGTGTCGAGTTCTTCATACGGTGCATTCTTTTTTCTTTCCTGAGTTGGATTTATAGTATGTGAAAATTTCATCTACGAATATGGATTCTGGAGTAAACCTTATCCACAAGACAGAATGAAAAAAGGGGAGTAGAATGAAAAAGTAAGTTAAACAAAAGACGGCAGCACGCCGACTAATAAATCCCGGATGAGCACGGGTGTGCGAAAAGGGGAACACCTCCTCCAATTTCGCGCCCATTCCTTCGAGAGGTATGCTTTCTTTTGTTGTGTCTAATTATGAAGCGATTTTTGCCATCAAAACGGGTGCTTCAAGTAATCTCAGTAACCGCCCTCGCGGTTCTTTTTTTAATTATCACAAATATTCTCTTGAGTACCCGTTCAATTACCGAGAACCTGTTTTCTACAAAAGGGATTTTTGTAGGTACATTTGATGTTGGTGATGCTAGCAATGAGACGGCGGCAGAAAAAAGCACAGAATATTCAGCATCACTAAATACGAAAATCAGTTCACAAAAAAAGTCATTAGTTATGTCGACCACAAAAGTAAAAAGCGTGGCGAGCAGTGCCGAGCTCTTGGTTTCTCCGGTGGATAATGGCGTTCCAAAATTGTATATTTCGGAAATTCAAGCGGGTGATGAGGTGAGCGCCCTGAATGAATTTGTGCGAATTTGTAATTATGAAAAAGATGAAACGCTCAATAACATATTTCTTAAAAAGAAGTCCTCAACGGGCAAAGAAGAGGGATTAATAACTACTGCGTGGAAGGATGAAAAGATTTTATTTGGGCATTGCGTATATGTTGCAAATGCAGAAGCGGACATACAAAAAGAAACTATTGCACGGTGGGCAAAGTCACATGCGCTTGCAGAAAAAAATAACACATTGTTACTCTATTACAACGATACACTTATTGACGAAGTGTTTTGGAGTGTAATTCCAAAAGGAGAAAGTATTATTCGTGAGTCGGCAACCTCAACATGGAAAATAAAAAATAATTAAAATAATTACGAGTTGCTAGTTCCCGAAAAGGTCAATCAGATCTTTTTTCATCATTTCTATCTCTGTTTGGGAGAATTCGTTTTTTAGTTGTTTTCCAAGTTCTTCTGCTCCCTTCATAATCTCTTCTTTAGAAATATCCCGTTTTATTTGTTTTTTAAACATCATTTTTACCTGCAACTTTTGTGCAGGATTCAAATTTCGCATTTGCTTTAATGCGGTCACCATCATGTTTTTGTTAATGCCGAATTTTGAAAGTGCACTCAGTCCATCTCCATCACCTTTTGTTTGTGCTGCATCTCCATCTTTTTTCTTTAGAAAATTAAACATGAAAATATTGTAGCATGAGAATAATAGAGGGCAAATTAGAATATTATTTGTTTTCGCTATCGGACGAACTGTTTCCGCCAGTAAACGCACTAATGAGGCCTTCAATCACTCCAACTATTGCATCAACGAATGAATCAATAAATCCCATATATCAATTATAGCGAAATATGTTACATTGACAAGCATCTTTTGCTATCGTATACTATATGAATCATTAACATATTAATAAGTAGCAATATGAAAAAGGTTCTTATCATTGAAGACAAGGCGGTGTTTCAAGGATTATGGGAAATGGAATTAGACGGGAAAGTTTTATTGTTTCAAGCGATTTCTATTCCGGAGGCAAAAAACATTTTTTATCAAAATCCGGATTTATCAGTTATCACTATGGACGCATGTGTCCCGGGTGATGAGCCGAACACAATCCCGTTGGTTGAAGAAATACGGAAGACGTACAGTGGTCCAATAATTGCAACATCAAGTGATGAAAATTTTTGTGAAGCTCTCATAAAAGCAGGATGCAATTATGGGATTTCAAAGGAAAATGTTGCGGAAGAAATTCTTAAGGTTTTGTCTTTAAAAAAGGAGGATTTTTGAAGATAGCAGTTATTGGAAATAAATCGTCTTTATCAGATTTATCAGGCAAAACAGCTCTTGCAAATTTGGCCATGGCAAAGATAGCAGTTTCTTTTATAACCTTAGAAGAAAAAAAGGTTTTTCTAGTAGGGGACGAAGGCGTTTTGGAAATTATTAGAGATGCTCTATCAGAGCTTTTGAAAGCTCCAACCATTATGATCTCTTTTGAAGAAAAGAAAGAGGAGCGAAAAATACTTTCTGACGAATACTTAAAATTTGTAAGTTTCGTCGTACAACCTAAAATTGTGCATATCAGATCCCCGTGTATACGGGGATTTTTAATAAATAAAAACCCCGATTAATCGGGGTTTAAAAAACTAATCTTTTTTCATCTTTTCAACAAATTGTGCCAACATAGTCATTTGTCTGATTCGCGCTTCTTCCTCAAATGTTAGAGGAACTCCAGATTCCTGTTGTACTTTTGCAGCGCTAACAAATGCCTCTGCCGTCTGCGTGCTACGACTTTTAATTAGATCTTTTATATATTTATCAGGATCTAGCTTTTGGTGAAATGCCGTGCTATAGGAATTGGCAAGACTTCCTATGAATATCTCGCGGCCAACCGGACTTAAGTCTTTAAGACTTCCATAGCGATAAAGCGCATCAAGCGCAAATACCGCTCCTTCAATGAACTGCTGCTTTTCTTCATCGGTCTTTAGTTCAGCAAGACGTTGATTAAAGGCGATATTATACGCCTCTACTTTTTGATCAATAACTTCGTATTTCATCCGACACTCCTAAATGTTTGTATTTTGTTAATTAAAAACTATACAAAATATACTATAAAATAGCAGAGAAGTCAAATTTCTGGTGGGATTTTTTTCGTTCGAGTCCACCTCAGGCATAAAATGAGTGGGACTCTTTCTCCCCCGAACTCACTCTCGTTCGTTCTCCTCCGAAACCCGCCGCACTCGCTCGGACCAATGGCGCGAGTGTCGGCTTCGAGTCCCACTAAGATAGAAATATAAAAGCACTCATAAGGAGTGCTTTTATATTTGTGCCTGAGGTGGGACTCGAACCCACAAGACCGTGAGATCATAGCATTTTGAGTGCTACGCGTATACCAGTTCCGCCACTCAGGCATAACTTTCAACTTACATTTTAATTTCCTGTGACTTTTAATAACTTTTAAACATATGTGTTTAAAAGTACACATTGAGAATACAATACGGATAAGGTAAAGTAAAGTAAATGGCACGCTCCATTGCAATTTGTAATCAAAAGGGTGGAGTAGGAAAAACAACAACAGCAATGAATCTTGCTGCGTATCTTGCGATACTTGGAAACAGAACGCTTTTAATTGATTTTGATCCACAAGCAAATGCCACGTCTGGTCTTGGAGTAAAGTGTGGAGAAAATGAGACAATTTATCACGCAATTTTAGGTGGGATAACGCCGGACAAGGTAATAAAGCGAACCTATCTTTCGAATCTTGATATGGCACCTGCATCACAAGATTTAGCAGGAGCGCTTGTTGAATTAGTAAATCTTCCTGGACGAGAATATTTTTTGCGAAATTTTGTTGCGCATGTTGCGCCATATTATCAATTTATCTTGATTGATCTTGCACCAAGTTTGAATCTTCTTACGTTGAATGGATTGCTTGCGGCAGATGAAGTTATTATCCCTGTTCAATGTGAATATTTTAGTTTGGAAGGATTGAGTCAGTTGCTTGAAACAATGCAACTCATTCGCACAAATATGAATCATCCGCTTGAGATCGGGGGGGCGCTTCTTACAATGTATGACAAGCGTGAGCGATTATCGCGTGAGGTTGCACGAGAAGTGCGACGACGATTTCCAACTCAAGTATATGATATTGAAATTCCACGATCAGTGAGTTTGGCTGAGGCGCCGAGTTTTCAAAAACCTGTAGTACTTCATGCTCCACAAAGCACTGGTGCGGTGGCGTATGAGCAACTTGCAAGAGAAGTGATGAATCAATTTCCTGACAGAAGTGCGCCAACATATATTCCACCAACAATTCCAGAGAGTGATGAATATATTGGAGAAGAAGTATCGCAGGAGGACGAACGAATAATAGATGATTTTCCAAAAACAGATGAAGAATTTTATGAGCGTTATTTTGTGTTTTATGAGTAATTAAAAACCTATAACCTACAACCAACGACCTAAGACATTAGAAAAACTGATAACCTACAACCAACAACCTACAACAGGAGATTAACTAATTTCGAATGACAAATTTCAAATTTTAATTTAATAAATAAATGAGAAAATATAAAAAGGAGAAAGAGATTCTTCGCTGCACTCAGAATGACCATTCGTCGCTAAAGCTATGGACTGGTACTGCAAATTCGAAATGAATACTAGATTCCCGCAAAAGTGGGAATGACACACGAAGACGCTAATTAAAATTCTTTCTATCTTTTTAGGAGTTTTTTTGCGGTTTTGGATATTTCCCGATTAACATTACCTCTAACGGGGTTGACCTTAGAAATTCAACATATTAAAGTAATAACGGTTTGATTTTTAAAGCGGGTTACTTCCAAATCGTTCGTTGTATATCTAGCTAGTATGGAACGGTGCGAGGCGGTGTAGAAGCGCGTGAGAGTTGAACTAATGTATACATTTCTAGAGCAGGGAGTTCTGTATGGAAATTCTTGTGTATGCGTTATTTATTTGGGTTCTTGCGTTGTTCTTTCTAATTTTTATTTTTTACACCAGGAACTTCTACAAATAATAATACGTACAAACACAAGAAGGTCTCATATGTGAGCCCTGTTTTAGTTTGACTTGTTTCTCAAATTATGACATAATTTACTCATATTTAATAATAAAATAAATCGGAGAAATGGATGGAAGAATTCATAAGGAATTCGGTAGAATTCAAGAATTTTGGATTTAATATCCTTACTTTATCTTTTTTGGGAACTTTTTCTTCCTCTTGTTTCCAAGCATAGAGTTTATATAAGCAGGGAAAAAATATTTGGGATTCTGAAAAAGGAGAGTCAGTATCGGTTGTTCAATTTGGATATTGGTGTGCGTATTTTTTTGCAATTATTCCGTTTGGATTTTCGATCGGAAGCATTGCACTTGTGTTTAATGGATTACTTGGATTTCTATGTCTTTATGTACTTCGTGGACTTTGGAAATTTAAGGATTCGGAGTGGTATGAGTGGCCGATTACTGCAACATTTATTGCAATAATAATGCTTATGATTATTGCAAATGAAATTTCCGAAAAAGAAATGATTTTCAGTGTCGCACTTTTCGGAATACTTCCTTTTGGGTTCTTTCAAATATATGAAATTTGGAAGAATAAAAACGCAGGGAAAGTTGATTTGAGAGTTCAAAAGGTTTTCATTGCGACAAGCATCTTTTGGTTTTTCTATTCAATTTTTTTAGGAAATCTTTCGTTGATGATATTCAATCCAATATCGATTGGAATGAATGCGACGATTATATTTCTGTGTAAAAAATATCGTTTAGCCACGTAATCACGTGGCATTTTTTTGACATAGGGCCGAGTATTATTGTATAAAGAAAATATCTTTCACAATTAAAAAAGGAGAAATATTTTGGATGTTAAAATTATTTTCGTCATTATTCTATTACTTATTTTTTCATTTTTTGAATATATAAAACATCGGGCGATGTTTTATAAGATCAAGATACTAAAAATGAGTTCAGAAGAAAGGAAAAAGAGTTATGGCATTGTTATCCCTCTTGGTTTGGAGATTCCACTTCAGACAAGTAGGGAATATAAGGTGAAATTGCGACCATTTAAGATGCCGTATTCTGTAACTTTTGGACAAGCGTTGCAATTTATAAAAGAGGGAGGATGCACTCTAGCGATGCCTTCGGAAATTGTTGGATTTTTAGTTGAGACACGAAATCAAGGAAACTCTAAGGTATTGTATTATATTCAAAATTCGAATGTTTTGAGTTTTCGTTTTATTTCTGAACGAATTTTTATTTCGCAAGAAAATAAAATTCCTAAAGGAGCGATTATGCTCGGTGTAAAATAATTCCCCCCAATGGGGGATTTTTTATTTCCATTTTTCTAGTACAATGAATGTATATGTTAGGACGCGGACTTGAATCACTTATTCCAAATAACGGATCAGGGGGTCAGCCAATAGTTCCCCCACTTCACGCAAATAATTCTGTGTCACCTTCTGTTAAAAGATCGTCACATAATGAATATATTCCGCCATCACCAAAAGTGAACCCCGCTCTTTATAGAGAGAAAAAAGAACATAGTACTAATGATTTAAGTTCAAGTATATTTCAGATAGAGGTTGAAAAGATACAACCAAATTCGTATCAACCACGAAGAGAATTTAATACGGAAGAATTAAACGAACTTGCGCAATCAATTCGTGAATTTGGTGTGTTGCAACCACTTATTGTTGCGAAGGTAATAAAAGAAAAAGATTCTGGGGCAGAAGTTGAATATCAGCTTATTGCGGGAGAGCGGCGACTACGGGCAGCAAAACTTGTTGGGCTTCCGAGAGTGCCGGCGATTGTAAAGCAAATTGATGCGGGAAAGGTGCGACTTGAAATTGCACTCATTGAAAACATTCAACGCAGTAATTTAAATCCAATGGAGTCTGCCCGCGCCTATGCACGACTTCAAGAGGAATTCGGTGCTACACAAAGAGAAATTGCAATTCGTGTTGGAAAGAGTCGTGAAGCGGTTGCGAACACGATGCGTCTTTTGAATCTTCCATCAGAAATTCAAGACGCGCTTCAGACGGGGCGACTTACCGAGTCCCACGGAAGAACACTTTTAGGAATTGCTAATCCTATAGAACAGCAACGTGCATTTCTCGCTCTTCTTGAGAAGAAAACAACCATTCGAGAAATGAATGAAAAAATTGGGAAGAAAAAAATATTACAACCAAAAAATCCTGAACACTCATTTTGGGAAAAACGGCTTGAAGAAAAATTTTCTGCTCCAACAACTATTCGCGCTCAAGGAAAAGGAGGGGAAATTGCAATTAAATTTTATTCACGCGAAGAATTAGAAGGAATTCTCGAGCGTCTCACTGACGGTGAATAATTATGGAAGTCGGACTTCCATAATTATTAGCGGTCCGTACGATAGGTGACCTCTTTTGTTCCTTGAATTTTTTTCAATTTCAATAATATTTTTTGGATCTTTGATTCTGGAAATATTTCAGTACGAATTGTGACAGTTGAAAACTCCTTTCTGCGATCTGTTTGGCTTTGAAGATATACAATGTTAATTCTCATATCAGCAAATGTACTCGTAACATCTTTTAAGAAGCTATCTCTGTCTATATTTATGATTTTAAACTCCATAAGTTGCACCTCAATCTTTTCTTTGAAAAATCGTGATTTTTTATTAAGTTCGCTCTTTATGTGTTCTCGTGCTGATTCGCTTTTTACGAAGCGCAGCCAATCTTCTGAAGGTTTTTTGCCTTTGTGAGTAGTAATCTCTACAAGATCTCCTGATTTTA
>JBAZZD010000011.1:0-22707 GCA_041659005.1 Minisyncoccota bacterium | reverse complement strand
AAGGGCGAATTTTTATGAGTAAAGAAAGAGAAATAACCAGTGAGTTGGTCGCGGAACTCGTTACCGCGGGTGTCCTCACGGGGCATAAGCGTTCAAAAACGCATCCTCGCATGAGACAACACATTGCACTTAATCGCAATGAAATCGAGCTTTTGGATCCTGAGTCGACAATATCGTCTTTGGATGCAGCGGTGAAATTTATCGCCGAAAAGCTTGGTCCTGAGGGACTCCTTATGGTAGTGGGAACGACAGCTCCAGCGCGCGAAGCAGTAAAAGCGTTTGCGCACGATTTTAAATATCCGTATGTCGTAACACGGTGGCTTGGTGGTACACTTACTAATTTCAAAGTAATTTCGGATCGGGTTCGTTATTATGTTGATCTTCGTGATAAGAAGGAGAAAGGAGAACTTTCGAAATATACAAAAAAAGAGCAGTTAAAATTTTCAGAAGAAATTGGAAAGATGTCGATAACATTTGATGGGCTTTTGCGTCTTACGCGACTTCCAAATGTGCTTTTTGTCATTGATCCAAAAGAACATATGACTGCAATTAAAGAAGCAAATCGTTTGAAAATCCCCGTAGTAGCACTTATTGATACCAATGATGATCCAAAATTAGTTACTAAACCAATTTTTGGAAACGATCATTCAAAAGATAGTATTACATGGGTTATAGAAAAAGTTCGTGAAGGGTTAGAGCCGTTAAAGAAAAAATAATCAGTCGTATAATTAAAATTAAAATCAATCGTATATGAGCGACGATATAAAAACATTGCGTGAGGTAACTGGCGCGGGAGTGATGGATTGCAAGCGAGCGCTTGATGATGCAAAGGGGGATTTTGAAAGAGCAAAAACACTTATCAATGAACGTGGACTTGTGAAGGCAGAAACAAAGAAAGACCGTGTTGCGGGTGCAGGGCTTTTGATGTCGTATATTCACAATGAGCGCGTTGGCGCATTACTTCAAATTCATGCAGAAACCGATTTTGTTGTGCGAGGTGACTTATTTAAAAATCTTGCGCGCGATGTTGCGATGCATATTGCAGCGATGAATCCAGAAACTATTGAAGAGCTTCTTGCGCAGCCATTTGTGAAAGATGAGTCAACGACAGTGGAGAATCTTATTAAGAGTGTTACTGCAAAAGTTGGAGAGAATATTAAAGTGGAACGATTCATTCGTTATTCGCTATAAGCCGTGTGTATACCGTCTGTGTAATATAATTAGTATTACGCAGACACGTACATCTTATGATTACATTTATTTTACGAATTATCGCGATATGCGCACTCGGATTCATCGTTTATATGCTGGGGCGAGTGGTTCCGCGTGTTCACGAATCAGATCTTGAAAAAGCAAAAGAAGTATCAATGTTTCATTGGCTTATTGGATATTTAGAAAGGGTTGATGATTGGTTGTTGTTAGTGTTCGAAAAGTTTTTACGAAAACTTCGGGTGAGTATTATGAAACTTGATAATATTGTTTCAAAGCGATTAGCAAAGTTTAAGAAAGAACAAACAAAGGAATCTATTACTTCCATTGGACAGAAAGAAAGCATACAATCAGAGAAAAAGAAATAAAGAGTTGGAAAGGAGGAATTAAGTTTAAGAAGTTAATAATGCGCAGGTGACAGAGCGGTCAATTGTACTAGACTGTAAATCTAGCGCCTATCGGCTACGGAGGTTCGAATCCTCCCCTGCGCACAAAAAACAAAAACACTATCCTTTTGGGGTAGTGTTTTTGTTTTATATGATGGAGGATTCGAACCGCGGGCCGCAGGCTTCGAAGAGAAGCCGTAGGTCTCGAGTTCAGTAGCCCAGTAGGTGATTGTACTCAATCAAACAAGAGGCGAATCCTTCCCTGCGCACAAAATATAAAAACAGGACTTGCTCCTGTTTTTTGTTTGTAACACTTTTTGGAATGCGTCGTTTTATTAATATAAAGGTAAATAGTATGAAACTAATTATGTGCCAAGCAGTTAATAAGCAGTCTTATACCTTCGGATGGGATCTTCCGAATGATATATTTTGTTTTCTTGCCGAGGCACATGTAGAAGTAGACATGATAAAAACCTAAATCTTACATAAGTCATATATTCTAGAACATCTCGGCTAGGAAGCTGAGATTTTTTGCTTTCTAGGTATTGAACATCTTGTTCAATGCAAAAGTAATTTAACAATTTAATAATCGCGCGCATGCGCGAAAGGAGAATAATATGGCACGGAAAATGTATTTTTTGTACCTTGCATTTGGTGGAATCATACAATGGGGAATGTCTTTTCATTTCGCCACTTATGTTATGTTTTTGCTCTCAAGAGGACTATCCATTCTTGATGCAAGTTTAGTTAATACCGCATATGCAGTAGCGCTTACTCTTGCGGAATTCCCAACGGGAATTATTGCAGACACGTGGGGTAGAAAAGCTTCATTTGTAATTTCCTGTTTTCTCGTTGCACTTGGAATGTTTGTATATGCATTTGCACCTGGATTTTTGTGGTTTGTAATTGCAGAAATTATTATTGCGATTGGGATGACGTGTACTACTGGTGCATTTGATGCATGGATTGTCGATACTATTGCATTTCATGATGGAACTGTTGATCTTCCAAATTTATTTACCCGAGCGAGTCAAATTAAAAAAATTGGCGCTGTTGTTGGAGTGCTTATGGGATCATATGCCGCAGAATTATTTGGATTGCAAATGCCCTGGATTATGAGTAGTTTCACTTTTTTCCTTGTTGGTGTTGGGGCGGTGCTATTTATGAAAGAAGATTATTTCAAGAAAAATTATGTTACGATTCGCGATGGATTCAAAGAACTTGCGTCAACTGCAAGGAAGACAATTTCATTTGCAAGAAAAAGTAATCATATCGTAACTATTTTGATTATTGTTGGAATTTCAACGTGTGCAATGCAGGCGTACAATATGCAGTGGCAACCATTCTTTAAAGCACATATTCAATCTATTTCGCAATTCGGTTGGTTCTTTGTGGCAATCGTTGTGTCGAGCTTCTTAGGAATTTCCATTTCTAAAAAGATTATGAAAAATAGTGGAAATAATTTTGCGATTCCGCTTATCATTTCTCTTGTTATAACGGGAGGCGCGATGATATTCGCCTCTTTATCTCCATTATTCGTTGTGTCCATCACAATGTTTATGCTTCATGAAATTTCGCGTGGATCGTATGGTGTATTTTCCGATACGTATATGAATGCACATATTCCGTCAGAAGAACGCGCATCATTGCTTTCACTTCAAGCACTTGCTGGACACATTGGAATGGCCATTGGACTTCCGATTAGTGGATGGATTGCAGACAACTATTCTATTCGTGCCGCATGGATTGCGTCTTCAGTATTTCTTCTCATTATGAGTGGGGGAATAGCAGTTCGCATTTTTCGAAATAAAAAACGCCCCGTTGTGTAACGGGGTATTTTATTTGAGCCACCTCTGGCAACTGAACAAAATTTCGTAGACGAAATTTTCTGACACCTTGCGGTTTCAAATAACTAACCACGCCCCGCATTGCGGGGCGACCCTTTTCCCGTTCAAATCCTCGAAGTGGCTATTAAGAAATGAGCCACCTCTCGGATTTGAACCGAGGACCTTCACTTTACAAAAGTGTTGCTCTACCGCTGAGCTAAGGTGGCGTAATTTATCAACTATGAGCCGATGGTCCCGCATTGCGGGACGACCTAACAATTGTCGTCTCACTATGAGCCGATGGTCGGGATTGAACCGACGACCTACTCCTTACCATGGAGTTGCTCTACCGCTGAGCTACATCGGCAATAAAGGTACTTAATTAGTGTACGGAAAAAATAAGAAATGTCCATTCCTAATACATTAATTTCTGTGGATTAGCGTGAGTATTTACATTTTCGGTAACCTATTGTAACATTCATAAGTTAGTTTCTATCGATTATGTCACAGGGAAAATTTACCGAAAAATTAATTCGTCTTCGATGTTCAAAGTGTAAGCATGTAAATTACACGACTCGCAAGAATAAAAAGCAAGTTCAACGCAAAATTGAGCTTCAGAAATTTTGTAAGTGGTGTCGCGCAAAGACTGTTCACAAAGAAGGAAAAAATAAGTAGAAAAAAGGGGAATGTGTTTGGGTATAGGGTTTAGAAATTGAGAAATCTCTGCTTAGCAGGGATTTTCTTTTGAAATATTTTTGTGTATGATGGGGAAGTTGGGGATGTCGTTCAATGGTAGGACTCTGGTCTCCAAAACCAGGTATTCAGGTTCAAATCCTGGCGTCCCCGCAAATTATCAAAAATAGCACACGAGGTGCTATTTTTGATAATTATTAAAATATTGATCGAAATATAAAGATAATAAGCGCAATAACAAGTAATGCGTGAATTAGTTTTCCACCTATTTTAAAAATAAATCCAAAGAGCCAAAGAGCCGCTAAGGCAATAATAATTGTCCAAATCATATTTTATTTAATCAAATTTTGTGCGACTTTTGTTGTCTTCGTTATATAATTTTTTCAACTTAGTAAGTCCACGATGTATTTGCACTGCCATGGTATTTTTTGTTTGTCCGGTGATGAGAGACATTTCAGTAAGTGAAAGATCTCGCACATATCGCATATGTATTATTTTCTTGTATGGTTCTGGAAGATTATTAACTAAAAGCAATATCACTTTTCCATCTAATTTGTCAGAAAGATTGGTGGCTGGGGAAACTGGTTCAACGCCAATTTTTGTAAGCATAACATCCAACGACACTGTTTTGTGTTTCCGATACTCATCTACAATGAGATTGTTTAAAATGTGATAAAGAAATGATTTCATTGTATCAATTTTCCCCCCCCCCTTATGAGGTATACCCACGTTTTCATAAATGTTTCTCCTACGAGATCTTCGCCAAGTGCGTGGTCTAAGATTTTAGAATATACATACAAATTAAGGCCTCGGTTGAAGTCGTGGTGTCCCGCAGTAAAAATTATTCCCGCCTGTTTTTCTTCTTCTGGGGTCATCATATAATAAGCCGAAATTCGGCATTTGTTATTACACAAACATTACAGTTTTCCTGTAGTATTTGAGGTATATCTATAGCAGCCCTGCAAATTTGGCTCTATATGAGTGGGGTGTGCATTACAGTGTCCTATCCTAAGAGAGATATAGTCTTAGTTATCTAAAGTATAGCACTTTGTTTGTTTTATTAATTTTCTTGCAATAAATAAGTTTCGTTCACGGCTTCCATACTATGGAGTCGAAACATTCTGAAGAAATTACTCAAACAGCTGAAAAATCCATAAAGTCGATGAAGTGGTTAATTATTATGTTTATCGTAGTCGGTATTATTCAAATACAGATAGCGGTAATTACATTATTCTTTATCTTACGTTTAAAATAATTAAAAATATATGAAAAAAAATAACAAAACAAAATTTGTAGAGGGAAAAATTGTTGGTGCGGCACTCAGTGTTGCGGCGGGGATTGTGCTTGTTTCCGAATCAGGAAAGAAATTTCTTGGTGATATTAGAAAAAAGTCAGCAGAGTTTCATGCATATCTTGCGCCACAGTTTAAAAAAATGAAGGAAGTTGGAGAAAAAGAATATGATTCATTCGTAAAAACTGCAATGAAAACATATGCTCAAAAGAAGCGTCTTTCAGAGAAAGAGAAAAAAGAAATTATTTCTCATGCAAAAAAGTCTTGGAAGCACATTAAGAAGCATTCGTCCTAGTATATGATGAAAACATCCATATAAAGTATGGGCGTTTTCATACAATTTATACCTTATGAAGTTTGTTGCAATAAATCGAGCCCACACTCGTCTTTATCAATATGGAAACGAAAACAAAAGAAATCGGGCATATTGGAGCAGATTTTTTCGATCGACTATGGACTGAAAGCTGGACATATATTAAGACGGTCGTAGACGTTGTACGAGAGCCAGTGTTGATTCTTGACAAAGATTTTCGTGTTATGGCCGCAAATGAATCCTTTTATCGAGTATTTCAATCGGAAGCAAAAGAAACTGAAAAAAAAATTGTATATGATTTAGGGAATGGTCAATGGGATATTCCATCACTGCGAAAGCTTCTCGAAGACATTCTTCCTAAAAACACATTTTTTAAGGGTTATGAAGTTGCTCACGATTTCCCTCATATTGGGCGTAAGGTAATGATGCTTAATGCACGACAGATTCATTTTAAGGAAGATAGTGCTTCAGAGTTATTCCCGCCCATCATACTTCTTGCTATGGAGGACGTTACGGAAATGATGATTATTGCGGAGACATTTGCAAACCAAACGAGGCAACTTGAAACAAAATTTGTGGAACGCTCACAGAAGCTTGAGGCACATATTGAAAAGTTAGATAAGGAACTCAATGAATTAAAAAAGAAATAACATGCAATATTACACGTTGCTATTTCTTTTCTTTGTAATATTACATGCATTGATACGGCCTCATACTGAAGGTCAAATATACATACAAAAATCAAATATATGACAAAATTCAATAAGAATTTGATGGTAATTGCGCTAGTCGTTCCGTTTGTACTCAGTTTTACTGGGTCCATTAGTAATGTGCATGCCGCTGGTCCATTGCCGGTAGATCTTTTGTCAATAACGACAAATAATTTTGCTGTTCTTGCAAAGACAACAATCACCGATGTTCCTTCATCTTCAATTACGGGAAATATCGGAGTAAGTGGGGGTACTGGTTTCGCAATTAAACCATCGTGTAGTGAATTAACAGGAACAAATAAGATTTATGACGTTGATGGTGCATACGGAGGCGGTTTTGATTCAAATACATCGTGTCTCATGGCTGGTCCAGGAGCAAATAAAACGTTAGTGGATAACGCGGTGCTTGATATGGGAACGGCGTATGGTGATGCTGCGGGAAGAACTGGCCCGAATGGTACGAACCTTGGAGCGGGAGTTAGTGACAAAGATATTGGAGGTTTAACTTTCGCACCAGGACTTTACAAATGGGATAACAGTGTTTTGATAAATTCTGATGTTTCATTATCGGGGGGCGCAAGTGATGTTTGGATATTTCAAATAGCGGGAGATCTTACCGTTGATTCAAAAGGAACAATTCCACTCGGTATAAAAGTTTTACTTTCTGGTGGAGCTAAGGCTGAAAATATATTTTGGCAAGTTGGGGGTGGTACGGGCGCAACACTAGGAACATATTCAACATTTAATGGAACAATATTAAGTGCGAAGCAAGTTATTTTGCTTACTGGTGCAGTCCTTAACGGAAGGGCGTTAGCTGATTCACAGGTTGTGCTTCAAAAAAATACTATTAATTCATCTCCTGTATCTCTTGCTACTCTTCATGTTGTTAAGCTTGTTGTTAATGCAAGTCACACAGCAATACCATCTGATTTTTCAATTCATGTAAAAAATGGTGGTGTTGATGTTTCGGGAAGTCCAACTGTTGGAGCTTCATCACCAGGAACTTCTTATTCTCTTGCTGCGGGAAGTTATGTGGTAAGTGAAAACATAAACTCTCTGTATACTCAAAGCTTTAGTGGAACTGGATGCGACTCAAGTGGTAATGTATCTCTTTTAGCGGGTGACGATAAGACATGTACGATTGTAAATACCGATATTCCAATAGTTCCATCGGGGCTCATTGGTGGTTCTAACATGGTTGTACCTCTAATTGGGATTTTGAAAGTTCCAAGTCCATTGGCGTTATCTTCAGCATCTAGTTCGGTCACATACAATTATACCGTTTGGAATGTTGGTGGACGGCAGGCGTTAACTGATGTTTCGGTAGTTGATGACAAATGTAGCCCAGTAACATTACTTTCTGGTGATTTAAATAGTGATAATAAACTTGATCCGAGCGAAAGCTGGAAATATAAGTGTACGACAACGCTTTCAAAGACTACCACCAATACTGCAATTGCTACTGGTCATAGCGACGATGGTCTTAATCAAACAGCAATTGCTACTGCAGTTTCCACTGTTGTCGTTGGTGTGCCGGCGCCACTTTTGCCGAATGCCGGAGGTCTTGTTGCTCCACTCATTAATATCACAAAGGTACCTAGTCGGTTAACTCCGTTTCCTTACGGGGGTGGTAATGTTATGTACTCATATCGAGTAACAAATCCTGGTATTGTTGCCATGCATGATGTAGTAGTGACCGATGATAAATGTAGTACTATCTCGAAACCCTTTGGTGACGCCAATAACAATGGGTTACTTGATCCAAGTGAATCATGGTCATATGCGTGTCAGACAAGAGTTACTATCTCAACAAGGAATACCGCTACCGTAGAAGGAAAAGCAAATGGTTTTTCTGCTATTGGGTATGCATTTGCTACGGTTCTTGTGGCTACTCCTGGACTTCCAAATACCGGATTTCCTCTTCAGGATAATGCTATGGTACTAAATAGCATTTTGTTTGCTGGCGTTCTTAGTCTGCTTTCAATTTCACTTGTTGTAGTTTTAAAAAAACGAGTGAATTAAATTTGGATAGATAAAGTACAGAATTTCCCTTGGCCTAAGGCAAAAAGGCCCCGCCAAGACGGGGCCTTTATAATAAAAACTTTTAAAAACCCATGAGACCAAATATTCCATCAAAACAATCGCTATCGATGATACTTCTTATTGGAGTTGTACTTTTTTTCGCATTTATTTTAAATATTTTTCCACAAAGTTCAAAAAATTTAGAGAATGAATCGGCATCACTTATTTCAAAGAATCTGGTGAAATTCGGACGTCCAAGTCGTCTCATAATTCCAAAAATTAAGATCAATGCGATCGTCAAATATGTGGGGGTAACACCCCAAGGAGCAATGGATGTGCCCAAGGGTCCCACTGAGGTGGCGTGGCTTAATCTCGGACCTCGCCCTGGAGAAGTGGGGAGCGCAGTTATTTCCGGACATTATGGTTGGAAAAATAATATACCTGCAGTATTTGATAATTTAAACAAATTGAAAAAAGGAGACGAGTTATTCATTAAAGACGAAAAAGGAGTACTTACAACTTTTGTAGTGCGTGAATCTCGCATATTTAAGGAGAATCAAGATGCTTCAAGCGTATTTGCTTCAAGTGATGGAAAATCGCATCTCAATTTAATTACGTGCGGAGGAATTTGGAATAAAGAGAGGAAGAGTTATTCAAATAGACTCATAGTATTTACTGATAAAAAATAAATTTTATGAAAAATATTTTTTTTAATAATTACAACCCGTATAAGAGAATATATAAAACAAAGGCATGTATTATTTTGTTTGTTGTAATAATACTATCTGGGTTTGGAATAAAGAATATTTTTGCAGAAACGAGTCCAAGTGCATTATATGTTCCGCTTATTGGGATAACATTGGTGCCAGAACCGTTAGCGCTACCGAATGGATCGGGTGATATAACATATAATTACGCAGTAAAAAATTTCCTTAAAGAAGTAGCATTAACCGAGATACAAATTGTTGATGATACGTGCAGTCATATCACATTTGTAACCGGTGATGATAATAGTGACTCCAAGCTTGATTATAACGAAACGTGGAGATATTCTTGCAGGACAAAAATTTTTAAAACTACTGAAAGTTCTGTTTTGGTAACTGGTATGGCAAATGATATAGCTGCGGCGCATAAAGCGTACGCAACTGTTGTTGTGGGTTCAAATACTCCTCCGCCATTAGTCAGCATCGTTAATGTTACTAAAGTTTCTTATCCTTTATCTCTTCCTGCTAATGGTGGTGAAATTACTTTTACATATAAAGTTAATAATCCTGGTGTAGTTCCGCTTAGTGATGTATCTATTACTGACAATAAGTGTAGTGCCATGTCTAATAAAATAGGGGATACAAATGGCAACAGTCTTTTAGATACCAATGAGGTGTGGATTTATACGTGTACAACAAATCTTTTTGAAACAACAACAAATACCGCAAGTGTTATAGCATTTGCAAATGGGTTAAAAGCAATTGGAGATACAACACTTACTGTTAAGGTTGATCCACCTTCCACTGTTCATTCGATTCCAAATCTCCCTTTTGGGCAAGCGATTCCAAGCCTTCCAGACACGGGAGTAAATCCAAATTTGAAGGTTATCGTTTGGGGCGTTTTGTTAGGTGCCTTGGTAATTCTCGTTATATTTTTCATTATGCTTAAGAAAAAAAGATTATCAAAATTGCAAAAAACAGAATTTCCTGAAAAAAAATAAAGAACATTATATGAAAATTCTATTAAGACCAACACTTGTTATATGTTTTTTCGCATTAGTGGTAGTGGGGATACCTTATTTTTTGTTATCTCAATCTAATCAAAATAATAAAACACAAACCACACAAGATATTTTATTTGGATGGAAATATCCTGTAGCTAAATTTCCTTCAACTGGATCAGGTTCTCAGTTGCTTGCGTACTCTGATATCAGAGATCCTGGGGGGATGCCTCGTGGACTTCCTGTTCGCCTATTAATTCCCGCTATTGGTGTAAATTCTGCAATTGAAGACGCATTGATTACGCCTGATGGAAGAATGGATGTTCCAATCGGTTCTCGGAACGTTGCGTGGTTTGCGCTTGGTCCTCATCCTGGTCAGGAAGGAAGTGCTGTTATTGGTGGGCATTATGGGATAAACAACGGATTACCATTTGTTTTCTATAAACTCGATAAACTTACCGTTGGCGACAAAATATATATAAAAGATGATGAAGACAAAACACTTGTGTTTGTAGTTCGGTCATCAAAATTATTTGATAGGAATGCCGATGCAACAGATGTTTTTACTTCTAATGATGGGGTGGCACATTTAAATCTTATTGCGTGTGAAGGAGTTTGGAATCAGGTCAATAACACATATCCAGAACGACGCGTAGTGTTTGCTGATGCGGTGTCAGTACAAAATATAGCAGAACCTATTTTCGTTTTTTCTCGAACGCTCAGTATTGGATCGAAAGGGGAAGATGTGGTGGCACTTCAAACTATTCTTGAACAAAAAGAATTTCTTGTGATGCCCGCTGGAGTTAAAAAGGGTTTTTTTGGTGTCCTTACGAGAGATGCAGTTAGTCAATATCAAGCAAGTGTTGATTTGCCTCAGGTTGGTAGTTTTGATTCATCAACGAGGGCTAAATTTATTTCTGACTCAGAAACCAATCCTGTTCTTCCTGATGCGGGCGTGGGTGGTATTTCGGCTTCGGGTACTATGAGTAGCGAGATTAAGGCGCCTTCCTATTTTCAAATGGTTACTCAACTTGTGAATCAATATCTATATTCAACTAAATTAGATGGACTAATTACCTCGTTACTTCTGGTGTTAATAGCGTTTGTGATATTTAAAATCATTACCTTATGAAAGACATAAAAAGAAAAACGTTTCTATTATTATTTTTGTCCTTATTCTTTTTTGCTACTCATACTACTTTGGCGTGGATCGAATCTTCCGGAAATCCAATTTATGACCCAGTGGTTACTAGCGAAAAAGCCTATTTTCCTTCCGTTCTTAAAATTGGAACTGCTGACTATAGAATGTGGTACCAGTCAAATTCTACACCATCCAATTCCACGGTTGCGTACGCAACATCGGTTGATGGTTTATCTTGGACAATAGTAACCAGTACAGTATCTGGGTTAATTCCTGATAATGCCGGACATCCTCATGTAGAATTTACTGATAGTAAATTTAGAATATGGTATTGGAACACCGCTACTCCTTATGGTAATACTGCAATGCATTATGCAGAGTCGGTTGATGGAATTACATGGACTAATGATTCGGAAATAACGGGCAACCTAATTACTGCAACGGGCGGACAATGGAATAGTGGTAGTTATGGAGTGGTAGACGTAATTATTAATAATAGTCCAACAAACAGTGGTACAAATCCGTTTGATTATAAATATGCTATGTATTACGACGCAACGTCTGGATGTTATGAACAAATTGCTCTGGGTTACTCTATTAATGGAATTGATTGGACGCTTCATGGAACGGAGCCTGTTTTACCGCGTGGAGCTTCTGGTTCATGGGATTCTGGTTATGCCACCGTTGGCACTGTTTTAAGAGGTGACATTTGGGAAATGTGGTATAGCGGTGGAATATCCACAAGCAATGAAGGTATTGGTTATGCGACTTCAACCGATGGTCTTGTGTGAGTTGCATGGAGAAATAATCGCACATATACACCGTCAATTATTAAGGATGGCAATGATTACAAAATGTGGTTTACTGGCAGAGATTCCACAACAAGTAATTATGCTATTGGTTATACAGTTTTGATTGGGCCAGTGCCTGTGCCACCCGATACAGTTGCACCATCAGTTCCTACAAGTGTTTTAGCGTCGGCATCTTCTACATCAAAAATTAATCTTTCGTGGGCGAGCTCTACCGATGCTGTGGGCGTTGTTGGATATAAAATTTTTCGTAACGAAGTCCAAGTTGCAACAACATCAATACTTTCCTATCAGGATTTTGGACTTTCTTCATCAACTTCCTATTCTTATACCATTGCTGCATATGATGTGGCAGGAAATACTTCATTGCCATCAGAGAGTGTGAGTGCAACAACAAATGCACCACCTCCTATTTCTACTGCATATATTTCTTGGAGTGATATTGGTGTTGGATATACTGCGCCAACGGGTGATGCATATTATCCAAGTACTCTGTATGACGCGAGTGGATTTGGTGTGGGAACATCAACGTATCGGATGTGGTACTCGGATGGTGTCGGTGCACTTTTTCTCACCACTTCTACTGATGGAGTGATATGGAGAACTCCTACAACAACGGTAGGACTTACCAACGTTCATCACGCTCAAGTTCTTTATAACGCGAGTTGTTTTGGTGTTTCTCCATGTACTGCAACGTCTACAAAATATCGAGTGTGGTTTTGGGATATGGGTGCGCCAACAATTTATAGTATTTCTTCAATCGCAACAGCGGAATCAATTGATGGAATACATTGGATAAATAAAAGTACGGTAACACAAAATTCTGGAGCAAAATTAATTCAGGATCCAGATTCTGGTACTGGATGGAATCGTGGTACTTATGGACCTGTATCTCTCACATATCAACCAAGTGCGATTAATAATGGTACTGAACCGTGGAATTATAAATACATTATGTATTATGACGGAACTGATGGGGGTCATGAAGATACCGGACTTGCATATTCTTCTGATGGATTAAATTGGAGCGCATATACGGTAAATCCAGTATTACAGAGTTCTCATGTTGGAGGAAGTGAGGCATGGGATTGTTATAGTGCGGTGTATGGATCGGTAATTAAGGATTCATCAGGATATCATTTTTTCTATAGTGGAAAAGGTCAAGATGATGGTTCTGGTGGGTGCGCCTATATAACTGATTTTAATGGAATTGGATATGCGTCGTCAGTTGATGGAAAGGTGTGGATTAAAGATGCGAATCCAATATTTCAGACGAGTGATGGGGTGTCATATCGAAGTGGAAGGATTTATACCCCTTCGGTAATAAACGACGGTTCTGGTTTTTTACGTATGTATTTTTCAGCAAAGGGTGGAAGTGGTGTAAAGAAAATTGGATATGCAACTCTTGTAGCACCAAGTGTACCAGTTCCTGTGCCAGCGGGTCCTGCAACTCTAATTGGTGGAACGGGTGGAGAAGTGTCCTCCGTTCCTATTGTTCCAATTCAAAATAAACAAATAGTTCCAGCGGTTCCAATTGCAGTTTTAGAAACGGAAAACACTCCTTCTAAGACCGACTTAAATAATGATGGATCAATTACTATTAACGATTTAAGTATTTTCCTTTTTCGTTGGGAATCAGAGGACGCAACATTAAAACAAAGTATTGATTTCAATAATGATGGCAAGGTCGATGTTTCAGATTTTAGCATTCTTCTCAATGTGATACGGATTCAATAGGTCGAGATAAAAATAAATAAAAAAATGTATTCATTCAATAAAATTATAAATAAAAAAACGCTTCTCTTTCTCTCTCTGTTTTTGTTTGTTCTTTTCTTTTTTACTTCACACAATTATGTTTCTGCGGCAACAATGTACGCATTTCCTAATATGCGTGCGGTAACTCTTGGTCAAGAATTTATTATTGACATCAAAATTGATACCAGTGATACAAATATTGGTATTAATTCTGCTCAAGCAACAATTCAATTTCCTGTGGGGATTGTAAGCGTTGTAAATGTAGATAAACAAAGTTCTACATTTGGCTTCTGGTTAGAGGAGCCGACCGTTTCGAATAGTAATGGCACTATTCATTTCATTGGTGGTTCAGTAAAGGGAGTTTTGGGCAGTACTCTCCAGATTTTACGAATAAAATTTAAAGCGATAGGAGTTGGGACTGCGGACTTTAAAATTGTTGATGCTGCAGTGACTTCTGCTGATGGCAAGGGAACCAATACATTGTCGAGCGCGTCGGGAGTGTTAATTGGAATAGGAACAAATGTTTTGCCTCCGCCAATAATTCCTCAGGAAGCAAGTGTTGAACTGCCAGCGCAAGTTATTAGAGAGGCAGTCATATCAAAGAAATTACCAATTAAGCCAGTGTTGCGCGTTCCACTATATCCAGATGAAACACGTTGGTATAATCGCGTTGGTGATGTAATTGTACTTTGGGACTTACCGGAAGATGTGACACAAGTTGCAACGCGAGTAAGTTATATAAAAGATGCAATCGTTGGAACTCCAGAAAAAACATTAACCAATGGAAAGGGATTTGGTCCTCTTAAGGATGGAATTTGGTATATTAAGGTTCAATTCAAAAATAATATTGGTTGGAGCGAGCCAGCATATTATAAAATTTCACTTGATACAACAGTTCCGGTTCCGTTTGATATAAAAATTGATAGTGTAAAAGGTACTAATCCGTCACCAATAGTTCAATTCGAAACTAATGATAGTTTGTCGGGTAATGCTGGATATGCCATTCTCGTTGATGGAAAGGAATTAAAAACTACCACTTCAACAATAGTAGAGTTGCCAATTCAATCATTGGGTAAGCATGTACTGGTTATACGAGCAAATGACTTTGCGGGAAATAGTGTACAAGACAGCATTGAGTTTGAAGTGTTACCACTGCCAACACCTCTAATAAAATTTGTTACAAAATCAGTTTCTCAAGGAGAATTTGTCTTCGTTTCTGGAGATGGTGAGCCACTAGGTACTGTTGATGTTCGGGTTGTTGGTCAAGATGGAAGGGAGGTTTCGCTTAATGTGGTTGCAGTCGAAAGTGATGGACGTTGGGATATTACTATTAATGAACCACTCGCTATTGGTACCTATTTGATTTCAGCAATATCTCATGACAGTCGTGGTGCAATGAGTAGTGTGAGTGTTGCACAACAATTTAGTGTTCGTGCCAAAAGCATTATTTCATTTGGTTATATTGAGCTGAGCTGGTTTGAAATTCTTATCATGGTAATTCTCCTCGTAATTGCTGGTGCGAGCCTTTGGTCGCGGAAATATATCATAAAAAAACAGAAACGTGGTAGATACAACATTATTGTTGGTCGAGACATTGAGAAATTCAGTGATCTCTTACTCATAAATATTAGGGAACTTTCGAAAAATATTTCCGCAAAAGGTGGAGTGGATATACCACAACTCACACATCTTTTGGGAACAATGAACGAAAATGTCGAAAAACTCAAGAGATATATTACGCAGGAATTAGAAAAATTAAAATAAATCATTATATGAATAAAACAATAAAAGAAAAATATACCATAGCGGTTATTGAGGATGACAGACCTATGTCTAAGTCACTTGTAGGCGAACTTGAGGATGCGGGATTTGAAGTAATAACCGCATTTGATGGGAAGGAGGGACTCGAGTTAATTCTTAAAGAAAAGCCAGATCTCGTTCTTCTTGATATTGCTATGCCAATAATGGATGGAATGACCATGCTTTCACAACTACGCAGGTCTGGCGAATATGGAAAACATGCATCAATCATTTTTCTTACCAATCTAAACGCAGATGATCAGATCTTGGATGGTATAACAAAAAATGAGCCGTCGTATTATTTTGTAAAGGCAGACTATACGGTGGCAGATGTGGTTACGAAGGTGGGGGATTATTTAAAAAATAAATTTTCAAAGGTCGAATAAAAAATAAATCTTTTATAAGAATATGGCTACTAAAGAAGTAAATAAAAATATGAATGTGGGCGATCAATTAATTGTTTCTGAATTGCGATATCGGAAGCTTTTTGAAACAGCAAAAGACGGTATATTGTTAATTGATCCAGTAACAGAAAAGATAATTGATGCAAATCCGTTTTTGCTTGAATTGATTGAATACTCAATCGAGGAAATTCTTGGAAAAAAGCTTTGGGAAATTGGAGCGTGGAGAGATATTGAAATTACTAAAAAACTATTTGAAGAGCTACAAGAAAAGGGGTATGTTCGGTATGAAGATCTACCAATTAAATCCAAAAATGGTAAGGAGCATGAAGTTGAGTTTGTAAGTAATAAGTATGCTATTGGTGACAAGAAAATGATCCAATGTAATATTCGAGATGTTACTGAACGAAAGGCTGCAGAAAAAAAAGCAGCAGAATATTTAGAGGGAATAGAGCGTTTAAATAGAATGATGACTGGGCGCGAATTAAAAATGGCAGAACTTAAAGTCATCATAAGAGAGCTTACGAAAAAAATGGCCGAAAAAAAATAAGATGGGAAACTATGTGTACCTATAATGCTCACTTCCGAACACAAGAAGA
The DNA here is from genome assembly GCA_041659005.1 of Minisyncoccota bacterium. Taxonomy (GTDB): domain Bacteria; phylum Patescibacteriota; class Minisyncoccia; order UBA6257; family GWB1-50-10; genus LiPW-41. Next base: position 6,047 of record JBAZZD010000011.1, on the reverse strand, counting down.
AAGGTGTGCCATCTTTGAAGAAAATAGCAAAACAGAAGATCAGCGATCAGATTCAGAAATTGAACGATCGGATTATTGAGCTTGATAGTGTGCAACGAGCAAATTCAAATCTTCTCGAGGACGTCGAAGAAGAAAGGTTGGAACTTGATAATGTACGAAAAGCCAATTTAAATCTTCTCGAAGATATTGAAGAAGAAAGAAAAAAAGCCAAAAATTTGGCTGATGATCTAGAGAAATTTAAATTGGCCGTAGATAACGTTTCTGACAATATTGTTATCACTGATCCGAATGGAATCGTGATTTACGCTAATAACGCAGTAGAAAGGGTGACTGGTTACACACAGAGAGAAGCGATTGGTAAGAAAAGTGGCACGCTTTGGAAGTTGCCCATGCCAATAGAGTACTATGAAAAATTGTGGGATACGATAAGTGGACAAAAAAAAGTTTTTTCTGGCCAGATACAAAATAGAAGAAAGGACGGCGAGATATATACTGCTTCAATTAGTATTTCTCCGATCCTTAATAAGAATAAAGATATAGAGTTTTTTGTAGGTGTTGAACACGACATCACCAAAGAAAAAGAAATTGATCGTTTAAAGAGTGATTTTATTTCTATTGCATCTCATCAATTGCGTACACCATTAACAGGCATTCAATGGGTTGTAGAGCGATTTACTAAAAAAGAGAATTTGTCTCTAAAGGGGAAGGAATATTTGAATGATGTTCATATGTCTGCGCGGCGTTTAACCGAACTTGTTGATCTTCTTTTAAATTTATCACGTATTGAAGCCGGTCGCGTGTTGGTGAGGCCCGAATCATTGGAAATCGTTGGTTTTATAAAACATTTTCTCGACGAAGTTACTCCACTTCAAGATAAAAAAGAGTTAAAGATAGTATTTACTAATCATCCCAGTGAACTCTTTGTAAAAACGGACAAGATTGCACTACATAATATTGTTCAAAATCTTATTTCGAATGCGATTGAATATACACCAAAAATGGGAAGAATAGAGGTAATCGTTAAAAAAAATGATGGTACGTTTACAATAAAGGTACAGGATACTGGTATTGGCATTCCGAAATCTGAGCAAATATATATATTTCAGAAATTTGTTAGAGCATCCAATGCCAAGTTGTATAAAACCGATGGTACGGGGATTGGTCTCTATATTTCAGAAAGAGCAACGTATTCACTTGGAGGAAAAATTTGGTTTGAATCAGAAGAAAATAAAGGGAGTACATTTTATGTGGAATTGCCATTAGAGTCTCAACCAAAAGGAAGAGAGATGCCACTTACAAGCTAAGAATCTGTCAAGAAAAAATATAAACAAATTATGAAAAAAAATAAAATTCTTTTAGTTGAGGACGATGAGGTATTATCTAAGGTTGTATATGAGGAATTAACTGAGGCCGATTTTGATGTTTCTCAGGCATTTGATGGCGAGTCCGGCTTATTAATGGCACACAAAGAACAACCCGATCTTGTCTTGCTCGATATATTACTTCCCAAAAAAGACGGATTTGATATTTTGAGTGATTTAAAAAAATCTTCAGAAACAAAGGATCTTCCTGTTATTATGCTTACAATGCTTGGGAGTGATGATGATATCAAGCGAGGCCTACAGTTAGGGGCGAATGATTATATTGTGAAATCGCAACATGCACTTCCAGAGATTATTGAGAAGGTAAAAACATTCTTTGCTAAAGGAGAACACCTTAAAATAAATAAAACTGAAGTAAATTAATCTTTTTGATTGTTATGAAAAATAAAATTTCAATAATAAAAGGTAGAACATGGTTTTATCTATTAAATCTAATATTTATTGCCTTCTTTTCTTTGCCGTTTTTTAGTGTTAATGCCCAGGAAACAGATTTAAAATTAATGGTACAACAGTTGGAACAAAGGGTTATAAAAACGGAAGAAAAGAATACTGTATTAGAGAGGCAAATTTTTAGAGATACAATAATATACACAAAGACTTTACAGAAAGAAGTGGTAGATACACAAGTAAGGAATTTACAGGAATTTTTAAAACAATTTCCTGATATTTATCCTGAAGGATTAGTTACGGGTTATTTTGGACCACTTACTGAAAATGCTGTTAAGCGGTTTCAATTAAAAGAATTTATAGATTCGGTTGGTATCGTTGGGCCAATAACTCGAGCTAAATTAAATGAGCTTGTAAAAAAAAGGGAGACCGTCGTGGTAAAACTTCCTGATACTGGTGCAATTGGTGCTACTGGTATTACGGGTGCCACTGGAGATACTGGTGCAATTGGTGCCACCGGAGCTACTGGTGCAACTGGTGAGATGGGACCAACTGGTTTGAGGGGTGGTGGTGCAACTGGTCCGATTGGTGCGAGTGGAGCTACTGGGGCTACCGGTACCGCCGGTGCCACTGGAGGAATTGGAAACACTGGTGCAACAGGTAGTATGGGTGCAACTGGTGCCACTGGAGGAATTGGAAACACTGGGGCTACGGGTAGCGCGGGAATTGCTGGAGCGACAGGAAGTATAGGAAACACTGGTGCAACAGGAAGTGTGGGAGCCACTGGTGTTGCTGGTATAGCTGGTGCAACAGGTAGTATGGGTGCAACTGGTGCCACTGGAGGAATTGGAAACACTGGGGCTACGGGTAGCGCGGGAATTGCTGGAGCTATGGGAATTGCTGGAGCGACAGGAAGTATAGGAAACACTGGTGCAACAGGAAGTGTGGGAAGTACTGGTGCAAGCGGAAATATTGGTCCGACCGGTCCAACGGGTCTTACGGGCTCTACTGGTCCAACAGGGCCGGCTGGGATGACATTTTCTGCTCAGTATGTTCAATTGGGTTCACAACCAGGATCAATTGCTGCGAGTCAACCATTTACATATACAACGGCAATTTTAACGACGCCTGGCATTACCTCTGTTACTACCGCACCTCCAGGTGGAACAGTTTTCACTCTGGCAAATATTGGAAGATACGAAATAAATTACCAAATGACTTACCCAACTGATGGTGGGATTGTGGTATATTTTGGTCAGACAGTTCCTTCTATGTTGCCACTTTCATATACGATGATTGGAAAAAGTCCGGATGGCGCAGTGAGTGGAAGCGTTATTATTGAAACAACGACTACAAATTCGTTTGTGAGCATAAATGCTGCTGCGGGAAATTCAGCAGCAATTGTTATACCTCCAAATTCAAGCACAACAAACCAGAGCGCAACGACGATATCATTTAAACAACTTTAGTAAAAATATTTTTAACTAGAGCGATTTCTTAAAAACCATTATACTAACTGAAGTAATGATTTTTGTTACTTCATATAATAGTCCGGATTTGGATGGTATCGCGTGTGCGATTGCATATTCGGAATTTTTAAATAAAGAAGAGAAGAAGGCAGAAGCCGTGTACTGCGGCGATTTAGGTTTGGAGGTTGAATTTGTGAGGCAATACACTAATTATTTCCCCGTTGAGAAACATGTTGATGATTTTAATGATGATAGCCAGTTTATATTAGTTGATGTTGCCGATCCTGACATATTGGAAAAAACTGTTATCCCCGAAAAAGTAATAGAAATAATTGATCATCACCCACTTGTTTTTATCGAGAGGTTTATTAATGCAAAAAAAACAATTGAACTTGTAGGATCATGCGCAACACTTATGACTGAACGACTCCAGAAGGAACAGTTTGTTCCTTCAAAAGGAGCGATTATTTATCTTTATTCGGCAATTATTTCTAATACAATAAGTTTTCAAAATCCCATTACCACAGAAAGAGATAGAAACGCTGCGAATTATTTAAAAGTATTGGTGGAGTTACCCGATGATTATGTTCATCAGATGTTTAGCTCAAAATCAAAACTCACCAAAGAAAATCTCTATCATGTTATCTTTCAAGATTTTTTTACTAAACCAATAAATGGGAAAAGGGTTGGTATCGCTCAAATCGAGATTGTTGATCTTGATGAAACGGTTATGCAATTATGGGATGAATTGGTTTTAGTACTAGAGCGAATACGAAAAGAAGATAAATTGGATTACATATTTCTTGTAGGAATTGATTTATATCATGGACACACGATGTTTATCAGTATTGATGAGGAGTCGCGTGCCTTATTTTCTAAGGCATTGGGCATTCCCGATTTAAAAACAAAACATACGATTGATTTTATAATGATGCGGAAACAGGTGTGGCCGAAGGTTGATAGGGTGCTTGAGGGTTAAGATGCAGATAGAAAAATTACATTCCGCGTTTGATGAATTACAGTGCCGTTTTGGGCACCCGTCTTTGCAATCTATTTATGGGGCCGGCTGTATTAAAAAACCAAAGGTAATGTTTGTTTTTATGAATCCAACTGGGAAGAACATTTCTTCTCGTGCATATTGGAATGGGTTGCGTGCTCCTTGGCTTGGGACAAAAACCGTTTGGCAAATATTCTTTGATCTAGGACTCATTTCGGAGAAAAACTTCAAAAAGACGCAAAATTTAAAATCAGAAGAATGGTCTTCCAATTTTGCAAAAGAACTTTATCGAGAACTCAAGAAAAATAAAGTATATATAACTAACTTAGCAAAATGTACCCAAATAGATGCTCGACCACTCAAAGATTTTATTTTTCGAGAATATCTTCATCTTATATTTCAAGAAATTGAACTGGTGAATCCCGATAGTGTTATTACTTTTGGAAATCAGGTGAGTTCTATTATTTTAAATAAACAGATATTGGTAAGTAGTTATTCGGGAACAAAGAAAGAGATTTTAAGAATAGGAAAAAAAGATTTCAACATATATCCTGTTTTCTATCCTGTTGGGCAAGGGAGAAGAAATATGCCATTAGCCGTAAATCGAATACATAAAATAATTAAGTAGAGCGCTAAACTCGTGATATACTTTTGACATAGCAAGTAAAAGAGATAGAAGTTAAAAGTCGGGTTGGGAGTATGAATTTAACTAAACACAATAGAACTATGGAAAAGAAAAAGGTTTTTCAAGGCGGAATCGCTATTATATATCGAAAGAATGGGAGCGACCTTGAATTTTTGGTTGTAGAGAATTCAAAAACAAAGAATATTAGTTTTGTATCTGGTGCAAAGGAGGAGCTTGATAATTCGGAAATTGATTCGATAATACGTGAAATAAAAGAAGAACTTGATTTTGATATTGAAAGATCAAAACTCGAACCAACAGAGACAAAACATGATTTTATCTTTGGTTCAAAGAAAGAAAATCGAGCGGGATGTCGCGGACTATATCAGGTATTTCTCGTTGATGCTAGCGATATCAGCAGTTCAATTACACACACAGAAGAACTTAGGAATATAAAATGGTTAAAAAGAAATGAGGTACTGGAAACATTGTCGTTTCCCGATTTGAAAAGCGTTTTTTCAGAGGCGACAAAAAATCTGAAATAAAAAATATCCAACGACGTTTTTTGGTTGGTGATATACTAAAAAAGTAATGAAACAGCACCCAATACGATTACCAAAAGACATGCATCCACATAACTCAATTGTTGAGTGGTGGTATTTTAACGGACACTTCACTGACAAAAAAGGGAATGCATATTCATTTATGGACTGTCTATTTCGAGTAAATATAGAAAAAGTGGAGATGCCGTATTTAAAAAATATTTTTAAATATTCATCACGATCGGGAACATTTATGACGTTTGCTCACTCAATAGTTTGCGATATTGCAAAAAAGAGGAGTTATAAAGATGTTCAAAATATTTCTCTTACATCAGAGGATAGTTTTTCTCGCCCTTTGTTTTATGCACAATATATTAATCCACTAGAAAGTATTGGTAAGTTTCTTGTGCACGAAATGGTGGAATCTGCGCCAAATGTGTTTCATCTCAAAACAGACAGGATTGATCTTGTGCTTAAATCAAAAAAGCTCCCAATGTTGGAAGGGGGAAAGGGATTTATTGCTGTATGCGGTCGGGAGTCGTTTTATTATTCGCATACTCACTTAGAAACGCACGGCACAATTAAAATAGGAAACGAATGGGTTGAGGTTTCGGGAAAATCGTGGATGGATCATCAGTGGGCGGA
>JBAZZD010000010.1:0-29122 GCA_041659005.1 Minisyncoccota bacterium | reverse complement strand
TTTTGAGAAAATAATGAGATTGTTTCATTTCGTTTGGGTGATTTATACATTAAGACGGATACAAAAAAACCGTTCTCTATCACAGTATAGAACGATTTATGCTTTTTTTTCAATAATTGACAAATAGCCCTATGAGAACAGCCGAGAAATATCTTTGAATGTAACAACCACCATAAGTACAATAAGTGCGAAAAATCCAACCATATTTACTATCTGTTCAACTTTTTCTGGAGCTGGCTTCCCCCGAAATTTTTCAATAATAAGGAAAAGAACTCGTCCACCATCCAACGCAGGAAATGGAATCAGATTGAGGATCGCAAGATTGATAGAAATGAGTCCAATTATTTGAAATACATAGGAAAGTCCCAATGTTCCCATTTCAGAGGCCATCTTTACTACTCCGATCGGACCAGCAACGGCATCAAATCCATTTGCAGAAAATATGTGTGCAAAAAAACTAAAAAGCCCAACAACAATCGCAAGGATCACGCTCATCGTTGTTATAAACCCATTTCCAATTGCAGAAAAAAATGATTGTCGTGCAAATCCTGCGTTTGTAATAGTTACTCCGAGTGCTCCCTCCCCCTCTGGTGGATTAACGCGAGGGGTTATGGTAAAGGCCTTGCTAATTCCTTGTCGTGAAATTTCGATTGAAATTTCCTTTCCTACTGCTTTTGAAGTAAATGAAATAAATTCGTCCGCATTCGGTTTCTTTATAATTCCTATCTCACGAGACTCAAGCGCAAGTACAATATCCCCACTTTTAATTCCTACAACTGCTGCGGGAGCATTTTGTTTCACATCCATAATAACTGCTCGCTCTGGACTTCCCGTCATATATACTCCCGAAAAGAATATCCATCCGACAAGAACGTTCATAAGGACTCCAGCGACTAAAATACATATTCGTTTCCAAATCTTTTGTTTAGAAAATGAGTTCGGGTCCTCGTTTCCTCCATCTTCTCCAAGAATCTTTACAAAACCGCCGAATGGAAGTGCGTTAACACTCCACACCACGCCATTTTTTTTCTTACTCCATACACGCGGAGGGTACCCAATCCCAAATTCCTCAACAGTAACTTTAAATTTTCGTGCAACAACAAAATGCCCAAATTCATGCGCAAGAATAAGAAAAATTATTCCTACAATAACAATAGTGGTAATCATCCCGTTAAAAAACTAACGGGGAAATTTTTCGACATTTTTTTAAAATTAATTGTATAAACATATTCTGTGTTAATTTAAAGATATATACGTTTCTAACAGGATAAGTCAATTATTCGTGAATTTCTGCAATCTTCTTTTCTACTACCTCTTCGATTAATCTATTTGTTTCTTCAGTTTGCTTTTGAATTTCTTCTTTTAATTTAAATTTCATGTCCTCTCCGATTTCTTTTTCATCAAATGCTGCTTGGGCACTCTTATTCGCGTCATCGCGCGAATGACGAAGTGAAATTCTAAATTCTTCTGAAATCTTTTTTGCATATTTTGCTAACTCCTCACGCCGCTCGCTTGAGAGTTCAGGAAGAAAAATTCGAATAATATTTCCTTCTATGTTTGGAGTGAGTCCAAGTGACGATGACTCAATTGCTTTTGCTGATGGTGCCACTGCCTCTTTATCCCAAAATTGAACCTGAAGTTCACGAGGTGGTAACACGGAAATAGTCCCCACGTGTTTTAGTGGTGTTGAATTTCCATAATACATAACTTTTATTTCTTCAATTAAGGTAGCTGATGGACGATTTGCACGTACTCCAGAAATTTCCTTTTTAAAATCTTCAACTATCTTTTTTGCCGATTCTTTAAATTCGTCTAAACTCTGATGCATATGTTTTTTTATTCTTACATAATTACCATCAAATTACGAGGCCTAAGTTCCGCTCTCGATATATTGGATTGCCTTCTTTTGTAGTGGTCCATTAACGGTAAATCCTTTTACATCCGCTTCTTTTTTAAGAAGTTTAGAGAGTAAGGAAGAATGCTTCAATATTCCATTTTTGTAATATCTCTCTATTTCCTTTTCAATATAATGTTCTATTCGATCAACTGTTTCAATATCCTTGTGAGCAATTGAGAGTGCTTTCCCTAAACTCCCAAAGGATTGTTCTGCAATTTTTTCTGCTTCATTTCCTAAAATCTTATGTTCCGAAACAAGAAAATCAACAACCTGTTTTCGTGTATATCGTGAAAAATAAATACACTGCAAACGAGAAAGAATAGGCGCAAAAAGCAAATCTTTATTTCGAACAATAATGATAATCAACGTATGTATGGGCGGCTCTTCTAATAACTTAAGGAGTGCTGATTGCGCCTGATCAGTTATCTCTTCACCACAGCGAACAATCGCAGTTTTTCGTTTTGAAACAAATGGCGCACTTGAACAAAATTCTTTTACCTGTCGCGCATCATCAATACCAAACGTTCCTTTTTCATTCGGAATAAAAATTCGCGTATCAATGGTATTTGAATCAAATTGTCCAGTCTCAAGATAAGAAGCAATTGCGCGGGCACACGTCATTTTTCCCACTCCATCATCACCAAAAAAACAATACGAGGCACCAAGTGTGTCATTTTTTATTACACGAACAAACAATTGTATATAGTGATCAAGTCCCCACATAGTTTTATAATCAAAAACTACTTACGAAGAAGTGTCCGCTTGTAGATATCTAAATGATTCAAAATGGTTGCGGTGCCTTTTGCAACACAAAGAATTGACTCTTCGGCAAGGTACGCAGAAACACCAAGTGAGCGTTTAAAGAATTCCTCTAAATCTCTTAAATTCGAGCTTCCCCCTGAAAGAATGATCCCTTTTTCCATGATGTCCGCAGCAAGCTCTGGTGGAGTTACATTAAAAACGCCCTGCACCGCACTCATAATCTCAACAAGAAGCGGATTTATTGCTTCAGCAATTTCATTTGAATTGACCGTCATATCCTTTGGAAGTCCCGAATGAAGATCTCGCCCCCTAATCTTCATTTCCATTTTATTTCGGTTCTGCATTGCAGTTCCAATGGTAATTTTTATATTCTCTGCAGTATTCTCTCCAATCGCAAGCGCATACTTCTTTTTTATATATTCTGAAATTGCATGATCAAGCTTGTTTCCCGCAACACGCAAACTATTCCATGTCACAATTCCTCCCAAAGAAATGACCGCAACTTCGGTTGTTCCTCCCCCGATATTTACGATCATGTTTCCCTCCGCAGAATGAATTGGAATTCCCGCGCCAAGAGAAGCAAGTAACGGCTCTTTTACAAGATATACTTCTCGCGCGCCCGCTTCTTTTGCGGCATTCATTACCGCACGATATTCTGTTGATGTAATTCCCGCGGGAACTGATATAACAACCTCTGGCTTGATAATATTAAATTTTCCAATACTTTTTGAAATAAAATACTTTAACATTGCCTGAGTAATAAAATATTCAGCAATAACTCCATCCTTTAATGGGCGATACGTTACAATATCATCGGGAGTTCTTCCTACCATTTCCTTTGCTTCTGCACCAACCGCAAGTACCGTATTATCTGGCTTTCGAAGCGCAACTACCGTCGGTTCATTAATAACAATCCCCCGTTCAGGAAGAAAAACCAACGTATTTGTCGTTCCAAGATCAATTCCAATTTTTCGTGTAAACATATATAAATTACCTATCTAATCCAGCTAATTTCTAAAAACAACACTCTCACTCTACTATCCTTTATTTAAAAATGCAAAGATATAAAAAAACGGGAAAAACTTTTCAAAAGCGAAAAAATGTGGTATCGTGCAGATACATTATGGTTGTTAAAAAAACCACAAGGAAGGTGCTTTTCGTGCTCTGCACGATTATTTTTATTATCGCAGGAACATACGCAATTCTTACGATGCAAGGACTGGTATTTGATACAAAAAATTTAAAATTTACGAAATCAGGTTCAATATACCTACACTTTACTCCAACAAACGCCTCATTGTTTATTGATGGTAAAAAATATTCAAAAACACAAGGAATATTTGGTGGCGGAATACTTGTTTCAAATCTTGTTCCGCGCTCATATTCAATCTCGATAACAAAAGAAGGATATTCTCCTTTTATAAAAACTCTTGAGGTAACCCCAGGAAAAGTCTCGGTTTCTGCGCGAATTACACTATGGAGAACAATGCCGCTGTTTAAGAAATTAAACGAAAATATAGTTGATGTATTTCCAACATCAGAAGGATTCGTATTTAAGACAACAAGCTCGACACTATATATTGCAGACAAACAAATAAAAGGATCGGCAATAGAAATATATGATATGAGTTCCTCATATATCATTACAAAAAAAAGTACATCTCTATTTTTAATTGACCTAAAAAATCCAACAACTCCACGCGATTTCTCCGCTCTTTTTAAATTAGCCACACAAACAAAAAAAATAACTGATCAAACACCAATACGATCAATTCTGTTCCATCCATTTAGCAAAACAAAACTATTGGTAGAAACAGGAAAAAATTTATATATTTTTGACTTAAAGAAAAATTCAATTGAAACCCTTGATACCGAGGGAATTCCAGACACAATCGGCCTTGGAGCAAGTGAATTATTTGTAATAAATAAAGAGGGAGATCTTGTAATTAGAAATTTAATTCTTGATTCTAAATATGTATTCCCAATCAACGCAACGACAAGTAAATCAATTATTCCAAGCAAAAACGGAGCATACGCTTTTATTTTAAATAAAGATGCAACTCTGGATTTATTCAGTCGCGCAACACAATTAACAGAAAGAATCGGTAAAAATATTGAATACGCAACATTTTCCCCTGACGGATTCCGCGCGGCATATATAAATACCACTCACACCGCATCTATACAATATCTTAACGATTTTGAAGGTGATACAAGAAAACAAAAGGGAACTAAAGACTCATTCACTATCTCCCCCGGTATTGACCCAAAAACATTTGAATGGGTTCCATTTGCAGAAAACTATTTTATGATAAAGGTAGGGAAAAATGTTCGTATTGAGGAAACTGATACGCGAGTTCCACGAAACATTGCAACAATTGTAAAAAATGTAAAAAAATCATTACTCATTGGTGGCGATATCTTTATTCTAAACGAAAAAGGAGAATTTCTTAGGGCAACAATAGAAGAATAAAAGAGGAACAAACTAAAAACCTCATCTTTTAAGATGAGGTTTTTACTATTAACGCTTTCTCCGAATGTTGTGTCGCTTCGCTCCTTAGAAACCCACGGTTTCTAACGCTCGTTTTACTCGCTGTTTTCCTCTGCGGGGAGAGACTCATTTCCCGTCTCTTCCCGACCCCCTCTCTCACAGCAGTGGAGAGCTAAAAAAATTTCCCCGTGAGGGGAAATTTTCTATTAACGCTTTCTCCACTGTTGTGGGCGGCGTGCTTTGCGAAGTCCTGGATGTTTTCGTTCCACCATTCTTGGATCTCGCTTTAAGAAACCAAGTACCTTCAAATTTGTTCTCCAAATAGGATTGAGCATAATGAGAGCTCGAGAAATTCCAAGTCGGATTGCCTCTGCTTGTGCGGTTGTCCCCCCACCAGAAACATTCACTGAAACCTTATATGAATCGAGTGAAAGCGTGGTAAATGGGTCAATGACTATTTTCTTTAATCGATCAGTACCAAAATATTTTGTAAAACTCTTTTCATTTATCATTACCTCTGCCTTATCAAATTTTCCCGTAAACAAACGGACACGAGCAACTGCAGTTTTCCTACGTCCTACTGCTTCAAAGTATTTACTCCCCTTTACTGGTTTTGTGACTTCTTTTGCTTTAGTGGTCATATATTAATCAACTATTTTAAGACGTTTTAATCGAACTGCTTGAAGTTTATTTTTTGGAAGCATAAGCCGAACTGCGTGACGTAATACCCATGCTGGATTTTTATCAAATACATCAACAAATTTTCTTTCCTTCAAGTGACCCAATGGTCCGGTGTGCTTGTAGTACATCTTTTGGCGAGTTTTCTTACCCGTAAGTACCAGTTCTTTTATTCCTGTTACTGACACAGAATCAGTTCCTGCGTTTTTTGGATCATAACTTGCATTTTTCTTTCCTTGCAAAATAATCGCAATTTCAGAAGCGACACGTCCCATCGGTTTTCCTTTTACATCAATATTATATTCCATAGTAATTAAACAAATTCAATCTTCGCCATCTTTGATGCATCGTTCTTTCGTGGTTTTGCAATCTTTGTAATACGAGTGTACCCGCCCTTGCGTTCTGCATATCTTAGTGCGAGATCATGATATACCTTGTATGCAGAAGCCTTTGGAAGATATGTCATAATAACGCGAAGTCCCGCAACATTTTGTTTTTTTCCATAAGTAACCAAACGCTCAACGAGCATTCGAATTTCCTTTGCGCGTGCCTCGGTCGTTGTGATTGACTCATGACGAACGAGATTGTTTGCAAGTGACTTCAAAAACGCGTTTCTCTGTCCTTTTTCTCTTCCAAATTTTCTTCCTTGATTTGCGTGACGCATACTATATCTTCTAAATAATTATTTTTTCTTTGACTTCTTTTCTTTTTCTACTGGCTGTTCTATTTTTGTAACCTCTATTTCCGAAATTTTTTCAAAATGATCCTTCAAAATATTCACACTCTTATGAAATGCATCAGATGGAGTGATTGATCCGTCGGTCTCTACTTCAACAATTAATCGATTGAAATCAGTTTGATCTCCAACGCGCATATTTTCTACCGAAAATGAAACTCTGGTTACAGGAGAAAAAATCGCGTCAAGAACAATTGTCCCAATCGGAAGACGCTCTAACTTTCTTGATTCCGCAGGAACATATCCAAGCCCCTTTTCTACGGTGAGTTCCATATCAAATTCGGCACTCTTCTTAGAAAGCGTGCCTAAATATTCATCGGCATTAATTACTCGCACGAATGTGCTTGACTCAATATCCCCCGCGGCAACACTCCCCTCCTTTTTTACGTGGAGACGTAATACCTGTGGTTCGTCCGCAAAAAAATGAAATCTGATTTTTTTCAAATTTAATGAGAATTCAACAACATCTTCCATCATCCCAGGAATAGCAGAAAATTCATGATCAATGCCCTTGATTTTTATCTGCGTAATTGCAGCTCCAGGAAGCGAAGAGAGCAACACTCGACGGAGTGCATTTCCAATTGTTGTACCGTATCCAGTGTACAATCCCTCGACATGAAAAAGACCGACATTATCTTTTTCTGAAACCTTTTTTATTGATACTGTCTCGCTAAGATGAGAATATTTCATAATTTAACTATACACTATTTCCCTCGTTTTATCGGGAATAAAATTGACCGACTAATGCGACATTAAACGGAAATTCAGAAGTGTCTGTTACTGCTGAGGCAACACACTGACCCTTCAAATTGCCCGGATCAAGCTTAAGCCATGCAGGAGGTGCACTATGTTGTAAACTGTCCTTAATTCCCTCAAAAAGCTTTGAGGCACGCGATTCCGGACGAATTTCAACAACATCTCCTTTCTTTACTCTAAATGAACCAATGGTAACTTTTCGTCCATTTACGACAATATGACCATGCGAAACCATCTGACGGGCGATACGAGGAGATTTTGCAAATCCAAAAAGATACACAACAAAATCGAGACGCTCACGAAGGGCTGCCTTTATTCTCTCTGGATCATCTTCACGCTTAAAAATTACTTGAACTTGTTTATTATTTAAACCAAAAAATATTTGAATTTTTTGTTTTTCCTGAAGCTGCTTGCCATATTCAGTAATCTGGGAGCGACGAGCTCCATGCTGTCCTGGTTTTCCCATACGACGTACTGTTACACATTTTGGCGACGAACAACGCTCAGCTTTCAAAAAAAGCTTTGTGCCAAGGGATCGTTCCTTTTTTTCCTTAATTCTTCGCATGATTAATTATATTCTTCGTACCTTTCGTGGACGTGGGCCGTTATGTGGAACGGGAGTCACATCCTTAATCGACGTAATTTCAAATCCTTTTGCTGAAAGCGTACGAATAGCTGAATCTCTTCCCTTTCCAATACCTCGCACAAATACATCAACTTTTATTGGACCCGAACGCTTCACTTTTTCTGCAATTGCCTCAGAAACCTTTGATGCAGCGAATGGGGTTGCCTTCTTTGGACCAGTAAACCCAACTGAACCAGCCGAAAGCCACGCAATTGTATTTCCCTTCTCATCGGTAACAGTCATAATCGTATTATTAGATGACGCTTGAATATAAATATGCCCCCTTTCAACACGAAGCTTTCCTGATTGCTTAGTTGAAGCAACCGCCTGCTCGACGCTCTCTGACTCCTTTATAAGCTCTTCCTTACTTTTCGCTGTTACTTTTTTCTTTCCCATAGTTAATATTACTTAAGATCAGATTTTCTCTTCCCACTTCCTGCGGTCTTTCGAACATTCCCACGAACGGTGCGAGAATTTGTTTTTGTTCGTTGTCCACGAACAGGAAGACGGCGTGAGTGACGAATGCCACGATATGCCTTAATTTCCTTCATTCGACCGATATTTTGACGAATAATTTGACGAAGTTCTCCCTCAACCTTAAAACGTTTCTCAAGCACTCCTTGAATCTTACTTATATCTTCCGGGGTAAGATCTTTTGTTTTTTTCTTTAAATCAACTCCTGCTTCTTTTAAGATATCAAGAGCGGTTTTCTTTCCAATACCAAAAATATATGGCAATGCATATTCAACGGTTTTATTATCAGGGATATTTACACCAATTATTCTCATAATGTTTTGTATTAAAAATGTTCGCTTTTATCCTTGGCGTTGCTTGTGCTTTTTATTTTCACAAATAACATACACGCGCCCCTTTCTGCGAACGGTTTTGCACTTCAAACAAATTTTTCGTACTGATGCTCGTACTTTCATAAATAACGTTGTGTTAAGACATTAAAAAACGACTCACAAAGAGTGTTTTCCAAGCATACAGGAATACTTGAAAAATTACAACCTTCTAATGATTCTCCCCCTTCTATTATCGTATGTTGTCATTTCGACAGTCACCCGATCACCAGGGATCACCCGAATTCGATGAATTTTGAGTTTTCCTCCCAAATGGGCAAGAACATTTTCTTCTAATCCCTCAATCCGTATACGGAAAAGCAAGCCGGGAAGTGCCTCTTCCACAATTCCATCTCGCTTCACTACTCGTGATTCAGAATCCATGTAAATTTATAATACGATTTCAATTATATGAATAAAAAGTAAAAGAGTCAACCCCTCACTCGCGAACAACGTCTATATTTTTAAGCCCGCTCCGGGCCGCTTAGCCAAGTCTTAGTCTTAAAAATATAGACGTTGTTCGCTCGCTTTTATATATAAGGATATTAAATATTATTATTCAAGTTTTAGTTCTACTTTTTTGGGATCGCTAGGAATTCGCGTAAGCCAAGGAAAACGAAATGACATCTTCGCCGATTCAACCCAAGGATGCGAAAGAATAAACGACTTCACCTCATCTGTCTTTTTTCCAAGTATAGATGTCCTAAGTGATTCAATATCAATATTTTCCTCAAAAATAATTGATCCTTTTATTTTCATCGTAAGTGACCCAGAGGAAAAATCTGGCGTTGAAGTTCCATAGGTAATATCAAGAGAGCGCATTTTCATTGTCTCACTCACTTCTTTTTTTGTTTGCTCAAAAATTGCCGAACGTAATTCATCTTCATCAAATCCTATTTCTTTTAGAATGCCCTCAACATACAACATCGCATCTGATGAAGAAGAAATCTGAAGTTCCTTCTTTATTACTAAAAATGATGTTGCTCCCTCTGGAATCTTTAATCCGATCGTATCAATAATTTTCTTTTTTTCTTCAAGAGCAAGTTTTAATTTTTCAATTATTGAATCTTCTGTCTCTCCATTTGAGCTTGAGGATGAGGCAATAATTATTGTTGTTCCATCTCCTCCGCCTTCCATCGCTGACTCAGAAACTCCATAAAATTTTTCATATCGAGGAGTTCCTTTAAATCCAGGAATTACCCACTTTTCAATTGGCGGCACATTATATGACTCTCCTACCTCATCTGCAACCACCTCAGTCCTTAAGATTCCAGGTTTTAGCACTCCCTTTTCCATCACCCCCCTAGGAATGGAGATATCTGATTGTGTTCTAAATATTTTGCCATCTGGAGTTTGAAATCGAGTTGTCGCGATTAATTTTTGTGGAGTTGTCCCATATGAGTTAAAAATAGTAATTATCCCTTTTGCTTTTGTCGCTTCTCTCTTCATTGCTTGGGCGCCAGACACGGGCAATGACATATTCCCTTTTGAAGAGACAAGTTGTCCCCTCAATATTATTTTTTCATCGGTAACCTCGGTTTTTGCATAATTTTGAGAAACCATCACAACCTCATCAAATAGAATTGATTTCTGACGCATAGTGATTACGATAGAAGCTCTCGGGAGCACGAACCACCCCAGATAAATAAAAAGTGCAACGACAACACATATCAGGATGCCAATCACAGGAACAGTTTTATTTATTTTGTTTCTTTTTCTCTTATTCGACGCGTCACCTTTTACAGGAGATGATTCCTCTGCATAAAAAGTGGCCGCAGAAATTTTTGACGCCAATTCTGTTTCGGGGCCCTGCCCCATTTCTTTTCTTCCTTTTTTCTCTAATGCAAATGTATTTTTTTTCAAAATTGCTGTCGCACGTGGGATGATATCAGAAACTGCTCGTTCAGTTCTTTTAAATACGGGGTTGATTGCGGTGATAGTAGCAAGAGATGCAAGTTCAAGAATATGATCATCTACCGATTCAATCATGAGTGCCTTCCCCGCAGTATTTCCCTCTCTCTTCAATACATGGAAATTGTTTACCGATCTCCCTAAAACTGAATCTTTGGGTATATTTAAAATAATCGCATCTGATTTTACACCAATAAGATGTTCAACCGCTACTTCTAGTCCGTCAGTCTTTTCAAGAAATATTTTCTTTTCCATTGTTCTGTTTCATCTTAACACACTCGCCAGTTAGTAAATTATTACTATAACTATTTAATGCAAATAATTATTTTTCGCTATTTAACGGGACAAGCCACTTTGCCCTACGTCTCAGTAATTGATTGAGATATTCGTATTGCGGATGAACATAAGGAAATAAAACAAGAGCAAAAAAAGTTGTCTTACCAGAGAATAACATATTGTCTGATATCTTATAACGTTCATCAGAAGAAAATACCAATGAAACATTTTCATCTTCAAAGTGGATTATTCTTCCCTCACCACGAAGCAATTCATGATGTTCCTCTTTAAGAGAAGCATCTGCATAATCTTTAAAACGTTTGTATTCATCCCGAACAACCTTTTCAATGACTCCTTTTATTCTCAATGAAATTCTACGCGACGAAAAGCGTGGAATGAGGTTACGAGCATATTCCGGCGAAACACCAAACATATTTCCAAGTGAGGTGTAAATATCCGAATACCCCCAATTAATAAATCCGCGAAATCCACACTCATCTCCCATCTCATACCAAAGCGTTCGTGTTCTATCAACATCAAAAAGTATTCCAGGCTTAGAAACCATACTCGCAAGAATTGCGCCGCGCTCTGAAACTATTGGACCAATTTCTGAACGTTTTGCGATTTTTTCGAGCATTGGAAGTAATGACCGAGAAATAAATGAGACGCGAAAAGAAAACTCAATTTCTTTTCCAGAAAATCCCAATGGATTAAACACGCTATGCCCCTGAAGTTTTACACCAAACACCGCAATATTTGCGATTACTAAATCGAGCTCTGAAGTATTTAGTTTTTTTGCCGCAAGCGGTCTGAACTTATTCAAAAAACTCCATAATGCATGAAATAATAATCCATCAAGCTCTCCCTCATCAATTAATTCATCCTGATGTACCCGTGACACAGAAACAGAACTTTCAATTGTTGCAACATTTTCTGCACGAAGCGCAAGAATAATCCGATCATATGCGAACTTTGGCAAAAGTGATTTTGAAATATCACCAAGAGATTTTATACCTTTTTGTTTTTTTATTGTCGCCTCACCATCGCGAAGAATAAATTCACTTCCTAAATATCCTTGTTCGGTTTCCTCAACAAGCAATACGCGCTCATTTCCTCTTTGTATAATTTTTTTTATAACGCGCGATACCTTCATCCCATTAGAAAATTAGTAATTTTGAATCGACTACAGCAACAAAAAATGTACACATAAAAAACTTATTAAATGGAGATTGTTCAGAACTGACAAATTTCTTAACGGGATTCATTACCACTATTATATCATCATCTCGGCTTGAGCGCGTGTTATAGCAAAATGTTCTCGTGAAATTCTAAGAATTGCCTCTCGCATTGAATTACCAGGGGACGGAAGGACTTTTAATGTGTCGGCAGAAAATGGATCATGGGTTTCTCCATCAATCGTCATCTTAATATAAAATTCTTGAACTCCTAAATTAATCATATCTTTTGCTTTGAATATTGGAGTCATTTCAACTTCAAGCCGCGCAGCATCTTCGCCACCAACACGAAATATAACTATTGAACCAACACTGCCGATAATCGCCGCATGCATTTTATTTGAAAGTTGTCCCATATATTGATGTGAAATAGTAAGACAAATTCCATATTTTCTCGACTCAGAAAGAAGATTTTCAAACGTCTCAGTAACTAAATTTTGAAATTCATCAATATATACATAAAAATCCCTCCGCCCCCACTCTGGTATTGATGCACGCATCATTCCTGCTTGTTTTATTTTAGCGATAAACATTGAACCGAGAAAGTTTGCATTTTCTTCTCCGATTTTTCCCTTAGAAAGATTAATAAGAATTATCTTCTCTCCGTTCATAAGTGCCTCAAAATCAATTTTGTTCTCTCTTTGTATAAAAATATTCCGTAAAAACGGATTTGAAAGAAATTGGCTTAGTTTATTTACTAGTGGAATAATTGCTTCAGTTTCATACTTCTGCGACCAATCAGAAAATTCAATGCTCCAAAACTTTTTTACCATCGTATCTTTTATATGAGGGACTACCCGCAGACGGAATTCGTCATCGGTGAGAATCGAAATCATTCCCATCATTGCCACGTCAGGATAATCAAGAAGTGCCAGAATAGAAAATCGAAAAATATGTTCAATGCGTGGAGTCCACGTTACATCAAACTGCTTCTTCATAATCTCAATAAATCCTTGCGCAAGTTGGTGTCGAAACATTGGATCAATATTTGAAAAAGGATTAAACGACACGGGAAATTCTGAGTCCGACGGATCAATTAAACACACATCTTTTATCCTTTCTTCCGGTATACAATCCAAAAGGTCACTAATAACATCTCCATGTGGGTCAATAACACATATTCCCTTTTTATATGCTATATCTTGTCGGATAAGAAGTTCAAAAAATTTTGATTTTCCAACACCGCTTTTTCCTATTGTATATATGTGTCTTTTTCTATCTACCCTTTTTATACCGAAAATGAATCGCTTTTCCTCAAGTCCAGCAACATAGTTTGTTCTTCCAATAAATGAGGTGTCGCTTGAATTTACTTTTCCAAGCATCGGAAGCTCCGGAGGTGGCGGAGCATATTTTATGAGTTGTATTTTCCCTTCTTTTGTCATTATGAAAGTATTTTTATCTCTTTCAAAAATTCTTCATACACATGAAGCGTTTCTTCTTTTGCCTTCTTGGATGCTTCAAACCCAGACGTGTGAACAATTTTATTTCTCAATCGGTGAGCACTCCATACCCCCTCAAGAGAACGAATGCGAAGTCCATTAAGTTTCCCCAATCGATCACCCATGTCTTTTCCTTCAAATCCAGCATCTTTTAATAGTTCATCAACTAAAATATCAGCATTCACAATTGCGGTTGTATACGAATGTGGCGGAGCGCTCTCCGAATCTTCAACAATTTTATTCCACATAGAAATATACTTCTGAATTAATCCTTTTCGTTTTAGGAGTCCAATGAGAGACGGTTGTGTATATTTTTTTGAAATTGGTGGCGCAAATGTTTTTGCTTTTTTTATGAGAACCACAAGCAAGAAAATAAGCACAAGATCAAGAACAATGAAAACGTATTTCGACACAGTAAAATACCTATTCCACGGAAGAGAAAAAAACATAGCAATTAAATTCCAAATTCCATACATTATATTATCAATATTCATATATGGTATTTTATCCTCCAAATTTTTCTAATTGCGACTCCTCACCAAATATCGCGAGCCCAACTGGCGGACCAGATTTTTTGCTTTCAACTCTTTTCATGTGTGGGGTGGTAAGTACCACAGAAGTTGGGAGATGGAATATGGTGGCAACACCATCGAGCGCAAGTTCAAATGATTCAGAGCTGTTTCCATTCATAAAGAATGAGGTAAAAAACTTTTCTATAAATGTTTTAGGTGCCAACTTCCGTTTCCGATAATTCCACAACATCCGTTGTTTCTTCATTTCAAGACGAGCATCATTTAATATATATGGCTTCTTCCATTTATCTATACCCGTTCCAGCAAGTCCGTTCGCTTTAAATGCATTCAGTATTGGAGAACTATATTGGTTAAATGCGCTGGTAATTCCCCCTCGCACGAATCCTGATCCGTCTTTATATAATGCTGTTGGACCAATATACATTACTCGAATTAATGTTTTAAATGCGGACTTAGCAAGATTTCGAGCTACCGCATCAATTGTTGCCGTTGTCTCCTTTGAATCGGTGAGTTGTGTTTCTCCAATCATTTTTGGCGTTCTAAGCTTATCAAGTTCTCCCGCCCATTTTTTCCCCCAATCTTTTTCAGCTGGCTGGATAACAATCTGAACGCCTGCAAACTCTCCTGTCCGTAATTTTCCTAATATTTCAAGAAATGACGATGTTGGATCAAGCGCAGTTGCACTCTCTTCTGAAGTACCAAACGTCGAATATGTTCGAATTGGATATAGAGAATCTTTTGCAAGTTTTATTTCAGTCCCCCAAATATCTTTTTCTTCCGCATATAAATCTGCAGTCGTTTCAGGAATAGTCGAAACATAGTCAGAAACCTCTACAACTTCTACATCTGAATAACTCGAAAGAATGACAGCCTCAACAAGATTCTTATTTTTCTTTGGAACCCTTACATAAAAATGTACCTCCCCTCCAATACTTACCATCTCAAGAGAAAACCAAAGCATTGTCTCTCCATCAAGCCAAATTTTGTTCCAATCGTTCGGAGCACCAAACATCCCGTGTATTGCCAAAAGAATTTGTTCCATTGCTTGCGGTCCCTTTTCAAGAGCTCTCGGAATTCTAAGTTCAAGTACGGAATTTTTTTCTTCTGCCATCTCTCTTTTTTTAAACTGTTCCTGCTTAATGAATAAATATATTGGTTTTACTATTTCAAAAAGAAAAAAGAAAAGCCAGATTGGCCATGTGAGTTCAAGAAAATGTACAAAAATATTTACCACTTCTTGCGGCGCAATAAATGGAACAACAAGAGAAGCGCCAACAAGAACAAGAAAAAGCCAAACCTCTGCGGTTCCTAAAAGTTCCGTCAATGTATCACCAAAATGTCCAGAAACCTCATTTAACATTATCTATATTGTAGCATCATTTTTACTTTAAAATAAACAAAAGCCCCTTAAAAAGGGGGCTTTTGTTTATTTTTAATTAATTTAGGCTTGCTTTGTATGATATTTTCCGTTTTCAATCCGAGAAAAATATTTACGGTTTTGCAAACTCAAAAGTATAGTATTTTCTTTCAAAAAACGTTGCTTATTCACCAATGTTACTACTTCAGTTGAGGAAAGCGGCCCATGTTTCTTGAGTAATGTGGTAATTACTTCTCGAACTGTTCCTGCTTCAAATCCATGTTCTTTAAGTCCATAAATTCCACGTCCTACAAGTACAAAACGATTATCTTTTATTAATTCATTATGCACGGTTTGTGTATGTGCCTTCTTTTTATCGAGACCAAATTCATTGATATTCTTTGCCACAGAAACGAAGTGAAGTGGTTGCCCATGTTTCTTCAAAACAAGATATGCCTTATCACGAATTGTTTTTGGTTCAATTTCAGCCCAATCTCGAAGCCCAAGATCTCCGAACACATTCACACCAAAATGTTTTGGAATTTTGAGAAGATGCTCGCACCCTCTACACTCAGAAAGATACGATTTCTCACGAAGTATTTGATTGCGATCCCCTCCTTTGAAAAATTGGGTTATTCGTTTTACAAAAGAAACGAAATTTTCCTTTGACTCTTTCGTTGAGAACCAATACGCATTCATTGAATCATCTTCTTTTGCGTGCTGTGGAATGCCCGCAGCAAGAAAAATAAATCGAAGTTTTTCTGTTGCATATTTCACGTCATTATTACTCGGAAGTTTCTCTTTCATGGCAGAGATAAATGTTCCATCAAACTCAACGCCTTGCATTGAATCAAGTCGTTTTGTCGCACTATCAATCAATTCCTTCGCATCTTTACGCACTCGATCACGAAGTTTTGAAAGCAACTGCTCTTCTATTTGACGAACACGCTCTCGGGTAATTCCAAGCTCATCTCCAATTTCTTGAAGTGTAAAACGTTTCCCATTTTTTAAACCAAAACGCCCAAAAGCAACTTTCTTTTGTTTTGGATTAAATTCCTCGAACAGAGTGTTTATAAATTGATCTATATTCTGGACCATAGTGCGTAAATATTGTTTTATTTAACTAATGTTAATATACACCATTCCAAGTGTCAAGTCAAGCGCCCCCTCACAAATATATTCCTTGCGGAGACTTTTGAGATTTAGTCTCCGCAAGGAATATATTTGCTCATTATAATGTGAAAACCAAAGAAAAACCCCATAAAATGGGGTTTTTTAGTTATTACATAGTGTTATTCCTTATTTTGCTGTCTTTCTTGCCCAAAGATATAAAATCGGACTTGCAAGAAAAATGGATGAATACGTTCCAAAAATAGTGCCAACAAGAATGGTAAGCACAAAATAATAAAGGGACGGCGGCCCAAAGACAAGGAGCGCAACCAATACAATAATTAGTGTAAGTGTTGTATTAATTGAACGAGCAAATGTTTCTCGTACACTTATATTAATAATTTCTGCAAAATCTTCTTTTCCACGACGCACAATAAGATTTTCACGAATTCTGTCAAAAACAACAATAGTGTCGTGAACCGAAAAACCCATAACCACCAAAAGCGCAACAATAAAATTGGTATCAATTTCAATTCCCTTCCATGCCCCTAATAGCGCTAAAAGTCCTGTTGGAATTATTACATCGTGAAGAAGAGAAATGAGAGTCGCAAAACCGTATTTCCATGAAGAGATTGGTTTAGAAACTTTCCTAAATGCATATGCAATATACAAAGAAATTCCCAATAACACTAAAAGTATTGCAGTAATTGCACGTTTTCGAAGCTCATCCCCAATGGTCGGACCAATGTTAGAAAAATTCAACTCGGTATACTCTCCAATATTTTTCAGCGTTGCTCGATATGAGTCATATTCCCCTTGTGTTGCATTTGGTAATCGAATAACAAATGTATTTTCACCCGCACCACGGACTGATTGCTCTCCCTCTTTTTTTACCGAACGAAGTGCCTGCCGTATTGTATCTTCATTCGTTGCAACACTGGTAAATTTTACTTCCCACTGCATTCCACCGCGAAGATCAATTCCCTGTTTAAGACCTAAAACACCAATAAGAACAAAGGAAAGCACAACCATTATTCCTGAAAATCCAAGGAAAAGATTTTTATGTTTAATTAAATTAAAGTTTTTCATATTTTTTATTTAACAAAAACCTTAAGCATTATTCGTGTAGTAGTAATTGCACTAAACATACTTATCACAACTCCGACGAATAAAGTAAGTGCAAATCCTTGCACAAATCCAGAAGTGAAGAAATAAAGAACTCCAGAAGTAATCATTGTTGAGACATTTGAATCGCGAATTGAAGTCCACGCACGGTGAAATCCCTCATTAATTGCAACTTGATGTGAAAGTCCTTTTTTGAATTCTTCCCGCGTTCGTTCAAACACAAGAATATTTGCATCCACCGCCATACCAATTGAAAGAATAAATCCAGCAATTCCTGACAGCGTCATTGTTACTCCCAAAAGTTTAAATACTCCAAGCGTGAGCGCAATATAGAAGACAAGAGCAATTGCAGCAAATACTCCAAGTTTTCGATAATACCCCATCATAAACAGCATAACAATCAAGGTTCCAATTGCACCAGCAAAAATCGCTTTTTGTAACGAGTCTTGACCAAAATCAGAACCGATAGTCTGTTGATTAATAAGTTTTACGGGTGCAGGAAGCGCCCCAGCATTAAATCGATCAACAATCTGCTTAGCACGATCTAAGGAAAACTGGCCGGTGATGCGCGCATTCCCTCCAGAAATTTTTGCCTGTACTCGAGGACAACTATCATTTATGTCATCAGGAATAATCGGCTGCCCATCAAGAAACAAGCAGATTGGCTTTCCAATATTTTTTCCGGTGATTTGTTCAAACATTGCAGCGCCCTCATCATTTAATGAAAAATCAATCTCAATTACATTCGTCTGTTGATCTCTTCCTAATCCAGCTCGAGTCACAAACCGTCCATTCAATGTTGTCGGAACAAATGAAACGGTGCTTGAACCAGTAGAAAGTTTTTCTTCTTGTACTTCACGAAACTCCAAGAATGGAGTTTCTCCGATCATCTTTACTGCCTGATCAACATCTTTTATTCCTGCGAGCTCAACCACAAGGCGACTAGAATTCCCAACTTTCTCTCCATATACCTTTGGTTCGCTCACTCCAAATAAATTCACTCTCTTTTCAATTACATCACGAAGTCCGCGGGTTACTGCGTCTTTATCTGCATCTTTTACCTGAGAAAGATCTATCTCATACGTGAGAAGAGTTCCTCCCGCAAGATCAAGTCCCAAACTCCACGGCCGCGATCCATTTATTTTCTGCCAAACCGGCTCATAAGAAAAAACGCCGGCGACAATGGAAGCGATAACAATAAGCGACAAAAAAAGTTTTAAGCGTTTTCGCTCATAATTCATACAAGAAATAGTGTACACCACCCATAAACGAAAGTGAAGAGTTACTGCATTGATGTAATAAATCGCTCAGGATCTATCGAAACTCCACTCACTTTTAACGAGAGGTGAAGATGAGACCCAAATGAATATCCAGTGTTTCCAACGCGTCCAATTAGCTCCCCCTTCGAGACTTGTTCTCCTTCTTTTTTAAGTCTTTCATCAAGATGCATAGAAAGCGAGAATACTCCTTGTCCATGATCAATTATAATTGTATTCCCGTATGTCATATCTAAATATGATTTAGCAACAATTCCTCCAGAAATTGAAAATACATCAGTTCCTTTTGGAGCTTTATAATCAATTCCCCAATGACGAATAATAGAGGGTCCCGTTTTACGTATTTCTCCAAAAGGACTTGTAATGTTTTTTTTAATCAAAAGTGGAAATTGAAATTTATTTTCAAAATATACTATATCAGTTTTTTTCTTTACAATTTCTTCAAGCACAATTTTTTCTTTTTGTAGTTGCGTGATGAGTGTCGCACTCGTGAGCGTTGAACCAATTGGAATACCGAGAGAAATACGAGGAAATTTTTTTGATTTCACCCAAATTGTCCGAGTGGCAAGCGAGCCATTTGAAAGTATCATCCGTAATGGATATGCCCCCGGCGCCTCAGTTCCAGAAATTGGAAGAAACGCTACAAGTGCTCCGTCAAAAGGAAACAATACAATCGGTTTTTTCTTATATGTCGCTGATTTAATTTCTGAGCCACGAAGCATTACCCTCACTACATCCCCTTGATATGGTACGTTAGTAGAAAGAGTGAGAGATGGTTTTACTGCACCAAAAACAAGTAGGGGTACAAAGAATAATATTATAGATATAAACAATCTCTTCACCTATTCATTGTACAAAAAATCCCCACATAATGTGGGGAATGATTAAACAATACGTTGCAATGTCTTATGTTTGAAATCGGAAAACGTTCCATTTTTTATTGAGTTTCGTATTTCACTCATAAGTGCATTAAAGAAAAACACATTATGAAGTGTCGCGTACTTTCCTCCTTCAGGATTCTTTGAATGGAACATTCCGTAAAGCATTCCACGCGTTACTTTATTGGAACAGGTTGGACACTCGCATCCTTCTTCAATTGGGATATTCGAATCTTTGAATTCTCCCTTTTTTACATCAAATCGTCCATTGTGTGTCCATAAAGCTCCGTGCCGTGCCTCGCGAGTGGGAATGACACAATCAAATGTATCAATTCCACGCTCAACACCCTCGAAAATATCGCGAATCTGGCCTATGCCAAGCAAATGTCTTGGTTTTTCATCAGGAAGAAACGGCATCGTCCACTCAAGAACATTGTACATATCCTTTTTTGATGCGCCCAAAGAACCACCGATAGCAAACCCATTAAATGGCATGTTTCCAATGGTTTTTGCGCTTTGTTTTCGCAAATCTTCAAAGGCACCACCCTGCACAATTCCGTACAAAAGTTGATCATTTTTCTTCTTTACTTCTATACATTTGCGCGCCCATCGATGAGTACGATTCATTGCCCACTTCGTATACCAATAGCCATGCTTCGGTGAGGTACACTCATCAAATGCAAGAATGATATCCGCCCCCAATTTTTCCTGAATCTCTATTGATTTTCGAGCATTGAGAAATACTTTTTTAGTATCTCCATAATTCTCATCCTTAAAATATGCACCCCACGGCATTACTCGAACAGAATTTCTTTTGTGAGTAATTCCAAGCCATATTTTTATCTGCAAAATGAGATCATTTAAAAAAGTTGGATGTGTGTCGTGCTCTGGGAAAAAACCCACCTTTGAGACCTCATGTTCCCGAGAAAATCCCAATGAAAAGACTTGAAATCCTCCCGAGTCAGTCATGGTAATCCCCTGATAATCCATTGCAATATGCAATCCACTATAAGAAGAGAGTTTTTCTCCGAGCTTTCTCCAAAGATGGTAGGTATTCGCAATAATAATACCCGTATGTGTGTCTTTAAGATCTTGAGCACTTAGTGTTCGCACCTCTGCGTTTGTTCCAACAATAACGTATGTTGGCGTTTCTATTGTTGCCCCACTTGGGACTGTTAATGTACCCACTCTCGCTTTTGAATGTGGATCACGTGCGGTGATAGTGAACATAATTCTCCTTTTAATTTTTTTGATTGAGAGTGATAATAAAATACAATAAAATTATATATATTGCAATCAAAGGATAAAAACAAAATCCCCCACTCGGGGGAATTAATTATTTTTTGTTTTGTTTTAAAAATTCTTTCAAAATTTCTGGATATGCTTTATATGACTTTTTGCAATCAAACACATCCAACACTTTTGAAAGTGTAACAATCTTCTGCTCTGTTCCTTCAATTTCTACAAAACGCTGTGCCGTCTGCAATTCATCTAATTCAACATGAACATTCTTTTCGACTTCCCAATGTTCTCTTTTCTTCTTGTAATTGAGTGTAGGAACAAATCCAATATGAAGAAAAAATTTCTCTGTCTGTATTTTATCACTGGTCATAAATTGAATTTCTTCCCTGTTTTTTGCACTTTTACTATTTTTTAAATCAATTTTGCATGTAACAGAAACTGAGTGCCCCTTCCATTCTCGTATTCGTACCGAAATTCCGCCCACACCTAATGATCCATCACGAAAATCATAATATTGAGTTTCTTCCATTCCCTTCCAAACAAGTCGTGCACCAATCGCAATAAGTCGTTCTCTAACTTTTGCAAAACTTTTTACTTCAAATTTCATTTCTGTTTCTTTCATGTAATAAGCTCCATTTGTTATTAACTTTCTACTGTCAGCCTACCAAGAAATCCCGCGCCTTTCAAGAAACGGTGCAGGATATTCTGGTTCCCAAAACCGATGGATTTTGAGTTTTACTTCACTCCAAGTAGTTCCACATCAAACAAAAGTGTTGCATTTGGTGGAATAGTGCTTCCTGCTCCCCGTGGTCCATATCCAAGTTCTGAAGGAATAATAAGCTTCCTCTTTCCGCCAACTTTCATACCGACAACACCTTCGTCCCAACCTCGAATTACCTGCCCAACACCAAGAGAAAATGTAAATGGCGCTCCTCGATCTAATGAGCTATCAAATTTTGTTCCATTTATTAACGTGCCCGTATAATGTACTGTTACTTCCTTTCCTGCAACAGCCTCCGCTCCAGTTCCCACTACTTCATCTCCGATCTGAAGTCCGTCGTCTAACGTCTGCATTGTTATATTTGTTGATTGTGGCATAGGTGCTTGTGTTATTGGTTGTGATTGCTGTTGATTTAACCCCTGCTCTTGCAACTCTTGTGCTACTGGTTCTTGTGGAGCTCTCATTCCATACAGAATTGCGCCAACTCCCACAATAACAATTGCAACAAGAATTAATGTTGTTGATTTATTATTCATAATTGTAATTGTATCATACCTTGAATTACAAAATGGTTTTCATTATTCAACAACTAATATATCCCCAATTTCCGTATTTGTTTTTACAAGTGTACCGGCCGGAAATTCGTACACTTTTTTATATTTTGGATTCCAAAAGAAAAATTTTCCTTTTTGTATATTTGTTTTTATTACTCTTATTTCATCTGCTTCGTTACAAATTGCGCAGTCAATGGGAAATTTCATTCCAAATGTGTGTATTCCCCACCGCGTATCAAACATCATTGCATCTCCATTTATCGCATCTAGTAGCCCGCGTGTTTTTTCATCAAGCGTCTGTGCAATTTTCACATCATTGTGCAACACTACATTTTTTGTCTTATTTATTATCTTTTTCATTGCGAAAGTTTTCTTAGTATTTCAACATTTTTCTTATCTGGCCCATTACCACCCCCTGGAACTTCCAAAATCCACGGAATAGAAAGGAGTCTCTTGTCAGAAAACAGTGCGTGAAATCCACTCTCCCCAATTTTTCCTTCCCCAATATTTGCATGCCGGTCATGATGTGAGCCTGCTTCAGTCATTGAGTCATTCGCATGAATTGCGCAAAGATTTTCAATACCAATTTCTTTATCAAAATCATCAAATAACTTTTTTACTGAACTTTTTGCATACACTTCAACCCACCCCGCTTCAAAGGCGTGCGCAGTATCAAAACAAACACCCAGACGCTTTGAGTGTGTTTTTTTATACAATTCCCCCATTTCTTGTATTGAATCTCCCACCTTATCTCCACCCCCCGCAGTGTTTTCCATAATAAGTTTTGACTTCCCAGGAACTCGCTCGATGATTTCCTTCATCGCCTCAATCTCTTGTGTGAGCGCTTTCTCTCTCGTAATTCCTTTTGATGATCCAATGTGAAATATCAATCCATCGGCACCAATCATTTCTGCAATTGATAAATGGTCAATCAGGCTTTGTTTTGAATTTAAAAAAATATCGTTGTTTCCACTCGCAAGATTTACTAAATATGCCGCATGAAGATAAATATGAGTAATTGAATATTTTTCTCTCTCAATTTTAAATTTTTTGCACTCTTCTTCTGTTGGCGTTTTTGTTCGCCACGCACGAGGTGACGATCCAAAAATCTGAATGGACTGCACCCCAAGCACACTCGCCCGCTCACATGCGGTATATAACCCCCCAGCCGTTGAAACATGAGCACCAACAATAATTTCTTTCATAGTGCTTTGAATTACGGATTCATCCACTCCTCATTTCCCTCTACTAACATTTCTACTTCTTTCACCGAAGGGAATTGCATTGCCGTTGATCTAATCTGTGACAAAACACCAGCAAGTGCACATGACCCGCCCATAAATGGCGGTCGATTAAATACTATGGTAAGCAAACCCTGATCAAGGTTAACAGAATTAATATGCAAACCAATTTCTTGAGGAATGATGGTTATATATCCATCTCCTCGTTCTCCTTCTGTTGGGCCCAACAATAGTTCTTGTAGTGCTTGACGAGCAACACCAGGGACGCGTTCAACTGTCCGCACCACAGGAAACACTTTGCTACAATCCATTGATTCGGGATCATTTGCTAATGTTGGGTTCGGAAAGAAGACGGATACTTGCATAGTATTTTGAGTTCCGCCAACAAGATCATCACCTATCACGTTTGGCATTTTTAAAACTTTCTCGCCCACGATTTTTTTTACTACAAATCTATTTTTATATCGTGAAACCACAACAAATCCAATACCAACAATAAGCAGAACGATTATAAACAACGTAATACGTTTTTGTGTATCAATTTTTTCCTTCATTTCGTTTTTTTAATAGCTCTTTAAACTCGGCGATATCGGTTTCAATTTTTTCCACTTTTTTGCGAATTCGTATCAGATCGGTTTCCTCACCCATGACCTCCTCTTCAGTTTTTTCTGCAATCTTCTTCTGTGATTTAAGCCCAGAAATTAATATCTCATTTCCAATAAATGAGGAAACAAAAACCCCCGTCATAAGTAGAATAATGACACTCAATAAAATTGAACCTGGTCCAAAAAGATACGGAAATAACTCTGCAGTTTCCCAGACCCCTTTCCAAAAAAGCACGATACCGACTCCACCCACAAACGCATATAAAATAGGAAAATGACTCAGTGCTCCGCGCACATGATCTTCAAGTCTATCAAAAAAACGTATTATTTTTCGAAACATATATACTTATCCTACCATATTTTTATATCTGAGTATTTTCTCTATTTTTCCTTTTAACTTCTCGGTATTTCCATGCTTCAAAAGTCCTAAATAGGAGTTAATTGTTTCTTGTGTGGGATGATTCTCAATCCGTTTCATCATTCGTCTCTTTGTTTTTGTCCGCACAACTCGGTGGTTTGAGAAATGAACCCAACCCAAAAAATCAACACCAGAACCAATAGTTTCAATAAATAGTTTATCATTGTGAAGTGAGAGATGGAGTTTTTCACTAAGAAATAATCGTACTACAGGAATCAGCTTTTCTAATTCCTCTCTGTTGTTTGAAAATATTGCAAAATCATCGGCGTAACGAAGATAGTGTTTTATTTTCAATCTATGTTTTACATACTGATCAAACTCATTCATATATACATTCGCAAATAGTTGGGAGGTGAGATTCCCAAGTGGCAATCCTCGTTCGTTTCCTGCTTCTGTTTTAAAACTCTTTATTACTTGTTTACATAACCAAATAACATCAGCATCTTTTATACGCTTCTCCAAAATTGAAATCAGTATCTTGTGATCAATGCTTGCAAAAAATTTTCGTATATCACACTTTAATATCCAACATTGCTTTGTATTATTTTTGCTAACCTTCCAAACAAATCGTTGAAATCTTTGAAGTGCTTTGTGTGTTCCTTTATTATTTCGACAAGAAAATGAATCAGCAATAAATGTCACATCAAACAGTGGATACAACACTCGATAGAGTGCATGATGGAGCAACCGATCCCGCACCGAAGCTTTGTGAATATCACGAGGTTTCGGATCAGATATTTTAAATGCGTGATATGGCCCATGAATATATCGTTTCTCTTCTAACTCTCGCTGTAATCTAAATATATTACTCATCAAATTGAGCGAAAATAATTGCACATCATACTTGTTACGTTTTCCACACAAAAATTCCTGCCATGCGGAAACGATATTGTCTATTGAAATAATATGATTAAATATATTCATATGAATATAAAACAATCTCTTCCTCTTACCCCCCCCCCCGACGGAGTGAATTGCCGGTAATGCGAAAATTTACACAAGCATATAAATTGTGGCAAGAATTTGTTCCACACATTCCGAAATCATCCCGTTACACACTTGGAGAAAAAATCGATGTATTGTTTATCGAGTCAATAGAGATGATATATTCAGCAATATATACAAAACCGATAGAACGACTGCATTTCGTAATTACTAGCGCTACAAAACTTGATGCACTGAAATTCTTTCTTCAGATACTCTGGGAAACGAAACAAATTGATACGAAAAAATATATCGCTCTTTCAAAAATCCTTGATGAAATAGGACGAATGATTGGCGGATGGATAAAACAACTCGGACAAAGAGAATCCTCCGTTTAAAACGGAGGATATGTGTATAAAAAGAGAATTGCGAACGGCAAGAAACTGATAGACATCATTCCAATCGTTATCGAACCAATTCAGATTCAGCTGACGCTTGTCATCATTGAAGTTCAAAACCGACACGTTGCGGTTGCTGTTGGAATCAAGCCAAGAATATGTGAAATATCATCTATGTCACCACAACTTGATCACATCTCATCGTTGTATCATGTTTGGAAATTGTATTTTTCTCCAATATTTCACACCAAGTATCTTTTTATATTAAGAAACTGCAAAATAATACCAAAGAAAAACGTATCCTTCTTTGTTCAATATAGTGCAATTTCGGAATTCGATCACGCAAAGCCATAGCCATACGCATACTAATCTACTATCCAAAATTAATTGTAAC
Source organism: Minisyncoccota bacterium (assembly GCA_041659005.1). Classification (GTDB taxonomy): domain Bacteria; phylum Patescibacteriota; class Minisyncoccia; order UBA6257; family GWB1-50-10; genus LiPW-41. The sequence continues at coordinate 2,697 of JBAZZD010000010.1, read as the reverse complement.
AAAAATTAAAAATAAAGGGACCAAGAATTTAATATTCCTAGTCCCAAAATTAATGCTACTTGCGAACGGCAAGAAACTGAAAGACACCACTCCAACCGTGACCGAACCAACGCAGAGTCAGCCGACGCTTGCCACCATAGAAGCGCAAAACCGACACGCCGCGGTCGCCGTTGGAATCAAGCCAAGTTTGTCCAAGAGCAACAACCCAATCCTTCCCATTCCAATTCTTTACTGCCCACTGTAATTGTTCTCTGGTGGTTGCGGGACGAAATCCCTCTTTTGCCATTCCTGCAATTGCTTTTTCAGAAGACGTGCTTCCGAAATTGAATACTTTATACTCTTTTTCAGAATCATCATTGTCCTGCGGTTGCGGTGGGAAGTTTGCTTCGGTTATATCTGAATTTACATAATCCAGTTTTAATGGAGCAATGAACTCGGTAAGGGTTTTGAGTACTTTCTTTGCTTTTCCAACAAGAATTTTTGCAACTTCATCAATGATGTTTTGATCATTGAAACGGGAAAACACTTCTTCCGTCCCACCGAGCTTTTTTATTGCGGTTTTTAGATTTGATAACACATCAATCCAATAAGCAAATACAGACATATTGACTGATTTTTTCTTTGCCATGACATACCTCTTTATTTTGACTCTCCATCACTTCCTACTACCTTTCAGAAGCATCAGATAAGTCGTTTTTAATGATAACTACATTATACCACACTATTCAAAATAATGCAACCCTAATTAAAAATACTGAAAATAAGCGCATTTTACCTCATAAACACTAGCTTTTCCACTATATTCACAAGCAGAAAACACCGATTGGGAGAGCAACGTTTAATAGGACGTTGCTCTCCCAATGCAATTCACTCACTTAAATCACCCTATTATAAATATCCGAACGACCGTTCGGATATTTATATTTTATCTTTTGAAATTGTTTAGTGTTTAGGTATCTACCTGTACAGACAGAAGTTTCAATACATATTAGCATGACCGCGTTCTACTCAGTCGTTCTCTATTTCAGATTTATAATTTTCTGTTGTCCCTCTTGCTGTTGGTTGTGGGTTGTTGGTTATGATCTATTTCTCCATCATTTTTTTTGCTCGTAGTTCCTTGTGATATTTAATGGCAAATCGATGTGCCTCATCACGAATGGAAATGAGTGTTTTTTCTTCTATTCCTTTGGGAATAGTTCCGATAAACTCATTTTTATTTCTCTTCTTTCCTTTTGCAATTCCCACTATAAGAATTGAGATCTTAAGATTCCTAAGTATTTCTATTGCTATGTTCACTTGTGGTTTTCCTCCATCAATTAAAATACATTGAGGAAATTCCCATTCAGTATGTTTAAATCTTCTCATTAAAACCTCGCGTAACATCTGCACATCATTTGGACCTTCAACTGTTTTTATTTTGAATTTTTTATACTGATTTTTTGCTGGCACTCCATTCACAAACACCACCATGCTCCCGACCGCTGAAGTTCCAGAAATATTAGATATGTCGTACCCTTCAATTCTCAAACTCGTTTGCGAATTTGATTGAAAATTGAAAATCCTGCCTGCGCAGGCAGGTGAAAATTGAAAATTATCGCTTGCGATCAGCGCGGTATCACGAATGTGCGTGAGTGCAAAGATCTGTTTTTTCAGTTTATTTGCTAACTCAAATTCTAGTTGTTTACTCGCCATCTTCATTTCTTTCTCAAGCTCGCTAATAATACGTTCTTTTTTTCCTTCAAAGAATAAAACAAGTTTTTTTATTGTTTTTTTATATTTATTATTGTCCACTCCCCTAGTACACGTTCCTGGACACAACCCAATCTCATATTCAAAACAAGGTTTTTTATATGTTCCAATCTTTTCTGCACTATGCATATTCCATTGAAAAATTTTTCGCAAAATTCTGAGTGCCTCACGAATACTTGATGAAGAAACATACGGACCAAATTGTGTGCCTTTTATTATTCCAAGATCTTTACCACGAACAAGTAATACGCGTGGAAACAATTCGTGCGTTACCACAACATAGAGAAAGCTTGTGTCATCTTTTTCTCTTACATTAAATGGGGGTTGATGTTTTTTAATAAGTGTAGATTCTAAAATAAGTGCTTCAAGTGCAGAATCGGTTTCCTTCGTCTCAATGGACCCAATATGCGACACCATTTTTTCAATCCGTTCACTACTTGGTCGTATAAAATAACTCGAAACACGTCGTTTCAAATTTCCTGCTTTTCCAATATACAAAATTGCCCCATCAGCATCTTTCATAATATAGACGCCCGGGTTCTCCAATATATCTTTATAGAGATGTTTTTGATTCATCTCGTTAGAAGTGATTAATAATTGATTGCAACATTTTATTCTGGCTCCCTAGACTAGCGCCTTGTCTACACCATACCGTTGAAGCTACGTCCAACTTTGCAGGACTACTTTTAACCGAGTAGGTATATCGCCATTTTACACATAGTTTGTCACACTTGCACGCACGGACATTTTTTGATTATCTATATATATCTTTAAAAACAGAAGAAGGAATACATTGATGAAAGAACGAGGAAATTTTACATTAATTCTTGGCAACATGTTTGCTGGGAAAACCGAAGAACTTATAAAACGATTGCGTCGCATGGAAGAATATGAACACAAAAATGTGCTCGTATTTAAACCAAAGACAGACACGCGGAGCGGAAATAA
>JBAZZD010000009.1:0-29821 GCA_041659005.1 Minisyncoccota bacterium | reverse complement strand
TAATTCTTGGCAACATGTTTGCTGGGAAAACCGAAGAACTTATAAAACGATTGCGTCGCATGGAAGAATATGAACACAAAAATGTGCTCGTATTTAAACCAAAGACAGACACGCGGAGCGGAAATAACCTACTCAAGACTGCCAAAGGAGATACATTTCCCGCTAGCGATATTGAAAGCATGTTTGATGTTTTTGACGAATTAAAAAATGAAAAATTTAATTCAGGAAAAACAATAGATGTCATTGCATTTGATGAAATCCAATTTTTTTCATCTGACACCTATGGCACAATTGATCATTTACTCAGCCTCGGGTACGACATAATTGTTGCTGGACTAAAATTGAACTTTAAAGGAGAACCATTTATAAACAGCATCTCACTTTTGGGGCTTGTAAAAAGTAATCATGATTTATTACTTCTTACTTCTTGTTGCTCAATCTGCGGAGATGAAGCACAACTTCCACAACGCATTATAAACGGCGAACCGGCGAAATACACCGATCCAGTGAAACTTATCGGTGGCAACGACTTTTACCAGCCACGGTGTCACAAACATTTTATATTGCGAGAAAAACCTCCTTTCGCATAATCAAATCCCACGCATGTGGGATTTTTTATTCTGAATCGATCCCATAAAAAATAAGATCAGCAAATGTATCAAATGGTTTTTTCTTTGGAGGAGTAATGCCAATCTTTTTATATATCTCTTCCATATGTTCTCTTGTTTCTTTAGTGCCCAACCGCATAAATTCCTTTCCAAATTCGAAATCATTCCAACGATATCCAAGTACCGACGGCCTGAGTATTACATCTGCTTCTTTTAGAACTGTCCGCGCAAGTTGATATTCAACAATAGAAAGTGCGTGGGGAAGCATCGAATATACCCTCATTGGATTCAATGATGTTTCTTTTTCCAAATTAACCCATTTACTTGATACATCAACCGCAATGATGCATTCTGCCCCCATACCCCGAACCACATCCGCTGGCACTGGATTTACAAATCCTCCATCCATCAATAATCTTTCATCAATACGAATTGGTGGAAATACAAGAGGAAGTGCAGTTGACGCTTTAATCGCATTAAGAAGATCTCCTTCACGTAAGACTATTTCATCTCCCGTCTCAACATCTGTTGCAATAGCAGAAAACGGAATTTTTGTGTCCTGAATTTTAATTCCTCTAATTTTCCCTTCAATTTTTTCTAATAAACTATGTTTAAATACCTCTCCATCCTTTTTCCGCATCATGTGAGTTGCGGGGAAAATATCATCTTTTTGAATTGAAAGAAAAAAATCTTCTAAGAATTGAATATCTCCCGTAGCCGCATAAATTCCTCCAATCAATGCACCCATGCTTGTACCACAAATAAACGAAATCTCAACACCACATCGCTCAAGCTCCTTAATAACCCCAATGTGCGCAATTCCTTTTGCTCCACCCCCGCCAAGCGCAAGGCCAACTTTTTTTGTTTGTTTTTCTTCCGACATTATTATTATCGTACCATAAATTAACGTTTTGGATTCAATACTTTCTTTAAATATTGCCCAGTAAAACTAAATCCTTTTCGTGCAACATCCTCCGGAGTCCCCGCAACAATAATTTCTCCCCCTTTGTCCCCTCCTTCGGGACCCAAATCAATTACCCAATCAGCCGATTTAATAACATCTAAATTGTGTTCAATTACCACTATGGTATTCCCTTTCGCAACGAGTCGTTGAAGTACGTCTAATAACTTTTGAATATCAGCAAAGTGAAGTCCGGTCGTTGGTTCATCAAGAAGATAAATGGTCTTTCGAGTATCTCTCTTTCCTAATTCTGCCGCAAGTTTGATGCGCTGTGCCTCACCACCCGAAAGCGTTGTCGCTGATTGGCCAAGTTCAAGATATCCCAATCCAACCTCATTGAGAACTTCCAATCGATCATGAAGCCACGGAATATCTTTGAAGAATTTTTCCGCTTCTTCAATTGTCATAGTAAGTATCTCGTGGATATTTTTTTTGTTGTATTTTACTTCAAGCGTTTCTCTATCAAAACGCTTTCCCTTACACACATCACAAGTGACATAGACTGTTGGCAAAAAATGCATTTCAATCGCAATCAGTCCATGTCCCTCACAATTTTCACATCGTCCCCCTTTTACGTTAAAACTAAACCTCCCTGGTTTATATCCACGCACTCGTGCATCTTCCGTTGCGGTGAATAAATCACGAATATATGTCCACGCCCCAACATATGTTGCAGGATTTGACCGTGGTGTTCTCCCGATCGGTGATTGATCAATATTGATTACTCGATTGATATATTCGAGTCCGGTAATTTGGTTATATCCGTGCAAACGAAAATTTGCCCCATTAAAACGATTCGCAAGGACTTTATACAACACGTCATACAAAAGTGTTGATTTTCCCGAACCAGAAACGCCAGTGATTGCAGTGAACCTCCGAAGTGGGATTTGTACATCAATATTTTTTAAATTATTTTCTGTAGCACCTTTTATTTTTATATATTCATGATCTTTTGTTACGCGTCTCCGTTCTTTTGGAACTTCGATAAATTCTTTTCCACGGAGGTAATCCAATGTAAGAGATTTTTGTGAAAGGTCCTTTAACAATTTCGGCATCTCCCCTTGGGCAGTAATATATCCCCCGTGTACTCCGGCACCGGGACCAATATCAACCAAATAATCTGCCTCACGAATTGTTTCTTCGTCATGCTCAACAACAAGCACCGTATTCCCAATATCTCGGAGCTCTTTTAATGTTTTTATTAATTTGTCATTGTCTCTCTGATGAAGTCCAATAGTTGGCTCATCAAGCACATACAATGCACCTACAAGTCGAGAACCAATTTGCGAAGCCAATCGAATTCGTTGCGCCTCACCACCCGAAAGTGTTCCCGCGCGTCGTTCAAGAGTGAGATACTCAAGACCAACATCATATAAAAAACGAAGGCGATTTTTTATTTCTCGAAGCGGAACTTCGGAAATGCCTTTAAATCGCTCATTTTTTGTTTTTTCAACTTTTTCGAAAAATGCGATTGCCTGCTCAACTGAATATCCTACTACCGTTGCAATATTTTTATCTGCAATAAGTACAGAAAGCGCCTCCTCTTTTAATCGTTTTCCTGCACATTTTGGACATGGTTTTTCTGACCATATACTTTCCGTACCAAGTCCATTACACGCATCACATGCACCAAAGGGACTATTAAATGAAAATAATCGTGGTTCAATTTCTGGAAATGAAAATCCATCATTGGGACACGTAAATTGTGCTGATAATGGAATCTCTTTATCGGTAACAATAGTCACCGTGTCTCCTCCATGCTTCAATGCTGACTCAATTGCCTCAGAAAGTCGAAGGCGATTATCTTTTTGTTTAAAATCAATTCGTGCAGGAATTCTATCAATTACCAAATCAATGGTGTGCTGCTTATAGCGCGAAAGTTCAATTTTATCTCGTAATGAATAAAATTTACCATCAACACGAACCTCAGAAAAACCAATATTTAAAAAATCGTAGAGCATCTGATAATATTCTCCCTTCCTTCCCCGTACTACTGGGGCAAGAACAACAATGTTTTTATCGGTTTTGTTTTCTTTCGCAATTATTACTGTTGCATCAACAATTTCTTCAATCGTTCTCCGCACAATTAAGTGCCCACATCGTGGACAATATGGTTTTCCTGCGCGCGCAAATAACACACGTAAATAATCATAAATCTCAGTTATTGTCGCAACAGTTGATCGTGGATTTGCTGAGTGACTTTTTTGGTCAATAGAAATCGCAGGAGATAATCCTTCAATTTCATCAACATCTGGCTTATCAAGCCGCCCCAAAAATTGACGTGCGTATGCCGAAAGCGACTCAATATATCTTCGCTGTCCTTCTGCAAAAATTGTGTCAAATGCAAGCGAAGACTTCCCCGATCCAGAAAGCCCAGTAAATACCACTAATTTATTTCGTGGTATTTCTAAATTGATGTTTTTTAAATTGTGTTCTCTTGCTCCTTTTATGATAATTTTATCGTTCATCCCATTAGAGATAGGAAATGGTTATATGATTTGATTCACAGCCATTTTCTGTATTATGTGCGACTTGTTTGTTATTTTGATTAAAAATATAGTATATAACCATTTCCGTTGTAATTATTCCTTGTGTGTTCTTTATAGAATTGATTTTAAGAATTAATACTAATTATTCACAAATCGTCTCTAACGGGAATCATATATATACATTGAAATTTCCCCACTTCTAAAATTCAGGGGGGTACACAGAAAGAATAGAGAGTAAAAGACAATTAGTCAAAATCCCGCACCTTTTTATAAAAAGGTGCGGGATTTTGTACGGACTACGCCGCTCAACAACAATATATCTTAATCCTGTCTCTTTAATGGAAGCGGCAGAACAAGCTTTCGTTTACCCATGCGATGCATCGAAATAACATATGCAACATAACAAAGGAATAGAAAGATAAACGAACTTATCACTGCAATAGTATTATCTTGTGTGGCAAGAGAAATGAGGTTTGCAAACATAAGACGTGTCTTTCCTATATTTGGGTCAATAACTGAAGTGTCTGCTTGTGTAACGTATGACCTAGTTTTGTACTCTGGTAATTCACGAAGTGCACTAAACGAATTGGTGTCAAACATACCCGCCCCCGATTTTTTAATAGCAAACGTCACCGTTGCAAAATGTATTGACTCATTAAACGGATCATGTTTTGCGGTCTTAATAAGTCGTCCTGCAACTGTGTTGTCATAATTATATGCTGACTCATATTCAGGAACCCATCCATCACCATAATCAATAGTATCAACAGCGAACATATCGGTTGAATAATCTAATTCAAGATGTGCCCCATATTTTGTTGATTCGCCCGGATGCGCAGTTAGGACAACAACTACCTTTTCTTCACTAGGAACATAAATTTTGTTTGGTGAAATAGAAATTATTGTTGAATAAGGGCGATCACTATCCAAAATTACCTGCCGCTTTGGCACAACAATAATTATTGGAATATTTTGTTGTGATGGAGATGCTGGTGGTATTTTTTCAGTTTCTAAAATAATTGAATCAAATATCGGTCCTGCGGTAAAAAATGAAGCATTCCTAAATTTTGCATATACTATTTTTTCTCCATCACCTAATATCAACACCCATTGCGTTTGTGGTGCATACGGCTCCCATTTTGCATCACGAAAATCTGCAGAATTTGAAAGCATCATTTCATTCGCATTTACTGCTGAAATGGTAAGTACAACAAGCGTGCGATTAGTTTTGATTGCCCCGTTATTAATAATAATTGATGACGCACCAATTGTAGCCGGAGGTGTTCCACCACCCAATGACGAATTCCCGCCTATTATCTCTCTATTACCACTGGACGAGGGCATTGCCGACACAAATACGATTGGAGAATATTCGCCAACTGTATTTTGTATGCGTACACCACACCAATATTTTATCCCATTTGAAAGTCCTGAAATTCGCACTCCTTGTTTTGTTCCTGAAATTGGAAGTGGAGCATTATTTATAAAAGAACTTCCAGTAAAATTTGAAACTGTGAGTTCGGCTGAAGAACATCGCACATCAAACAAGGAAGTGTTCGATGATACAGGAGTATCCCACGAAAGATCAAGAAATGCATTTCCAGAAGTTCCAATTAAATTGGATATTGGAAGAACATCATTGCTTGCATTTATATCTGAGAAAACAATTGGAGAGGTCTCACCAACAATATTCACTGTACGTATTGCAAAATAATATGAGGTTTTTGGTAAAATATCAGAAATAGTAACTGATTGGCGAGTGTTCAAAACCGGAAGTGGAAGTTCTACGTATCGTGTTGCTGAATTAAAATTTGCATTAGTAATTTTATTTGTTGAATACGCAACAGTAAATTGTGAAAGTACCGCAGAGTTTGGTGTATCCCACGAAAGTATTGCATTAGTACCACTTTGTATCACGGCAAAATTGGTAACAGGCAATGGAGAAGGAACTCCACCGCCGGAAGAAATGGATTTCGTTTTTGCCGATGCGTATGAAACGAATGAGTTTCCTATAGTATCTACAAACTGATATGCAAAATAATAAGTTGTTCCCTCGGTAAGTCCTGAAATAGTCACTACTTGTGAAGCATTTGACGTTGAAGGAGGCATTGAACCATATGATTGTGCGGATGAAAGATTTGAATCGTTTAAAGAATTTGTAGAATAAAATACTTCGTGAGAAGTGATATCAACATCGGTTGTCCAAGAAAGATCTATAGAGTTCTCCCCTGTTGCCGACGCAGAAAAAGGCACAGGCACCGCATAAACCAACGGCGCAAGTGTTAATATTCCCACTAATAATGTTAGTACTGAATATTTCTTCATGTGTCAATATTGTATACTATATATAGTAAAAAGTCAAGCTTCCCTTACAAACACCTTCTGCACACAGACTTTTGAAATTTAGTCTGTTCGCGAAAATGTATTTATTCATTTTCAATAAAAATCCCGAGATATAAAAATCCCCCGTATAACGGGGGCATAAGATTATTTCATAAGGATCATCTTCTTGATAGAAGAATAATCATTTACTCGCAGTTGATAAATATATAATCCGCTTGCAAGAGATGAGGCATCAAATTCGACAGTATAGCTGCCTATTTCTTTTTGCTCATTTACAAGCGTCTTTATTTCATTACCGAGAATATCAAATACTTTTAGTACGACGTTCCCACTTTGTGGTAATTGGTACGTAATAGTGGTAGTTGGATTAAATGGATTGGGATAATTCTGTGCCAACTTAAATTCGGTGGGAATAGAATTGTCGCTAACATCAGTAACCCCTATCGTCATGAAGTTCGATACACTGCTCCACGGACCAACAGAAGTACCAAATACCGCTCTCGCCTTCCAATAATAAGTGGTGGAATAAGAAAGCCCAGCTACACGAAATTGTAACAAATTTACTTTAATTTCATATAACGGGTTTAGTAAATTAGAACTAGTTCCTAACACTAATTCATATTTTACTCCGGGCACACTCACCGCATTCCATTGCAACAACGGATCAACAGGGAGTCCAGTTGCGTCGTTCAATGGATAAACCAATCCTGGCGCATCAGCAATTATTATTGCAGAAGATTTTACCTTAAATATTACCGTAGGACTCCAATCTCTTTGAGGATTTGTAAATCTTCCTCTCAATTGATACTCCCCGCTGGCCATGCCCCTAAATACATACGGGGATGAAATTTGAGAAGGATTTTGAATTGTAGTGCCACTCATATCCATAAATTGCAGTTCGGCCTCCCCTCCTGCCCAACTAACCACAACCGAATCTTTATATTCACCACCATTTATGGGTGATGTAAATACAAAAACAGAATCATTACATGGAAGAGTCGAAGGAGCCACCGTGTTTGATGGAACTGAATTTCCTCCTTCATTGTACGCCACAACATAATATGAGTACGAAGTTCCGCAAGTAAGTTCGATATCAACATAATATTTTGCATTTTCAGCAAGTGTTCGAATTTGAACGCCATTGCGAAACAATTTAAACCCGGTTTCGTCACTTGAATTATCACTCCAATACATTTCAATTGCCGTACCAGCCAATGGACTAGATGTCAGCTCACTCGGGGCGGTAGGCACACACGCTACAGTTGGAAAATTACTAGAGTGTATTCCGTCAGTAGAATAAGTCCTTCCATTCGTCGTAACGTAGGCATATACTCGCACAAGATAATTATTACCACACTGGAGACCACTTAAGGTGGCCGATGTCTGGTTCGGGTTTGAAGTGCTTCCACTCGCAACCAATTGATAAAGAGTGGGGGTTAATACTTCATAACTGAACCCTGATTGGGTTGTCGGTGCTCCTGGTGTCCAACTGAACGTTACCGATGTTTGAGTCATAGAGGTGACATTTGGTGTAGCTTCACCAGGGGTGCATTGATCTGTTGTTGCGTTCGCACTCGATTCAGAAGAATTTCCTCCAGCGTTTGTCGCTACTATCTGAAATGAGTATGCGGTGCCACAAGTACCGGTGAAAACATAAGATGTGGCATTCGCTGCAGGCCTTGCCACCAAGACCAATTGATTATTTACTAATTTATAAATTTCAAAATAATCTTCGTTGGTGGAATTGTCTACCCATGAAAGGTCGACCTGCGTTTGGGAAATCGATGTAGCAGTAAGACCGGTTGGTGCAGTAGGGATAGAATCTCCATTACAATTATCAAGAAGTGTTTCCACCCCTCCAATAACTGCATAGATACCATCAAAAAAAATTTCCCTAAAGCCAGATTCATTCTGCAGATAGGAAAGGTTCAGACGAACCTTATCAAACGTTGTATCAATTTCTGGAAACTGGAAGTTTTGATGTCTCCAATCCCCTCTTGAAACTTGATAGAGAGCGGAATTCATTACAACCACGTCTTCTTTCAATAAAGTAATGGATAATTGAATGTCACCAAGTGGATCCGGAACCATAATGTTCGCAGAAATCTTTGCACCTTTTGGAAAAGTAATAACTCTTCCAAAAGACATGTCCCACTTTGTATAACGATTTCCAGTTGTAACAGAAGTATTCATTTCAAAAAGAAATGATTTTCCTTCTTGCGCGGTGTCACTTAATGCAACACTTTTACTCAAAAGATTTTCATAGCCGGAAAGTACCGGCAATGGTGATTGCCCAAAATTTTGAGCAACAAAAATAACAAACAAAATGACGAAAAAGACTATCTTTTTCATATTTTTCTCCTTTTTTTAGTTTATTAAAGATGTCAGAATTATACATAAAATATATAAAAAGTCAACCTTCCGTTATGGTTCAATAGTTTGGAACCACCTAGTGTCTCTACGCCTTTACCCTCACCTATTGACTCTTCCACTATTTCATGTATAATGTGCTTATAATCATTTACAAATTAATATTCAAAATAAGGAGGCCAAAATGGCTAACGAAAATGGTGTAAGTAAAGGGAGAATCTTTTTTGGATCTGCAATAGTAATTATCATTCTTGGCTTATTGTTTGCGTGGATATTTGGAGCATTTGCTTCATCAGTCCCCGTCGAAACAACAAAAAGGGTAACGCAGACGCAATCGTGGAAAAAAAGTGTTGATAAAATACTCTTTAACCACGAAAAGAGGATTGCCAAACTTGAGAAAAAAGACAAGGAGCAAGACTTCAGACTTGATAAGCACGCAGATGCTATTTCTGATCTTCAGGAACAAATTAATGGAATAAACCAACCCAAAAAAGAAAACAAATACAAAAAGGGCTGGGACTGTCCGGACTATCCGGATTTTCCCGAAAACTGGTAACAGGTTATTCACAACTCCCCGCTTTTGCGGGGATTTTTTTAAACTCTTATTTTAACGTTGTACTAACCATTCCAAATAAGACTGGGGATCCAAGTCCAATCTGTGGGACATCCGACGTCCCACAGATTGGTTACTGAATCGCTACGTCTTTCCCCAACTCAAAAATGAACAAGCATACTCTTAAACAGACTAAATCTCTAAGTTTATTTCATAGCATGCTTGTAAGGCGGGGGTTGACTTTTCCTCCATTTCATGTATAATGTAGCTACAATCATTAAAAATTAAAAAGGAGATCAAAATGAAGGTATTAACCTTTCTTTTCGTAATTTTGTTTTTTTCTGTGTCAGCTTTCCCACAGGTCGCCGTAATGGCCGACATGTCTGGATCACCTTCCAGCGATCGAACAAAAAGTTGGTCAACGTCAAAGGTGAACGTGAGGGTAGGAATTACTAAAGATTTGAGTGCAACAGTTTTAATTCGTACATCTTCGTACAATAGAGAAGCTACTAATCCGAATGCGCCATCTGACGCGGGATTAGTTGGTCTTTTTTATCGGTTAGATCCAACGATTCGTTTTGGAGGGGCAGTGGGACTACAAACTAGATACTTACAAAAAAAGGAAATTGGATGGGTTGCAAGTGGAGATTTGTTTTTTGGGGTGGTAAATCAGAAAAATTACTATTTCAGAAAACAAGCATTCGGCTATGTCCACATAGAGAAGGGGCAGTGGGATAAACAGTTTTATGTTGATGCTCGAGCCATGTTTCCACTCATCGACTTTTTCGCTCTAGGCGGAAAGTTTGAATCAGATTTGGGGTTTGGGCCCCATGTCGAAATAAAAATTCCGTTGGCGGACGAGGAAAGAATGAAGGCAATTTATTTGTACGGTACTTATTTCACTGAAAAAGAAATAAAAACTTCAGTTTTGGGAATTCGTGTCGCAATAAATTAAATAATTCGCTCCGCTTTATGCGGGGCATTTTTTTAGAAAAACTAAAAGTTCTTTATCGAAAAACATTTTTTTATCTTTTATTTAATAAAATACTATTCTTTAGACTCTCTTCAAAGAGTTTCCACCATAATATATAAGTTATACAACCACAAAAAGTAGTACTATTTCCCAGAAAAGTGTTTTTTTGCTTTTTCTTTTTTCTCCTTCCCAACCTTAATAACTTTCTTTTTATCTTCCGAAAGATTTTTTGAAAGTTCTTTTATTTCATCACGCAAAAGAGTTGCAAGCTCAAAGTTTAGTTCCTCGGCCGCTTCTCGCATCTCCTTTTCTTTTTCTTTTAGTAACTCCTCTATTCCCCTCTTTGTTTTTGGCGCAACACTTAGTTCAATCGCGACAATTTCTCCCGTTGGGAGAATGTCTTTAATCTCCTTAATAATTGTTCTTGGGGTAATATTATATTTTTTATTATATGCAACTTGGATTTTCCTTCTTCGATCTGTTTCTCGAATTGCGCGGCCCAAAGAACCAGTGATTGAGTCGGCATACATTACTACCTCACCACGAACATTTCTTGCTGCGCGTCCAATGGTTTGAATAAGCGAGGTTTCACTTCGCAAGAATCCTTCTTTATCTGCATCTAAAATAGCAACAAGTTCTACCTCAGGCAAATCAAGTCCTTCTCTCAAGAGATTTACCCCAACAAGTACATCAATTTCCCCTCTTCGCAACTTTGTGAGAATCTTTATTCTATCAAGTGTTTTTACATCACTATGTAAATAATTAACTTTTATATTCTTTTCTTCAAGAAATTGAGAAAGATCTTCCGCCATTCGTTTTGTAAGTGTAGTCACAAGTACTCGCGGACTTGTTCCATCAGGAAGTTTTTCTCTTGCCTCAATTCGCTCAATTAAATCCTGCACCTGACCACGGACTCCACAGATAGTAACCCTTGGATCAATAAGTCCCGTTGGACGAATAATCTGTTCCACAATCTGTCCCTCTGCATTTGATTTCTTCTTTTCAAATTCTGCAGGGGTTGCAGAAACATAAATTGTATTACCAACACGTGCCTCAAATTCTTTAAAATTTAATGGTCTATTATCCGCTGCAGATGGGAGTCGAAATCCAAATTCAATAAGCGTTTTCTTTCGTGCGGCATCGCCGGCATACATTCCTCCAAGTTGTGGAATTGTTACATGGGACTCATCAATTACTGTAATAAAGTCGGCACTTCCATCTTTTTTCTTTGGAAAATAATCAAGCAATGTATCAGGTGGCTCGCCCGCATTGCGTCCCGAAAGATGACGTGAGTAGTTTTCAATTCCGTTGCAATATCCAATTTCTTCAATCATCGCACAATCAAATTTTGTTCTTCGCTCAAGACGTTCTGCCTCAAGTAGTTTTCCACTACGCTCAAATTTCACAAGCTGTTGTTTTAACTCTTTTTTTATTTCTTTTATCGCAATATCTCGAACCTCTTTTTTTGTAATAAAATGTTTTGCAGGAGGAATAAATACCGCCTTTAATTCTTTTGTCTTTCCACGCACAAATCCTTCTACTGGATTTATTTCATATATTTTTTTTATTATTCCCTTTTCAAGCTCAAATGAAAAAATTATTTCTCGATCGGTTGGCATTATTTCCCATTGATCTCCTCGCACACGGAATGTTCCTCGTTTTAGATCAGAACTAGTACGAGAAAATTGCAACCCCACAAGTTGTTTAATAAGTGATGTACGTTCAACACGATCTCCTTCTTTAAAATGAAAAATATTTTTTTTATATATTTCCGGCGTTCCAAGTCCATAAATACATGAAACACTTGCAACCACAATCACGTCACGTCGAGTAAGAAGCGCAGTTGTCGCCGCATGACGAAGTTTGTCAATTTCTTCATTAATCATCGCTTCTTTATCAATATATGTATCGGATGTTGGAATATACGCTTCAGGTTGATAGTAATCATAATATGAGACAAAATAATGCACTGAATTATTAGGAAACAATTCTCGAAGTTCGTTACATAACTGTGCAGCAAGTGTCTTGTTGTGCGCAATCACGAGCGTCGGAGTATCGAGTTCCGCAATAACATTTGCAACGGTAAAAGTTTTTCCTGACCCTGTAACACCCAAAAGAGTTTGAGAATGCATTTCATTTTTTAGTCCAAAAACAAGCGACTCAATCGCTTTTGGTTGGTCACCCGCTGGAATGTTATTACTGATTAATTCAAATAATTTTGGCATAGATTAAAATTACAAAATCGCCACTGCTCGCCCCGTAGTCACGCATCGCGAGACGATTGCGGGGTCACCAGCTGGAATATTATTACTGACTAATTCAAATAATTTTGGCATAGATTAAAATTACAAAATTGTCGCTGCTCGCCCCGTAGTCCCGTATGCGGGACGACTCGGGGTCACCCGCTGGAATGTTATTGCTGATTAATTCAAATAATTTTCCCATATATTCTCTCTACAATCTGTTGAAGTCGGACTTCAACAGATTGGAATTTTTAACTAGAAGACAACCGGAATACTAACTGATGCATCATTTTCAGGCAAACCAGATGGATTATCTCGTTTAAATATAAGAGTTCCGCGCGTTCCATTATTCTGCCTTGAAAAGACCAGTTCAGCAGAAAACGGAACATACCCCTCGGTCATCCACTCCGCCTCAGCACGTGCGGGCGTAGTAACTATTTCCTTTCCATTATCGTCCACCAAAACAATAGGAAATGATGCCTCAAAAAACCACATTCCTTTTGCCCTTCCACGAATCATAAGTGGAGATTTAATCACTGAGTTTGATTTTAGAGAATTAATAATAATTTCAGGAAGTTTAGTATTACTATACTGTACCTCCTCTCTTTTTATACCTTGGACCAAAAAATAAATACCCAAACCAACTAACACAAAGGTGGCAGCAATAATTATTTTTTTCATAACTCATCAATTATCACAATTTTTTCCTTAGTGCGATGACCTGAAATAATTTCGATATTTGATTTTGGAACACTAAAATGTTTTGAAAGCAATTCAACAATACCTGCATTTGCCTTTCCCTCTTTTGCTGGTTTTGTTGTGCGCACCTTAAAACATTGTTCTCCTAAAACAATCACTTCATTTTTTTTCGCTTGTGCTTCTACACGAACTAAAATTTTCATTATTGAACAGGTTTCATCTCAACGGTATTTTTATTTATTTTAAAAAAATCTTTATCAATTTTCCGCTCAAAACAAAATCTTCCTACATCATGATTCCATGTTGTATTCCCGTAAATACCGCCAAAATATGGACCACTATCCAACGAACGATCGTTTCCCGTTTTTTGGGAAAATACCGCACACAACGCAAATGTTTCGTTGTCTTTTATTTCATATTGATATTGTGCTTTTGTTTCTGGATCATTAGGAATAATGATATTTCGCAAATCATCTTTTAACACTAGGAGACTTTCAGGAAGCACGCCCTTGCTCTGCCAATATTCAACAATATAGTTCTGTATCATCATTAAGTCGTTTGTTTTTTGATCATCAAGTTTTCTCAATCTCTCTTTAAATGGAGAGCCAGTGGAAAAAACACCAACCACAACACTTATCGCAACAATAATAGAAACTACGACTCCAACTAGTTGCATTTTTTTATCACTTGAATCTTTCAATTCACGCAGATAATACCAAAATACAACAGCAGCAACGAAAAATACCGCACACACCTTAAGAATAAATTTTAGTGTTAGATCGCCTTCAAGAAAATTATAGATAAGAGAGACAAGATCGCCTGCCATAACAAATGCAGTCACAAACAACGTAAAATAAAGTAACCATCTTCTAATACCAATTTTTCTTTTTAATTCATCGCTCTTATATGAGTTCGAAAGCATCCTGAGAGAGACAACAAACATTGGAAAAAATACAATAAGCCCAGCAATTGCTCCTCGAGCTGAGCTCTCAAATCCACGAGAACCATAATAATTAAGAACAACATCAGGAATCCAGATATTTATTAATTGAAAAAAAAGAACAAGAAATGAAATTGCACTTCCATATAACGCGACAATAGACCCAAGATGTAAAAAAACATCTTTCGGTGAGGCTTTTGGGCGTTCAATATTCTGTTCCATCCCGTTAGAAGTAATTTAAGTTTAATTGCGACATTTTATTGTAGTTCATAATATTATTTTATCACTTACTGCATACCGTTGGAATTACGTCCCCCTCTGGGGGACTACTTCTAACGGGACCATATATCTCAATTCTACACCTTGAGAACTCCGAGTCCAAATAGCGATACAAGATAACTACCAAAAATAATTACAAAAGCACAAGCAAGAATAAATGGACCACCAAGCGTTGTATATTTCTCTTTAAAGAGAAGAAGGCGAACAATTGAAATAAGTACAACACTTAAAAACACCAATGGAACAAACAGAACAAATGATGGCCAGCCAACGATAAGAGCACATAAAAGACCGAGTTCCACTTCTCCAACATTAAAAAAACGTTCATTCTTTAGTTTAAAAACATGCAATAATCCATAAAACCCATACGAAACAACAAAGGTAATCACCAGTGATAACCAAAACCGTCCCCACGAATAAAAGAGAAAATATCCAAACTTATTATTAAATAACCATTCAAAATTTTTAATTCCCTCAATCGGAATATCATGTGATATTGGAGAATTAAGAAACGCGGTCTCCATTCCTCCTTGGCTCCACAATGAATACTGCAAATACATTAAAAATAATGCATTTAAAATACGTCCCACAATTGCAATAATTATTAAATTTCTAAACGAAAAAAAGCTACCACATTTTGTCTCAAAAAAAGAAAAATGAAACATATACCGTGTGCACGCGACAAAAAACAGGACAACGAGTAAAATCGGAAGCGCGTATTGTGATGCGTTTAAGAATATCGAAAACATATTCATTAAAATTATGTAACGATATGTATTGGATTGGCACTTACAAATCCACGAATATTTTCAAGTGTTGTTTTTAATATTCGCTCCAATGCTTCCTGTGTATTAAAAGCAGTATGCGGAGTAATAAACACGTTCGGCATATTCATTAGTTTGTGATTTGCAAGTATCAATCGTAGGTCCTCCTCCTTTGCGCCCTTCTTGCTAAAAAACTGGACTTCATCTTTTACCTGTTCTTCATCTTCCAAAACATCAAGTCCTGCTCCTGCAATCCTCCCCTCAAGCAAGGCCTCAATTAAGGCGAATGTTTCAACGATACCTCCACGTGCAGTGTTTACTAAGTATGCCCCTTTTTTGATATATCGCATTGTTTCGGTATTCAAGAGATGTTTTGTGTCGTTGTTCAATGGACAATGAATGGTTATGATGTCTGCCATTTTTAAGCCATCCACAAGCGAAACATATTGAAATCCTAATTTCACCGCAAGTTCTGGCTTAGGTTGTGGGTCATATGCAATCACGTTCATTGAAAACCCTTTTGCAATCATTATTGCATGCGATCCAATTCTTCCTGTTCCGACAATAAGAATAGTTCTTTTATTTAAATCGATTCCGCGTAGTCGAAGGTGGGACAAAGATTCAGTTTCTTTCACCTGATCAATTGCGTCATATATTTTTCGAGTCATAGTAAGCAACAACCCAAACGCAAATTCCGCAACTGTGTTGTCTCCGTATCCTGGAACATTTGCAACAATAACTCCCCGTTTTTTGCATGCATTTAAATCAATATGATCATACCCCGTTGAACGCGTAGCAATAAATTTTAGTTTTGGAAAATATGCAAGTGTTTTCTCGTTTATTATCGAATCAACAAAAATACAAATTGTATCAAAATCAGTTTGTGCGGGCACTCTTCCCTCCTCAATTTTATCATTTGAAAATCTGCACTCCGCATTACTTATTTCTGCACGAATACTTGATTCTTCCCACCCTTCAAGCTCAAAGAACCCTATTTTCATCTGATTTTGTGAGTCCATATTATCAAGTATACACCAAATAGCCGTACTATTTAACCCGCCTAGTTTGCGAATTAAACTTTAATTTTTATGATATGCGCCGTTTACTTTCAACAACATTTCTCTTTATTTCCCTTTCTTTCTTTGAAACTACTTCAATCATCTTCATAATTGAATCAGGACTTAATGACATACTCTCAATCCCCTCCTCAACAAGAAACTCAGCAAATTCTGGGTAATCGGATGGGGCTTGCCCACAAATACCAATGTATTTCTTTTGCGCTCTACACTTCTCAATAATTCGTGCAATAAGTTTTTTTACTGATGGATTATTTTCATTCGCAATATGTGTCACAATTCCTGAATCTCTATCAAGTCCGAGAACAAGTTGCGTGAGATCATTTGATCCAATGGACATTCCATCAAAAATATCGAGAAACTCATCAGCAAGAAGAACATTTGAGGGAATCTCACACATCACATAAATCTTAAGCTTCTTATCTTTTGTTCTATCAAGCCCGTGACTCGCCATAATAGTTATAACCTTTCTTCCTTCCTCTGGAGTTCTACAAAATGGAATCATAGGAATCACATTTTGCAATCCCATATCTTCACGAACCCTACGCATTGCCTCACACTCCAAACCAAACGCATCTACGAATTCTGGATCGTAATATCGTGATGCTCCGCGCCACCCAAGCATTGGATTTTCTTCATGTGGCTCGTATAACGAGCCCCCCACAAGTTTTGAGTACTCATTTGTTTTAAAATCAGAAAATCTGATAATCACCTCATTTGGATAAAATGCAGCACCAATTTTTGCAATTCCTTCAGCAAGCTCGCTCACGTAATATTCTGCCTTATCTGTATATCCCAATGTTGCCGCCTCAATCTCTCTAATCATTTTTCGTATTTCACGACTTTTCTTTCCTTTTTTTATTGAGTCAAAATTGATAAGTGCGTTTGGGTGAATTCTTATTTGTGAGGCAATAATAAACTCCAATCTACCCAACCCAACTCCGCGCACAGGAAGATAGTGATATCTAAATGCCTCGTCAGGTGCTCCAATGTTGATCATTATTTTCGTCTTTGTTTTTGCCGACTCCTGTACCTTGTGTTTAATCACCTCAAACGGAAGTTCTCCCTCATATACAACCCCCTCGTTCCCCGAAGAACAATCAATAGTAACTATCTGCTTATTTTTTAGTACTCGTGTTGCATTATTTGACCCAACAATACATGGGATTCCAAGTTCACGAGAAACAATCGCAGCATGCGATGTTCGCCCTCCATTATTTGTTACAATTGCAGACGCAATTTTCATAATTGGTTCCCAATCAGGATCAGTAATCTCAGTTACTAATACCTCACCTTTTTCAAATGTGGAAATTTGACTCGTGTTTTTTAAAACTCGCACTTTGCCAGAAGCAATTTTTGAACCAACCGCAATTCCTTTTACCAATATTTCCCCCCTCTTTCCTAAACGATATTCTTCATATACCGATTTATCTTTTGTTGCTTGAACGGTTTCTGGGCGCGCTTGTACAATAAATAACTCTCCCGTATCTCCATCTTTTGCCCACTCAATATCCATTGGCTGATATTGCCCGTGCGTTTCAGAAAAATATTTTTCAATTTCAAGACACCACTTCGCAAGCAAAAGCACCTCATCATCAGTAATTGAAAACATTTCGATTTCTTTTGAAGAAACCGATTTTTGTTTTGTTCCATGAGAACCATATACAAGTTTTATATTCTTCTTTCCAAGGTCACGTGCAATGATTGCCCGATGCCCCTTTTCGAGGGTCGGTTTAAATACCACAAACTCATCAGGAATCACCTTCCCTTGAACAATAAACTCACCAAGTCCATAAATGCCATTGATAATAATTACTTTATCAAATCCAGTTTCTGTATCAATCGTGAATGCAACACCAGAAGATGCCTTGTCGGATCGCACCATTCTCTGCACGCCAACCGAAAGTGCAACATCTTCATGTGAAAATCCCTTGTCTACTCGATATGAAATTGCTCTATCCGTAAATAATGAGGCAATACATTTTCTCGCATAATGAAGCAGTTCGTTTTCTCCACGAACATTCAAAAATGTTTCTTGCTGTCCTGCGAATGAAGCACCAGGGAGGTCTTCTGCTGTTGCTGATGATCGCACCGCAACATCGGTATTTTTTCCATATTTTTCCTCCATTTTTTGATATGCGCCAACAATTGCTTCTCTCAAATCCGAAGGAAATTCAGTAGCAATAATAAGCGAACGAATTGTTTTCCCACATAGTTGCAACTGCTTAATATCTCGCGTATCAAGTGATTTCAAAATTTCCCCAATTTTTCCCTCAATACCAGTTTCTTTAACAAAATGTCTATATCCGTTGGCAGTAATTGCAAACCCATCGGGAATGCGAACTCCGCGCGGGACAAGATTTGAGTACATCTCTCCCAACGCGGCATTTTTCCCTCCAACAGTTGGGACGTCTTTAATCCCCACCTCCTCAAACCATGCGATAAATTTATTAGACATATACTGAATTATTGTGTTTATTTTTTTATTGCGAAGATAAGATCAGAAACATTCTCTCCTGTTTCTCCCGTCATAATAAAATCTCCCACAGTTTCAAAAAACTTGTAGGAGGCGTTTTCTTTTAGGCACTGCTCGGGATCAACTTTTTTCTCTTTTGCATTCTGTGCAGTCATTATATCACAAACGGCACCGGCAAAATCACAATTATCACGCCCATCTGAAGCAAATCCAACAACAATCGTGTCGTCTTTTATGTGCGAAACAGAGGAAAGAACAATTTCCAATTCACGCCCACCATATCCCTCGTGTGTAACCGTTACCGTTGGCTCACCACCCAAAAGATATGCAGTGTGTGGAGGAGCAACTGCAATCATCTCAGCAACTTTCTTTCCAATTTCTTTTGCCTCTCCTCTTAATGCATTAGTAATTATTTCGGTGGTGAACCCAAGTCGTTCGGAAGTTAGCTTCATCGATTCAAGTGCTTTATCATTTGAGACAAGCATCTCATTACTCACACGCACAAAATATTTTTCATCTTTTACTGTTTCTATTAGTGAACCACTAGGAAAGAAACTCTTAAGTCCGTATTTTTCTATAATTTTTTCTGCATCCTGAACTGTTGTAGTATCCATCACGGTTGGACCAGACGCAACCATGCTTATATCATTTCCTGGTACATCAGAAAAAATAAAAGAAACAACACGTGCTGGGTATGCATGATATGCAAGCATGCCTCCACGAGCACCTGAAATATGTTTTCTGATTGTGTTTAGCTCTTCTATTGTTGCGCCATTCTTAAACATCTTTTGAACAACATCTTTTTCATTCCCACATGTCATGTTTTTCGGATTACATAATAGAGTTGACCCACCACCAGAAATTAGTGCAATAACAAGATCGCGATTTGTAAGTCTATGGAGCAAATCCAACATCTCGTTCGTCGCACTGACATTCACTTCTGTTGGAAATGGATGTGTTCCCTCTCTCACTATCATTGCGGCCGAACATAATTCTCTCTTTTTTGTTCCGATAACGATCCCACCAGAAATCAATTTCCCCAAAATCTTCTCAAGTGCACATGCAGCGGGTGGAGAACATTTTCCAGCACCAATAACAATAATTTTATCAATAGAATCAAGAGAAAATTCAGTTTCCCCAAGGTAGAGCATCGTTTTCGTAACCCGAACAGAGCGCTCAATCGCTCGCTCAGTATCGATTGCATCATATGCTGATTCAATAATTTCTAGTGCCTTCTTTCTTAGATCACTTTTTTGGAAGTTTTCAATATTCTGAACACGAGACATATAACAATTATACTCTGTCCAAGCGACAGAGTATAATTGAATTTTCAATTTTGTAATTTTTAATTTTTAATCGGGAATTGGCATCCTGCCTTATCTGCAAGCGTCTTAAACTCTTGCACCCCAGAAAGTTTTGTACCATCAGCAAATATCCACGTCGGATATCCAGCTACCCCAAGAGCAGTACATTCTTTTTCTTTTTCAGTACACTCAACATAAGGAATACTTTTAAATGAGCTCCCAAATGCTTTTTTTTGATTTATACAATGTTGACACCAATATGTTCCATACATTGTCACTCCCTTTTCCTTTAGACACAGTGATAGTCTTTCGATTTCAGCACTTACTGGTTTGGGT
The DNA here is from genome assembly GCA_041659005.1 of Minisyncoccota bacterium. GTDB lineage: Bacteria > Patescibacteriota > Minisyncoccia > UBA6257 > GWB1-50-10 > LiPW-41. Next base: position 9,407 of record JBAZZD010000009.1, on the reverse strand, counting down.
CGCGTCGAATACCATACGAGTGCGATAAGACCAACGACCAACATAACAAGTCCTAGGATAATTAGTATATTCTTCGTTTTCTGTTTCATATAATAAACAAATTTTGTAATTTTTAATTTTATAAATAAACCCAGAAAATCTTAATTTTTAATATTTAGATTTGAGATTTATTTAAATATTATAAAATTAAAAAATCTTTTTCTTTTCTCCTTCATCACAGCAGTCAACCATTTTTTCTACAATGTCTTCAAATGTCCACGCTCCTTCTTTTTTACTGCTATCATGGTTTGAAAGCATAGAATCATCAATTTTTTTTATATTACCAAGATCAATGAGTTTGAGACGAATTCCCCAAAACATTGAGTAGGTTTTATACGCTAAATCAAACATTCGTTTTGCTTCTTCTCGCTTCCCCGCCCCTTCCAATTTAGTCCCAACCTCCATAAGACGCATTGATGTTGCGAGTAAATGTTTAGAAATGCACCACGTCTCACCTTCGTGCGCATCAATCATCTTTCCGAGTAATTCCTTGCGCATTTCCCGCGTCTCTCGCAAAAGATCGAAGTAATCATCCTTTTTTGTTTTTTCGGCAGTAAAAAAGAAATGCTCCTCCAAACTTACTAAATTCATAATTGCAATAGAAAGATCCTCGTCAAGTGACAAGTCAACATCTCCTTTCTTTTTCATTCCCTCTATTTTTTGTTTTATTTCATCAAAGTTCATATATTAGTTAAATTTTAAAATTGAATCATTAGAGAATTAAATTGAAATTTAAAATTTGTAAATCAGAATTTATTTTTACGACAGTAAAAATATTAGTATTCCCATTCCAATCATAATTGCACCGTCAATAAAACGCAATTTTCCTGATACACTCTTCCTCCATCCATCAAATTTATCAACAAGTGATTTTTTTGATGCAATGCCCAAAATTATGAGCAATGGAGCCACAAAAAGCACATTATAGAGCAATAAATATCCGAATCCACTCATAAATGTTCGTGAATCATGAAGTAACCCCAATATCATAATATATGGTCCTCCCGTGCATGGAAATTCACATAAACCAACAAATGCACCAAGCGCAAACGCCGCAGGAATAGAGGCCTTCTCCATAAGACGCGCCATTGTCTTGTGTGATCCTTTTGGAATTTTCAGTCGTATAGGGAAAGAGGGAATATATGCATTTATAATATCAAGGACACCAAGAACAATAATAAGCATTGCGCCGATCTTCCCAACAAAATTTGGAATACTGAAAAATGAAAGAACACGCAAAATTCCCAACCCAATTGCAAGATATACTAAAAATACACCAAAAATATATGATCCGCCTATAGTAATAACTTTTTTTCTATCCGCCCCCAAACTAAACAAAAATGTTATAGTAAGCAAAAGAATAGAAAAAGCACATGGGTTAATGCTATCAATAATTGCAGAAATTATTACGAGCGGAAGAAAAAATGAGTGAGAAGATCTAAATAATGCGAGAATACCATCACCAGTCGGAGTTAATTTAATAAACAAAACACCTCCCAAAATCAAGAGAATACCACCGATAAAAATCCAAGAAAATAATTTTTGCCTCATTTTATTTTATTTTCCATCCACCTCCTATTTCCTTGTCAGGTTGTAACAATGACAGGATACCATCATTCGTTGATGCTGCAAGCAACATACCATTACTCATTTCCCCCATAAGTGAACGCGGTTCAAGATTTGCAACAATTATAATATCTTTCCCAACAAGTACTTCGGGCTCGTACTGTTTTCCAATTCCCGCAAGCACGATGCGCTCCACTAATTCTCCCGCCTCGTTTTTATCCCCCGCTTGTAGTGTAAGCCGAAGTAATTTTTCTGAATTCGGAACACGTTCCGCATTAGCCACATATGCAGTTTTGAATTCTATCTTAGCAAAATCATCATAAGAAATCATATCAAAATTATATGTCAAAATAGTATTGAACACAAAACTGAAACCTGCCAAAGTCTGGCAGGTTCAATCCCAATCACTTAATAAATCAATTTATTTTACTACGATATACCCAGTAATTGGTCCTGACGCTGGACACATATTCTTACATGTAACAGGGTACGCCCCTTTTTTGAGTGGCCCAAAAACAACCACCATGTCTTCTCCAGGTACTGAAAGAAAATTAAAATGCAATAACGGAGAATCGATAAAAACCTTTGTGCTTGGCTTAAACGTAACCTGTGCCACTTCATTTTCACTTATCACAATATTTTCTGGGTTAAATCCACTATCAGAGAAACTTACAGTAAAATATTTAAATAATTCTTTTGATCCAGTTCCTCTTGGCTCTTCTTTCTCAGGAATGGAAATTGGCAAATTCTTCAATTTTTCATAAGGATCTGGTGGTGGCATGATCACTTCTGGTACTTCCGGCACATTTCGTGCCATATTATTAGACAAATTTGAGGTATTCGACGCATTAGAAAGAGGAATATCAACAGAACTACTTTTTATCGCAGTATTTAAAGGGGCCACATCTTTTTTATTTGGCAAAACAATAATACTGGCCAACACAACAATTATGACAAAGGCAACAAAAAATATAATATAATTTTTTTTATTTTCCATAAAAAGTTAATTTCCAAAAAATCCACGTGTGCAATAATTCATCTTCATTGTTCTCTCAATTTTTGGAGTACATTTTTTCCCATTTGAACGCGACGAATCAATTACGTTCAACTCATTACAACTTGTGTCTAGCGCAACTGAAACATCTGTTTTATATCCAAAGAATGAAACGGTATAATTTCCAGGACACGTAAGATTTGTCGGCGAATAACTATTGCTCGTAACTGTTGCGCTCGCAATATCGCCATTAAATACATTGTTTACGTACACAAGATAATTTGTTGCATCCCCCGCTACATCTTTTAAGATAATTTTTGGTCTTCCTGGATCTTCTACTACGGTAATACTGCTAGAATTTGTTACCGTTGGAGTATTAACACATGCATTTGTTGTTGCACTTGTGGTATTTGAAACTGAAGATCCGCCAGTATTCACCGCCCGCACATAATATGAGTATGACGTGCCACACGTGAGTCCTGTACTTGAATATGACGTCACATTCGCACCCAATACTGCCGTCGAAACTGAATCCTTGTATACATAATATGACGTTTCATTGCTTGCATTATCTGTCCACGCAAGATCGATTTGATTCTGAGAAACAGCGGTAGCAGAAAGCCCCGATGGCGCAGCAGGAGTACAAGGAAGTGTTGTCGGGTTTATTGTATTTGATGCCGCAGAATCCCCTGACGCATTTGTTGCCTTAACATAATATGAATATGAAGTATTGCAGGTAAGGCCAGTATCAGAATATGATATGACATTTGCAGCAGTTGTTGTGATAAGAGAACCATCACGATATATCTTAAAACCGGTTTCATTATCTGAATTATCTGTCCAGATTAATAAAAATGCAGTCTGAGACTCTCCGCCTGCCCTATAGAGTCCGCTTGGTGCAGTGGAACCGCATACTACGGTCGTTGCACTTGCAGTGTTTGACGCCGACGAAGATCCTCCCGCGTTTATTGCTTTCACATAATATGAATATGAAGTATTGCAGGTAAGTCCAATATTGGAATACGAAGTAGCATTTGCTGCAGTTGTTGTAATGAGAGAACCACCACGATATATTTCAAAACCTGTTTCATTGCTTGAGTTGTCTGTCCATGAAAGATTTATCTGAGATTGAGATGCCGCGGAAGCAGAAAGCACCGATGGAGCACTTGGAGCACATATTTCTGTAGTCGCCGATGCATTTGTTGTTGCAGAATTTCCTCCAGCATTCGTTGCATAAATTGAATATGTATATGAGGTATTACACGAAAGGCTAGAATCAAGATATCCGCTTCCACTTGATCCATTAGAAACAAGAGTTGCCGCAGGAGATACGCGACTTAATGTATAAGTCGTTCCTGAATCATGTGAATATGTAAGAAGAATTGAAAAATTTGGAGCATTTTTAACACCACTCAAAGATGGAGCATTTGGACGAGTCCAATTACTAAATGCAGCTGAATCTGCTGAAGTTCCACCATCATTAGTTGCGGAGATGGTATAGCTATATGAAGTATTCGGAGTAAGTCCCGTATCTGAATAACTTGCAGTTCCACCTGAATAAATAACTGTCGCTCCTCGTTTAAGCGTGTATGATGTTGCATTACCTACTGCGTTCCACGAAAGGTTAATCTGAGTGGCCGATATTGAACTCGCGGCACCACCAGTTGGCGTTACTGGCACACACGCTACAGTTGGAAAATTACTAGAGTGTATTCCGTCAGTAGAATAAGTCCTTCCATTCGTCGTAACGTAGGCATATACTCGCACAAGATAATTATTACCACACTGGAGACCACTTAAGGTGGCCGATGTCTGGTTCGGGTTTGAAGTGCTTCCACTCGCAACCAATTGATAAAGAGTGGGGGTTAATACTTCATAACTGAACCCTGATTGGGTTGTCGGTGCTCCTGGTGTCCAACTGAACGTTACCGATGTTTGAGTCATAGAGGTGACATTTGGTGTAGCTTCACCAGGGGTGCATTGATCTGTTGTCGGAGTTACTGTGTTTGAGGCAGAAGAATTCCATGATGCATTTACTGCCCGTACATAATATGAGTATGATGTGTTACACGAAAGTCCCGTACTACTATATGTTGTGGCATTCGCTGCGGTTGTTGCTATAAGAGAACCACCACGATATATTTCAAAACCAGTTTCGTTATTTGAGTTGTCAGTCCATGAAAGATTAGTTTGTGTTTGAGAGACAACAGAAGCGGAAAGCCCAGATGGAGCACATGGGGCAGTGATCTTGGTCACTGTGTTTGAAGACGCTGATCCTCCTGCATTATATGCCGCAACATAATACGAGTATGAAGTACTGCAGGCAAGTCCCGTATCTGAATAGTTTCCGGTAGAATTCGCTGCAAACTGGCTGATCAGGGTACCATTACGATATAAATAATATCCAGTTTCGTTGTTTGAATCGGTCCAGTAAATAAGATTCGAATTTCCAGATGATGACTCAACTGTTAGCGTTGGGGCAGCGGGGGTACAGGGAAGCGTTGTAGGAGTCACTGTGTTTGAAACAGCCGATTCATATCCCTGATTTGTTGCCACGACATAATACGAATATGAAGTACCACAAGTAAGACCGGTATTTGTATATGATGTGGTGTTCGCTGCTGTCGTAGTAACCAAGGTTCCCGGGTATGCACCTCTGTATACGTTAAAACCAGTTTCATTGGTTGAATTGTCGGTCCATGCAAGTGTAAGGGCGGTTTGGGCTGCGCCAGGAGCATAAAGACTAGTTGGGGCAGCGGGGGTGCACGGAAGAGTGTTATTAGTTGTAGTGTTTGAAGCAGTTGAATTTCCTCCGGCATTGTACGCCACTACATAGTATGAATACGAAGTGCCACAAGTAAGACCAGTGTCTGAATTTGATACAACGTTCGCACCAAGTGTTCTGATCTGAACACCGTTACGATATAAATAAAACCCTGTTTCGTTATTTGAATTGTCAGTCCAGTTAACAGTCATAGATGTAGCACTTGATGGACTTGACGTCATTCCGCTTGGAGCAGCGGGGGTACATACCACCGTTGTCGCACTCGCACTTGATTCTGAAGACGTGCCTCCAGCATTTGTTGCTACTATCTGAAATGAGTATGCAGTACCACAAGTACCAGTAAAAGAATACGAAGTAGCATTTGCCGCAGGTGTTGCCACCTGAACTAACTGATTATTTACTATTTTGTAAATAATAAAATTAGCTTCATTGCTTGAATTATCAGTCCATGCAAGATTAATTTGAGTCTGAGAGACTGGCGTAGCAGAAAGGTTAGTTGGGGCAGCAGGGGCACACACGCCTGTTGTTGGAGTTATTACATTTGAATTAGTAGAATCCCCCGCGGCGTTTGTTGCCTTCACCCATATTCCATATATTGTATTACAAGTAAGTCCTGTAAAATTATATGATGTGGCATTTGCAGCAGTTGTTGCAATGAGAGTTCCTCCAAGATAGACTTTGAAACCTGTTTCGTTGTTTGAATAATCAGTCCACGAAATCCCGATGGAAGTTGAGTTTATCGCTGTTGTTCCCAAACCCCCTGGGGCAGCAGGGACAGTAACACAAGCAGATGTAGTAACTGAATTGCTAGCCTCTCCAAAATCTGAGGTTATCGTATATGTATATGTAGTTCCACAAGTAAGACCAGTATCGGTATATCCAGTATAACCCGCATCACCACCTAGTGTAGCAATTGGAACCCCACCTCGGTCAATAACTTGAGAATTACCAAATTCGGCCTCTGTCCAAAAAATCGAAACAGAAGTTTGAGTTATTGAAGAAAAACTTACCGTGTCACCATAGGCTACGACAGCGGGATCCGCAGCATTTGTAGTAAAAATCAATGAAACAAAAAAACCTGTAACAATAATACTGACAAATAAAAATACTAGAAGTGATTTTGAAAATTTCACGTTTCTCTTTTTATTTATTATATCACATTTTTCACGCCTTATTTTTCATCATTCTTTAATCTATAGGATTATCAGAGTCAGACTTCACTATTGGAGTCCGACTCCGATAATTCGGCAAGACGCATAACAAAATCTCCCACAAAAGTGGGAGATTTTATATAACTTTGCTTATTTTACAATAATTCGTCCTTTCATCACTTTTCCTACAGGGCAAAAATCTCTACAAGAAAATGCATACACTCCCTCCTTATTATTCTCAGTATTAAATCCAAATGTGCTTGTCTTTCCTTTTTCTGTTGTGATATATGCACCAATCGGAGGCGCAATATCAAGATCATATTTTGCATCTACCGCAGTAAACTCAATTTGTACGCGTTGTCCTTTTTCAAAAACCAATTCGCTTGGAACAAATGCTCCTTTTTCTGCATTTATTTTAAATATACTAATACTCGCCTCCTTTATGGTTGAGGTTCCTTTTGGCGCAACTACTTCCACTGGTTTTGTTGCAACCATATCTTTTTCTATATCGGTAACCTTTGCAAAACTAACTACCGACGGCGTCCCAGTCGCAACAGACTTAGTATCTATATTTCCGTTTAAAATGGCATCTTTTCCCCCACCAAAAACAAAAATAAGAATACCAAGAACCACGACGAAAACGACCACGACAACTATTTTAATTATTTTTTCTTTTTCCATATATTTTATAAATGTATTATCCTAATTTTATTTTTTCTCAGCAATAATGATGTATCCCTTAGCGCTCGACGAAAGTCCACCGCATGAATCGCAATAATAAGTAAATTTTCCTGTTGCACTTGCTTGAAATTCAAGCACTTTTGTTTGTCCCTTGTTTGCTGTCTGTTTCATTCCATAATCGGGAAATGTAATATCATACATTTTGTCTACCGCCGTAAAGTTAATATGTATTGTGTCTCCAGTATACGCAGCAACAGTTGATGGAGAGAATTCATCTTTATCTGCTTTTATTTCAAACACGCGCAATGATGAGTCTGCTCCTGGCGCTGCAGGAATTGACACCGTAGGAATTGCAAAATCTTTTGGTACGCTTGTTACGGTTGCACCTTGATCGGGAACCACAAAATCACTTGGTATCTCTGCTTGTGTAAGCGACTTCGTTTGTCCATTCGGACCACTAGTTTCTGAAACAGTATTGGTTCCAGTCTTTGTCGATCCACTAACAAGAATTCCAATAATGATTAAAACTACGACACCACCCACAATAAGATAAATTTTTTCTTTATTCATATCCTATATATATTATACAACATGTCATTTTCGTCTTCGAAACTATTATCGAAGTCCGACTTCCATAATTATGGAAGTCGGACTTCGATAAATTGTATTATGGTAAAATAAAAATATGAAACGGGGAATAGAAACCGGAGGAATATATCATATATATAATCGTGGAGTAGAAAAGCGAAAAGTTTTTCTTGATGAAAATGACCATTTAAGATTTGTATCTGATCTTTTTGAATTTAATGATAAAAACCCCGTGATAAATTTGAACTATCATCCAATTAAACACGTCTTGGAAACCAAACTTCCAAAAGAGGAGATTGTAGAGATTCTTGCCTTTTGCTTAATGCCGAATCATTTTCATCTTTTACTAAGACAAAAAGAAGAGAAGGGAATCGCTGAATTTATGCAAAAAATGGGAACGGGATACACCAACTATTTTAACAAAAGATATAATCGTGTCGGATCGTTATTTCAGGGAAAATATAAATCGGTAGGCGTAACTACTGATGCGCACCTCCTTCATCTCCCCTACTACATTCACTCTAACCCTCTGGATCTTGTGGCGCCAAAATGGAGAAAAGGTGAAATTGAAAATTATAAAAAAGCGATAACCTTTTTGGAGCAATATCGCTGGAGTAGTTATTTGGATTACATTGGAAAAACAAATTTTCCATCAATAACTCAGAGAAAATTTATCTTGAGTTTATTTCGTAATGAAAAAGAGTATAAAAAAGAAATGCTCAAGTGGCTGAAAGAAAGAAGTTTTGAAAGTGTGGAAACGTTAGCTTTAGAATAGCCGAAACGAATCACCACAAATTATCGAAGTCCGACTTCCATAATTATGGAAGTCGGACTTCGATAATTTTTAGAAGCCGGCGTTGAATGCGATACCGTCGTATTTTGTATCAGCACCGTTGTAGAGGAAACCGACATAGTCAGTTGTATTTATTGTGGTGGTAAGTGTTGGAGCACCACCAGCTCCCCACCGTACCGTTGCGGGCCATGTTACCGTGCGTGATCCTGTGGCGTCTTGCTTCAATATAAGTCGATAGTTGCCACCACTCTGGCCGTTACTAAATGTGAATGTTGTCGCTCCAGTAAGCACACACCGTTGTGTGTTTCCCGCATTCCAATCGATTGTTATTGCACCCGTACAATTCCCCTTTTCTACCGTACGAGAGTAATATGAACCATCTATATCAAGTTTGTGTGCTGGACTCGTCGTCCCGATGCCGACGTTGCCGCTTGTATCTATTCTGACTTTTTCTGCACCGCTCGTGCCAAATATCAAAGGAACCGTTCCGTAGCTAACAATTCCCGCGTTATTTGCCCAACCACTCACAGCAGTGCTTCCGCCTATTCCGAAAAAGGCTTCCTTGCTTCCATCATTAAACACATCCAGACCAGCAAGACCCGTAGCCGCAGAATTGTGTGCGGAATATGTTGCCAACGTTGTACCACCAGTGCTGGAATATACGTCTAATTTGCTCGCAGGACTCGTCGTCCCGATGCCGACGTTGCCATCTGGATCTATTGTCATTCTTTCAATTGGAATATCATTTCCAGTTCCTGAATATCCTGTTCCAGGTTTTGTTGCAAACACAAGATAGTCTCGTTCAGATCC
>JBAZZD010000008.1:0-29998 GCA_041659005.1 Minisyncoccota bacterium | reverse complement strand
TTTGTAACTGGTTTTTCTTCATACAAATGTTATCCTTTTTCGGAACCTTTTGTGTGTCCTTTCGACACTATTTAGTTTCCCTATTAATGATTTTTGTTTTCACTGGCATCTTGTGCCCCGCCATAGTAAGTGCTCGTCTTGCTACTGAATCTTTCACTCCATCAAGTTCAAAGAGAATTCTTCCAGGACGAACGGGAAACACATAGTGGTCCACCTCTCCCTTTCCTCCTCCCAAAGTTACTTCTGGAGGGAGTTTGGTAATTGGTTTGTCGGGGAAAATTCGAATCCACATTTTTCCTTCACGGTTCATAGAGTGTGCGATTGCTTTTCTTCCCGCTTCAATTTGTGCAGCGGTAATCCATATTGCCTCGGTTGCCTGCAATCCGTAAGTTCCGTACGAAAGTGTAGTTCCTCGCGTTTCAATCATTCGCTTTTTCGAACGTCCTTTCTGCATTTTTCTATGTTTTTGTTTCTTTGGCTGTAACATAATTATTTCCTTCCCTCTGTTTTTGTATCAAATATTTCGCCTTTATACAGCCATACTTTTATTCCAATAGTTCCATATGTATTAAATGATGTCGCCTCCGCATAATCAATATTTGCACGAAGTGTAGAAAGTGGCATTCTTCCTTTTGCAAGCCATTCAACACGAGAAATTTCAGCACCATTCAAGCGTCCTGAAAGTTTAATTTTAATTCCTTTAATATCACGATTTTGCATCGCATTTTCAATCGCACGCTTCATTATCTTGCGATATGGCTGTCTACGCTCCAAATCAGTTGCAATTTGTTGACCAAGTACTGCTGAAGCAATTTCAGTACGCTTTAATTCCTCAACATTTAAGTTAAGTGCAAAATTTGTTGGAACTTTGTTTGCAACGCGAAGCTTCTTTAAACTACGAAGCAACTTCTCTTTCATTTCTTCAATTCCCTTTCCCCCACGTCCAATAATGAGTCCAGGGCGAGCCGCACGAATTGAAACACGAATTGTGTCGCTTGCACGTTCAATATCAATTGAAACAATTCCTGCCTCTTTCAAACGCTCACGAATAAATTCACGAATTGCGAGATCTTCCTCTAGGAAAAAGCGGGTGTTTCTATTCAAAAACCAGCGGCTTGACCAAGTCGTTGTAATACCAAGACGAAATGCATTTGGGTTAACTTTTTGTGCCATATTATACTGCTTTTCTTTGGAACGTTTTTTGTGCCGCTCCCTTTCTTGTTTTCGCTCCTTTTTCTCCCGAGTGAGAATCGTCACCCTTCACCACCTTTTTTTCTTTTGCTGTTCTCTTCTTTGTTTTTTTCACTTCTTGAATAGCAAATTTCTTATCTTTTGCTTCTTCATTTACTCCAAGCACAATAGTTACATGACTCATCTTTTTTTCTATAAGAGCCATACTTCCTCGTGCTCTTGGAGTTCCTCGTTTCATTTTTGTTCCTTGATTTACAATTACATTCTTTACGAATAAACGAGTTACAGGAATTTTATTATTATTTTCTGCATTTGCGATTGCACTTCTCAAAAGACGGAGTAAATAATCGCGTGAACGTCGTGAAGAAAGCGATAACTGTGCCTCTGCTTCATTTGCTGAAAGCCCCTTTATCACATTAGCAGCTAACCGCGATTTACGCGGTGCAATTCTTAAATTCCTTAATGTTGCTGTTATCGTTTCCATAATTCAGAAATATTATTTCGCTGGTGTTTTTGCGGGTACTTTTTTATCAATATCACGCTGTATTTTTCCTCCATGCTTGGTAAACTTTCGCGTAAGAGAAAACTCTCCCAAACGATGCCCAACCATGTCTTCATTTATAGTTACCTCAATAAAATCCTTCCCATTATGTATTCCAAACACAAAACCAACCATTTCTGGAGAAATTTCAGAATCTCGCGACCAGGTCTTGATAACCGTCCTATCTCCCTGAACGAGTTTTGAAATCTTTTTTAATAATTTGGGATCAACCCAAGGTCCTTTTTGTGCTGAACGACTCATGATTTAATTTCTGTAAAGCGCTGATTAGTATACCTGTAATTTTAGATATCGGCAAGTTATTCTATTTCTTTACTCGACGACGAACAACAAGTTTATTCGACCACTTCTTTTTATTTCTCGTCTTCTTTCCTCCGGTAACCTTACCCCATTTTGTTTTTGGCCTCTTTGTTCCACGAGGCTGACTTCCCTCTCCTCCTCCATACGGATGGTCGCGTGGGTTCATTGCTTTTCCGCGAACAGTAGGGCGAATTCCCAACCATCGTGATCGTCCTGCTTTTCCACTATTTACTAGTGAATGTTCTGGATTTGAAACTACTCCGATTGTTGCATAACAATCCCAAAGCACTTTCCTGATTTCTCCTGAAGGCATTTTAAGTTGCGTATAACCCTCTTCATTCGCAAGCACCTGCACACTATTTCCTGCTGAACGCGCAATCTGTCCTCCTTTCCCTGGAGTGATCTCAATATTATGAATAAATGTTCCAACAGGAATTCGCTTCAGTGATGTTCTGTTTCCTGGAGCAATTAATGCATCCTCTCCAGAAATAATTGTATCTCCAACTTTTAATCCATTGGGTGCAAGAACATATCTACGATCTCCATCTTTATATGAAACACGGGCAATAAAAGCAGTGCGATATGGATCGTATTCAATCGTTTCTATTTTCCCTGGAACTCCTTTTTTAATTTGTTTAAAATCAATTTCACGATAGAGTCTCTTATTTCCTCCACCTTGATGACGCACAGTGATTCTTCCTTGTGAATTTCTTCCTGCTGGACTTTTCAAGCGCTTCATTGCCTTCTTCATCGGGCGCTCTTTAGAAATTTTTGAATAATCAACCACCGACATGTGTCTTCGTGACTGCGTTGTTGGTTTATACTGCTTCATACTTATACAATTTCAATCTTATCACCTTTTTTAAGGGTGACCATTGCTTTCTTTGCAACCTTTGCTTTTGTTTCATGCCCACGATAATGCTTTATCTTCCCGTGATCAGTGATCATATTTACCCTCACAACCTTCACATTATAACGTCGTGTAATTTCTTCTTTTACCAACGTCTTGTTTGCGTTTTTATTTACATAAAACACATACGTATTTACTCCATGAAGTCCGTATGCCTTTTCACTTGCGTGTGGACGAACCAATACTGAACGAACTGCATGTCCACCAATTGGTCCAACTGATACTTTCTTAGCCACTTCTTGTGTCGCTACTTCCGTTTGAGCAACTGTTTCCTTTTTAGTTTTTTTGTTGAATAGTGCCATAGTTAAAATTATTTCACCGCTTCAATTGCGTCTTTCTCAAACATAACGACTTTGTGATTCATAACATCAAACACGTTCAATTCAGATACGCGCATAATGTGTGTCTTTGGAATATTTCGTGCTGCCTGAAATACTGTCTTGTTTTCTTTTGAGGTGATAATTAAAACGCTCGGCTTTCGAGTAAAAAACTTCTTAAACATCTCTGCAACCGATTTTGTTTTCTTTGTTTCAAATTTAAGTGAATCAACTACCATAATTTCTCCATCAACATTTTTCTTTGAAAGCGCTGCATTTAATGCGCCTTTCTTCATTTTCTTATTTATTTTTTTCAAAAAGTTCTTCTCATCAGAACGTGGTCCATGAGTGACGCCTCCCCCTGACCATAATGGTGAACGAGATGATCCATGACGAGCACGTCCTGTATGCTTCTGTGCATATGGTTTCTTTCCTCCTCCACGAACCTCACTGCGATCCTTTACGTGTGCAAGTGGTGCACGCTTGTTTCCAAGATATGCAACAACCACCTGATGTACGAGATCAGGATTCCATTTTGCCTCAAAGGCCTTGGATACTGTTACTTCTCCTACCTTCTCGTGTGATTGATTGAATACGTCAATGTTCATATGTTTATTTCTGTATTTCAACTTCTTTGCCACGATGACCGGGAACTGCTCCACGAACCATCACTGTCTTTTCCTCGGGCAATATTTTTGCGACTAAAAGATTACGAACGGTAACCCGTACGTTTCCTGTGTGTCCTGCCATTTTTCGTCCTGGAAGCACGCGTTGTGGTGCCGTCGGGCCCAAAGAACCCGGAGCTCGAAGGCGGTCCTTCTGTCCGTGCGTTTTTGGTCCTCCATGGAATCCATGACGTTTTACAACACCTTGGAAACCTTTTCCACGACTTGTTCCTGATACAGAGACGAGATCTCCCTCTTTGAGTTCAGAAAGAACTGCGTCAAAATCTTCTCCAGTTAAGAGAAGTGGTGTTACGGGCACAACATTCCCGTTTTCCTTCCAGATCTGCGTCATCTTTATTTTTTTCGCGTATGTTTTCATAGACCTGTTTCATATGTAGACAACAAAAAAGCAAGCTAATCTGTTTTCTCCATAAGTTTCTTATAGGTTTAACTTGCTACAATAATATCTGAAGGGGGTAACTAAGTCAAGGTTTACTCCAGAATCCACTCTTTTCTGCAAAATTTTCGTGCACTATAAATTTTGTTCAGACAAGCAGAAAAAACATAATCAATAGCGAACTCAGCGCTCAGGGCGCTTCAAACAACGCTATAGATTATGTTTTTTTAATCTTCTTCTCTTCACAATTTATATAGTGCACTCCAACGTATGCATAAAAGAGTAGATTCTTTCGTTTGGGGTTAAAAAAGACCCCGAAGGGGTCATCAATCTTGTTCTTTGAGAAATTCTAAATCATCTTTAAAATAGCAAGTTACTAAACCATTATGGACGTCCATTGAAACATAAAGATCACCTTCGGCAATCCCTAAAATAGTTCCACTATGACCAGTTATCTTGTCAATAAATCGATCAAGATATCTAAATGATGATCCAAATTTTTCGATTGCACCATCTGAAATATCGATTTTTATCTTTTCATTTGAGACGGCTGTGCGGACTATGGTTCCCATAAAAACTCCTTAATTTTTAAATATGAAAAAGTTATACACCTAAACTAGCAAAAAGTCAATATATCAAAAATATCCCAACTTCCTTATCAAAAATCCCCCGGGAAGGGGGATTTTTCTAACTCATTTTTATCTCTACATCTACTCCGGCAGGAAGGTTTAAATCAGTTAATGATTCAATGATCTTCTGTTGGGGGTTTAAGATATCGATAAGTCGCTTGTGCACGCGAAGCTCAAATTGATCCACTGACTTCTTGTGTACGAAGGTTGATCGATTTACTGAATACTTTTTAAATTCAGTAGGAAGAGGAATTGGACCCACCACCTCCCCTCCTTGTCGCTTGATCGCCTCAACAATCTGACGCGCCGAACTATCAATAAGTCGTGCATCGTAAGATTTAATGCGAAGGCGTAATTTTTCTTTTTGAAGTTGCTCTTTTGCCATAACTGATCAAGCGTCGTTAGCTTATTTTAATATTTTGGTTACTGAACCTGCACCTACCGTCTTGCCTCCTTCGCGGATTGCAAATCTCTGCTTCTCTTCAAGTGCAACTGGTGCAATGAGTTTCACAGTGATTGATACGGTATCTCCTGGCATTACCATTTCGGTTCCCTCTGGGAGGACAACCTCTCCGGTTACGTCAGTGGTTCGGATATAGAATTGTGGTTTGTATCCCTTGAAAAATGGGGTGTGTCGTCCACCTTCTTCTTTCGAAAGAATATATACTTCTGCAGTGAATTCGGTGTGTGGATTTACTGAACCTGGTTTACAAATAACCTGTCCACGCTCCACATCCTCCTTTTTAAGTCCACGGAGAAGAATACCTACGTTATCTCCTGCTCGCGCTGAATCAAGAAGCTTCTGAAACATTTCGATTCCGGTTGCTACTGTTTTCACGGTTGGGCGAAGACCAACGATTTCAACTTCATCGTTTACTTTTAATTCTCCACGTTCTGCGCGTCCCGTACATACTGTTCCTCGTCCTTCAATTGAGAAAATATCTTCAATTGGCATGAGGAATGGCTTATCCATTTCGCGCACTGGCTCCGGAATGTAAGTATCACACGCTTTAACAAGATCCCAAATTGGCTTTGCAGCCTCATCATCTATTGTTTTTGATTCAAGTGCTTTCAATGCTGAACCACGAATAACTGGAGCATTCGCACCATCAAATTCATATTTGGTCAAAAGTTCTCGAACTTCTGATTCAACAAGATCAATAAGATCTGGATCATCAACCATGTCACACTTGTTCAAAAATACTACGATTTTTGGTACACCAACTTGGTGTGCGAGCAAGATGTGTTCACGAGTCTGTGGCATTGGTCCGTCAGTTGCTGCAACCACGAGGATTGCACCATCCATCTGAGCCGCACCAGTGATCATGTTCTTGATATAGTCGGCGTGTCCTGGCGCATCGATGTGCGCATAGTGACGAGCTTCTGACTCATACTCTGAGTGGTGAAGTGCAATAGTAATACCACGCGCCTTCTCTTCTGGAGCATTGTCAATGTTATCGACTCCTTCTTCTTTCTTCGCAAGACCCTTCATAAAAAGGACGTGCGTAATTGCCGCGGTAAGAGTGGTCTTCCCGTGGTCAACGTGTCCGATTGTACCAATGTTTACATGTGGTTTGGTACGCTGGAATTTTTCTTTTTCTGCCATTGTATAAAAATGAGTTTTTTTATTTTTTGATTAGATTTTCGACCTCTAATTTATGTTTTTCTAGACAGGAATTATCTTCGCGTATTCCGCAAAAAATGTCAACCCCGTTAGAGAACCCACAATACCTTACTAAGAATATTGTTTTGTATCCACTACAACACAATGAATTATACCTCTTGATTACATTATCTCTAATGGGGTCAATCCTACAAACTTAACCAACTACTTACAACAAGCAACCCAAAACTGACTACCTCTTGTTGTATGAAGTTTTTTGTGGGTGTGTCTACCTTTCTAGTATACCAAATTGAATATTCTTAAAATTCCATTAACTTCGTTTCTCCTGTTTTGATATTCCACGAATAGTATTTTTGCGCTGCATAATCCCCCGAATTATCACACGCGCGAGGCATATCCATAAACTGCAACGTTGTGTCCCCATCAAATCGATACCCCCCCATTTCCGATTGAAGTTTCCCCGTCCCAATTTCATACGATCGTTGTATCTCTGGAAGCGAAACCTTTCCGTCAATTAAATTTACCACCGCGAGCATAAGATCCTTTTTACATTCTCCTTGATCGCGAAGATATTGAAATGCCGCATACTGTTTTTCAGAAGAAAATACTACCCCATTCACAATATCCTTTATCCCACTTTCTTTGGTAAGCATTTCAAATTTCTGTGTCGCCGAAGTAAGAATTCCAAAATCAATCAACTCATTTTGATGTTTTACCACCACGAAAAAGCGATCTCCTAATTTATCAATTGGGAACGCTGAAACAAATATATCTCCCAAATTTGCACTTACAACTCCGCTCTTCTTTGTATTTTCATATAGTGTTATGGTTTTTTCCTTCACGTCTGTCGTATATGTCTTCTTTGTTTCAAATGTCACAGTAAAATCTGTTGACGTTGTTATCGCGTCTACTGTTGAAGTTGTCTCAGACACAATTTCTTTATTCTCAACTATTGATGGCGACACGAACAAAAAATATGCTCCTATTCCAAGTAAAAAGCTAACAACTGCACTTATAACAATCTTTTTCTCCATCCCATTAGAGACAGGAAACGTTGTAATATTGTTTTTGTATCAAACAACACACCTCATTTCCATGTCATTTTTAAAATTTATTTTTTTGACTTTTTATTTTACAACGTTTCCGTTGTGGTCTTTGTTGCTTTTTATTAAAACCGCCTAGTCCTTAGTTAAAAATACGATTTGACCAGTATCGTCTCTAACGGGACCATGTTCCACTTATTATACTGATTTTTTAGAGCATCACAATCCCACACTTTTTATCAAAGGATGCAGGATTGACGAAATTAATAGAGGAAGAGAAATGAAAGATCTAATTGAAAGCTTTAGAACACAACTTTCGATATTTTACACAAGTGTTCCGGCAACAATTATTGAAATTGCTGGAATAATTAGGAAGGCGAATGAGGAAGAAAAAAAACAGATGCTAGGCATATTAGCAGAAGCCGACAATAACAGACGAAGAATTCTTGCACTTGTTGCCGATAAAACTGTTTCCGACCTAGCCTTGCAGGCACTAACACCAGAAAAGAATCTTAATGACCAAGCGGTAATTGATTATCTCTTTTCGGTAAGTGAAAATCCAAGTCCGGTTCTTATCTCAAAAATATCAGAGGGGCACCATAAACATCAAGAAAAACTCGGAGAAATTTTGTTAAGCATCTCCAAAAAATATTCAGATGAGCAAACATTTGCTGCAATTTCTCGCTGTTCTGCCCAAACACTTATGAAATTCCATAGTGTTATGTCTCATTGCTTATTGGGAAGAACAAGATTTGTAGACACAATAAACAAAAGAATATCGGAACTTTCCAAAGACACAACAGCATAAAAATTCAAAACTCCCACATACGTGGGAGTTTTTATTAATTCCTAAACCCCTGCCTACCGCCAGGCAGGCTAACCTCTACATCCTAGCTACTATCTTCTATTTCTTCTGTCGTCCTTCAATAATTGTTAGAGCAACATTGTTTGGAACCTCATCATAATGTGAAAATTCCATGTTGAAGCTTCCTCTTCCCTGTGTGAATGATCGGAGATTAGTAACATATCCAAACATTTCAGCAAGTGGAACAGTAGCATCCACAATACGAAGATTTCCACGTTCTCCCATTGAAGAAATTTTTCCTCTTCGTGAACTTAAGTCTCCAGTGATATCTCCCAAGAAATCAGTTGGTGCAATAACCTGCACTTTCATTACCGGCTCCAAGAGCACAAGCTTTGCAAGTTTCGCTGCTTCTTGTAACGCCATTGATGCGGCAATTTTGAATGCAAATTCTGATGAGTCAACTTCGTGGAACGATCCATCATAAAGAGTAACCTTAAGGTCAACAAGCTTATATCCAGCAAGCACCCCTCTCTCTAACGCTTCTTTTACACCTTTCTCAGTTGGCGCAATATATTCTTGTGGAATAGCACCTCCTTTTATTTCATCAACAAATTCAAATCCTGCCCCACGTTCCATTGGATCAACTTTCAACTTTACATGACCATACTGACCCTTACCTCCTGACTGACGAATATATTTTCCTTCCGCCTCTGCATGATTTTTAATTGTTTCTTTATACGCAACTTGTGGACGTCCAACATTCGCCTCAACTTTAAATTCACGGCGCATACGTTCTACTAACACATCAAGATGAAGTTCGCCCATACCCCCAATAATAGTCTCCCCCGTTTCTGCGTTTCCTGAAACTTTAAATGTCGGATCTTCTTCTCCAAGTTTACGGAGCGCAATACCCATTTTTTCTTGGTCCGCTTTTGTTTTTGGTTCAATGCGAACAAAGATGACTGGTTCTGGAAATGTAATACGTTCCAAAATAATTGGGTTTTCAGGATTAGTTAATGTGTCTCCCGTTGTCGTATTTTTTAAACCAACAAGCGCACCGATATCCCCCGCATGAATCTCGTCTACTTCTTCACGATGATTCGCATGCATACGCATAATACGTCCAATACGTTCCTGTGAATTCTTACTGGTATTTAAAATATAACTTCCTTTTTTTAGAGTTCCTGAATAAACGCGGAAAAATGTGAGTGACCCAACAAATGGATCCGTTGCCACCTTAAATGCAAGAGCTGACAATGGTTCATTATCGTCAGGATGACGCTCTTCTTCAACATGAGTATCAGGATGAATTCCTTTTACTGGTGGAAGATCAATTGGCGATGGAAGATAATCAACAACCGCGTCAAGCATGAGTTGTACTCCTTTGTTTTTCAATGCTGAACCACAAAGTACCGGCACAAGCTTTACGGTAAGTGTTGCCTTTCGAAGTGCAGCCTTTAATTCGGGAAGTGTTGGCGTTACCCCATCAAGAAATTTCGCAATAAGTACATCGTCAGTCTCACAAATTCTTTCAATTGCCTCGCGATGCATTTCTTCTACTTTTTTTTGATATTCAGGAGGAATTGGAATTTCTATAATTTTTTCTCCTTTTTCACCTTCTGACCCATATGCCTTTAGCGTTAAGAGATCAATAATTCCACTAAAATGTTCTTCCAAACCAATTGGATATTGAATAGGAAGTGCATTGGGAGTTAAGCGTTCAACAATTGATGCAAAACTGCTATCAAAACTTGCTCCCATACGATCAAGTTTATTAATAAAACATAAACGGGGAACGTTATAGTCGTCTGCATATCTCCAGTTTGTTTCTGATTGTGGCTCAACACCTGACACACCATCAAACACAACCACCGCGCCATCAAGCACACGAAGCGAACGCTTCACCTCAATAGTAAAATCAATATGCCCTGGAGTATCAATAAGGTTAATACGATGTTCGTGCGTTTTTCGCACATCTTCTGGATAGTAGGTTGGTGACCAAAAACAGGTTGTTGCTGCAGCAGTGATAGTAATACCACGCTCACGCTCTTGATCCATCCAATCCATCGTTGCCTCACCTTCGTGCACTTCACCAATTTTGTGTGAAATTCCTGTGTAAAATAACACTCGTTCGGAAACCGTTGTTTTCCCCGCGTCAATGTGCGCAATAATACCGATATCGCGAGTTCTTTCAATTGGATATTGTCGTGGCATAAAATTGTTTTAAATTATTTTTTATTTGTTTAAAAATGAGAACGAGAACGGATATTTGGTCTGTGATATGCAGAGCCGAATTACCGTTCTCGTAAAAGTGTCTATTATGAACCTGACCTGATGAGTGAGGCGAATGCTCTGTTTGCCTCTGCCATTCGGTGTGTGTCTAACTTCTTCTTTATCGCTGCTCCTTCGTTCTTTGAAGCCGCCATTAATTCGTCTGCTAATCGATCTGCCATTGGTTTTCCCTTCTTAGTTCGTGCTGCCTTGATAATCCAGTGAGTCGCAAGGAAAAATTTTCGTTCTGGGCGTACTTCACGAGGAATCTGGTAGTTCGCTCCACCAATACGTTTTGAAACAATTTCTAAAAGTGGGGTTGCATTCTCAAGTGCTTTTTCAAACACAGCAATTGGCTCCTCTTTAGTAACTTCCTTTATTTTCTTTAGTGCATTGTAGACAACTTTTTCTGCAACGCTCTTTTTACCATCTACCATTAAATAGTTGATAAATCGTGCAACATCAGCTCTGCTGTGTTTCACATCAGATCCTGGATCTCTTTTTACAACGTTAGATTTTTTTCTCATAGATTATTTAGCAGCCTTCTTAAACTTTGCGCCGTATTTAGATCGTTGCTGTTTTCGCTTATCAACTCCCGCGGTGTCAAGTACTCCACGAACAATGTGGTATCGAACACCTGGAAGGTCCTTTACGCGCCCTCCGCGTATCATCACCACAGAGTGCTCTTGTAAATTATGTCCTTCTCCAGGGATATAAGCGGTAACTTCCATTCCGTTTGTTAAACGAATACGTGCAACTTTTCGGAGTGCTGAGTTTGGTTTTTTTGGAGTAGTGGTAAACACCTTTAAACATACTCCCCGCTTAAATGGTGACGGAGAATCCTTTGGGCGATTTTTTAAATAATTAAAATAGGTAGTCAAACCAGGCGACTTGTCCTTCTTCGTCTTTGATGTTCTTCCCTTTTTGATTAACTGTCCAATAGTTGGCATTTGAATATTTCTTTAAATCAAAACCAAGTATAGATGAATAGGGTAAAATGGTCAAGGTTCACTTCATAATTCCTATTTTTATATGAAATCTTCATACAATATAAATTCAACTCAAAGAGGAAATGAAAAACAATAATCCACAACAAACTCGACGCCTACGGTGTCTCAAACAGTGTTGTGGATTATATTTTCAAGTTTCCCCTTTTTCGTGAATTTATTGATTGTATTCCGGCGTACATAGAAAAACAGGAATTCTTTCGTCTGGGCGCCTAGAGATAAAAAATCCCGCACAAGGCGGGAAAATTAGTAACGTTCTTTTAGAAACAATGGCGATATTGCACATAATGAATATATTATCACTGCATATGAGGCACTCCAAATCCCTAAATATATTGGATTTACAACCTCTAAAACAATTCTTACCGCAATACTAAAACCAACAACAGAACCAGAAAATGAGGCAAATATAAACCAGAATGGCTTTTGCTCTTTTTGTTGTTTTCCTGCAAAGATAAACAATGCTCCTAAAAGGGAAAATGGTATCCACAGAAAAGAAACAAGAACAATCACAAGACAAACAACAAAAAAGATACCAAATATTTCAATTACGTTCTTCACTTTTACTCCATTCGATTGTTAAGTATTGTCTATATTATACACCTAAACAGTCAAAAAGTCAATGTATCAAAATAGCCCTATTTCTCTACCAAAAACCTCACGTCAATTTTTAAATTGTGCTTTAACGCATTGCCCACAAAACGATATTCTCCGTAGGTATAAAAACTAGAACAAATTTACTCCTAACAATAATTGTGCAAGTCCTAAGATTGGCCTTGAAAGCATATCAACTCCAAACACGATAAAGAAAAGTAAGATATACCATCCATATTGTTCCAAAAATCGTTCAATTTTATTTGCATTCTTTGGAAGTAAGTAAAAAAATATTTTTGATCCATCAAGTGGCGGAATTGGAATAAGATTAAAAAGTGCAAGCGAGACATTGGTAATTACAATAATTGCAAACAATGTTCCGATTGAACCACCAACAAAACGGAATAAAATCGCAAATATAATCGCGAGCATAAGATTGCTTGCGGGACCTGCAAGCGCAATAAATGCTGCATCTCTCCTTGGATATTTTAAAAACATCGGATTATAAGGGACTGGTTTTGCCCAACCAAACACTGGACCATTGAATCCTTTAATAAAAAATGATGGAAGAAGTAATGCGAGCGGAAGCAAAATAGAACCAAACGGGTCAATGTGTTTCAATGGATTTAATGTCAATCGTCCCAATTTTCGAGCAGTTGGATCACCTAGCTTTTCAGCAACAAATCCATGAGACACTTCATGTACCACAATTGAAAAAATAAGAACAATGAGTTGAAAAATAGTAATTAAAATATTCATACCACTCTATTGTACTCATTATCATAAAAAATAGGAATTCAAAAAAAGTGATACAATAAATCCAACGGATCCCGTTAGAGACGATTTGTGAATATATAGTGCTTATTCTCACAATCATCTTTACTCAATACACAAAGAATAATAACAACGGAAATGGTTATGTATAACATCTACAATCAAATAACTATACAAGTCGCACATAATACAGAAAATGGCTGTGATTCTATTCACATAACCATTTCCTGTCTCTAACGGGATGGAAAAGAATAATTCAAACGTTTTTATTTATATTCTCCTATTATGTATGGCATTTGGATTTGCCTATTTATATCAACACTCAAACTCACTTGAACTACGCATAAATAATATTGAGCTTTCAAAACAGTATAAGAACGAGGCAACCACCACACCTGATATAAGATTTTCAGATAATAATCAAAGCAAAGAAGACGTGGAAGATACTTCTGCAAACATACCATCTGCAATTATCTTTGAAACAAAATCAAGTCCTATTCTTTCGCCACAAGCGTCAATCATTATTACCATCGAATCAATCACGTCAAAAACTGACGTAATTGATATAAATATAAAGGCCTTTACCGCAAAGGCATCTTCATATACCGCGCTTGAAATGCCGTCACTAGTAACCATGCTCCAAAGCGACGGAACAATAATAAAATCAACGTCAACAAGTTCGGCATGGAAATCAATGCCTCCAAAAAGTTTTGTAACGGGGAATCTTTCTTTTCCAATACAAAAAAATCAAAAAACGGTAATGATACGAATAGATAATGGAACAGGAATCACATTCTATAGCTTTGATCTTGAGAAAAAGACCTACAAAGAGGTTGTTCAGTAATCAAATTTTTTGGGTAGTAGTGAATAAATATTTTTAATAAACCTTATCTCTAGCGGGGTTGACTACAAAAAGAAAACAATTTACACTGACGTAAGTTATGCGAGCTTGCGAAAAATGCACAAAATCATATGAGATGGGAGGAACGCGCGTAAAGTTACGCGGAAAATATAATCCAACCAATTGGAGTAAGAAGAAGGCAAACCTTCAGTGGACTTCTCTTTTAGTAAAAGGGAAGAAATCACTCGTTTGTACCAAGTGTCTTCGAACTCTCTCAAAAGTAAAATAATAAAATCCCTAGTGTCTCAAGGGATTTTTTAATACAAAAAAAATAATATTACTTTTTATTTTCAAATTTCATTTTAAAAATCTTTTTTCTTTTTTATTTGTGGAGTAATATAAATAGATATGGCAGACGAACAGCGTACATGTCTTATTGTTTACAACGCATTCGGCAGTGCACAAAATGCAATTGTTGATGAATTTGAAGCAACAAACAATGATCGGAGTGAGGTTGAGTATTTACGAACCGTTATAAAAGAACTTGGATACAATGTTCGTGTAATGGGAGTTCGCAGGTTCACTGCACCAACAGTGCAAAAAATTCAAGATATTAATCCTGATTGCATTTTTAATCTTTGTGAAGCGTTTAACGAAGAAAGCATTGGCGAGTCGTATATCGCAGGTTTTTTTGAATTATTAAAAATCCCCTATACTGGTTCCCCTCCACTTGCACTTGCACTTGCACTCAATAAAAAGCGAACAAAACAAATACTTAAATCTGCAGGGATCCCCGTTCCGTTCGGTATTGTGGTTGATTTAGAGGAAGCGCCAAATCTTGATGAGCTCACCCCTCCATACATTGTGAAACCAATTCGAGAAGATGGAAGTGCGGGAATCACTTCAAAATCAGTTACCTCAGACCCGAATGAAGTAGTTGCTCTCGTTGAAAAAATCCACAAAGAGTATGAACAGGCAGCGATTGTTGAGGAATATATCGAGGGACGAGAACTCACTATTCCAATAATTGGCGAAAAACATCCGCGAATACTTGCAATAGGAGAAATGGATTTTTCTTCACTTCCAAAAAAAGAACCAAAAATTGTTACCTATCAAGGAAAATGGGACGCGGACATGGCACTTGATTACAAATACCCAGCACAAATTGATTCAACAATTCAAAAACGAATTGAGCGTATTGCAATCAAGGCATTTAAAGAAATTGGGGCGCGCGACTATGCACGCGTTGATATTCGTCTCGCTGAAAATCGAAGACCGTATGTTATTGAAGTAAATACGAATCCGCTCATTTCCCCCGAAGCAGGATTTGAAACTGCCGCAGAAATTTCTGGGATGAAGTACAAAGACATAATACAAGAAATCCTTGAAGAAACATTGAAACGAAAAGTGAAGTAACAAATCCCGCACCTTTTATTAAAAGGTGCGGGATTTATTTCTACTATTTTTTTAGTCTTCCAAAAACTTTTCGGTGATAGAAAGTTTTCCAATTCTCCCAACACTTTGGCAATCAAGTCGCGCATCAGCTCCAACGGGAAGTGTAAGTGATGGAACATCATGTCCAAAATCTACTCCATATAAAATTGGGAAATCAAATCCTTCTGTCGCTTTCAATATTACGTCCTCAATTGTGAGAGATTTTTCACGATCAGACCATGATGCATCATCACTATCATCAATTGGATAAAGATTGGTAATCTTTCCAACAACAATTCCCTCAATCTTCTTAAATACTTTCGCGATACGAAGACGCCAAAGATAATTATCAATTCCCTCAATTGTCTCGTCTACCTCTTCAATAAAGAGAATTTTCCCATCCCATTTTGGTTCATAAGGAGTTCCCATTAAACTCAATAATATGTTTAAATTCCCACCAATAAGTTTCCCCTCTGCGCGTCCCGGTTTTAATACTTTCCATTCCGTAAATCCGGATAAATTCCCTACCTCTCCTTTCATTAGCGTATTTTTGAAATTCTTTAATGTAAACTTTCCTCCTTTGGTGTCTTTATCTAGCCCTTGAATCATTGGGCCATGAAATGTTATAAGCCCAGTTCTTTCATTAATCGCGGTAAGAAGTGTAGTGATATCAGAATATCCAACAAAAATTTTAGGATTTTTTCTAATTACATCCCAATCAATATCGGGAAGCAATTGAATTGATGCATATCCACCACTCGTACAAAAAATTGCCTTGACCTCATCATCAAGAAACATTGTGTGAAAATCCTCCAAACGATCCTTGCGAGTTCCCGCAAGATAACCCCCATGTACCTCAAGTGCTTTTGGACCCAATTTAGGCTTAAAACCAAGCGATTCCAAAATCTGCATGCCATTCGAAAGGGCTTTTTTTGATGTTACGGCAGTAGAGGGTGAAATCACCCCGACAACATCCCCAGAGCGAAGTTTTGGTGGTTTTATGATTGCCTTGGGTTCCATAGTACTCACTAATGTATTGGGTTTCCCGTCTAACGTCAAAATTGACTAAATTCCTATTTTATTGTCCTAAAAAGATATGAAAAACCCCATTCTACTCACTTCATAGACTGGGGACTTTCATATCCTACCCGTAAAGGTTATCCGGCATTGTATCAAGTGGGTTCCATCAAGAACAGAATTCCGAACGAATCAGCAACTCTATAGTAATCCGGATCCCTAATGTACGATATTTGATCAGAAACCTTTAGAAGTAGGACTAATCTAATTATAGCACAAAATGCCCGTCGGGCATTTTGCAATTTTAAATTTCAAATTCTAAATTTCAAATGAATTTCACTCCCATTCGGTCAAATTAAAATCTGAAATTTGTAAATTGAAATTTACTCAAGTATTCCATCCAAATTCACATCATAGAGAATTTTTTCATTTAAATGCGTATATTGCACTATTTCTTCTTCCTTAAACCACACCTTAATTTCTCTTTCTGCTTCTGAAACCACGTCAGAACAATGAACTAGATTTCTTACACACCTCCCATCAGCTCCTGCAAGTGCGTATGAATCAATGGTGTAATCACTCCGAATCGTTCCCACATCCGATGTTAATGGTTCCGTTCCTCCCACAAGTTTTTTTATAATATCAACCGCTCTATTTCCCTGAAATACCATTGCAAGCACCGGACTTGCGGTTAAAAATTTTACATTCCCTTCCAAAATTTCTTTTCCATATTCTATTGCCTCTTTGTTTGGAGTAATTCCCTTAGTTGTCATTTCTTGCATTGTACGATTTCCCACCTTCACAAACCATGCCTCATCTTTGTTGTAATGCGTAAGACATTGCTCTCGAGTTGCAACCATAAATTTTGCCGCAACCATCTTAAGACCAGTCCGCTCAAATCTTTGAATAAGTTCTCCCATTAAACCTCGCTGTACTGCATCGGGTTTTAATATAACTAATGTTCGTTCGTTTTTCATAATTATTTATTTTCTTTTGTTGGTTTCTTTTCAACGCTCTTGGCGGGACCCCGCTCTTTGCGGTGGTTTATTTCCAAGTGCAGCTCTTTTAATTGCTCAAGAGAAACTTCTGCTGGCGCATTCATCATCAAGTCAGTTCCATCTCCCGTCTTCGGAAATGCAATGACTTCACGAATGTTCGGCTCATTTTCTAAAATCATCATTACCCGATCCATTCCCCACGCTATTCCCCCGTGTGGCGGTGCTCCAAAATCAAACGCTTCTAACATATGTCCAAAGTTTTTAAGAATTCGCTCTTCTTCAAATCCCATTATTTTAAATACCGCCTTGAGCGCACCACTCTGATGATTACGAATACTTCCCCCACCAATTTCCCAACCATTGAGAACAACATCATATTGCGTAGTAAGAATATCTCCAATATTTTTTGCTTCAAGTAAATCATTCATGTATTCCGGTTTCGGCGCAGAAAATGGATTGTGTGTGAACGTCCAACCCCCATCATCTGTTTTTTCAAAAAATGGAAAATCAATTACCCAACAAAACGCGAGAAGGTTTGGATCATTTTTATCTTCCCGCATATCAGGCCTATCAGTTCCATACTTTTCTTGTGCCTCTTTGTATGAAATTCTTGGAAAAGGAATTTGTTGAATCTTTTTCTCAGGATACAGTTCCGTTACTAGCTTTATTAAAAGGGTTTCGTTCACCGCCATCACGTCTTCACGATTGACAAAACTCATCTCCATATCAAGTTGAGTAAATTCTGGTTGCCTGTCTCCACGAGTGTCTTCATCTCTGAAACACCGCGCAAGTTGGAAGTATCGATCAAATCCCGCAACCATACATAATTGTTTATACTGCTGTGGTGATTGCGGAAGTGCATAGAATGTTCCTTCGTGAATACGTGAAGGCACCAAATAATCACGCGCGCCTTCCGGGGTTGATTTAGTAAGTACTGGAGTTTCTACTTCTACAAATTGTTCTCCGATAAGAAAATTGCGAACGAGTTGGAATACTTTCGTGCGATTACGAAGATTTTTTTGAAGCCGAGGACGACGGACATCAATATATCGATATTTCATTCGTACCTCTTCGCCAACATCTCGTCCATCAGCACTTACTTCAAATGGCGGTGTTTTTGATTCATTTAATATCACAAGTTCTGTTGCGAGTATCTCAAATGCACCGGACGCAATTTTATTGTTAATTAATCCCTCAGGGCGTTTTTGTACAGTTCCATGAAGCTCAATTACCCACTCAGAACGCAAGGCACTCGCTTTTTCATGTAATTCCGTATTATTTGGCAAAAACACTACCTGCGCAGGACCAGTCCAGTCACGAACATCAATAAAAATTAACTTCCCATGATCGCGTCGTACGTCCACCCATCCTTTAATAGTAATTTCCCCTCCAATGTGCATTCCAATATCTTTAATAAGTGTTCGTTCCATATCATGTTTAGAATAACAACTTACACCACAAAAATCAAAATACACACATCCCCACAATTGGTCGAAGTCCGACTTCGACCAAGTTATTTTTCTTTATAAACACCAATCTTCCCTCCACCAAGCAGTTCGATTGTTACTGTTCCATTTTGATCAGTTCGGAAAATATCGGCTCCAATATTTGATAGTCGAGAAATCGTCTCTTGTGTTGGGTGTCCATATGAATTCTTTCCCACTTCAATGACCGCAATAGTCGGTTTTACAAAATCAAGAAATGGAACAAGAGAAGAATATTTTGATCCATGATGCCCCACCTTCAAAATATCTATTGTTCCGTTTATCGTTTTTATAATGTTCGCCTCTGCCGTCTTTCCGCTATCACCAACAAATAATGACTGAGTACCTCGTTCTAAAAGTTCTAAAACAAGAGAAGATTCATTTGTCTCTTTTCTTTTGAGTAATGAGGAATCAGGAGAAATTATATTAATTATCGAATCCCCTGTTTTTATTCTGTCGCCCTCGCCAACGGAAATAATCTGAATATCTTTTTCTTCAATTAACTTTTTTGTTTTTTTCCACAATTCACTTGTCCCATCTCTTCCTGAATACACCACCGCACCAATTCTATAAGTATTTAATAGTGACTGAGCTCCCCCAATATGATCTGACTCAGGGTGAGAAATAAAAAGTAAATCAATCGAACGATTACCAAACGGAAGTACACGAGAAAGCGCATCAAGCACCATTCCATTTGGTGGTCCCGCATCAATTAATAGCGACGCACGAGAATCAAGCGTAATAAGCTCAGCATCTCCCTGTCCAACATTTAAAAAATAAATTTCGCTTACCTTTTTTTGAAATGAGGAAAAAATTAGTATTCCAAAAATACAATCTGCAATGCTCACAATAATAAGCAGAAATAAAAAATATTTTTTATTATTCCTCCACAATGTGTATACGATTTCGTACATTTCTTTTTTGTAAGTATATCCAAATAAATGTGACAAGTAATGCGAAATAAATAATAAATATAAATGAATTCATTTTCCACTCAATCATAGGGATTGAACCAAAAAAACGAATAAGCAATAATTCAAATTTTAATAGAATCCCGACAAGAAATAATGGAATCTCAGCGACAAGCGTTGAGAAAAGTGAAATACCAGCACCAATAAATCCAAATGCCATAGTAAAAGGAATAAATTCCATCACAGCAAATGTAGCAATGATGCCAACAAACGAGACTGTTCCAAATTGCATTGCAATGATCGGAAATGTCGCAAGCTGAGCAGACAATGAATCAATAACCAATTTCGTACTTCTTCCCGCTTTGTCAGAAATATGAAACAACTCACACAATGCAGGAGAGCAATACGCAATTGCAAGAAATGCCGCAAACGAAAGTTGAAATCCAATGTCAAAAATAAGCACGAACGGATTTATGAGCACCATTCCAACCGCTGCAACAACTACCGCTTGGCGAATGTCATAGATTCTCCCCACCTCACCCGCTAGCATTCCAATACATCCAAGAATTGCGGCACGAACTAAAGAACTTTCGGCTCCTGCAAAAAATGTAAATAGAAATACACAGATCATTGTCGCTATTACTGCATATCTTCGTTTAAGTACGCGAACAAACATCAACATTAAAAAAGAGACGACAATCATAATATTATATCCGGAAAGTGCAACAAGGTGCGTTGTCCCACTTTTCTTAAATGCCTCTACCAACTCATCAGGAAATTCGCCTTTTGCTCCAATCGTAAGCCCAGCAAGAAATGTTGCCTCATCCCTTGGAAGTACTGTCAAAAATGTATTCATAATTTTCTGTTTTGTGCTGATCATAAAATTCTTCAATTGAGAACCTCGCCACTCATGAGTTAGTACAAATTTTGGATATGCAATTGTTCCATAAAGTCCTTCCTTCAAAAAATAATTTACTGACGCTTCAAGTGGTTGTTTTATTATTCCCATACCACGCACACAATCACCATATGAAATCTGCTCGCCATCACGAACACGAATTTTTATATTTCCGATAAACGGCTTTAAAACACGAAGCGTTGCTTCACGTGATGATGCGGAAAATTTTGATTCACTCGCAACACACCCTTCAAATTGAACTGTTTTATTATAAGGAACTTCAACTAAATTAAATTGCTCATATCGAATACCAACGTACCATCCGCCCACCAAAATAAATAGGACACAAATCCCAAGTCCGCGCATCCAATTGTCGTGAGCAATATATCCCTGCACAAAACAAAAAACGACACATAAAAGTGCCGCAGAAGTAATAAAAAATGGTGGAACCCCTAAAAGTGCAAACGCAACACCAATGAGAAATGCAAATCCTCCATAAAAACAAAAGTCATGAGGAAGCATCGTTGCTCACAGATTATTCGCCAACAACTCGAATGTGGATTGATCCATCAGAAAGAGTAAAATCTTCAAAACGTGCCCCCGCTACATCAAGCCACTCATTTATTGACTTCTTTTTTAATATAAAGTTCCCCACTCGTTCTACAAATGATGTAGGAACTCTAAATATTCCATATCGTGCTGAATTAATTGTAATTACTGGTTTTCCATTTTCAATTGAAATTGACTCATTAACTACAAAACCACCCTTAATTGGTCGCAGCATTCTCCCAGAAAATTCTGCACTTCCTTTATTAAGTTTTATCGATGCACGATCAAGAAACCAAGAAATGTTTTTTAATGCAAGCACGCCATCAATGAACCCATTTAATTCTTCTTCGGAATAGGTTGCGTCAATCACCATTCCTTTCGCTAAGTTTCCCCGTCCTATAATTTCCAACGCTTCCCATTTCGTCGGTTTAAAGCTAGCACTAAGAGAAGAGGACGCTGAAGACAATTCCTGTGCAAACACCTTCTTTGTCTTTGCCTCAGTAACAAGAACAGAGCCCGCGAAAAGCAAAGCCGAAAAAACTATTATACCAAGCGGTTTTTGTATATTCCGCATATATTTATTCCTATTCTACACTAAATACATTGAATTGTAAAAACTTTTTTTAGGCTCAAATAATAACTCCTCCGCCAACCAGCGTTCCATCATCCTTATAAAAAACTGCTGACTGCCCTTCCGCGACAAACTTTTGAGGAGAAATAAATTCTAACCTACAATCCACCACAGATAATCCACGACAAGAGAGAAAAAGAGTTGCGCCAAAAAGTGGTTGACGATATCGAACACGTGCCAATACAGGAATTTTAATTATATATTTCTTCTCATCTCTAAATAACGACTCATTAATAATAACGCCAGTAAGTTCAACCTCTTTTTTTGTAAGTGCTTCATGGCCGCTTCCCTCCGCAACATATAAAATATTATTTTCAATATCTTTCTTTGCAATATAAAATGGCTTTCTATCATTTCGTTCTCTTTTTTGCTTTATGTTGTTTGTTGTTGGTTGTTTGTTGTTGGTTGTTTGTTCAATATCAAAGTGTCTCTGTCCAATAGTATAAAATCGAACACCTTTGTGATGCCCAACTAATTTTCCATCTATTGTTCGAACTTCACCACGCGCCTCTTTAATAAAAGTGATCAAAAAATCTTTCATGTCTATCATTCCTAAAAAACACACACCTTGGGAATCCTTTTTTTCTGCCGTGGGAAGTCCAACTTTTTTTGCTATCACGCGCACTTCTGGCTTTGTAATATCTCCCAATGGGAACAAGGAACGCTTCAATTGCTCTTGCGTGAGCGTCCATAAAAAATATGATTGATCCTTATTCTTGTCTTCCGCTATTTGTAAATTGAAAATTGAAAATTGAAAATTACGCCGAAGGCGTACATAGTGTCCCGTTGCCACATAATCGGCGCCAAGTTTTAATGCTCGCTCCAGAAATAATCCAAATTTAATCTCCTTGTTACACATCACATCTGGATTTGGTGTAAGTCCCGCCCTGTAGCCCTCAATCATATAATCAACAACTAATCGCTTATATTCCTCTTCAAAATCAAATACATAAAATGGGATCTCTAGATGCTCCGCAACACGTCGCGCGTCTTCAGCATCTCGCTCTGCACACCCATCAATGTTATAACAACGCAAAAAAACACCCACGACATCATAGCCCTGCTCCTTTAATAAATATGCGGCCACTGAGGAGTCTACACCCCCCGAAAGCCCCACAAATACTCTCTTACGCGTCTCGGAACGAGATGCTCCGGAAAGGCTAGCCCCTTTTTCCTTGTTTTTCTTTGTTTGTTCTAACATTTATCCCGTTAAAAAATTGTACAAATTAATTATTCGACATATAAATCAATAATGCCACGAAACATCTTATATATCCCATTGGTATTAGTCCATTTTCTATGGGATTGACTTTTTGTCTATTTAGCTGTATAATGCTATCATATAATCTTTAATAACAAAAGAGGTTTACCGATGAAAAAATGGTTCGAGATTCAAGCAAGCTATAGTGACAGTTCCTTTCCAGAGACAAAAGTAAAATTTATCTCGGAAAATGACATAGCTCAAGAATTATCAAATTACTTCTTCCATTCTGATGAACATGGTCTTCAAATATTCGAACTTACCAGCAATGGTGAAAAAATCGAAAGAGAAGACTTATCAGAAAAAATAATTGAAGAACGTAATAATAATTATTATAACTCATTAAATTGAGTAAAATTTACCAAGCATGAAGCTTGGTTTTTTCGTTATTTATTGCAAAATTATTGAAAATCTCCTAAAATACGAACGTCGTAAATGATATAAATTTGGCGTTAAATATTTGATATAAATTAAACATTTGCTGCTAAAACCCAACAACTAAACCCTAATCCCTATTCATATGTCACAACTTGAATATAACGAACTCAAAGTCGGCACCATTTTTACCAAAAATGAGGATCCAAACCCATATCAGGTAATGGAGTATGCGTTCATCCGAATGCAACAGAGAAAGCCGGTAACTCAGTTAAAAATAAAAAATCTCTTAACGGGAAAAAATCAAGACTATACTGCACATCAAAACGACAATTTCAAAGAAGCGGAAATTGATATGATGCCAGTAACATTTCTTTATCACAGCAATAATCAGTACTGGTTTAATGAAACGGGAAATCCAAAAAATCGCTTTTTCTTAACTGATGCGGTAGTAGAAAATATGGGATCATTTCTAAAAACAAACTTAGAAGTGAAAGCATATAAATTTGGAGATAAATTTATTAACATTGAGCTCCCAGTAAAAATGGAATTTAAAGTTACTGAAGCAGCTCCCGCGGTAAGAGGAAATACCTCACAAGGTGGAGATAAGGTAGTAATCCTAGAAACAGGAACAAAACTTACTGTCCCGATGTTTATTAATGAAGGAGATATAGTGCGCGTAAATACTCAAACAGGTGCCTACGTTGAAAGAGTTGAGAAGGCATAATAGAAGAAATAAAAATCCCCGCTTTTGCGGGGATTTTTATTTCTTAATTATTTTTTTAATAAGATTATTCTTTTCCCAGTTTCTTAAGTGCGTCAGAAAGCGCGGAGCGTAAATCACTCATGTGTAACCCTTGAGTTGCTTCTTCTGTTTGTATTTCAGTTGCTTCCGACTTAAGTGAAGATAAGCTTAATACGTCCTTCTGTTTCTCCTCAACTTTTTCTTCTGAATTTTGGAATCTTGATTCATCAAAAATTGATGATCGTTTTACCGATCCAATTTTACTCGTATGCTGCAAAGAATGTTCTGCGGGTTTTGTGTTGGTTGTTTCTCTTTTTTCAAATCGTGGTTTTGTATTTTCCATGGGTCGTCGAAACGAGCGAGCATCACTCGGTTTATGGACTTGACGAACTTCATTTTGATCTCCATGTAAATGTTCATTAGATTCCTGCAATTTATGTTCCGCACCAACCGGAGATTTTTTATATTCAAACTCTATGCCAAGTTTTGCAAGATCCTCAGTCTGTTTCGGCTGTGGAACTCGTTCTCGCACAAGATTTTGTGGCATCACGCGTACTGGTTCTAATTCTCCTGCTTTTACCTTTCCATAACACTCTGGACAATATACAGGCCTTCCCGGAATTGGGGTAAACGGAAGTTTCACATGTTTCCCACAAATCATACAATTAACTTCATTCTCCCCTTTTGGGGCATCACTTCCATCATCACTGCCACCAACACCACTCCACGACATTATTTCACGCTCGACACTCCATACTTGTTTTGTGTATATCTTTCGTGAATTCGTTATCACTGCTTGTTCAACTTCACTTGATGACTTTAATTTAAACGGGGGAAGTGTCTGAGCAGAAAATGGACGACTCTTGTATCCATCAACAAGTAATTTTAAATACACATTAAAATTTGGAAGATTCACCATATCAGTTGGTGTAAATTCTGGCTCGAATTCTTTTGCTAAAAACTCAGCATCGGATGCACCAACACGAAACGAGAGCATCGTACCAACGTTTCCAAATACCGCATCACGAACAATAGTAGATTTATCAGTGGTAAGCTGCCCAATATATTGATGTGCAAGAATAAGATTCAAACGATATTTTCTTGCCTCTGAAAGAATATTTGCAAATGAATCAGTCGCAAAATTTTGAAACTCGTCAACATGAAGATAAAAATCAACGCGTTCTTCTTCAGGAATACGTACCCGTTCCATCGCAGCGAGTTGGATTTTAGTAATAAGCATTGCACCCAACAATGCGGAGTTATCTTCTCCAATTCTCCCTTTTGAAACATTGACCAAAAATATCTTTCCCGAATTCATAATATCTAAAATATTTATTGTGCTTTTTGGTTGTCCAACAATATTTCTCACAATCGGAGTTGATAAAAATTGTCCGACTTTATTTTGAATAGGAGCAATTGCCTCATTTCTAAATTGATCTTTCCATTCTTCAAATTCATTAATCCAAAATGCCTTAACCACAGGATCTTTAACGTTTGCAATTATTTTTTGACGATAGTCCTTATCAACTAAAATTCTTGTGATGCCAAGCAAAGTTGTCCCGGGAGTGTCTAGAAGTGCCAGGATTGCATTATTCATAATGTACTCCATACGAGCAGACCAGACTCCAGACCAAATCTTGGTAAAAATCCCCATAAGACCAGAGGCAACAAGATGCTTGTATCTTGGATCAGGAAGTTCAAGTATATTAAACCCAATTGGGTAATCAGTATCTGCAGGATTAAAATACACAACATCCTTTATTCGTTCTTCTGGAATCATTGGAAGTACTCCTTCAACGAGTTCTCCATGAGGATCAACCACACACAATCCTTCACCATTTGCAATATCTTGTATTACAAGATTATGAAGTAATGATGATTTTCCCGTACCGGACTGTCCGATAACATACATATGTTGTCGCCTATCTTTCCGTTTTATACCAAAAAGCTGATCCTTGTTACGGAAATTAGTTCGCGCAAAATATGCAACATTTCTCTTCTCTTCTTCCTCCATTGATTTGTCTTCATTATACCCCATCGGTATTTTCTCCCCAAGCTTCTATGTTAATCTTTATAAAAAATTGCTATTAAATTAGTGCTTATATAAAAAGTCCCCCGCGTACGGGGGTAAATATTTTTAGCGCGAACAATTTTTGAGTTCACGCCGGACAACTGAATCCATTTCTTTGCGAGTTAGATCCGTTCTTTTTTGTGAAAGAATAACATGGCTTTGCGCCACGAATCCACCTTGTGGTGAGTTTTGCGTTGTAGATTTTTTGCCAAATTTTTTCTCGATGCGAGCCTTCCGCTCGGCATCTTCTTTTCTCCCCCGCTCAATTGCTGCCTTCATTTCCTTTTGTGTCAAAGGAAAATCAACGACTTTTGATGCTTTTTTCTTCGGGCGAAGAACAACATCAGGTTTCATAAAATGTGTACTCATATAAACTCCTATTAAAAAATTAATGATGCTGTTATTATAGCACCAAGCACACAAAAAGTCAATAGAAAAGAATGCCCCGCATTTGCGGGGTATTTATTATGTGATCTTTGGAGAAACAGGGGGCGGGAGAAACTTCCCAATACTGGGAATAATTCTTACCATGGTTTCCCGTGAAACCTTTCCCCGTGTTAAAACAAAAAGTTCGGTCTTCGGATCATACTTCCTCAATATATTAGATAAATAATGAGGAAGAAGAAGTATTAACGCGTTTTCGTTCATTTCGTTTCCCTTTTCTTTTTTTGTGAAAATAACAGGAGTTGTAAATTTAACACATAATAACCAACATGTCAATTCTAGGAAAGTATTGCCTTAATACGCCTGACTCCCTGTGAAACCGCCTCCTCTTTTTGAATCTTAAACGTTCCCAAAATTCCTGTGTGTTCTACATGTGGACCGCCGCAAATTTCTGTAGAATAATTCCCTATAAAATATACCTTTATATTATTTCCAAGTGCCGCATATTTTTCTTCAAAAATTCCCATCGCTCCCCGCTTCTTTGCCTCCTCTACTGAAAGTATCTCAAAATGAACCGGCAAATCTTTTTTAATTATTTCGTTCACCTTGTCTTCAATTTTTTTTATTTCTTCTGGAGTTACTTTTGTTGGATGTGAAAAATCGAATCTCATTCGTTCTGCAGTAAGATTACTCCCCCGTTGCTCCACATGCGGACCCAATATTTCTCGCATCGCCTGAAGCATCAAATGCGTTGCGGTGTGATACTTCAGCACTTGTTCAGAATTATCTGCAAGCCCTCCTTTAAATACACCGGCGGACGCAGTTCTTGAAAGTTCCTGATGACGTTCAAATTCTTTTTTGAATTCGTTAATATCTACATCAAGCCCCCTCTCTTTTGAGAGTTCGATAGTAAGCTCAATTGGAAATCCATATGATTGATATAAATCAAATGCATCTTTCCCCGTTATACTTGAAAGTTTTGAAAATTCTTTAAGTCCACGTTCCAGTGCTACTGCAAATTTTTCTTCTTCTCTTTCCATTTCTCTGCAAACTTTTTCACTATTTTTCCCAAGTTCAAAATATTGGCCCTCAAACTGTTGAATAACTTTCTCTGCAATTTTCGCCGTAAATTTTTCCTGTATTCCAATTTGCTTCCCATAACGCACCGCCCTTCGGATTAATCTACGAAGCACATATCCCTGCCCAACATTTGATGGAACAATTCCATGTTCGTCGCCCAAAATAAATGTTGCCGCACGGATATGGTCAACAATGATTCTCATCGCGCGGGTATCTTCAACCCTCTCTCCATATTTCTTTCCTGATAATTCTTCAATTTTTTGAATGATAGGTTTAAACGTATCAATCTGATAGAGATCACAATTATTTAACACTGATACTGTTCGTTCGAGTCCCATTCCTGTATCAACATTTTTTTGTGTTAACGGAACAAATATGTATTCCTTTTCTTGTTGTTGGTTATCGGTTTTAGGTTGTCGGTTATATTGCATAAACACATCATTCCAAATTTCAACCCATAATGGATTGTCGTCATTGAATGATAGAGGGACTTCACTTGGATTTCCCGTCCAATAAAACATCTCAGTATCTGGTCCACATGGTCCCGTTTCTCCCGCGGGTCCCCACCAATTGTTTTTCTTTGGTAACTCTGCAATTCTTTTTTCAGAAATTCCTAACGACCTCCACTTTTCAAATGCTTCGGAGTCGAACGGAGCATCAGCGTCTCCCACAAATACTGACACCGCCAAAAGATTTTTATTGAGTCCCAACCACTCTTTTGAGGTAAGAAACTCAAAACTATATTCAATTGCCTTATCTTTAAAATACTCACCTAATGACCAGTTCCCCAACATCTCAAAAAAGGTTAAATGAGTTGTATCCCCAACCTCATCAATATCACCCGTCCTAATGCATTTTTGGGCACTTGTGAGCAGTTTTCCCCCCGGATGTTGCTCTCCTAAGAGGTACGGGACAAGTGGATGCATGCCCGCAGTAGTAAACAACACCGTTGGATCATTTTCTGGAATCAAAGAAGCTGAAGGAATCACCGTATGTCCTTTTGATTTAAAAAATTCAAGATATTTATTTCGAATATCAGTGGAAGAAACCATATAAATAATAGTAGGGAAAACAAAGAAAATAGACAAATCCCACACCTTTTATATAAAAAATGTTGGGTTGACAAAATCTAATCCAAGGTGTATAATACAATCATCATTAATAATTTTAGGAGAATTTTATGAGCACTCAGAAAGTTGTCTACTGTGCAGAATTTACACGTCAGAAACACGAGGCGTATCTCTACGTCGCTGGATCTAAGGGCGTAATAAAGAAATTCGAAGGAGATATCGGATCACCAGCAAGTCTAATCAATGAAATAATTAATTACATCGAAACCGAGAGAATGGCAGAAGTATTATCATTCTCTTTTTCTCCAAATGGCCCACTTTTTATACTTGCAAAGGTTTTTTCATAGAAGTTCCCCGCTAATAGCGGGGATATTTTTTATTTTGACTATTTATAAAATTTCATTTATACCATATATATCATTAACAAAAGGAGAATGACATGTATGAAACATTTGAAGAGGTAAAAGAAGCCTTCGATGACGCAATGAATGTCATCGATGGAGATTTTGGAGATCGGGCAAGTGAATTACTTGTAATTCTTCGCGAATTGCCAATTATAGAACGAATTATCGCCCTTGAATATTTAATCAAATATTTTAGTTGCAGTGAAAAATGTACACACGTTGCCATAAGAAATTCTATACAGCGTGATCATTTTTACCGACTGGAAAAAAAATTCCCGACAGAAAGATATATACACTTCTTCAAATTTTTACGTGAAAACCCATCCGAAAAAGAAGTGGCTAAAAAACTTCACGTGCTCTTGCTTGACGCAAAAATACCAAAAGAGCAGGAATTTCTTCTTGAAAGATTTTTGACAAGTGGAATATTTCCCTATCGCCAAGTCACCACTGAAATGGAAAGTGCTGCAGAATTTTTTAAGGAAAGTAATCAAATCGATGAAGAAACAATCGACAAAGCAAGTATCATACGATCGCTTGTGTTTCGAGGAGATCCAAGTAAAAAAAATGAAATGATGTTCCACCTCATTAGTGGCGAGGAAAACATCGAGAAACAATTTGCTCTTTTCTCACTTGCAATGGAATTGACTGAGATAAATGCCTTAGAAGAAGGCGAAGTATCTGCTATCATCAGCAATAAAAATTCTAACAACGCTTCTTCTCCCACAGAATAATAATCCCCCGCATATGCGGGGGCTTTTT
>JBAZZD010000007.1:13138-42253 GCA_041659005.1 Minisyncoccota bacterium | reverse complement strand
GCAATGGAATTGACTGAGATAAATGCCTTAGAAGAAGGCGAAGTATCTGCTATCATCAGCAATAAAAATTCTAACAACGCTTCTTCTCCCACAGAATAATAATCCCCCGCATATGCGGGGGCTTTTTATTGCTTCGGCTCACAAATTTCGATTAGTCGATTCATGAACCACGTCTTTTGAATAAGTACTTCCAATTCCTCATTTTCTATTGACCTAAGAATAATTTCCTTGCCAGGAATTTGACAAATTTCATAGAATTTCCCCGTTTCAGTATCAAACGCAAACCTATTACCAAATAACGAGATTTGTTTTTTGATACCATTTAACACAAAAAAATCACTCTCCATTTTTACGGAACATTCCTTCAAAAGAAACGTAACCACTTCACGTGTCTGAGCACGAAGGTTCATGATCTGGTTAATGAGCTCCTGAAACATGGTGAAACATCCAGACGTTTTCATCTTTTCTCCATAATTATTGTTTAATAACTTCATCTATAATGTTCCGCTTGCAAAAATAATGCAAGTAAAAACTTGTATGGTTTGAATTTTTAATACCCCCACCTTAAGCATCCCACATAAAAATAAGCGAACCCGCTTTTGCAGACAGACTAAATCCCAAAAGTCTGTTGCAAAAGTGTGTTCGCGAAAAACCTAATATCCTTCCAACTTCTTTATATCTTTATGATTTCTAATCTTCTCAAGTGCTTTTGCCTCAATCTGACGAATACGCTCTCGAGTTACTCCAAATACCTTTCCAACTTCCTCAAGCGTGTGTGGAATATTATCCTCGAGTCCAAATCTCATTGAAAGAATTTTTCGTTCTCTGTCGGTCAAATCAACCAATACCTCCCTTATTTGATCTCTCAACAACGCTGCGTTTGCGAGTTGGTCAGGACTCATACTTGTTTCATCCTTAATAAAATCGGAAAGCGTTGAATCTTCATCATCGTCTCCAATTGGGGTTTCGAGTGAAATAACTTCTTGCGAAATTTTTTGAATATAATGCACTTTTTCTACATCTAGATTCATCTCTGTCGCAATTTCTTCCGGAAGTGGCTCACGTCCCAATTCTTGCATCAAACGTCGTTTTGTCTGTGTATATTTGGTAATTGTCTCAACCATGTGCACAGGAATACGAATAGTACGCGAATAATCAGCAAGTGCACGCGTTACTGCCTGACGAATCCACCACGTTGCATATGTTGAAAATTTAAATCCCCTACGGTAATCAAATTTATCTACCGCACGTGAGAGTCCAATGTTTCCTTCTTGTACCAAATCAAGAATTGAAAGATGTGGTGAACGATTTACATATCGTTTCGCAATTGAAACTACAAGACGAAGGTTCGCCTGAATAAGTTTTTGACGCGCTGACTCATCTCCTTCTTCAATTCTGCGTGCAAGCTCACGTTCTTCTTTGGTATTTAAAAGCGGCGTACGTCCAATTTCCTTTAAATACATTTGCACTGCGTCAGGAAGATCGGAATCAATACGAGTCGCATCTTGCAATTCCTGATAAGAAATTTCATCGCGTTCTTTATTTACGCTTTCAATAAGCGAATCGGTTTCTTTTATTTTTATTCCTTCTTGATCAAGGCGACCATACACCACCTCAAGAAAAGAAAGCTTTTTCTCAATTGCAGGAAAAAAATTTAAAATTTCAGCATCGGTCACAAACCCGCGAACGCGTCCGCGACGAAGCAAATCATCCAAACTTGTCACATATTCTTCAGGAATAATATAATTTTTCCTTTGTTTGGGTTCTGGTTTCTGATTTTTGTTTTCAGGAACAACAATGTGCTTTTTGTGCTTCGTCGATTTTATCGGTTTTGTTACTTTCTTTTTTGGGGCAATCTTTTTCTTTTGTATTTTTTTTACCACTTTCTTTTGTTTTTTTGTTACCTTCCTAGTATTCTTTTTCTTCATACGTTTATAGTGAGTGAGTTTATTTTTTGTGTGCAATCTTGAAACTTCTTTGTCGCCTCAAGGAGTTCCTTTTCTTCGCCACGCGTTTCAGCGTTTTTCATTTCACGCTTTAGCATTTCCTGCATATCCCGATAATATTCCAGCTGTAGCTGGCGTATAAGTCCCAGCGCCTCGTTTTTGAGGTCATTGTTATCTGTGGTGTCAAATAGATATGTTGATTGCATTTGAAACACCGTTGCAGACTCTGCCTCAGGGTTTTGAAGTATCGAAAGAAACGGCTGGGGCATAAATTCCTTGTTTTCTAGTACTATATCCTTGAATTCATCATTTGTAAACGCGAGCGATAGCAGTTGCCGCGCTATGACATCTATTCTACGTTCTTGGGGACGAACTTCTTTCATTTTTTCGGATTCCGGTTCTCCTGCCCTCTTCTTCTGACTTTCAATTAAATCAAGCTCAGAATCCAGTGAGGTCTCCGGTATACCCGATTCACGTGAAAGTTCCCGGAGCCACTCAGAACGTTCAATAGAACTTTTAAGCGAGGAAAGAATTTCAAGTAAGCGATGAACTATCCGTTTCTTTAATGCCACATCATTGCGTATTTTTTCAGAACCAAAATAAATTTGAAAAAGAAATTGAAATGCAGGACGAGCATCGGCAATAGCTCGTTCCATAAATTTTTGATCGGTTAATAGCGCATCCGCAGGGTCTTTAAAGTTTTTTAGAGAAATAACCTTTGTGTGAAAATCAAATTCATTAAAAAGGAAAAGAGTTCGTTCGAGCGCCTTTCTCCCCGCATCATCATTATCAAAACTTACAATTGCGGTATCAGAAAGTTTTCGCAAACTTTCCAAGTGTTGTTCAGTAAATCCAGTACCAGAAATTGCAACACAATTTTTTACTCCGTATTGCCACGACATGAGAAAATCCATCTGTCCTTCAACCACTACAAATGTTTTTGATTTTGCTATATCCATCTTTGCCTTATAAAACCCATACAGAATACGTGATTTATTAAATACGGGAGATTCTGAACTATTCATATATTTTGGATTGTCAGAATTTTCTGCGGATACACCAAAAACACGACCAGTAAACGCAACCGTTTTTCCCACATGATTTAAAATAGGAAACATGATTCGTCCTTCAAACCGATCACGATATAATCCACGCGAGTTACGATATACAAGTCCAGCACGCACGGCATCCGCAATTGCATATTTTTTTTGTATCAAGTGAAGCGTGAGTGACTCACCACCGGGTGAGAACCCAATTTCAAATTCTTTGATTGTCTCGTCATTTAATCCGCGTGTTTTAAGATATTCAAACGCTGCACTATTTTTTTTCAATGCATCAACAAAAAATAATTTTGCTTCTTCATTTATATCATACAAAACACCAAATTCTCGTTGATGTTGTGGATTTATACTTGCAAGTTGAACTCCTGCTTTTTCAGCAAGGAACCGCAAGGCCTCAGGGAATTCCAAATTTTCATATTTCATCACAAACGTGATGATATCCCCCCCCTCACCACATCCAAAACAATGCCATATCCCCTTGTCGGGAGAAACAACAAATGAGGGAGTTTTTTCGTTGTGAAACGGACAATTTGCCTTCAAGTTTTTTCCCGCTGGAGTAAGTGTAATATATGTCCGCAATACATCGACAATAGAAAGACGCTCTTTAATTATGTCTACATCTTTCGGCATTCTGCTTCTAGTGTACTGTGAAATATAATTTTCTTACAGTTGAAAAAAAATCGCTTTTGTAGCATAATAGGCATAATCATTAACAACTTAAGAAGGAGAGAGAAATGTTTGAAAA
Source organism: Minisyncoccota bacterium (assembly GCA_041659005.1). Lineage (GTDB taxonomy): Bacteria > Patescibacteriota > Minisyncoccia > UBA6257 > GWB1-50-10 > LiPW-41. The sequence continues at coordinate 38,501 of JBAZZD010000007.1, read as the reverse complement.
TTTAGAAAACATAATCTTTTATGCAATTTGTGTTCTTGCGTGCATGCTTATATTCTTTCCATTCGGGCTCTTTATGGGGTATTGGGTAGATGGAAGAGACATAAGAAAGCTCGGAAGTGGAAATATAGGGGGAACAAATGTTTGGCGAGTATATGGACCAACGTATGGAGGAATAACGATTCTTTTTGATGCGATAAAAGGCGCTCTTCCAATTTTACTTATTGCAAATATACTAAAGGGTTTTACGAACTCAGATCTTGTCTTCGTACAAATATCTATTGGAATATTTACTATTATGGCAAATATCTTTAATCCTTTTTTGAAGTTTGGAGGTGGCAAAGGTATAGCAACAGGAATTGGAATCCTCATTGCGCTTGATTGGCAGATTGCGATTTTAACATTTGGGGCGTTTTTCGTCATGTTCGCGATTCATAAATACAACTCAAAAGATGTCTTCAAAGCGTCCATTACTGGTTCCTTCACAGCGGTTGCATGTTCTATAGGAATGATGCGACCAGTTCCGGAAATTATTTTTCTTACAGTTGTTTTAATTTTGGTTATTTTTTCTCATCGAAAAAATATCCACGATTTTAATCAATTATTTAAAAAACCCCTTTAATAAGGGGTTTTAAAAATACTTAATATGTTGGAATGTTTTCCATTTCTCCTCCTTGTGGGATAACACCATCTCCACACTTTTTCGTTCTATAAAATTCCCACTCTTCGCATTCTTTTCCATCCTCAAGTATACACACGGCATATTGATTTCCATTTGTGTCTGCCTTGAATGCCAACGATCCGTTGTGATCTAAACAAAAAACTGAGGCTGGATTTGCAATTGATGTAGTTGTAAATGTTTTTTCTTCTTTTTTTATTTCTCCACATTTACGATCGGGCTTTGGATCGCGAGGATTTCCATGTTTTATCCATTCTGTTCCCTCACATATCCACGTATCCTCCGGACCACCGTAAATAAAACGCACCATAAAAAGAATTACAATAACACCACCAATGACTATTCCAACTATACTTGCAATCTTTTTAATTCCCATATCTCTATAGTATAGAGAATAGAACTTATAGCATTCAAGCTCTATTCACCAGATTCCTTTTTTTCAACAGAAACCGAAGTCGTATTATTTTTAGGAAACATTTTTACCGCAATAATTATAGAAATAATTGCAATCACGATTCCTCCGATTGAATCAGTTGGCCAATGAACTCCTGAATAAATTCGAGCAAGCGCGTTAAGAACTGCAAATATTAGAAAAATAATTCCCCATCGTCGAGAAAACAGTAGCACAGAGCATCCAATTAATGTGAGTATGATTGCGTGACTTGAAGGAAATGCATAGGAATTTTCCATAAACAACGGAGTAAGTCCAAGAGCAAGAAATGGACGAGGTCGATCATAAAAATATCGTATTACTTCAAAAATAAGTCCGCGCGCAAGAAGTCCAGAAAAGATCAATATTAAGAGAGTACGTATTCTCTCTTTCCAATTTGGGATTTTAACCCATAGAATAATTGTTATAATTCCAACAATGTATGGAATATATTCCGCAATTACAACAACAAACCAGTCAGCGATTACTGACCGGTTTGAAAATCCATTAATAAACTGAAATAGCTCAAGATCAAACATTATTGTTTTACAAATGGCAAAAGACCCATTATTCGCGCACGCTTAATTGCGTTTGCAAGACGTCGTTGATGTTTTGCACACACTCCAGTGTGACGAGGATCAATTATCTTCGCCTGACTTGAGGTGTAGCGCTTCAACAACTCAACGTTTTTAAAATCGATTTCTTTTGCATTTTGTGAACAGAATGAACATTGTTTCATCATATGTATTTTCTAAAATGGTATTTCGTCCGACCTAATATCGTCTTCCAAATTTATTTCTGGAAGTTCCTCTTTCATATCGTCAAGAAAATTATCTTTTGGCGATTCCTGTGAATATTCCTTTTGCCCCCCACTATTAAATGGCGCACCGCCAACACCTCCTGCACGCGGACCCATCTGCATACGCTCACACACAATCTCGGTTGTGTAACGAGTTTGTCCCGACTTATCTTGCCAACTTCTCGTTTGCAATCTTCCCTCAACAAATGCCATTGCTCCCTTTTTAAGAAACTGACTTGCAACTTCTGCCTGTCTTCCCCAAACTACAATATTATGAAACTGGACCTCTTCTTGTTTTTGTCCATTTTTTGCAATCCAATTTCTGTTTGTTGCAAGAGAAAATGATGCAACCGACTGTCCACCTGGAGTATTACGAAGTTGAGGATCGTTAGTAAGTCGACCGATAATAAAAACCTTGTTGAGATTCATCCCGTTAGAAATAATAAATGTTTGTTGTGACGTTTTGTTTTTTCATAATCTGTTTTATTCCGTTGAAATTGAGAATAAGAAAGTTAAATTTCCAACGGAATCCATATTATAGTTTATTGTAATATCTCTTCTATCTTTTTCTCAAGCGCTTCATTTGGAAGCATCGCCTGAAGAGCACTCTTTAAGCGCGATGGCTTCTTTTGGGCTTCGATTCCCCTTCTTTCTGCCCCTTTCTTTTCTTTCTTTTCAGTAATAAGGAGGCGTATCACCTGCTCATTGAGAGATAAGTCTTTTCGTATTCCGCGCTCCTCTTCTCTAGGTGCGGAAATCTCAAATGTCACAAAAAACGCATACTGTTGTTTTTTTATGTCATATGAAAGACGAATCTTCTGAACTGGCTTTTCGGCAAGCACTTCCGCGTTGTGCGCCTTCAATATGCGCAAAATCGCTTCAGTTGATTCATCTTTAACTAATACATTAACCTCAAATTGTGTAATTATTTTCTCGTCCATAACAATGCGAATACGAACTTCATAGTAGCGAAAGAATTATCTTTAGTCAAACGCTTCCTTTTCTTCTTCGTTTACTTTCTCTTCAATCTCTTGTGGTTCACCAAGAGTCGTTTGAGCATCATCGACAATGAGCTCTTCTTTTGGTATATCCTCACGCGAAATGAGAATCTTCCCCCGATTATCTTCTTCTCTTATCTTATCAAGAATTTCTTTGGAAATTCCATATTTTCCAGTTCCCGCTGGAATAAGTTTCCCAATAATAACATTTTCCTTGAGTCCACGAAGTGGATCAACTTTCCCCTCAACCGATGCGCTCACAAGAACCCTACTCGTTTCTTGGAACGACGCAGCCGACAAGAAACTTGATGAACTTAATGCAACCCTAGTAATACCAAGCACCTTCAAAATACCTTTTGCTATTGTTCCCTTCGCTTTCTTTGTCGCACGATTTGAAGAAATAAAATCAGATTTTTCAACAAGATCACCCGGCATAAAATCAGCATCTCCAGCTTCTTTTACATAGATTCGTGAAAGCATCTGACGCGCAATGATCTCAATATGTTTATCATTAATTGCAGCACCTTGAGTTACATAAATTTTTTGCACCTCGTTTACTATGTAGCGTTCCGCGTCTTCAAGTCCACGAAGTACTAACAACTCACGGATATCAAGTGGTCCCTCGGTTAATGCATCTCCTTTTTTAATATGCTCACCTTCTTTTACATTGAACATCGCGGTTGCAGAAACCATATATTCATCGACGTTTGCTTTAACTGATTTTTTATTTTTTGCCCCCGCTTTTGCAACTTTAATAATTTTTGCGAGTCCCCGCTCTTCTATCTCTGTAACAATTCCATCATTTTTTGCAAGTGGTGCTTTTCCTTTTGGTGGACGCGCTTCAAAAATTTCTTCAACACGAGGAAGTCCATGAGTAATGTCAACTCCAGAAATACCTCCGATATGGAATGTTCTCATTGTAAGCTGCGTTCCAGGTTCCCCAATTGATTGCGCAGCAATAATTCCTACTGCAACCCCTTCTTCGACAATCTTATTTTTTGCTAAATCATACCCATAACACAACGAACAAATTCCATGTGGTGTTCGACAAGTAATTGGTGATCGAACAGTTACTGATTCAAGCTTTGAGGCGTGTATCACTTTTGCGATTTCGCGAGTAATAACCTCTCCTGCTTTTACAATTGTTTTTCTCTCAACTTTTATATCATCTAATGCAACCCGTGAATATAATCGCTCTCCAAACTCATACCCATATCCATCCCCATCTTTTCTTAAAATAGTTGAACCTTCATCAGTCCCACAATCCTCTTCTTGAATGACAAGATCTTGTGCAACGTCAACTAAACGACGGGTAAGATATCCAGCCGTTGCAGTTTTTAGCGCAGTATCGGTTGATCCCTTTCTTGACGCATGAGTAGACATAAAGTACTCAAGAACACCAAATCCTTCTTTGTAACAAGACTTAATTGGAAACTCAATTGTTTCTCCTTTTGGATTAATCGTTAATCCCTTCATTCCCATCATCTGTGTTGCTTGCGCCCAACTTCCACGAGCACCAGATGCAATAATTGAATACACTGGATTTCCTTTTATTTCTGTCAGGGCATTCGGAATATATTTTGTTACATTTTCACGAACATCGGACCAAATATCAACTACTCTTTGTTTGCGTTCTCTATCAGTCAAGAATCCTTCAGAATATTGCGATTCAATTTCTCTTATTTCTCCTTCGGCTTTTTTGATAATTTCGTTTTTCTCTTTTGGAATTCGTACATCTCCAATGCTCCATGTCGCACCAGACATAGTTGCATATTGAAATCCAAGATGTTTGATTCCATCAAGATATTGTGATGTGGTATCAATCCCATAAATTTCGATAATTTTTGCAACAATTTTTGATATCTTTTTCTTATTTAACTCTTCATTTACATACTCAAAATCTTCAGGAAGAACTTGGTTAAAAATAATTCTTCCGAACGATGTTTCCCTCATCTCTCCTTTCACTTTGACTTTTATTTTTGCATTGATATCAATAAATTCGTGCTCGTATGCAAGTCCAACCTCTGTAATACTTGAAAATGCTTTCCCCTCTCCTTTCGCACCCTCTTCAATATGTGTTAAGAAAAACACCCCAAGCACCATATCAAGTGATGGAGCAACAATTGGATCTCCACTTGACGGTTTCAACAAATTTCTTCCCGCATTCATAAGTACCTCAGCCTCATATTGTGCCTCAATGGTAAGTGGAAGGTGGACCGCCATCTGGTCTCCGTCAAAGTCAGCATTAAAGGCAGAACACACAAGTGGAGGGATACGAATAGCAAGATCTTCAATAAGTAGTGGTTTAAATGCTTGGATACCAAGACGATGAAGTGTTGGCGCACGATTTAAGAGTACTCTTTTGTTTTTAATAACTTCTTCAAGAATTGCCCACACTTCTGGGGAACCTTGTTCAATAAATCGATTTGCCTGTTTTATATTGAATGCAAATTCCCGTTCAATAACCTTATTGATAACAAAATGTCTGAACAATTCAAGCGCCATATTTTTTGGAAGTCCACATTCATTAAGACGAAGATCTGGACCAACCACAATAACGGATCTCGCTGAATAATCAACTCGTTTTCCTAAAAGGTTCTGACGAAATCGTCCCTGCTTTCCCTTTAACATATCTGCAAGTGAACGGAGTGGTCTACGGCGAGTTGAAAGTATCTGACTTCCTGCTCGCGTAGTATTATCGATTAATGCATCAACTGCCTCTTGAAGCATACGTTTTTCGTTTGTTAAGATAACCTCTGGAGAACGAAGTTCAATGAGCTTTTTTAATCGATTATTTCGATTTATAACCCTGCGATATAAATCATTCAAGTCCGCAGTTGCATATCTTCCACCCTCAAGCGCAACCATAGGTCGAAGATCGGGAGGAAGAATCGGCAACACGGTGATAATCATCCATTCTGGACGGATGCCAGAATCAACAAGCGATTGTGTTAGTTTTAACCTACGAAGTATGCGTTTCATTCTGCTCTCATCGCGAACTTCTGCGAGCTCTTTTCTTAAATTCTTTACTAATAATTTTAAATTAATCTGTTCAAGAATTTTTCGTAATGCTCCTGCTCCGCGATCAGCTTCAAACACATCAGCAAATCGTTCTGAAAGAGTAAAATATTCTGACTCGGTAAGAATAAGTCCAGGACGAAGCGTGGTAACAATCTGCTTTACATTTTCTGCCTTTTCAGCAATCTCCTCCATGTTTGGAGAACCTTTAAGTCCCTTTAACTCTCGTTGAATACTTTCGAGTGCTCGTTTTCGCGCTTCTTCATTCACAAAAGTTACAACAAACGCAGCATAGTAAACAACTTTTTCAAGCTTTGACACCGGAATATCAAGTAACAAGCTAAGTTTTGATGGCACTGTACGCATAAACCAAATGTGTGCAACAGGAGTTGCAAGCAAAATATGACCCATACGTTCCCGTCGTACAATTGCACGAGTTACTTCAACACCACATTTTTCGCATGTTACCCCCTTGTATCTAACTTTTTTATATTTTCCACAATAACATTCATAGTCTTTCGTTGGACCAAAAATTCTCTCAGAAAATAATCCATCTTTTTCTGGCCTCTGCGTTCGATAATTCAATGTCTCTGGCTTGATCACCTCTCCAAACGACCATTTTAAAATCTCATCGGGGGATGCAAGTCGAATTGAGATACTATTAATTTCTAATTGTCTTTCCATAATTGTATATAAATTAATTTTTATTCTTCGTCCTCTACTTCTACTTGTCGTCCCTTTTCAATCTCTCGTTCTCCATCATAATGGACTCCAAGCCCCAATGATTTAAGTTCGCTGAGCAACACATTGAATGATGCAGGAACGTTCGGTTTTCTAATTTCTGTTCCCCTGATAATTGATTCAAATGCTGCAGATCTTCCTAATACATCGTCTGATTTTATCGTAAGCATTTCCTGTAATGTGTGCGCCGCTCCATATCCTTCAAGCGCCCACACTTCCATTTCTCCAAATCGTTGTCCTCCAAGTTGTGCCTTCCCCCCTAATGGCTGCTGAGTAATTAATGAGTATGGACCAGTTGAACGCATGTGAATCTTATCTTCAACCAAATGATTGAGTTTCATCATGTAAATACATCCAACCATAATTGGAGCTCTGAATGCCTGCCCAGTAAGTCCATCATACAGTGTTGTCTTCCCCGTTTCAGAAAATCCTGCTTTCACTAATTCTTCTGCAATTTCTTTTTCATTTCCCCCAACAAAGTTTGGAACCACTGCACGATATCCAAGTTTTGAAGCTGCAAGTCCCAAATGAGTTTCAAGAATTTGACCAAGATTCATACGTGATGCAACACCAAGTGGATTCAACACCACATCAACCGGAGTCCCATCTGCGAGATATGGCATATCCTCAACTGGACGAATGGTTGAGATGACACCTTTGTTTCCGTGACGTCCTGCAAGTTTATCACCTGCACGAATTTTACGAAGCTGAGCAACCTCAACCTGAACTTTCTTAATAATTCCCGGTTCGAGTTTGTCACCTTTTTCTCGCGAAAATATTTTGATACCTATAATACGTCCTGTTTTTCCGTGCGGAAGTGTAAGAGACGTATCCTTCACATCTCTTGCCTTGTCTCCAAAAATTGCACGAAGAAGACGTTCTTCTGAAGAGAGTTCTGATTCACCTTTTGGCGAAATTTTTCCGACAAGAATATCTCCAGGACGAACTTCTGCACCAATACGGACAATGCCTTCTTCATCAAGGTTGCGAAGTTTCTCTTCCGAAACATTCGGAATATCCGGTGTGGTTATCTCCGGTCCAATTTTAGTATCACGAACAGAACAAATAAATGTTTCAATATGAATAGAAGTGAAACGATCTTTCTGCGCAACACGCTCAGAAAGCACAACAGCATCTTCAAAATTCCATCCCCTCCATGGAATAAACGCTACCAAAAGGTTTTGTCCTAAACTCAACACTCCATCTTTTGTTCCTGGGCCATCTGCAATCACGTCTCCCTTTTTCACCTTGTCTCCAACAAAAACAATTGGGCGTTGTGAAATACATGTTGATTGATTTGATCTCCTAAACTTAAGAATTGGATACCGCTTTGTTCCTGAATTTCCTTTCACTGAAATACCAGAAGAATCTGAATCAGTAATCACCCCATCTTCTAAAGCAACAAGAACCTGTTCAGAATCATGTGCTGCACGATCCTCTTGTCCAGTTCCAACAAACGGAATTTCTGGATGAATTGATGGAACTCCCTGTCTCTGCATATTTGATCCCATAAGCGCACGATTTGCATCGTCATGTTCCAAGAATGGAATGAGGGATGCAGAAACACTAGTAAATTGATTTGCGGAAACATCCATAAAATCAACTTCTTCGCGCGTACATTCACCTGGTTTTCCATTTACACGCGAAGGAAATACGTCAGGAATAATAAACCCTTTTTCATCAATACCAACATCAGCTTGAGCAATATTATATTTTTCTTCCTCAATCGCATCAATCCATACTATCGTTGATGTTACTACACCGTTTTTAACTTTGTAGTATGGGGCCTCTAAAAATCCAAATTCGTTTAAACGCGCATGGTTCGCCATATAACTGACTAATCCAATATTTGCTCCTTCTGGAGTTTGTATCGGACAAATACGTCCATAATATGATGAGTGCACATCTCTGACTTCAAATCCCGCTCGCTCTCGTGTTAGTCCTCCAGGACCCATCGCGGACATTCTACGTTTATGTTCAAGCTCAGCAAGTGGATTTACCTGATCCATAAATTGTGAAAGCTGAGAGGAAGAGAAAAAATCACGAACTACCGCAGTTAATAATTTATAATTTACTAATTGTACGGGTTGAAGGGTTCGACGTTCAAGAGTAGACATTCTATCCTGCACACCTCGACGAAGACGTGCAAATCCAACACGAAGACGTGACTGGACTAATTCACCCACTGCACGCACTCTTCGATTTCCAAGATGATCGATATCATCGGGTTCGGAAGAAGGATTATTATTCATTCTGATAATTTCTTTTATTAAAATGGTGAGGTCTTCTTTATCAAGAACTCCTTCTTCTTTTTTCTCAATTCCAAGTCGTTGATTAAATTTATATCTTCCTACTGGACTTAAATCATAACGATCAAAACGGAAGAACATTCCCTCAATAAGCGATCGTGCATTATCAACAGTAGTAAGATCCCCTGGGCGCAATCGGTTATGAAGACCCAAAAATGACTTTTCTGCATCCTCAGCATCATCTTTTTTAAGTGTTGCTTGAATATGTTTAGTGTCTCCAGTATCAACATCAGCAAAGGCTTTGAGTATTTCTTCATTTGAAGAATATCCAAACGTACGCAATAACTGTGTCACGGGAGCTTTTCTCTTCCTGTCAATGCGCACACCGATAAATCCATCAGGTTCTGTTTCAAATTCAAGCCATGCGCCACGATTTGGAATTACTTTTGCTCCAAACATTTTCTTTCCGCGAAATACGTTTGCGGTAAAATATGCACCAGGACTTCGTACCAATTGTGAAATTACCACACGCTCAACGCCATTAATAACAAATGTTCCACGAGCAGTCATGATCGGAAAATCACCAAGGTATACTTCTTGCTCAATCGAATCTTTTGTCGTCCGATTAATCAGTTTTAAATTTACCCGAAGTGCGGCTTCAAAAGTCAAATCTTTTTCTTTTGTTTGTTCTTCGGTATATTTTGGTGTGTCAAATTTATAATTTAAGAAACTTAATTCAAGTTCCTTTCCTGTATGATCCTTAATTGGAGAAATTTCGTCAAAAAGTTCTCGAAGTCCCTTTTCGACAAACCATTTAAAGGAATTACGTTGAATTTCAATAAGATTCATCGCTCCAAATTTCGGCCCGTTGTATGAAGAAAATATTTTTGTTTTCATCGTTTGATATTTTTAGTTTTTCTTTTTGTGGTACTTCCCTATAAATACTTTGCTCTTTTTATGTTGTGTTCTTCGAATGTTCTTGAAAATAACGTCTCCCCAGTTTTTGCCGAAAGGTAATAAAGATACTGTGTCATTTTTGGCTCTATCGCCGCTCGTAATGCTGATTGTCCTGGATTCGCAATTGGGGTAGGGGGAAGTCCAAGTCGTTGATATGTATTATATGGAGACAAAATTGATGTATCAGACCGTGCTAATTGAATTACCGCACATCCCTTGTATTTCCCTTTGCACTTTTCATAACTAACCGTCGCATCTGCCTGTATTGGCATCCGAATTGATATCCGTTTTAAGAAAATTCCTGCAACGGTTTGTCTGTCCTCAAATGTCACTATTTCACGCTCAAGAATTGAGGAAAGAATAAGTCGATTATACCAATCATCTTCTTCTTTCAATATCGGCCACGCTTTTCGTTCAAACGTCTCAAGAAATTTTCTTACAATAGCATCGGGTGGGGCATCAAGGGGAACTCGATACGTGTCGGGAAACACAAATCCCTCAAGAGAGGTTCGCTTTTCAAGGAATGGAAATTCTTTTTCAAACAACTTTGGGTCCTTGGGGAGCACGATACCCTTTTGTAAAACCCCCGCGTTACTTAAAATTTCTTCAACATCCAAAATAGTCGTTCCTTCAGGGATAACAACAGTAATTTCATTTTTCCCACCTACAGTAAATTCTGTAACAATTTCCGGAATACTCATTGCATTTGAAACGGTGTACATCCCAGGCAAAAATCGATGAGCAGTACCCGAAAGTATCGTATAAAATTTAAACACTGTTACTGAACGAATAAGTTTTTCCTTTGATAAATGGCTCGCTATTTCACGAACACCCTCTCCTTTTTCAATTTTGAATTGAATAGCAGTTGAAGTGGAAATAATAGTATTATTCGGACTTGTTTCTACGTCAGTTGGTTGAAGTGAATAAACGAAATAAGCAACAACAAAAATAAGCGCCAAAACAGCTCCCAGTACGACCAGGAGGCGCACGCTCAAATTACCTCGTTGTTCACGTTGAGGATTCAAGTTTGATATGTTGTATTATGCTCAATAGCACTGACGAAGTCAATAGATTCGATCCGCCATAGCTTACAAAGGGAAATGTAATGCCCGCGACAGGCAAAAGCCCCAACGCAGATCCTACATTTACTGTGAAATGAGCGACGAAAAAAACTCCCGCGCCAAGACAAATAAATCTAAAATAATTATCCTTCGCTCGGAGCCCAATCATTATAACACGGTAGACAGTGAAAAAAAATGCAAGAATGACAGCAAACCCCCCAAAGAGTCCCCATTCTTCAACAATGGCAGCAAATATAAAGTCTGTTTCTGCTTCAGGGAGAAAATTAAACTGAACCTGTGTGCCCATACCAAATCCCTTTCCAAAAAATCCACCAGATCCAATAGCAATTTTTGATTGAATTACATTATAATTTATCCCCAACGGATCTCGTTCTGGAGTAAAAAAACCAGTAATACGATCCTTTTGATATGGTTTTAAAACAAATGTCCACAATAATATAAATGAAATAAGAAAACACCCAACGCCAATAAAAAAACGTTTTATATTTATTCCAGAAAGCAAAATGAAACCAAACCACAAAATCATTACCATCGCCGCAGAGCCAAAATCAGGATGCATAATAATTGGTATTGTTGGAATAAGTACAAATAACAAAGAAACGAATAGTGTTTTGGTTTGCCACGCATGAATGTGTTTCCGCGCAAAATAACTTGAAAGAATTAAAATAACAGAAAGCTTTACTAATTCTGCCGGCTCAAATTGAAATCCACCCATCGAGATCCACCCTTTAGTTCCTCGAACCGTGCCAGAAAGAAAATTTGAAATAACTACAAGCACAACACTCCCCCAATACAATAACGCACGAAACCACACCTGAGTTCCGATCCACCTCCAATCAAATAAACTTCCGAAAATAATCAATCCAAATCCCATCACGTACCACAATAGCTGTCTCCAAAAAAAATCCATTCCAGAACTTGCAAGAGAGAGCAAACTAAACAACGCAAGTGAAAAAAGCGCCGTTAAAAGAGAAAAATCAAGATTCCTAATTCTATGCATCATTCTGCTTGTACTATGATACGAGTTGTGCTTGTTTTCAAGCGTTGCACAATTTCCGCATCGTTTGGAAATATAACACTAAACTGTTCTTTTCTGAATGGCTCAAGTCGTGTAAGTACCATCTCACTCGCATACACGTCTTCGTTATAGCCCCCACCCAGTACTGCAATAATATGTATATTTTCTGACTCGAATGAACTTTTATTCTCAATCATCCCCTTGACACGCACAACATTTCCATCAATTGTGGTAGAAGCATTTTGAATAATTATTTCAGGAACAGCAAAAGATTCCTTTAATTTCCAATTAACCTCATTAATTTCAAGTTTTACATCCTTAGGATCAGAATAAAGCACATTAGTTTCTAAAACATAGCCATCACTATTCGCCACAAGTGACGCCGTTCCACTAAACGCCTCTCGTTCAATGTTGTTTTCATCAAACAAACGAACGGTATAGGAAAATGGAGATGCGTGGTGAGTTTCATTGGGATTTTTAACATGAACCAACAAAGAAACATGCCCAGACCTAAGCGACATCACCGAATACCCAAGAAGTTCTATTGGTTGAATATTTTTTAATTCACACGAAATACACATTCCGCCACAATCAATTCCTATTTCATCTTGATTTTTTATCCCATCCGTACACGTTGGTGGTCGTTTTGAAATAATGTTCCACAAAATACCAAGAATCAAAAAAAACACAACAACATAAACAAGGGAATATAATAATTGTTTTAAACTTCTATTCATGGTGTGTCTATATATTACTATTACCTATTCATAATCTCTACAATTCGTAAAAATTCTTTTGGTCTAAGACTTGCACCGCCAATAAGAAATCCATCAATTGAACGTTCCCTCATAAAAACACCAACATTGTTCGCTCCAATTGAACCACCATATACACCAATTATTTTATATTGTGCCCATAACTTCATTGATGCTGACAAGTGCGCCTTAATATTCTGTATCATTTCTCCAGCGCCATCCGCATCATCAACAACTCCACTATCATTAGTACTGATTGCCCACACGGGTTCATACGCAACAATAATTTTTCCAACCCCCCCCTTAACTAAATCAAGATCTTTTTCTAGCTGTCCAATTACAAACTCTCGAGCTTTCATATATCCACCATCACGAATTTCCTTTGATTCACCAACACAGAGAATTGGAATAATACCACAGTCAAGCGCACTTTTAACTTTTTGTGCGATCATTGCGTCACTTTCTCTAAAATACTCCCTCCGCTCAGAATGGCCAATAATGGCATACCGCACACCAAATTTCTTTAAAAATGCTGGAGATAATGCACCAGTATATGGCCCACTTGGCATATCCACTGGATCAATGTCTTGTGATCCAATTGATCCATTTTTCATCAAACCTTGCAACGTAGAAATATATAACGAAGGCGGAATAAGCACGACATCTTTTTTGTCTTCTTCCCTAGCTAAACTCACCGCTTCTTTTGCGGTTATTGGATTCATTTTCCAATTAGCAATAATGATATGTTTCATCCCGTTAGAATTGAATTTGATTGTGACATTTTATTTTGGTTCATAATTATATTATTTAAGAAATATCGTTGAAGCTAAATTCCATCTTGTGGGTTCACTTCTAACAGGATTTCATATGGATAGGTTCATCTTCTTCCTTTCTCGTGTAATACGTTTGTGCTCTCTTTTGACCCTCATAAGTTTTGTCTTGTTAACAAATTTATCAAATAGGGTCTCATTTACTTTAGTTTTTTCTTTCATTGGCAACGGAAACGCATATATTTTAATTTTGTTTTTTAACAAGAATCCAATAATCTCAACAAGCAACGAACGCCTGTCATGCGAGATAATATGTTTTTTTTCAATAGTTGGGAGCATTTCTTCTCCAAATACAATCATTTTCGGAATTGAATTCGGTTCTTTGTATTCTCCTTCTTCTATATCCTCATCAATCGCAATAATACATTCATACCCTTCGCGAAGTCGTTCTAAAATTTTCTCTCTATCAATAAAAACTGAAATAATACCTGGATCAAGAAACATTCGAACATTCCCTCGTGCAGAATGCATTCCTTCTAAAAATAATTCTCTCCACCCACACGCACCCTTTATTTCACATACTCGCATATATTTTACTAACTTTGAAAATTTTTCACATACTTTAATTGAACTTTCTGCCTTTCTTGAACACACACAAATACATTCATACGAAAACTCAGAAAGTGACAACATATAATCAAGTGAAAGTAACGAGTCTAATAATTTCTCGCCTTCATCACGAACAGGAATAACTATAGACAAAAACGGCTTCATTCCGTTAGAAGATTGTTGCCATTTTTATCCGACGGTATAAATATGTATTTTTTCATAATCGTTGATTTGCCTCAATATATCGCTCATTTTATTTGGCTTCTCGTAATCGAGAATAGATTTCTGCATCCACATCGACTCTTGGTCGTCCATACAGTAATCGAGAATATTCTCGTATCTGTGCTCCGCGAGTTGCTACACCCTTTGGAGGAAATGGGATAAATAACGAAAACGGTGGATATACTTTGCTATTAATAAGAATTTTTGCATAGGCATTTAAATTATCAATATTAACTAAATCATTTTTTGTAAACGTTGGAAGGAACTGACGCTCAAGAAATTCTGCATCATTTGGACCAATACGAAATGAAATCATTGAACCAACGTTTCCAAAAATTGCATCACGAATCGGGTCTTTGAGTTGTGCAATGAATTGATGTGCGACAGTAAGACACAGCCTATATTTTCGTGCCTCTGAAAGAATTGTAGAAATTGACGGAGTAGTAAAATTCTGAAACTCGTCAATGTACAAATAAAAATCTTTTCTGGTTTCCCTGTCTGCTATGTCTGCTCGGGAAAATGCTGCCATAGTAAGTTTTCCCACAATAATCATTCCAAGCAAACTTGCATTTAATTCACCAATTCTCCCCTTTGAAAGATTTACCAAAAGAATCTTTCCCTCATCCATAATTTTTCTAAAATCAAGAGAGCTTTTTGACTGTGCAATAATCGGACGAACATAATCATTTGCGATGAATGTGCTGAACTTCGAAGTAATATAGGGAACTAAATTTGCAAGCGTAGCTTCTCCTCCCGCCTGTTCTGCTTCTTTTTCCCAAAAATCTTTTGCAATAATATTTGTACATTTTGAAAGTAACATTTCACGAAAATGTGAGTCGGAAAGTACGCGTGGAATTTCAAGAATAGTATACCCCGCACTTGGATCATCCATTAAAAGCAAAAGAGCGTTTCGTGCATACTGTTCAAACATAGGTCCTCCTGTTGCTTTTAGATCATAGAGCGTATCAAAGATCATCATCAATTCATTAATGATAAATGTTTTTTGCTCAGGAAATCGTGCGTCATACTCAAGCATATTAACAGAAAGTGGCCTATCTAAGTCGGACGGATCAAACACAATAACATCCTTAGCACGTGACTCAGGAACTCTATTTAACACATCCTCAAATAAATCACCATTCGGATCAATAAGGCACACACCTTCACCATTTAAAATATCCTGTCCTGACGCGTTATTTAGAAAAACTGATTTTCCTGTTCCAGTCTGTCCAATTAGATATAAATGTCTTCGCCTGTCTTCGCGCGTTAAACGAATCTCGCGTTGCATTCCATGAAATCTGCTCTCACCGATAATAAGCCCTTCACTTGGAAGTTCTGAGGGTGGTGGCGCCTCGTGTGACTTTAAATAACTTACTCGTGAAACCTCAGTAAATGCAGTCGGAAAATGGAAGATGCTCGCAAGTTCTTCGGAATTCATAACCATTACCTCATCTTTTGCGTATTCGCGAAAAATAAATTTATGAGTAAGTGTTTCTGGTTTCTTATAATATCTAATCGATATTTCATTGCGCTCTGGAGCACTAAATTGTGCAAAACCAGCCGCAATTCCATCAGTAATTGCCTTCGCTTGGGACTCACTTGGCGCAGATGCAATGACGCGCACGTTTACTGAAAATAATGGCTTCGAAATCTTTCCCTCCAACATTTTTATTGTGTGATCGTCAATACTTTTTTCTTCCTTTTTTTCAAGTGGCACATTTCCCTTCATCGCAACGTCTCCAATTTCTTTGAATGAGAAATCATTATTACCACTAGAATAAATTACCTCTTTCGCGTTCTTGCCACTTTTTAAGTCTTTGATTGCTTTTTGAATATTATTTTTTGCACTCATTGGTGCAGGACGAATAATGTATTGAATCGCGCACCCCTCCCCAACCTCATTAATACGCGAAAGTCCTCCAAGTACCGAAAGGAATGTGTCGGACTCAAATTCTTGGTATGTGCGAAGTGGTACAACATAGTAGTCATGTTGCGAAAGAGAGAACGCTGATATTGTCCCTGATGGATTAAATATATTGTAGTCATCCACTTGAGTTACATCCGCATCTTTCCATAATGCGTGAATTTGTCGTGTAACCGCTTCGCTCGCGACCTGCGAGACAGAAATATAAAAATGAATTTCCTCTCCAACGTGTGGTACTGCAACCTCAAAAGCAAACGGTTTTTTAAATGACGCGAGCGCAGAAATAAGTTGTTCAGAAATACTAATCTCCTTTTTTAAATCCCTCCCCTCCTTTGATTCACGAGGAAGTTTTATTAAAAACAATTTCGTTGAAAGCTGTTCAATAAGTGCTTTTTGTATTTTGCTCCTCCAAACAAAAAATAATGCAACACCGACAATTGCGGCACCTAGGATTGAGATAAAAATAATGAAGGAAGCCATAGATAAATTTTAAGTTTTAAATTTCAAATTTTAATTGAATGGATAAATTTTAAATTGAGTCATTGGAGAATTAAATTGAAATTTAAAATTTGTAAATTGAAATTATTTCAGAATTCCTCTCTTCTTTAATTCAGGAATTAGTCTGTCGACTAATGCATCATGAAATGCATCTTGCACAAACGCTGAATGTTTTAGTGATGCCTGAACTGCCTGTTCAAGTCCTTTATTCGCAGCCGACTCAACGAGTGCCTCAATCTCTTCTTTTAATGCATTGGACTCCCGTTCAACATATTCGGGAATAACATGAAGTTCTGGTTGTTTTTCTTCTTTCTTTTCTTCTGTGGAGGGGCTACTCGTTTTTATTGATTGAACAACTCCAACTACCGACTTTTTTACAATCTCCCGTTCCTGTATTTCCAAATTTTCTGGCTTTGCACGCTCCACCTCAATTTGTGCATGAAGTCGTTTGTATCCTTCGGTTAATGCTTCGCTATAATTCCGAGTTTCCATAGATTCATTATACCCTAAATTTAAATTTTGTAATTTTTGAATTTTGTAAATAAAACCCGAGAAATCTCAATTTTTAAATATTCTGATTTTAAATTTATTTAAAAATTGGAAATTAAAAATTATCAACGGACTAAAGTCCGTTGATTCTTAGACTTCCCCCTCCAGAATTTACATTTGACGATGAGGCAAATGTAGTACCAGAATTGATAAGCACATCCCCTGAGATACCTCCCGACCAATTACTTTGCTGAAATATCGCATTCTTCCACCGTGTTAAAATATCGGCAAGTACTATCTGTCCAGTTCCCACTCCGGTTCCCCACTGAACAACTGAACTCACTTTCTGACTTGATGGATCGTCAACAGATCCCCCACCGCACGGAGAAACACCAGAGTAGGTACTTGATGCATCATTAGTGCGACATCCGTTTTCAACATAAAAATATCGTGTATATACAGTATTGTTATACAACTGCTTCACTTCATCAGCAGAAAGTACACGATTATAAAATCGAACATCATCAACTAAACCATTCCAATAAAATTGGCTCACTCCTATATAAAAAGGTGATACGGTAGTTTTTATGACTCCAGTTCCACTAGTTTTTGTATCAACTAATACTCCATTTTTATAAAGCTTTCCCGTATTTATTCCATCATATGTCAAAACATAGTGATACCAAATACCGATCTGGTCAGCGTCCAAACTACTTAGTGTAAAGGTTGGAGTTGTATCTGAGCCAGTAGTAATTTGGACTGTCGTCTTATCAGAAGTATCATCACGCCATATAACCCTCATTCCGTTCGAATATCCACCATGAGTTATTGGGCTAGGAAAAACGGAACTTCCGTTTGCCGAAATATTGTGCCACCAAGCATACGTCCTCTCATTTGGTTGAGAAAGACCTGATACGCTCACATAATTAGTACTTCCATTAAAAATTAGACAATTTCCAATTTTACACGTTGAAGTAGCTCTCGTTGGGCTACTTACCAATACTCCATTATTCTTATTCCCCGTTGCATCATATGCAATTGTTCCTGTTGCCTCATCAAGTCCCCACTGACCAACCAACCCATTACGAATATCACTCTCTATAATTCCTTCACTTCCCTGCACAACTAAAAATTGAGAACTTGAGGCAACAAAAAAATATGGAGTTGAAGACCCCTTCGTAAGTCCATAAATATTTTGCCAATCGGCAGACGCATACCCGCGTGCGCGCTCAATTATTTCCTGTGCCGAACTTGCCGCAAATTGTGAGCGTTGCGAAGATAAATTTGTCTTGAGGGTCGTGGTTATAGCAAATGATGCCGCCCCAATTAAAATGGCTCCAATTGCAAGACCAACCATAACTTCGGCCAAAGACTGACCGCTTCTGCTTTGCAGAAGAATTTTAAGTTTTAAATTTAAAATTTTAAATGAATGCATAAATGAATAAATTTTGAAATTGGGTCATTGGAAAATTAAATTGAAATTTGAAATTTGTAAATTAAAATTTACTTAAGGTCATTATACATCGCCAAAATCTCAGTTACAGAAAGTGCACGGTTATAGATACGAACTTCATCTATCTTTCCATCAAAGTACTGACTGTTTTGATCTTTCCCAATAAAAAGAGATGTTGTAGTCACGGGAAGGGAAAAGGATTGAGTAGTTGTTCCTTTTAATACTCCGTTTTCATAAATTTTTATTTGTGATCCATCCCAAGTTCCAACAATGTGTACCCATTCATCCTTTAGAGTGTTCAAAAATGATATGTTTGCTACAGAAGTTCCACTTCTTTGACCGACGCCTATTCTTCCATCAGAATTAGGATTAAAAACATAGAGTGACCAACCATCAGTATCCCATCCGGCAGACGCCCCCTTACTCACAACATTTGGATATGTACTTCCACCCCAAGTAGACGGAATATATATCCATATACTCACGCTCCCACGCGTTGAGAGTGTGTGTTCGTTTTTATTTCCAACACTTACATAATTGGTCGTCCCATTGAAATCCAAACATACTCCCGCTTTACAATTTGCACTGGTCTGCCACGTTGGACTGTTAGTGAGTGTTCCAATGTTTCCAATTCCTGACGCGTCATAAGTCGTTGTCCCCATACCCTCATCAAAATGCCAATATCCCACCAACCCATAATCATATCGCTGTGTTACCGCCCCGATAGTATTCACAATTAAGTCACCAATGATTCCATCTTTTTTAAGAGTTGCGACGGTAAACACTTTTTTTTCAGAAAGAAATCCAGTAATTGGATCAAATATCGCATCATATGTTGTTGAAGCAACAGGATTAGTGAGTACAACATTTCGCTTCATAGAATAAAAATTTGATGGAGTTCCTGACGCATATGAAATTCCGCTAAACATAACAATACGTTTTGATGAATCGGTATTTTCTACCCGCACTCCCCAACGCGCACCAGTTTCCTGTGAAATTGATTTTTTTCGCGCAGCAGTCGTTAATGCCTCCATTTCATCCAATGTATTCTTTACTGACTTTGAACTCGATACATTTGAAAAGGCAACAAACGAGGCAATAGAAATAGTTACCGAAATCGCAAGCACCACCATAAGCTCAATCATGGTAAAACCAAGCCGAGAGCATACCGCTCTTGGAATTTTCAATTTACAATTTACAATTTTCAATTTTCGGAAAGAAAATTGGGAAATTAATTTATTAAACATTGATTGAAATTTGTGAAATTAATCATTATGAATTAGAACTGAGTGGTGAGCTGATAAATTGGAACAATGATTGCAAGTGCGATAACACCGATAATAATACCAATAAAAAGCAACAATGCCGGCTCAAGAAATGAAACAAGCTCCTTAACCGATGAATCAATTTCCTTTGAATAAAATTCACCAAGTGTTTCCAACACTTCATCTAAGTGCCCCGCCCGTTCTGAAATCGCAACAAGATTTGAAATTGTCTGGGGAAATATTGGTTCGCGTCTAAATGCCTCGCCAATCGTAAGTCCTTTCGCAAGTCCCTGATCTGCAATACGAATTAATGCATCTCCTACCGCTTGATTTGCCACTGCATCAGATGTAATTTTGAGAGCTTCAGTAAGTGGCATGCCCGCCTTAATAAGAGAAGAAAGCGTTGAAGCAAAACGTTGAAGTGCCATTTTATGTATCACGGTTTTAATGAGTGGAAGTCCACCAAAAAGGTTCTTTAGAAATCTCTGAAAAAATATTGATGTCCTATAAAGCCCAATTGCGAAAATACCCACCGCGATACCAAACCCAATAAAGTAGAAACCAAACTTCCCAAAAAATAGTCCAATAGCAAATACCGCGCTCGAAAATGCTGGTGGCTGAAACCCAGAATCCAAAAATACATTTGCGATTTTTGGAAGTGCAAACATAACTAAAAACATAAGAATAAGTACTGCCCCGACAAGAAGAATCACCGGGTAAACGAGTGCGCCCTTCATTTGATCGCGTAAATCTTTTTCTTTTGTGAGAATTAAAGTAAGATCGTGGAATATCTTTTCTAAATTCCCTGACGCCTCTCCCGCCTTTACAAGATTTGTATACACGTTTGAAAATACCTTTGGATGACGCGCAAATGTTGTATAAAATGGCTGTCCCTGCTCAAGTGATGAGCGAATTTCATACAAAATATCTCTAATTGCTTGCTTCTTAAAATCAGCGATAAGGATATTTACCGCCTCCAAAAGTCCTGTACCAATTTTAAGCATTAACGCGAGATATTTAGTAAGAAAAATCTGATCAGTAATAGTAACCCGCGCCTTGAATAATTCAATTTCTTTCTTCCGTTCCTCAATAAGTTTTACGCTTACCGGTTTTAAATTATTTGTTGAAAGATACGAAAGCACCGCCTGCACACTTGGTGCCTCGACATCTCCCTCAACCACCCGTCCATCTTGTTGTGATGCAATATAATGAAATTTCATTTTCTTTTACGCTAAAATTTGTTTCGTCCTTAAATTGAAATTAAAAATTTGTAAATTAAAATTACTCCCTGATAACTCTCATAACTTCTTCAATGGTTGTAGTCCCCCGTTCAACCTTACGGAGTCCATCTTCAAACATCATTACCATTCCTTCTTTTTGCGCCTGCGCTCTTAACATATCCATACTAAATGACCCATCCATAATAAGTTTTCGTACTGTCTCGGTAATATTTAAAACCTCATAAATTCCGATACGTCCAACAAATCCAAGAAAATTACATCCGCTACATCCTTTTCCACGATAAAATGTCTTAGGAAGTTTTATGCTTTTTGGATCAACTCCGGAAAGTAATAACTCTCGATGTATCGCCGAAAGAATCGTTGCATCTGGTTCATACGACTCCACACAATTTAAATGAATTTTACGCACAAGACGTTGAGCAACAACAGTATTAAGCACAGCAGAAATAAGAAATGGAGGAACACCCATATCAATAAATCGTGGAATAGTTGTTGGCGCATCATTGGTGTGAAGCGAAGAAAGAACTAAGTGTCCCGTAAGTGCTGCCTGTACCGCAATATTTGCAGTTTCTCCATCACGAATTTCTCCTACCATTACTATATTTGGATCTTGACGAAGGATTGAACGAAGTCCAGAAGCAAACGTAATTCCCGCAGCATTATTTACTTGTACCTGGTTCACATATCGCATGTCGTATTCGATTGGATCTTCTACAGTAATAATATTCACTTCAGGTTTATTCAACATATTCAATAGCGAATATAATGTTGTTGTTTTTCCCGATCCGGTTGGTCCACATGCAAGCACCATTCCATACGTTTTTTTTATTGCCTCCTCAATAATATGAACATCAGTCTCAAACACCCCGAGATCTGCAAGTGATAGCGGTTTTTGCGCGCCAGTAAGTAAACGCATAACAACCTTCTCTCCATAAAATGTTGGAAGAATAGAAACACGTATATCAACTGATGTACCTCCAAGTTTGTATCTAAAGCGTCCATCTTGTGGAGCACGATGTTCGTCTACCCTTAAACTAGAAAGAATCTTTATGCGTGCAATGATTGCGGGATGAATTTCTTTCGGCATTCTAATAATTTCATGCAAAATTCCATCAATACGAAATCGCACAAGAATTAAATCATCAAGTACCTCAAAATGAGCATCAGATGCGCGCGAGGAAACTGCATAGGACAAAAGATTGTCCACTACCGCAACAATAGGAAGATCATCAGCATCTTGCGCCGCATCTCCTCGTGCTTTTAGCTTGAGTGATTCGCGAACACTTTCATCAATTATTTTTTTAAAATCTTGCGTAAGTTTTTTTCCATACGCAGTAAACCCTCTATTTAAATCTTCCTCAGTTGCAAGATATGGTTTTATTTTCCCCGCAAGTTTCAATGAAAGAAAATCAATAGTCTCCAAATCACTTGGGTCATCCATCGCAACCTTAAGTTGCCCATTTGGATCCTTTCCAAACACAATCACCCTTCTTCTCCGTGCGACATCTTCGGGTAACAAATTAAGTGCGGCCTCATCAATTTTTGTTACGCCAAGATTTACTCGCTCAACACCAAGAAATTGAGCAATAAGCATTAATAGATATTCACGATTAATTATTCCTTGCGAAATAAGAAGATCACTTATATTTTGACGCTTTCTATTTGCTTCTTCTTGAATAACAGAAAATGTCTCCGTACTTACAATCCCTGCATGAAGCAATAACTCTCGTAATTTATCTCCTGGTAGATTAATCATCCTATTAGAGAGCTAGCCAATTTTGTTTTGCGACTATATTTCATATAAATTCCAAATTAATTTCCGTTCCCCGTCAGAGCTCTGCACGCCTCTAACGGGATAAATTGTGTAATAAATGCAAGTCTCAAAAGTGAAGTTAAAACCCTGAAAAACTTTTAATTTAACTCCTGCCTACCGGCAGGCAGGTTTGCGCTTTGAAGTTTACACTTTGCACTTCTTTATCATTCTACCATACATTTTCATTTATTTTTGTACTAAAAAACTCCCGAAGGAGTTCTTATTTCTTACTGGGTAAGAGAATTCCCTATTTCGTACCATGCATCGTTATCACCTCCATCCTTCGCAGCAGCGACAACATTCGCAGTGCTACTTGCATATTTATTACTTTCCATCCGTGCGTCAAGTTCATAATTTAATGCATTGCTTCCCCCACCACATGCATACGCATAAAAATATGTGGTTGTCTGCGCTGGATCTAACGGAAGACGCGCAAGTGGTGATCCCGAAGAAATTGAAGAAAATGTTACTGCCGCCCAACCATTTCCATCAACGGTTGTTACCGCATTTGTTGAGCATGATGTACCAGCACTAAATGGACTTGTGCCCGCAGTAGTGCATTGTACTAATGTTGAAGTTGCACCGGCAGTACACGCGGCATTTGAAGCCCCACCAATTCCTGGAGTTGCAACATCTGATAGATAAAACGCAATCGCACTGTTTACTGCTGCAAGATCAGAAATACGAGTAGTATCCCGTGCCTGCTTCAAAAGCTCACCAGGATTGATAATAACAACGATAACAGTTGCGAGAATCGCAAGAATTGCGATAACGACTAGGAGTTCAATGAGGGTAAAACCTTTTTTCATAATTTTTCTAACTTTAGTTTATTATAACAAATAAACTCTTTACTATAAATTACTGAACCAAACTATTCCCTATTTCGTACCACGCATCATTATTTCCTCCATCCTTCGCAGCGGCGACAACATTCGCAGTGCTACTTGCATATTTATTACTTTCCATCCGTGCGTCAAGTTCATAATTTAATGCATTTGTAGTTCCGCATGCATATCCATAATAATATGTTGCGGTATTTGCAGGATCTACTGGAAGACGCGCGAGAGGTGAGCCTGAGGAAATTGATCCAAAATTGACACGTACCCAACCAGTACCATCAACTGAAGAAGTAGCCGCCGGAGCTACACAATTACCCGCAGTGGCAAATGGACTTGCCGCACCAATATTCGCAGTACAGTATATTGTTGCTGCAGTACAATCAGTGCCATTCTTTAAGTATGGAGTAGAAACATCAGATAAATACAATGCAATCGCACTGTTTACTGCCGCAAGATCAGAAATGCGAGTAGTGTCCCGTGCCTGTTTCAAGAGCTCGCCAGGATTGATAATAACGACGATAACAGTTGCGAGAATTGCGAGAATAGCAATAACAACAAGCAATTCAATGAGGGTAAAACCTTTTTTCATAATTTTTCTAACTTTCGTTTATTATAGCAAATTTATTAATTTGTAGGCAAATTTGCGACTACTGTCTTTACATGATCAACAAGTTCTTCGATAGAAACTTTTGCTTTTATAAAATATTCAATTGCGCCGAGTGACTGTCCGCGTGCGACATCGCTATCTTGTCCAAGATTTGAAGTAATAATAACGGGAGCACGTTCCAACTGTGGATCCGCTTGCATTGTTTCCAAAAGTTCAAATCCAGAAATTTTTGGCAAGATTAGATCTAATAAAATTAGATCAGGTTTTACCGATCTAAGTGTGTTCACCGCCTCTTCCCCATCCTTGCACCAAATAACGGAAAAACCTTCGTGTTCTAGACGTTGTTTTAATAAATTTCCAAGCAATGATTCATCTTCTACAATGAGAATTGTTTTCGCATCCATAAGTATGCCTACATTATATCATTGTTTTTTACAATAATCTATTTATGTCTCAATAGAGATCATAATGTCATTCCCGCGGAAACGCCTGCCTGCCGAAGGCATGGAAAATCTAGTTAGAAAAATTATAGAGATAAAATAAGACGAAAAACAAAAACCACCCGTTTAAGGGTAATTTTTTATTTTTTATCCCGTTAGAAATAATGCAAAACAATGAATTACTAATCTATAATGACAATCCCAATTTCTAATGGGATCAAGTACTTTCTTGGTCGTCCCACCGAACACGATAAACCAATTAGACATTTATCATATTCGTAGCCGAGACATATTTGAGGTTTATCGGCCAACACCTCTCGATAGTATGCATCATTCCTTCTGCGTTGATTTCCTCGATTACTCGATTGATCGCGTACAGCGAACTGTTATACACATCATTTTAAAAAATTAAAAAGTTTTTTACGACTTAAGTGTAATTAATCCACGAGCAGCTTCCGCTACCCGTGCCT
>JBAZZD010000007.1:4197-13038 GCA_041659005.1 Minisyncoccota bacterium | reverse complement strand
GTTGATTTCCTCGATTACTCGATTGATCGCGTACAGCGAACTGTTATACACATCATTTTAAAAAATTAAAAAGTTTTTTACGACTTAAGTGTAATTAATCCACGAGCAGCTTCCGCTACCCGTGCCTTGTTACGACTTCGTCCATGTCACCGAGCTTACCCTGATTCCTTCACGAAACTTCAGGCAGTCCCAGCTTCCTTGACGTGACGGGCAGTGAGTACAGGACTCGAGAACGTATTCACCGCGGCCTGCTGATCCGCGATTACTAGCGATTCCTACTTCATGAGGGCGAGTTGCAGCCCTCAATCTGAACTGGGGTAGATTTTAAAGGATTGGCTCCGCTTTACAGCTTGGCAACCCGTTGTATCTACCATTGTAGCATGTGTGTAGCCCAAAGCGTCAGAGGGCCATGCTGATTTGACGTCGTCCCCGCCTTCCTCCATCTATAAGATGGCAGTCCCCTGTGACACATATAACACAGGGCAGGGGTTGCGCTCGTTACCCCACTTAAGGGAACGTCTCACGACACGAGCTGACGGCAACCATGCAGCACCTGTCCAAACGTCCTTGTGAGAGGGATATCCTTTCGGACACCTTTCGTTTGAATTTCAAGCCTTGGTAAGGTTTCTCGTTTACCGTCGAATTAAACCACATGCTCCACCGCTTGTGCGAGTCCCCGTCTATTCCTTTGAGTTTTAGCCTTGCGGCCGTACTTCCCAGGCGGATCACTTAACGCGTTAGCTTCGCCACCCCGAGGGTCGATACTCGAGACAGCTAGTGATCATCGTTTAGGGCGTGGACTACAAGGGTATCTAATCCTTTTTGCTCCCCACGCTTTCGCGCCTCAGCGTCAGAAATGTCCCAGTAGAATGCCTTCGCCTTCGGTGTTCCCTATGATATCAACGGATGTCACCCCTACACCATAAGTTCCTTCTACCTCTAACACTCTCAAGCTTGGTCGTATCTTATGCGATTTCACCGTTGAGCGGTGAGATTTAACATAAGACGCACCGAGCCGCCTACGCGCCCTTTACGCCCAATAAATCCGGATAACGCTTGGGGCCTTCGTATTACCGCGGCTGCTGGCACGAAGTTTGCCGCCCCTTATTCCAATGGTACCGTCACACTACTAATGTAGCTTCTTCCCATTTAAAAGCAGTTTACAATCCTAAGACCTTCATCCTGCACGCGGCGTCGCTCCATCAGGCTTTCGCCCATTGTGGAATATTCTCGACTGCTGCCTCCCGTAGGAGTACGCACCGTGTCTCAGTTGCGTCGTTGGGGAATAGCCTCTCAGCTCCCCTACCGGTCGTAGCCTTGGTGAGCAATTACCTCACCAACTAGCTGATCGGGCCTAGGCCAATCCCAAAGCGTCTTGCGACTTTGCCCTTGCGGGAATATCGAGAATTACCTCACCTTTCGGTGAGCTATGCTCAACTTCGGGGTATGTACCAAGGTGTTACTAACTCGTTCGCCACTATCATTCACTACTTATTGCTAAGCAATGAATAACCGTTCGACTTGCATGCCTTATCCACGCCGCCAGCGTTCATCCTGGACCAGGATCAAATCCTCCAATAAAGAGTAAGTGTGAAGAAAGGTCTTCGTGCATGACTGCAGATGCATTCTGCTTTCATGCACGTATTGCTTCTCTCATCTTTTCTCTAATAGGGACAACCAAGAAAATACTCGATTTTCTTAATTTATTTTAAATCACCAGATTTAAAATGTTTGATCCAAAAAATGTACTTGTTTTTTCTATTCAATTTTGTTGAATTTATTGTTTATTGTTTCGCACTTATTACTAAGTGGATATTCATCTTGTAAGGAACGCCACACAAAAGGCATATAAAAACCGCACCTTTATGCAGCATCAATAGTATACACACAGCGATTCTGCTGTCAACCATATTCCCATCAGAGTTCTATCGAAGTCCGACTCCAATATTGGAGTCGGACTTCGATAATCCCTAAGTTACATAGAAAGTAATTCCAACGCGCGATACATAATCGTTGCGGGCCATGCAATCGCCTTTAGAACACCAACAACTCCCATCCAAAATGTATCGGAGTGTTGTATATAGTAGATGGCTGCTCCAATAAGTGCCATTCCATATATACCCCCAAACATCCCACAATTTTTATTACACATATTAAGTATATTATAGACCACAAAGAAATTTTAAAAAGATGTTCGATAGAACAAAAGAGAAAGGGACAAAGCTCAAATCTTTCTTTTTATTTTAAAAAAACCGCCCACAATTGGGCGGCTATATTGATTAGCGAGCAAAGGGCTTGCACACTTTTGCTTTCATATTCCAAAAGCGAAGTGTAAACTTTGTCGCTGTATTAACAACCGGAATAACTCTTTTAATATCAACTTTTTGGGGAACTAGGTTGAGCGATGCATATTCTTTCAGAAATTTCGTCATGCGCTCTTGTGCTTCTTTTTCAAATTGAATTTCTTCTTCTTGCGTCTTTTTTGCTTTTTCTCTTTTTTTCTCACGCTTCTTTTCTTCTCTTTTTGTTACTTTTTTATCATTGAAATACCAACGTAAAAAGAAATAAGAAGCAAGAGATGGCAATGCAACGTATAAAGCAAGAGATACAACAGTAAAGAAACTAGAAATGAAAATATATCCAATGCCAACGAAACACCCAATAGTCAACAAAGAAATCCACGGGACAAAGAATAAAGGAATATATGTTTTTTCACATTTGCCATTAGACCACTCTTTTTTCCATAGTCTCCAGTAATAATCTGGGTCCCAATCTTGATAATACCGAAGATCCCATTGAAATTGATCGTCATCAGTAAATGTTGAAATAATATTTTTCCACAAAGATACCGGCCGATATCCAAGAAAAAGAACAATAGAACACCCGATAATAGTCCAAAGTATCTGTATTGCAGCGATAAAACTCCAAAAAATTGGCTTTAATGTAAATGCGAGAATTTTTCTTTTTCTGTACTCACACTCATCGATTGGCTTTGAAGAAAACCATCCATTTACCCAATTCCAAACAAATTTACCAAATTTAGATTCAGGTTTTTGTGCAAACAATTCTTCCGGAATTTCAAATTCAAAAAACGTTACTTCGGCATATCCCTTATCTTGATCAACAAGGTCGGAAAACCAGACTGACTTGTCATACCGAGATTTGCTGTCTTTTTCCAAATAAAACTTCGCCTCTATTTCGGCATCATCCCCATAAAACACAAGCACAACTAGGCTGTGTTTTCCGGAACGAAAAAGTTGCAAATATTTTACAAGGTCGGTAACCTTACAAAAATATCTGTTTCCTATTACGGTTTCACGATTCTCTTTAAGTAAGTCTAACGACATTTCTAAGTCGCAAATAACCAAACATTTTGGTTTTTTTGCAATAAGTTCATCAGAAAGATGCCATTCCACGGGAACCGTGGCAGACTCAAGAACAGTGCTTCCACCATTCACCACTAGACGAATGTTTTTGTTTGACACCAATTGTTCCTTTTTCATATTTACTACCTTTTTTTTGATTGTTAATGATGAATACATTATATCACAGATTTCAGAATTATGCAAGCGTGCGTAATGGTTTAATAGCTTGAGATCACCCAATGTCTCAGAATATGTACATGACATTGACATAATCAAACAAACGAGAATACACTGTAAATCTACGGCAACTTAAAAAGATTTACAGTCGTCATGGGTTAGAGATATGCAAAGGTTAAAACCTCCTTACCTTAGGTATAATCTGGGTGGGAATCAGGCAGAGGACGCCCAAAATCTGTGCTCTATAGTGACGGCATCATAATGTAAATCAAAATGCGACAGATGGCGGGAAGATGTGTTTATACAGGTACCAATCGACGTATTCGATTGGGCCTTTTTTATTTCCCTCTCTTATTGTTGGTTGTTTGTTTTTTTCGCTTTTCTCTTTCTCTTGTTTTCGGTTGTAGGTCATTGGTTGTAGATTATCTCCCTCTCTTTCTCCTGTTGTTGGTTATAGGTTGTTTGTCGTAGGTTGTTGGTGGTTGTAGGTTATTGATTAATCCCCATCTTGCAATTTCTCTCCTTTATTTGTACTATTAGCAAGTTATGAAAAAGGATATTCATCCACCATATTTTAAAGATGCAAAAGTTCGTTGTGCCTGTGGCAATGAATTTGTTATTGGTTCAACCCGAAAAGAATTAGTAGTTGATATTTGTGCAAAATGTCATCCATATTACACTGGAAAGCAACAGTTGGTAGACACCGCAGGACGCGTAGAACGTTTCCGCTCACGAACTACAAAAGCAAAAACAGTGGTGAAAAAAGAAAAGAAACCACGTGTGAAGAAGCCAAAAGCTACCCCAACAAAAGTTTCAAAAAAGAAAGTAGAAAAAGAAAAATAACTACAAAAATTCCCCTTCAAGGGGAATTTTTTATTCTCTACTAATTCTCTCTTCTCATCTTAAAATTCCCTCATTTCTTCTTGCCCCGTGAGATGTAATGCAATTACTATCTCACGGGGGTCATTCAATTGAAATTTAAAATTTAGAACTATTTTCTTTCCTAACCCCTAAACCCTAACCTCTATCCTAGTGTGCATTCACATACGCTCTCGTCATTGCTCCAAAGTATCCAACTGCAGGAATAATTCCATTTGCTGCTTGGAATCGTGCGAGTGCTGTTCGAGTAGCTGCTCCAAATCGTGTAGTTTCATTTCCTACTGATCCAGGGCCACTCTCTGACACAGTAAATCCATGTGCATTGAGATATTGTTGAAGCTGACGGACTTCTTCTCCTACTGATCCAGTAGAGAGAGTTTGGGTGAATGTGCTTGATCCTGTTGTTGCAGAAGGAGTAGTCACGATACCCGTACCGGTTGGTCTTCCTAACATTACATTGAGTTGTGCAATGAGTGCATTCAATTGTGTTTGTAGTGAAGTGATAAGTGCTGATCGTGTTTCTGCTGCAGTTGTCGGAGTTGGAATAGTTGTCGGAGTTGTAACGAGACCAAAGTTTCCTCCTCCACCACCTCCCCCTCCTCCTCCATTGTTAGTCACGACACAAGAGGAACCACTCACGCTATATCCAGAGTTACAACTGATTGCACAGGTTGGATATGCAGATACAGATCCATTGGAAACACTCTGTGTTGCACATTGGAGTGTGTAGGCAAAGCTTGCAACAGTTGATGTCACACCATTTGGATAACAGGAGAGAGCTTTAATTGTTTTTGTTGAAGTGACACTCAATGCACTTGTGTATTGTGTGCTTGAACATGTTGGAGTTGAAGAATCAAGTGTGTACCGAATACTCGTGGCACCTGATGCAGAAAGCACAATGCTTTGAGTAGAGTTGTAGGTGTTTGCGGCAGGAGTTGCACTTGGTGCAACAATGACCGTCCCCTCCACCGGACAGTTCAGTCCGGTGCAGAGGGAGCCACTTACTTCCGACGCAAACGTTTTAGATAATTGGAATGCAAATATAAGCGCAAACCCAACGGAAAACAGTGATACTTTCTTTATACTTCTTGTCATAAAATGTGCGTTTATATTTATTGTTTATTCTGATTTAATTCCGTAGCTTGTTGAATATGATCCTCCTGCTGAACCCGTTGGAACCTGTGCTTCCACAATAATCTGAATTTGTCGTCCCGCAGTGCTTGCATCCAAGTCATTATTTAATGTCATATAACTTGCATACGTATTTGCTGCGGAAACTGTTATTGCAGTTGATGTTGAGTTCGCATTTGAGGATTGTAATGAATAGAATCTAATGTTACTTGCAGCTGCAATAGTACTTGTTCCATTACTTACCCAATCAGCAAACTTCATTGTGGTTGATGCTTCAGTTGTTGGAACAGTTACATTAAATATCCAACTCCATCCCGCATCAAATCCTCCACCAACCGTCGCATAGGTGCTTGATGCAGTAACCTGATTTACTCCAAGCGTTCCATTTCCCTGACCAGCAGTTGTGCTTTCAATAATCACCACAGTATTACTATCAGAACTTACATTGCCCGATTCATCAGCTGAAGTTGCCTTGAATGTTGTTGACGTGCTTTGTGGTAAAGCTACTACTACTGACCACGTTGTTCCATTTTTCGGAACAATTACCGTGCCATATACTTCTGATCCAACTAATACTCTTACTGTCTGAGTTGATGTGGAATCAACAGTTACTGTACCAGCAAATGTATAGAAGTCAGCATTTACAGTACTCGTCGCTGTGGTAATTACTGGAGCGGTTGGGGCAGTGGTATCAGAACCAGCAGTTGCACTTTCAGTGATTACTGCGCTTCGTAATGCAGAATCAGCATTAGAAGTTGAAAGAGCAGCGTTACTAGTTGGATCGGTCACTCGGGCAGTAAATGTGGTGGTTGCTGCTTGTGGAAGAGCCACAATAGCTGACCATGCTGTTTGTCCCGCTGTTATAGCAACCGTTCCTACAACGTCTGAACCATTCAAAACTTGAACAGTCACGTCATTTGTATCAATTGTTATAGTACCACCGATTGTATAGTAGTCCGCATTTATTGTTGCATCAGCAGTGGTAATCGCGAGTCCTGCAGGAGCATCCGTATCACCCAATGTTGCAAATCCCACATGAGCTGATGATACCATTGTGTTACCCGATGGATCCGCACAGCGAACGTAATAGTTATAACTTGTTCCTGAAGTTAATCCGGCAAGTGGCTGTAAATGTGTTGTTACGCCAGTTGTCGTCGCCATTGCTACCATACTTCCATATGCCATTTCTGTATTTGCATACGCGCACGTTGCACTCTCATTTGTAGTTACAATAAGTAACGTACTTGTTGCGGTGGTTGAAGTTGCAGTAAACGTATTTACAACTGGAACAGTGGTGTCAGTTATTGTTCGAGTATTATTGCTTGCGGTAGCATTAGCATTTTGTGCTAAGTCGGTAGCTGCAATAATTATTGTTGCGGTTCCATCTGTAGTATTTACTGGAACCTGCCATCCATATGTCCAAACTGTATTTGACGTCTTGGTCATTGTAGTTGGCGCTAAATCTCCCGAACTTCCTGGTGTAGTAATAGCAATTGTCGGTGCGGGCGTTTCATCAATACTATTAGTGTCAGTGAATGTTGCGGTAATAGTAACAATACTTGATTTTGTAAGTGATGAATCTGGACTGTAAGTTAAGGCAACGGTCGGAGCGGTTGTATCAATTACAATCGCTTTGCCATTTCTCAAAGAACCAGCATCTCCTGGAGAAGCCAAAGTTAAAGTAGCATCATTACCAGCAAGGTCTTTAATTGATCCAGCACCCACCGTTAATGAATTAGTTGCTTTGTAATCAAGATCGGCTGAAGTATCGGTTGATGAGGCAATATAGTTGAAAGTAAGAATTGTTGAACCTGAACCCGAAGCATAATTAGCTTGTCTATCAGTAACACCAGTTTCAAGTTCTATCTGAGGATTTCCAATAGCATTTACTGCTTCAGTAAAGGTAACTGTAATAGCAATTGTGTCTCCTGCTTTGTATTGACCATCAGCAGTTGTTGCGGTAACACCTGATACGGTAGGCACCTGTCCATCACTGACTAATTGGTCAGTAAGTAAATTTAATGTATTTGTTCCGTCAGTTACTCCAGTTCCGATAGTCATCGTACCCGTTGCATTAACAGCAAGTCCTCCGGCACTTAAGGTTAATGTATGAGTTACTCCAGGTCCTGAATCTGCTGATACAGTTTTTCCTGCCAATCCCGCACCAAGAGCAGTATATTCACCTGCAGCACTCGTTACTGATTCTGAATAGACAACAGTAATTGTATCGGCAGCAGTAATTTTTGCACTGACTAAAGTTGGCTTCTGTCCGTCAGTTACTGATTGAGCAGGAACTGCAGTTAATGCATTTAAATTATTTGAGATATCAACTACTGTCGCTCCAATAGCCATAGTAGCAGTATCGCTTGTAGCGGCTGCTGCACCATTAAACGTTAAAGTTATTGTGTTTGTTCCTGATCCAGAAATACCAGTTACCCCTCTTGCACCACCTGCTGCGAGAACCAAACTAGTATAGTCAGTAGATAAAGAGGTTACCGCTTCTGTGTAGACAACAGTAATTTCATTCGCACCGGTAATTTTAGCACTCGTTACTGTTGGTTTCTGTCCGTCAGTAACTGCTTCAGCGGTAAGTGGGGATAATGCATTTGCTGCACTAGAGCTATCAACTACGGTTGCCGCA
Organism: Minisyncoccota bacterium; assembly: GCA_041659005.1. Classification (GTDB taxonomy): domain Bacteria; phylum Patescibacteriota; class Minisyncoccia; order UBA6257; family GWB1-50-10; genus LiPW-41. The sequence continues at coordinate 4,845 of JBAZZD010000007.1, read as the reverse complement.
ATATCAATAGTACCGGTTGCACTCTTTATGGCTGCATCGCCATCAAATGTCAAAATAATAGTTTTTGTTCCTGATCCAACAACAGGATTTGTTATGTTTCTTACAGTACCCGCAACAGTGAGGGTATAATCAGTAAATAATGTTGTCACGGCTTCTGAATAGACAAGAGTTACTTCTTGAGCCCCAGTGATTTTTGCGCTAACAAGTGTTGGAGCAATACCATCAGTTGCATTGGTAGCAAGAGTTGTTGCTAACGCATTTGTGTTATCAGATATATCAGTAATATCTTGTGAGCCAGCAGTAGTATACAACAATTGTAATTGACCACCAGCATAATCAGAAATCGTTATGGTCTGAGTTAATGAACCTCCAGAGATATCTTGGACTGAAGCAATTGTTGGGCCACCTACTCCACCAGAAAGTGTCCAGTTATCAGCAGTTGAAGCTGCGGGTGTTTTTACCACTTCAGTAAAGGTAACGGTAATAGTACTTGAACTGGTAAGAACAATAGTTGAGATACCAGGCACCTGTCCATCACTGACTAATTGGTCAGTAAGTAAATTTAATGTATTTGTTCCGTCAGTTACTCCAGTTCCGATAGTCATCGTACCCGTTGCATTAACAGCAAGTCCTCCGGCACTTAAGGTT
>JBAZZD010000007.1:0-4187 GCA_041659005.1 Minisyncoccota bacterium | reverse complement strand
AGGCACCTGTCCATCACTGACTAATTGGTCAGTAAGTAAATTTAATGTATTTGTTCCGTCAGTTACTCCAGTTCCGATAGTCATCGTACCCGTTGCATTAACAGCAAGTCCTCCGGCACTTAAGGTTAATGTATGAGTTACTCCAGGTCCTGAATCTGCTGATACAGTTTTTCCTGCCAATCCCGCACCAAGAGCAGTATATTCACCTGCAGCACTCGTTACTGATTCTGAATAGACAACAGTAATTGTATCGGCAGCAGTAATTTTTGCACTGACTAAAGTTGGCTTCTGTCCGTCAGTTACAACGCTGTCATTAGTTGCGGTCAATGTGTTTATACCATCAGTTACTCCAGCTCCGATATCCATCGTACCAGCTGCATCGGTCGCAAAAGCTGCACCACTTAAAGTTAATACTTGAGTTGTTGATAAACCTCCAGCAACTCCATCTACAGTTCTTCCAAGCAAACTTCCTTTTAAGTCTGTATAATCACCAGCGACACTTGTTACAGCTTCTGAATAAATAACAGTAACTGCATTAGCACTGGTAATTTTTGCACTGACTAAAGTTGGCTTCTGTCCGTCGGAAATTGTTTTACCGCTAAAAGCAGTGACGACGTTATTTGCCGCGTCTCTTATTAAACTTCCATTCGCTGCTCCAAATGCAAAATTCGATGCCGTGAAACTAGTATCACCCAAAGCAGCAACTGTTACATCAACATTAGCACCGTTAATAACTGCATTAGAAGAAGTGATTCCAGTTGCAGTCCATTCGCTGGCCGCACCAAAAGTTACTGTTCCAGCGGCTAGTGTTTCAGAGAATACAAGTTGAATGTTCGTATCACTCGTTGCAGATGCACTTACGAATGTTGGTTTCTGTCCATCGGTTACTGCTATGGATGTAGCTGGGGCTGTAAGCACAATGTTTTGATCACTGGCTGTATCCACCACACCGATTGCATCAATATACAAACCCTCCGCAGCGCTATATGCTGACGCCGAAGATGCAAATGTTCCCGCTGCAAAAGTTAAAGTAATCGTATATGGACCGGTATTGTTAGTAATTACCGCGCTTACTGGGGTTAATAGTCCACCACCAGCTATGTGCCATTTAAAAGGATTAACTCCCATAAGCACATCGCCACCAAGTGAAGCAGTGTTCACTGTTACAAGTATGGTGGTTGGAGAAGTAATTACTGCTGAATCAATAGCAATGTCCGTCGCCGCGTGTGCTTTTGGGGCTGATATAAATCCGCCCATTAAAACTAGTGTAAGCACTATAAGAAAACTAAATTTTTTCATTTTGTATTTTTTATTTAAATTTTTATTATTGATTTACACCCCACAAAAAATACTTCTTAATAATTGTTTTAGTTCCGACCTCCAACCAAAACAAACAAAAAGAAATAGCGAATTTGTATTAAGTGATAATCAAATTTTATTTACATAATAATTGTATCATATTCGAATATATGAATATTCGAATATCTATATATTAAATACACATAAAAAAGAGGGCTCACAAGTGGCCCTCTTTATTACAACCTCCTTATTTAATTGCCTTCAAATACACACGAAACCGTTCTCCTAAGTCGAGAAGTTTTGCATCGGATAACCGATAAAAAACCTTAGCTCCATATCTCCTTGTTTTAACTAATTGAACGTAACGAAGATGAGAAAGATGTTGAGAGAGATTTGAACTAGAAATTTTTAGTATTTTTGAAAGATCATCAACAGAAAGCTCTCCCTTTCCAAGGGTATTGATAATCTCCAATCGCTTACGACTACCTAGTACTTTATATATTTGGGCCACTTTTTCAAAATATTCAGGATCAATCATAGTATTACTACGCATTAAAATGCTACCTTGTTTCAAAAAGAATAACGAAAGACCAAACACATACTATATATAGTGTTTCGATCCATACAAACTATTCAATTTATGTCTTTAAATAATATCAAAAGATCACGATCAAATCAACTCTTGCATAATTTAGAATTTATAAATTGAATTTTTCCTTTTATACTCCCGTTGGATCAGAAAAAAATACCCACACCGTCTTCCAAAGAATTGTTATATCAAACCATAGCGATGGATGTTTTATATAATAACTATCGAGTTCCAATTCTTTCATAAACGAAAGTGAGGAAGCCCCAGAAACCTGCGAAAGTCCTGTAAGTCCAGCACGTGCATATTGAATATGCCTAAATTCATCAGGATATTGTGCAATTTCCCCTGGTTCATGCGGACGAGGACCGACAAGCGCTAATTCCCCTTTCAACACATTTAAAAACTGTGGAAATTCATCTACTCGTAACTTCCGTAATATTTTTCCTACCTGAGTGAGTCGGGGATCATTTTTCATCTTAAATAAGGGCCCGTCGGTCCGCTCGTTCATCGCCATAAGTGTTTCTTTTTGTGCGTGTGCGCCACGAACCATTGAACGGAATTTATATACCTTAATTACCTTCCCCTCACTTATCCTATCTAATTTCACCAATACAGGAAGTCCTGTCTCAATAATAATTGCGAGTGCAATAAATGGAAAAAACGGCAATATAAAAATAAGCCCACACAGTGCCCCTACAATATCAAAAAATCTTTTGGTAACTGGATACTTCATTATTTTTATTTTCTTACTATCACAAACTCTCCTTTAAGTTTCTCACCAACAAAATAAGTTAACGCCTCTTTTGGGCTCCCAATAAAAATGTCTTCATACATCTTTGTAAGTTCACGTCCTACAATGATTGTACAATCATCTCCACACTCTTTTTGTAGTGACTCAAATGCTTTTTGTATTCGATGAGGTGACTCATAAAATACCACAGGAATCTCTGATAGAGCTACTTTTTTAAAAAATGTCACGCGCCCCTTCTTGTGTGGAGGAAACTCAAAAAATGAAAATATTCCTGAATCAAGTCCAGCAACCGAAAGAATAGTAGTAAGAGCAGAAACCCCAGGAATAGGAACGATTTTAATCTGTGGTAGAGCCGTTCGCACACTTTGTACCAACCGAGTGCCAGGATCAGAAATTCCAGGAGTTCCCGCGTCACTTACAAACGCAACTGATTTTCCCTGCTCCAAAAAAGCAAATACATCTTTTATTGCTCGTGTGTGTGAGTGCTCGTCATATCGGTATGTCGGTTTGGAAATATTATTACACGCAAGTAATTTTCCAATTACCCGAGTATCTTCTGCAAAAATAATATCGACACTCATGAGCGTCTCGATTGCACGAAGCGTAATATCTTTGAGATTTCCAATTGGGGTTCCAACTATGTACAACATATATATTGAATGATACAGAAATCAGAGAAAAATAAAAACCTTATTATAAAATTATCTGCCCGAAAAATGATTTTTCTATTTTAAAGAATATACCGAAGCTTTTTTGGCTTGGTTCACGTATATGAAATATGCGGGATAAAAAAGCGAGGAGAAAGAAACACTTGCCGCAGGAGCAAGTGTATTCTGGTTCTTTAAAATAGAAAAGAATGAAAACCTATTTTGTTTTTACGCGCTCGCGAATTTTCTTTGCTGAGAATTCACGGGTGTGATATAACTTCGCTTTATGAATCTTTTTAGGACTCGAAATAATATCAATCTTCGCAATCATTGGTGAATGAATTGGATATACCTTTTCAACTCCAATATCTGAGATTTTTGTACGCACAGTAAATGATGCACCTGGCTCATTCCCATGTTTACGAGCAATAACTAACCCAGCGAATGGGCTTTGTCGCTCTTTTCCACCTTCCCTTATTATTTCCCACACGCGAACCTTCGCGCCTGGCTTAATTTTTGCAAGAGTTGCTTCATCCATAATTTCAAGAATGAGTATACCGTGATTTCTAATAAAATGCAAACCTCTATCCTAACTTTTCTAACACTTGTTTTAAATCGTCGGGAAGATCTGCTTCAATTCGAATGCGTTTTCCGGTAGCAGTTGAGAACTCCAATGATTCAGAATGAAGAAACTGATGATTTAATCCCAATGCATTTCCCGATGGCCCATATATCGCGTCTCCCACAATTGGATGTCCCATTGACGCAAAGTGGACTCGTATTTGATGCGTACGTCCCGTTCGTGGAATAACCTCCAATAATGTGTAATACACTGCCCTTCCCATTGATTCTGATATATACATTTTCTTTGCACGATAATCGGTAATCGCTTCTTTTACCA
>JBAZZD010000006.1:0-42761 GCA_041659005.1 Minisyncoccota bacterium | reverse complement strand
TTTTTCTGGGGGAATGGTTTCCGCAAAACCTCGACTGATTTGGATTTCTCAAGCGGAGGAGGAGGGGTCTGGGGAGGAATCCTCCGCTTGCTCCATCCGTTTTCTTTTGGCGAAATTCGGGGCGGACTATTTCTTATTAAAGCGCTTAAAGTAGGCATCAATTTCATCTCTCAACTCGATGCCAACTCTCTCAAAGCAATCGAGTAAATCCTTGTAAGTATTTTTACCACCGAGAAAATCCCAAAACTCGTCTGCTACTTTAAGCTCATTTTCTAAATCTAACATTCCCCGCATAGTCCAACGAGTGTATGGTTCTGGTTCGTAAGGATTATACGGAATTGCAATAAGAGTATGTATTTCTGCATCAGGTTTGTTTGCCAAAACAACAGCAACCCATTCAAGTAGTGTGCGTTTAAACTCTTTAAATCCACCAGCATTTGGTTTAGCGGTTTTAATATCAAACAAGAAATATGCACCATCTTTTGACTCAAACATTAGATCAACTTTTGTTGGCTTTACCTTGATCATATCGCCTGTTTGACAAACTTTTCGTATTCTCTCGATTTCTTCTTTTTTGTTTGGCGAACTTGTTGCTGTAATAAGACCATCAATAATTTTTTGGATCTCGGCTTGTGCGCCGGTACTAATCTGATCTCCGGCTGTAGCTTGTGAGACTGCCATTTTAAAATGTTTCTGTGCTAAAGCGAGACCAACGGGCTCAAAAATACTCGTTCCAAAATTTGTATTGATAGAGTGAATAAAAGAATATAAAGCAAGGCGGTCTTTGCCTAGCAAGCGTGTGTGAAAAGGCATTGATGCTGGCTCTGGTTTATAGTTTTGAAACTTATTGCGCAAACTCGCTTTCAAAACTTCTTCTACACTATTGATTTGTTCTTTAGATAAAGCCATATGATTATTTTAATTTAAAATGAAATATAATTTCTGAGTACGGATTTCGATCGCGTTCCGTTCGGTTCAAAACAGGTCGCTTAAATTGGTTTACAATTTTCATTCCTGCCTTTTCTGCAATTTCTGGATAGAGATTATATTTATCATTTGCCACGAGGAAAATATCAAAATCCGCCTTGAGATATTCCTTGCAATTATTTAATACATCCGCAATCCCTTGAGCATATGACCGGCGAGCCTCCATTCCTTGCCCTTTATACAATGGACCAATTTCTAAATCATCTTTTCGCTTAAATCCGAGCAAATCATAAGCATAGGCGTGTTGTTCGTGATAATCAATCTGTCCAACATAGGGAGGAGAGCAAAAAATACCCGATATTTTTTGCTTTTTTAGAATTTTAGAAAATTCTGGATTTTGCTTTTCTATTTTCTCAAAAATATTTATAGCTCTTGAGTCACCAGTTAATACGGAATAATGGACGGGCTTGCGCAATCTTTTAAATTCTCTGATTCTACTCAAGGTATCAAGCGCATAGCGATTGAGCATACTTGATATAGAGAAAAGAGGTTTGCAGATTTTTTTGTGCTTGTAGCAGTAATAAGTCGTAAGTTGAGGTTCTTTGAGTGTTGCTAGGTCGCTATGTGTAGTCGCACGGCATGATCTAATTGTTCTACTCAAGATAAGCGCAAGCATTTTCCGCGTCTTAACATCTTTTTCTTGTTTTATTGTTTGAAATACATGGTCAATCTCACAACGAACATTATTCATGAACCAAATATCAAGAAAAGATTCAGACTTATCTTGCTTTGTTTTAATTGAATACTTTTTGAGTAGTCTTTGGTAAGTAGGTAAAAATTCTCTTTCTTTTTCAATAGCAAAATTCTTTTCATCAAAACTTCCTTGATTGATTTTGTATTTGAAATCAGAACCCGGAAAATTTACCAAGTTGAATTTTGCAAGTTCTGCTAGAAGTTCATTTTCAAAATCTTGAATTTTATTGTCATGCTCAAAAGAATCAAGAGAAGTAATCAATTTTTTAATCGCCTTTTGTAAATATTCGTCATCATAATGTGTTGCTTTACAGCTTGAGATCATGCAGTTAAACTCCGAGACATCTATACCAACAGAATGAATACCCATCTCTAATGATTGGATAATTGTTGTTCCAGAACCCAAGAATGGATCAAGAATAATATCTCCGGCTTTGAAATAGGCTTCCTTTTTAAAATCATCAGTGTGGTTATCTATAAAGTATTCAACAAGTTGTGGAATGTATTTGCCTTTATATGGGTGGAGGCGATGGACATGCTTCGTAGTGTCTACTTCTCTTAAATTATCAAAAGAAAGAGTCCAGTTTAAGTCATTGCCTAGATTTTTTTTCCAACTTACCTCGCGATTACCATTATATGAAGCGTAATATTTTTTTAAATCATTTAAATCAACCATGGTCGAGCCGTTCTCTCCGTGTTTTTTTACTTTTCCATATTGGACGAGATAAGAAATATTTGTAGGCAAAACTTCTTTTTCAAGAAAATCTGATGCCCATTTTGATGCTTCGGGGATAGTTACTAATGACATAAAATTATTTTAACATTTATTAAATTTCTTTCCTAAGAACACCTACGACCTTACCTTGTATCTCAACATTCGTTTCGTAAAAAGGCTCCATGTACTTATTTGCCGGAACAAGTTTGATTCGGTCTTTTTCTCTATAAATCTTTTTGAGTGTAACCTCATTTCTATCCGGCATATACGCGACAGCTTTTTCGCCATCATCAACCGTCTGCTGTTCACGGATTATCACAATATCGCCATCAGAAATTCCTTCCTCGATCATGCTTCGTCCGGTTACTTCTAGTGCGTAATAATTGGCACCAGACGAAAGCATGTTGCGTGGAACCTCTATCGGTTTTGGATCACGGATTGCTTCAATGGGACCTCCGGCCGGAATCAATCCCATCAATAGTATTTCTACAGTTGCCAGTTTATGATTATGAAGTCCTTGAATAGAGCGTTTTTTTCCTTTCTCAGTAGTAAGAAGATTTTTCTCTCTTAAAGATGAAATATGTTGATGGACTGTTGGAATAGAAATATCAAAATGCTTCGCAATCTCGGTTAAAGAGGGCGAGTAGCCATTCTCTCGGCGGTATTCTCTAGCAAACAAGAGAATCTCTGCCTGTCGCTTTGATGGTTTACCTATTCCTGTGCTTGACTTTTCTTTCATACTTAGAGTATACTACCTAAACATAACCTAAACAAGTATGGGTTATCCACACCAAATGATCCGAAAAATTCTCACAATTGATGGCGGAGGAATAAAAGGGGTTTTCCCAGCGTCTTTCCTAAGCGCTATTGAAGAAACAACAGGTAAGAAAATTTCTGATTACTTTGATCTGATTGTAGGGACATCGACTGGTGGAATAATCGCACTGGGATTGGGGATGGGGTTTTCAGCAAAAGAACTTCTAAAATTTTATGAACAGTTGGGGCCAGAAGTTTTCAAGGGAAATAGACTGACTCGTTTTTTAAGAAGTATAGGCATTTCAAAATATAGCAATACATCCTTGCGTAAAGCTCTCGAAGAAAAGTTCGCTGGTAAAAAACTCGGGGAAAGTAAAAATAGATTAGTAATTCCAAGTTTGAATCTTGAAAATGGAGAGGTTCATGTATACAAAACAGCCCATCACCAAAGGCTTCAGCGTGATTATAAAGAAAAAGTTGTGGATATTGCTTTGGCAACATCTGCCGCCCCGACATACTTTCCAACTTACAGTTCTGCTTCTGGTATCCCACTGGTTGATGGTGGATTATGGGCAAATAATCCAATGGGTCTAGCGGTTGTAGAAGCTATCGGAATTCTTGAGTGGCCACGAGACCAACTTAAAGTATTAAGTATTGGCTGTACTACTGAACCTATGAACATAAAATGGGCAAGAAGATTTCCAATGGGCAAAGCTTACTGGGGATTCAAGGTCGCTGATCTTTTTATGAGCGCTCAGTCATCCGCTTCTTTGGGTACTGCACAACTATTGGCTGGTCATGCAAACATAACTCGAATTAGTCCATCTGTTGCAAACGGCAAGTTTGGACTTGATGTTATTAAAGAAATGGAATCACTCAAAGGACTTGGCAACAGTGAGGCGCGCAAGGCGCTCCCAAATATCGAGTCATTTTTTGTCGATAAAGTAGAGCCGTTTGAGCCAAATTATAAATTAACGAATTAATATTATGGACATACAAACTATATTCGAAAAGTTTTTAGAAAATACTGTTAACTTAAACAAAGGACGTGTTGAACGCATTGAAGATGCACAACGCATTCTTACGGATTTTATTAAGAGTTGCGAAGATTTTAAAAATCTCTATATCGATACAATACCGCAAGGATCATTTCGCCAAAAAACTATAATCAAACCCGTAGGAAATAGTGGGACATTTGACATAGATCTTCTCATAAAACTAAAAGAGAATTTGGATTGGACTGCATCTAATTACCACGCAAGGCTTGCCAAAGCTTTCAAGGATTCAGGCACATACGAAGATATTACTGATACTAATGGTAAAACTCGATGTGTAACCATTGATTATAAAGGAGATTTCCACGTTGATCTTGTGCCAGGAGTGGAACGCGAAGGTGGGATATTTATCTGCAATAAAAATACGGACGAGTTTGAGGCAACGGATGGAGATGGATACGCACAATGGTTTGAACAGCAAGATGTCATGGCAAACGGATACCTTGTACCGGTTGTGAGGTTGATAAAATACCTACGTGATTCTAGGGAAGAGTTCGATACTAAGTCCATTATTCTCACTACTATCGCTGGAATGCAGGTTCGTCCCAGTGAGAATTTCTCCAGTCTTCCCCATGCATTATCTACGATTCTTACACGAATGAATGAGTTTTTGTATCAGTTTGAAAGCGCTCCATCTATCCCAAATCCAGCAATGCATGGAGAGAATTTTAATCGTCATTGGAAAAATGACAGTAAAGGGTTTAGTAAGCTTAAAGCGGCCATTGGGACTTATGCAGATATATCAGACAATGCGATAGCTACATCAGATACAGAAGAAGCTATTGAGAGTTGGCAGGAGCTCTTCGGTGAAGATTTCTTTAATGACGACACCGACAAGGGCAACACACCATCCAATAACCCGCCACAGTCTCCATCGACTGGTCCAGTTATTGTGAACCGCTCTCCTGCGCAACCTTGGTGCAATGTTTAATCTTAAGCTTGAAAAAGGTGACGAGGATTGGCTTCGAGCAAATTATCCTGAACTTCAAATAAAGAAAGAGGTTGATAGCCTTCCTGTTGTCGAGGGACTTTTACATTTCGATATGGTTTTTTATGACGAGAACAAATCATACATAATAAAACCAGAAGCGGAGCACCTTACACGAGGACATCAAATTCAAGATGAATATAAAATCGAGATAGTCTTTAAAACCAGCGAACATTCTAATCTTCCGCAGGTTTATGAAAGAGGAAATCGTATCGAAATGGTCTCAAAAAACAGGAGTTTGAAACCGGAGGATCTACATATTAACCCCGGTGGTGCTATGTGCTTGTGTCTCAATATACAAGAAGAGGATTATTTGCCGAATGGTTTTAATGTTGCTGATTTCTTTAACAATCTTGTCATTCCGTTTTTTTACGCACAAAGCTTCTTTGAGAAAACAGAAATCTGGAAATGGGGGCAGTATGGGCATGGATCAATTGCTTTTTTTGAATGGTATTTAGAACAAGAAGCCGCTGACAAAGAAAAAGTTGAAAAACTTATTGTGCACATGAAAAAGCGAACTGATTGGGTAAAATTCCAACCATATCTATCACCATCAACACTAATTAAAGGCCATCATGAGTGTTTATGTGGTAGCAAAGATAAAGTGAAGTTTAGAAATTGTCATAAAAATGCACTACATGGTTTGTGGAAGTTGAAAAAAGACATAAAAGATTTTTGTGTTAAACTATAAATAATGATTTTCACGAGGCATAGAAGATAAAGAATTCTCCGGCGCATTTATGCGCTTCTTTCTCTTTGCCCTCGTAAGCTAATGGATAAACTGTCGGGATTCTACCCCGATCTTGGGAGTTCGAATCTTCCCGAGGGCACTCGCATTTTTTCGCAGGGAGCATCCCCGCCGTCTCCTCTTTTCCCTACGGCGGGGATATTGCGCGCGAACGGGAGGGTGGGTCAAGCGCATTTGCATTTGAGCCTCGGACATTTCCGCTAGGGCGTCCATGACTAAAGGATGAGCGCCGCCGTAATCTTGCAATACTAAAATCTAAAAGCGAAAGCGACACCACGAAAGTTATCTTGAAAACGAGAAAGGGGGTTGGCTGAGCCGGTTGGTCGAGCCCTGCCGAGACGAGGCGAAGCTGGGGGAAGGATTCCTTCCTTCCCCCAAACAGTCTCCTGCCCTCGCCACCGCTCCGCAGAGCGGAAATGGCGAGGATAAGCAGGAAACCTAGACATCTAGGCGCGAGTAGCCCTAGCGGAAATGTCCGAGGCGAATGCCGAGGATGGACCCTTTGGTCTTGGACGATCAAAAATGTTAAAATGTCAGAGGCACAATATAGAAATAGAATTTGTATTTTGTTTTTTTGTCCGCCCCGAATTTCGCCAAAAGAAAACGGATGGAGCAAGCGGAGGATTCCTCCCCAGACCCCTCCTCCTCCGCTTGAGAAATCCAAATCAGTCGAGGTTTTGCGGAAACCATTCCCCCAGAAAAATGCTTCCGCAAAACCGAGTCCGCATTGTTCCGCCACCTGCCCGAATACTTGGAGGGCAGAACACCAAAAAAAATGTCCTTTACACTTTCAAAAGAAATTTCACCCCCGCCAAATCAAGAAAGCAAGGAACATTTTTCTTTGGTGTTGCCGAGTGAAGCGAGGCAGTGGCGGAACGATACGAGCGTACGATTTAGTTTCGAGCCACCACGCGCTCCGCGCGTGCGATTAGTCGGCATTAGGATTATCAGCAAAATACATTCGAACTTTGTCTAATATGCACCGCTTATAAAATAGTTGTCGTTAGTGACAACTATTTTTATTTGGAGAAATTTAAATGGAAATTTTTTAAATCTTATCGGGACAATCAGAGAACACACCATCAACTCCTAATTCTTTCATACGATCTGCATCTTCTTTTGTATCAACGGTATATGCATATACTTTCAATCCCTTTTTATGCGCTTTATTAATAAAATTTTTTGTAACCATTTTAAAATTTGGATTGATTGAATATGCTTTTATTTTCTTTGCAAAATGTATTGATCCAAAAATATTCACAAAAATAAGATATCCAATTGGGGTTTTTGCGTCAATTTTTCTAAATGCACGAAGCTCTCTTCGTGAAAACGACGAAACGACAAAATCGCTAGGCCTCCACCCCATTCCATAATACATTGTAAGCATTGTTGCAACTGCCGCTCCAGTCCCTTTCCCCTTCAATTCAATATTGAGACACACTTTTCGACTAATCAGTTCAATAACTTCCTGAAGCTTTGGAATGTGCTCTCCTTTTCCATCGTCTAACGCCTTAAGCTCGGAATATGTCTTGTTGTGTATCCTTCCCTTCCCATTTGTTGTTCTGTTCACAGTATTATCATGAATAACCACTAGCTCACCGGTTTTACACAAATGAGCATCACACTCAATCATTGAGATATTGAGTTCAAGTGCCCGACGAAATGAGCGTAATGTATTTTCTGGTTCTTCTTTTGATGCGCCTCTATGGGCAATTTTTAGAAACATATTTTTGGATTATTTTGAAAACTTCAATTACTATTAAAAAGTTGAACTGTATTTTTATTATACAATGAAATACTCAATTATAATTCCCGCGTTAAACGAGGAAAAATACATAAAGAAAACTATACACGCACTACAAAAACAAAACTTTCCGAAAGAATCATTCGAGATAATTGTAGTTGACAATGGATCAGATGATCACACAATAGAGTATGCGAAAAATGCTGGCGCAAACATTGTTGTTCTTGAAGAAAAACGTGGAACAAATAGAGCAAGAAACCGTGGAATAAAAGAAAGTCATGGAGAGATACTTGTTTTTCTTGATGCAGACACAGAGCCACACGAACAATGGATTGCGCTCATAGACAAAATAATGAATGACAAAAATATCGCTGCTATTTCTGGGCCGTATGATTATGGATTTAGTGGTGTACAACGAATACTTTCGTTTTTTATTTATGACATTGGTTTTGAATTTATTGGTCCAATTATGAGCACTATTTTTAGAAAAAAGGTAAGCGCATTAATAGGAGGAAATTTTGCCATACGAAAGACAACGATAGAAAAAATAGGAAAATTTCCAGAAATTCCTTTTTGGGGGGACGACACTGCAATTAGTATGAGCGTTATGAAAAATGGTGACTGCGTCGTTTTTACAAGAAAACTAAAAATAAAATCATCAAATAGGCGCTACAAGTCACAAGGATTTTTAAAACTCTCTCTTCTTTATTTTTATCATTTTCTTAAAATGTATTTCACTTTCCGTGTCTGATACAATGAATAAAGGATGTGGAAAGAACATAATCAAATTATTCATACCGTAAAAAAGGTGATGCCGTCGGTTGTCTCAATAACGCTTAAAAAACCGCAAGCGCTTGTTTCACTACAATTAAAAGAGGAGCAAAGGGCAACACACGAAAAAACACACATTGAAATTCCTGAGGACAAGATAGACGCAAATGGGCTTGTGGAAGTTGGAGGAGGAAGTGGATTTGTTATCGACAAATCGGGAATCATCCTTACCAACCGCCACGTGATTGAGGAAAAAGATGTATTCTATTTTGTTACCACACACGATAATAGCACATACGAGGCCGACCTTATTGCGAAAGATCCAGTGGACGACATTGCAATTCTTCGCATCGATCCCGCACGCAAATTAATAGCAGTGAAACTTGGAGACTCATCTCACCTTGAACTTGGACAAACCGTCATTGCATTTGGAAATGCGCTTGGACTCTTCAAGGATACTGTTTCTTCTGGAATTATTTCAGGACTTTCGCGCGCTGTTTCGGCTCGTGAAAATGAGGGCTCTCCAATTCAAGAAATGCGTGGACTCATACAAACTGACGCCGCCATTAACCCAGGAAATTCTGGTGGACCACTCGTAAATATATTTGGGAAAGTTATTGGAATTAATGCAGCAGTAGTTGCTACTGCAGAAAATATAAGTTTTGCAATTCCAATCAACATTGCAAAAAGAGATATAAAAGATCTAAAAAAATATGGAAAAATCAAACGTCCATTATTCGGCGTTCGATATCTAATCCTAAACCAAACACTTAAGGAGAAGCTTAGGGTTCCCGTTGACTATGGGGCATTCATAACAAAGGAACATATTATTGATGTTGCTGTCGCACCAGGAAGCCCGGCGGATAAGGCGGGGATAAAAGAAAATGACATTCTTTTAAAGTGGAATAATACACCAATTACTGAAACGAGAAGTATTCAAGATTTTCTTGAATCCCAAAGTGTTGGCGATGAGGTAACGCTCGCGGTGCTTCGCAATGGAGTGGAAATTGAAAGACGTGTAACTCTTGGAGAAAGAAAATAAAATATAAATTATATTAAAAAACACTCTCATGGAGTGTTTTTTAATGTTAATTGTGAGTTATACATTTTTGATTAGTACACATATTCGTCTACCACCAATCCCTGCTTATCAAAAAGGATCAAACGATCATGTTTTGGATCAAACCGCATTCCACCATTCATCCACACTCTCCATTCTTTCGAATAAAAGTCAGATTTAAATCTGTTTGTATCATAACAATTTCCAAAAGTATATTGATCAGCGATCCTCCGACACTCAATATCATTTGTTCCTGTATACCTATTTAGATCATTCTCTGATGGAAGCCTGCACGATGGAAGTGAGCGGAGAAAATCCTGACAGGCACCGGTAAATGTGATAATCCGTTTATCCTGCGCAATTGATGGACAATCATTGGGAAGTGATGGAGAAAAAGAGATTTGCTGGTTTAAAAATCCCATACATTTATTTAATCTGAAATTCTTTCCATTTGCACTTTTCCATGAATACATTCGAACATATTCTCCTGGTGCAAGTATAATGTCACCCTCTGTGTTTCCTCCATAAGGACTAAAATCAGAAACTGCGCGAGGAATTTCAACTGATCCGCCAAGATTTGCACGAATATTCCATCCAGTGATCATCACTGGCGATTTCAAATTATCGGACGAAATCGTAAGTTCTGATGTGACATCACCAAAAAAGTCCGGCGGATTCACCCCAGTAATACGAACTTGTTTATAAAATGGAGAAAGTTGTGACTCAACATATCCAAGCGGTGCTTCAACTTTTGGTTTTTCTGGCTCCTTTGCCTTTTCTGGTTCTTTTGGTTTCTCGACTTGCTTATTTGTCCCGCCACCAACTTCAACTGAAGCGGGTTTTTGCCTTACATCGTTTCCAGAAAAGTTTAAATATCCTGGCTGAAAAAACGACGCAACCGATCCCGGTTTTGCGTTTCCAGAAAATAATTGTGACGCCCCAAACAAGATAAGTCCTAGCACAAAAAGAATAACTAAAATGTTTTTCATATATTAGTTGATATTATTATATAAGTTACACCACAAAATTGATAATTCTATTTGGAACAAAAACAACCTTTTTTATCTCGGAATTATTAATAAACTTTTTGATTGTTTCTAATCCAAGCGCCATTGTTTTTGCATCGTTTTCATTGATTCCGCGACGAGCATCAACTGTTGCGCGTACTTTCCCATTGATTTGAACCACTAACATGAAATTCTCTTCAATTATTTTTTTTGGATCATACGTTGGCCACCCAGAAATATGAATTGATTTCTTATTCCCCAATTCAGACCATAGTTCCTCTGTTATATGCGGAGCAAATGGTGCCAATAATTGCAAAAATAGTTCAAATTCTTTTACTGAAACTTCTTTCCCTTCTATCTCGTTCAAGCAAATCATTAATGCACTTATTGCAGTATTATATTGAAGTGACTCAATATCCTCAGTTACTTTCTTTACTGCCTTGTGTATTGCACGCTCGCACAATGGCTTTTTATTCTTTTTTTCTATAACTGTTTGTCCCAACCTCCATACGCGCTCAATAAATCGCGCTACACCAATAAGTCCTGCATCACGAAAATCACCACCCTGCTCAAATGGAGCAAGAAACATTAAATTAGTCCGAAGTGTGTCTGCGCCAAACCGTTTAATATATTCATCGGGATTTACTACATTCCCTTTTGATTTGGACATTTTTGCTCCTTCCTTAATGAGAAGTCCATGTGCACGAAATCGAGTAAATGGTTCCTCAAAATCAATAAGGCCTGCATCTTTAAATACCATTGTGACAAAACGAGAATACAAGAGATGGAGCACTGAATGTTCTGCGCCTCCAATATACATATTCACAGGAAGCCATTGTTTTGTTATTGAATTGTTCCATGCGTGTTTTGTGTCACTTACACTTGGATATCTCAAAAAATACCATGCAGAATCAAGAAATGTGTCTGATACATCCGTTTCTCGTCGCGCGTCATTCTTGCACACAGGACATTGTACTTTGTAAAACGACTTCACTGATGCAAGTGGTGATTCGTCTTTTCCTTTCGGACGAAATTCCTTCACCTTTGGAAGTAACACGGGAAGATTTTTTTCTTTCTCTGCATACCATCCTGGCATCTCTTTCTGCTCGCCCATCCCCAAACGCGCACATGCTTCACAATAAATCATTGGAATTGGTGCTCCCCAATATCGCTGCCTTGAAAGGACCCAATCCCTTAAACGAAATTGAGTGGTGAATTTTCCCCCAACATAATTGGTAATTTTTCTCTTTGCATCTTCAACTGAAAGTCCGTTAAGCTCTCCCGAATTAACAAGTTCACCATCTCCAATATATGCCTCGGTAAGTGATTCAGATGTTTTCCCGTTTGAAATAACTACGACAATAGGAAGATTAAATTTCTTTGCAAAATCAAAATCGCGTTCATCGTGTGCAGGAACTGCCATAATCGCTCCTGTTCCATACCCAGAAAGAACATAGTCAGCTGCAAAAATAGGAATTTCTTTTTTATTCGCAGGATTTATTGCCTTAATTCCTTTTAATTCAACTCCCGTTTTCTCTTTGTTTTCTACGCGTTCCTCTTCGCTTTTCTCTCTAGAAGCTTTTACATATTTCTCCACTTCGTTATAATTTGAAATTTGAAATTTGAAATTTGAAATTATTTCATGCTCCGGAGCTACCACCATATATGTCGCTCCAAACAAAGTATCGGGCCGAGTGGTAAATACTTTTAATGTTTTCGTTGAATTAGAAATTTTAAATTCTATTTCTGTTCCTTCCGATTTTCCAATCCAATTCCGTTGCGCAATTTTTACGCGTTCTGACCAATCTATGTGATCAAGATTTTTTAGGAGTTTGTCTGCATATCGCGTAATACGGAATGACCATTGCTCTAATTCTTTTTTTATCACTTTACTTGAGCAACGTTCACACGCTCCCCCAACTACCTGCTCATCTGCAAGCACTGTCTTGCATGACGGACACCAATTTACTGCTTGCTTTTTCCTGTACGCCAACCCTCGCTTCCACATTTCAATAAACACCCACTGCGTCCACCGATAATAGTTTGGATTATATGTTTCCACACGTTCATTCCACGAAAATCCGTTTCCAATCATTTCTAACTGCTTATAAAACCGCTTCTCGGAAATCTTTGATTGTGCGAGTGGATGCATTCCCACCTTTATCGCATAATTTTCAGAATGGATTCCGAACCCATCAAGTCCAATTGGTTCAAATACGTCATACCCCTCCATTCGCTTAAATCTCCCATAGATATCACTTCCCACAAAGGCATACATATTCCCAACATGAAGTCCCTCTGCCGATGGGTATGGGAACATCATTAAATTATAAAATGGCTTTCGCTTCGCAGTTTTCCCTGATTTTAGCGACGGTTCATATATTCCGCTCTTTTTCCACTCCCCCTGCCACTTTTTCTCAATTTTCGAAAAGTCGTATTTCTTCATAATTACTCAATTAATTCAATTGTAATGCTAAATGAAAGAAAAAAAAACCCGCCATACGGCGGGAAATTATGAAAAGATAAAACAAAAACCTGCGGACAGCAACAACAAAATTCCAAGTGCAAAAACAAACTTAGAAATATCATTGGCGTCTATGAAATAAAAAAGAATGGCAGACACTATTAGAAGAATACCATAGAGGACAAGTGAAGAAAGCTGGGCATAAAAACTCACCGTTACTGGTTTTTCATATCGAACAACCAATGCTTTCTGCAAATTTTTAATTGCAGAATCCGGAAAATAAACGTCAAAAATCAAAACATTATCTAAACTATCAATAGCTTTCCAAATAGCGACATCTTCCGGTTGCCACCCAAGAACTTCTATTTTTTGTCCATAAAAATTTAGTTTCTCTTGTGCGGCTTCTTTTGCCGATTCGAACTCATACTTTTTTGCTTCAACGTCAAACAGGTCAGATCTGGAGACAACCCCATCCACAACCACTTGGGCCAATATGTGCAAATATTCCTTTTGCACAGACTGCATTTTCAACTCTAATGCACTTTTTACGCGCATGCCGACAGCATAAAAGACTGAATCTGCCCTTGTTTTTAACTCTGGTTGAGTAAAACCCAAAGACGAAAACACAATTACTAACAAAAAGAATTTTTTCACCTTTTTTCTCCTTATTTAAGTTTTTTTAATGATAGTTTCGTTATGCACTATATACACAGAATTGTCAACAAAAAAATCCTACTAGCTTATTCTTACGGCCTTCTCTGTGATATAAAAATCCCCCGCTCTTGCGGGGGTAAATTAAAAAGCGATATGAGCGACGGTCAGAAATATATTTCCCGCACATGCTCCAACAGCTATGAGCTCTTCTTTTGTCTTAAGACCCGACAATACTCCATATGTTTCGAGCTTAGCACCCATTCCGCATTGAATATCAAATATTTCATCTCCGACGTACGCAATTCCATTTCGTGAAATACCATAATTTTCATTAATGAACTGCAACAAATTATCCAACGAATGCGGATTCGGCTTTCGAAATTCCGACATCGGCACAAACGCACCGCCCTCTATACCAATCGCATCTTCAAAAAAGCTAATAATGTTATATCGCTTGAGAATATCTAGTGCGCTTTCTGTGTGTCGAGAAGTAAAAACAAAATTAAAGATTCCCTTTTGTATATTCTTCTCTAGCATTTCCACAACACCCCCTACTAATGGAATTGGATCCTTTTTGTCCCACTCTATCCACTGTTTATGTATTTTCTCTGCAATTTCCTTTGTAACCCCAAGACCCGTTGAAATAAGTTCCGTAGGAGGAAGCCCCCAAAATTCTTTTAAACACTTTTGAACAGATTGGCTGAAATCAATATTATTCTGTCTTGCAAGCATTCCGAGGCGGTCAAATCCCCTTTTTCCAGAATTCAATAAGGTCCCATCTAAATCATATATTACTGCCCGTATCTTCACTTTCTTATTCCTTTTTTATTATTAATGATTGATACTAATCTACTCGCAAATACATAGATAAGTCAATTATTTTACAAAAATAAGATCTTCATTATATTCCAAATACAGCGTGTGCATTTTTCATGATTTGAGAAGAAGCTTCTTCTTGTGAAACATTTTTTATTTCTGAGATTTTTTTCTCAACCTCAAGAACATAAAAAGATTCATTTCTCTTTCCTCTATACGGAACCGGCGCGACATCTGGAGAATCAGTTTCTGTAAGAATCCTGTCTAATGGGACAAAACGAACCACCTCCTCGTACATATTCGCCATATTTTTTTTAGGAAGAAATGTAATTACACCACCAAATGTAAAATAAAATCCTAAATCAAGAAATTGGCGTGCTTCATCAATATTCCCTACAAAAAAATGTATAACAGGAGGTTGTGAAAATTTTTCCTTATTCTCATTCACTATCTTTATTAAATCAGGATATGCGTCACGACAGTGAATAACCAATGGTTTTTTGACTTCTTGGGCCAGTTCAATTTGTTGAATAAAAATCTCATTTTGTGTCTTCTTTATTTTTTCAATTTCTCCTTCCAATTTGAAATAATCAAGTCCGCACTCTCCAATTCCAACAACCGAATCAGATTTTGAAAGTTTTTTATAATACTCATAATTAAAATCTTCTGCCTTGCTTCCCTCATACTGCGAAATATATGTATTCCCCGGATGAAGTCCGATACACGCAAAAACATTTTCTTTATATTTTTCAGCGAGCAATACCGCATTTTGCGAATCTTCGGCATTACTCCCCGCATTGATAATTGCAATTCCCTCATTTTGGGCGCGTATAATAACATCATCTCGATCTATATCGAAATCTTTAAACTGTAGATGTGCGTGCGCATCTATGTGTTTTTTCTTGAATTCACTTGCATTCATAAATATTGAACGGTATGATGCCAGCATACATTAAAAAATAAATAGAGAAAAGATATGAAAACAATTTACCTCGGAATTTCTGGAGAAATTGGATCGGGAAAAGACACAATAGGTCACAATTTAAAAACGTACAAAAATGCTGGCGTTCTTGTTAGTTCTGAGCTTCTCGGAAAAATACTCTCGCTCCTACACCTTGATCCAGAAGAGAGAAATCTCTTACAAAAATTGCCACTCGGGCTTCGGGAACATCTAGGCGAAACAGTTATTAGTGATGCGATGATACAAGATATGATCACTTCAAAAAAATGTATCGTCGCCTGGAATGGAGTTAGATTCCAATCTGATGTAATGGCTATCAAGAAACTCCCCAATTCATTTATTGTTGGACTCGATACTAATCCAGAAATTCGGTTCCAAAGAATTAAAAAACGTGGACAAAAATCTGGAGAAGCGGAACTTACTTGGGAATTATTTCAAGAGCAATCAAATAAACCAACGGAAAAATCAATTAGAGAAATAATTACTAATGCAGATTTTATTCTTGAAAATAACGGCACAGAAATTGATTTTTATAAAAAGATTGACGAACTTATTGAAAAAATAAATTTAAAAACAAACCCCCAGTAATGGGGGCTATTTTATATAATTCTCGGAAATAGTGGGATAATTGGCTCTGAAGGTTTTTTAAGAATTGCATAGATCTTTTCGGCAGTTTCAGGGAGAAATGGCCGAAGCATTAACTCAATATTCCACAACTCATTCACTAATTCAGTAAGAATTTCTTTTGCTTTTTTTTCGTCCGTCTTAATAAGTTTAAATGGCTCTGTTTCTTGGATTTTTTTATCACACAGAGAAATTCGATTCCAAATTTCTTCTGCTCCCCGTTTTATTTCATATACATCAAGTAGTTCACGATACGCTACAAATGTTTCGTCATAAATTGAAATATTTTTTTGTATGTTGAGTCCTGCATTTTGCGCCATTTTCATTGTCCTGCTCACCAAGTTTCCAAGTCCGTTAGAGAGTCCACTTGTATAACCTTCTGCACATTTTTCATGCGTAAAATCACCATCCTCAAATGTATTCATCTCTTTGGTAAGCCAAAACCGGAGTCCATCAGTACCAAATTTTTCAACAATCTCATAGGGATCAATTACATTTCCCAACGACTTCGCCATCTTCTGCCCCCCGCTCACAATAAATCCATGAATAATTATTTGCTTCGAAGTCGGAACGCCTGCGGACATAAGCATCGCCTGCCACATTGCCGATTGCTGTCGCAAGTTATCTTTTCCTGCGACTTGCACTGCGTTTAGATTATTTTCTGTCCCCCAAAACGTATCAAACTGTTCTTTTTGTTCCGGCCAACCAAGCGTAGAAATATAGTTGATGAGCGCATCAAACCACACATACATAACTTGCGTCTCATCATCCGGTACTGGAATACCCCACGGCATTTTTGACTTGAGTCGCGAAACACTAAAATCCGCAAGCCCGCTTTTTACAAAACTTTTTATCTCATTAAACCGAAAATCAGGAATTACAAAATTTGGATAGTTTCCATAAAACTCGAGGAGCTTCTTTTCATAATTCGAAAATTTGAAGAAATAATTTTCTTCTTCGCGATCCTCAAGTGTAAGATTTATATGTTCAGGACATACACCGTCCTGAAGTTCTGAATCTGTTTTTTCAAGTTCGCACCCAACACAATATTTTACTTTGTATGTCTTCTTATAAATATCCCCCTTCTCTTTACAGAGATTCCAAAAATATTGTGCTGCTTTTTTATGATGTGAATCAGTAGTTCTGATAAAATGAATATCTTTTGATATGTTCAATTTATCAAGAATCACTTTGAATTTTTCCGCATACTCATCTGCATAGGCCTGTGGATCCATCCCTGCTTCTTTCGCTTTTATATAAATTTTTTGTCCGTGCTCGTCAGTCCCCGTATTAAAAAAAATTTCCTTTCCTAATAATTTCTGATATCGCGCAATTACATCGGCCTGAACAAATTCAAGTGCGTGGCCCATGTGTGGTTTTGCATTCACATACGGCAAGGTCGTGGTTATATAAAAATATTTTTGTTTCATAATCTCAAAAAATACTCCGAAATATTTCGAAGCATTAAAAGAATAGTTTAATTCTCCGAAGATTTACGTTTTTCTCCTACATAGGTTACCACCTCCTCAATAAGAACTGCAATAGGAACTGCGAGAAGTATTCCAATAAATCCCGCAATCTGCCCACCCGCAAGAATTGAGAGAATTACGAGAAGTGGATGAACTCGCATCGCCCTCCCCATAACTAACGGAATAAGAACATGATTTTCAAGTTGTTGAAGAATCATAAAGAAAATAAGCGCATACATTCCAAGTGAAAATGATTCGGAAACCGCAATAAAAAATGCTGCAGCTCCAACAATAACAGGACCAATCATGGGAACAAGTTCAAATATCCCACCTAAAATTCCAATTACAAATGCATAGGGAACTCCCAACATCCACATTCCTCCTCCCGTTATCAGCCCCATAACAAGACAAAGCAATAATTGAGTAGAAAACCACCGCCGTATTCGTTTCTTAAAATTACCAAACAATGCAAGAGCGTTTTTTTCTTGAGTGTTTGGGACAAGCGCTTTAATAACACGCTCAAGCACCATTGCGTCAAATGTGAGGTAAAACGACGAAACAATTGTCGCAACAACTAAAAACCCTTGAAAGAAAATCGAACTTACCGCAGAACCAATGGATGCGCCAGAAAGACCAATTACCCCAAGTGCTTCTTGCCAGTGCTGACTTATTGACTCAAAAGGAATGGATGGAATTTGAATTCCAAACAATGAATACGACACCGATCCAAAATACGAAATAAAATTTTGGAATTCCCCTAGAAGAGTTGGAACAACAAAATATGCTGCAACCGCAAGAATAATTATTCCAAAAATAAATACAATGAACGTCCCAAGAATTCTTGGAATTTTCATTCGTTCAAGAAAAGAAACAAATGGGTCGAGACCCAATGAGATAACAGCCGACACGAGAAATACCGCAACTGCTGACCGAGCAACAATAAGCAAATATATAATTCCAAGAAATGCAGCAATACGCCACATTGTTCCCCATCCAATCTCGATCTTTTTTGTGTCCAACATAGTAGTATTAACTCAAAAAGTAAAAAACAAAATAATTTGTATTAAATAGTTTCGAACTTTAACCTATTTTAAGTATATCACTAAATGTCATGTCTTTATAAGGACCAACAAGCGCAAGATTCAATGATTTATTTACAAACAATTCTCTAGCAAGTGCTTGTATCTCACCTGCTTTCACTGCACGAATTTTCTTTGCGAGCATTTCTGGAGAATGAACTCCTGATTTCATTAATGCCTGCATTCCATAATACATGCCAAGCTGGTCTGACGTTTCAAGAGACAAGTAAAAATTCCCAATAAGGTGCTCTTTTGCGCGCTCAAGTTCCTCTTTAGTCACTAATTCTTTTTTTATTCGATTAAACTCTTCAAGTGACGCCGAAATAACCGCGCGTAATTTTTCATGATTTACCCCCGCGGACATTGCGATATATCCATGATCAGTGAATAAATTCGCAAATGCACTCACATAATACGCCGCCCCGAGTTCTTCGCGTACCCGAGTAAATAATCGAGATGCCATGCCCCCGCCTAAAATGTCAGCAAGCACCTGAAGCGCAAATCTTCGCTTGTCATACATATCGAATGCGCGAAATCCCATCATAAAATGTGTTTGATCTGATTCTTTAAATGAGATGAGCTCTCTTGGTTTTCCCTGTAATTCTATAACTGATTTTTTCTCAACTTTTTTCCCTCGCTTCATTCCACCAAAAATTGTTTCAAGTTTTTTCTCAATATTCTTGAAGTGAGCACCACCTGCAATTACAATAGTAGTTGCACTTGGCACATAATGTTGTGACCGATATGAAATAAAATCTTCTCGTGTTACCCTCTGAACAACCTCCTTTCGTCCAGCAACAGACCATCCCGCTGGTTGGTCCCCATATAATGTCTGCATAAACACCTCAGGAACTTTTCGTGGAGGAATATCCTCATACATATTTATCTCTTCAATAATTACTCCCTTCTCCCGCTCAAGCTCTTCGCTATTAATTACCGGATTTAAATACATATCAGTAATAATATCCAACGCCTCATCAAATGATTCATTTTTTACTTTTGCATAATATCCCGTATATTCTTCTGCAGTAAACGCATTATATTCTGCACCAAGTTTTTCTAATTCGCGCGCAATAATTATTGGCTTTGGTCGTTTCGTGGTTCCCTTAAAGCACATGTGCTCCAAAAAATGAGAGATTCCATTCAAATTTTTTTCTTCATATTTTGATCCAGCCTCAACAAGTACCGCCACCGTTGTCGCCATGTTTCCTTTTTGCGAAACTACCAGTAAACGAATTCCGTTTGAAAGTTTTTTCTGAATTATTTCATGCGTCATAAAGATAGTATATATGGGTTAGTGATTAGGGTCTAGTTTTTTGCAAAAACTTGCGTTTTTATTGAATATGTTGTATAGTTTATTTATCATTCACAACCAAATAAGAGGTATTTATATGCGCCAAACAAATTTAACTCTTTCAGAACTAATTTCTATTATTGATGGAAAAATGGATACATATTATCCAATTTGCCTGATACTAAATGAAATTGGAGAAATTTATATTTCAAAATCCGGCGAAGATACATCTGCTGCGGAAAACACACTTGTTTCAATTCTTTCTAGTGCTAATGTTTTCAATCAACAGATCGCACTCAGTTATCTTCTCTTAAAAGAGCCAAGAGAAGAAAACAAACAAGCAATCAAGGACTATATTTCAAAGAATTTAAATGTAGCTGGTATGGTCAGACAAGTTCTTAATGTAAAAAAAATCGAACCTTGGTTTATTTTTTAAAAATCCCCCCTTGCGGGGGGAAATTTTTAATATGCTTATTGTAATTTATTTTTTATAAACTCGTGAATCTCAGAAATTTTTATTCGTTCTTGTGTCATTGTGTCTCTATCACGAACAGTTACCGTATCATTTTCTAATGTCTCAAAATCAATGGTGAAACAATATGGCGTTCCTGCCTCGTCTTGTGCACGATATCGCTTTCCGATATTTCCTCGTTCATCCCAAGCAATCATCCAATCTTTCTTCAATGTTTCATAAATTCCTCGTGCTTTTTCTACTAATTCTGATTTGTTTGCAAGCAATGGAAACACCGCTGCTTTAAATGGCGCAAGTTTTGGATGAAGCTTTAATACAATTCGCGTATCTATTTTTTCTCCTGTTGTTGGTTGTTGATTATTTGTTATTTGTTCCTCGCGGTATGCATCCATTAAGAAGAAAAGAGTTGCGCGATCAACACCACCAGAGGTTTCAATAACCATTGGAGTGTATCGCTCTTTTGTTTCTTCATCAAAATAGGTGAGATCTTGTTTTGAAAATTGTCCATGCCGCGAAAGATCCCACGTTCCTCTGTGATGAATTCCCTCCATCTCTTTCCAATCACCTTCAACATTATATTCCACGTCATACGCAGCCTTCGCATAATGTGCGAGTTGATCATGTTTTTTGAAATGAAGATTTTCCTCACGCATACCAAGCGAGAGATACCATTTTCTGCGTTCCTCTTTCCAATACTCAAACCATTTCATTGATTCCTCATCATTTGGTTTTACATAAAACTGTAATTCCATTTGCTCAAACTCACGCGAACGAAAGGTAAATCCTCCTGGAGTAATCTCATTTCTAAATGCCTTCCCCACCTGTGCAATACCAAACGGAATCTTTACCCGTGATGACGAAATTACATTTTTGAAATTTACGTGTACCCCCTGTGTAATTTCTCCACGGAGATATGTTTTTAATTTTTCTCCCTCAACAACACCAAGGTATGTTTCAACCATCAAATTAAACGTCTTGGGCTCAGTAAGCTCTCCAGCACAATCGGGGCATTTATAATCCGCAATTGAAAAATCTTTTTCTTTTAATTTTGATTCATCAATAATAGTATCCGCTCTGAATCGATGATGACATTTTTTACACTCAACAAGTGGATCAGAAAATGATTCCAGATGTCCCGATGCTTCCCACACTTTTGGACTCATAATAATTGCCGCATCAATTCCTACTACATCATCACGCATCTGCACCATAGTCTTCCAATATTCATTTTTTATATTTCGTTTTAGTTCAACGCCAAGTGGCCCGTAGTCCCAGGTTCCTGCAAGCCCTCCATAAATCTCAGATCCTTGATAAATAAAACCGCGTCGTTTCGCCAGTGATGAAATTTTCTCGAAAATATCCATCCCGTTAGAAATAATTTATATTTGATTGCGACATTTTATTTTGATTCATAATCTTATTTTATTATCTGTAATACACCGTTGAAACCACGTCCCGCCCTGTGGGACTATTTCTAACGGGATCCATGGGCATAGTATAAAGTATAAATAAGTAAGTATAAAGTATAAAAATACCCCCGAACCACGATGGCAAAATATCTAATTATTATTGGACTACCCTCCCTCCTCCTGCTCCAACCGTAGAGTCGTCGGGAAGTGAAGTTGAAAGCGCAACATCACGCGCGACAAGTTCTACATCAGTAAACTCATCAGTGCCTTTTGCGATCGTCTCTTTCATAATCGGCATAAATTGTTTCATTTGGTCTCGTGTTGGTGTCGCACGCACCTGGAATGTTGCCTCAATTAAATCACTTATAACTCCATGACCAGAAGTGATGCGTGGAATTTTCCATTTCATAGATTTTGAAACAGAATCATATTCTGGTTTTGTCTCAATACTTGATTTTGAAATCCCAGAAAACTGAACTCCGTCTTCCAATTCACCTGCAATTTCAACATCTTTTATATCTGTTGCCCCAGTTTCCAAAATCCAGTGAACAGTGTATTCAGTCGCCTGTCCTACTTTCGGAGGAAATGGACCGCTATTTGCAATCCCCGAATCTGGATCTCTATATCGAAGCTCGGACGCAACATCGAGTGACCCACCAACTTTTGTTTCCATATTCGCTGACACAGATGTTTTTAATGTATTCATATATGGAGGTACAGACGGCGACTCAAGTTTTGCACGAACAACTACAGAAAAGTTTTTATCGCTCGCTTTTTTTATTGGAAACACATCATTTAATTTCACCGTTGCAGAAAACTCTCCAGTCGCGCCCGCACTAAGTAATGCAAGAACTGGTGTATTCTCCGCATTCCATTCAATACCTCGATCACGTTTATTCACCGTTCCGCTTCCTGAAAGCGTTGAGGCATTTACCATTGCTCCAGAAAAAGAGAGTGAAACCACTGTATCTCTAAGAGCAATTCCTGCACGATTTTCATATTGAATAGAATAAGAAAGCGTATCTCCTACCTTTGCAACATAATTTTGTACTCCATTTACTAATATACGTAATGTTACTGGTGATGCTTGTGGTTCTTTTGATGATTTTGATGATGCAATAACATAATCTCTATCCCCTAAAGAGAGGACAAGTGATGCGGGAATAGTGAGTGGAGAGGAATCCTCTCCTTCATAGGTCCCTGTTATCTCAATGCTTCCTACGGTTTCTTTTTGAAGATTTGGTATTCGCCAACGGTTAGTAAGTAAATCAGGATCTTGCGAGGCACGATCAAAATGAAAAGTGCTTGGATATTCTGCAACGAGCCAAATATCGTGGGCATCAACAGATGTTGGATTTGCATATTGTATTTCAAATGAAAATGGAGAACCCCTAACAATTACGTCCGGTAGTACCACCGCAACACTCAATGGCTCATTATTTGTTTCAATTGTATATTTAGTTCCATTTGGTTCAAATCGATTATTACCCGCTCCGATGTATGAAATACGAGCTTCGATTTCCCGTGTATCCCCCTTCACATTTGTTGATACCAAAGAAAATGTTTTTTTGACTGATGTTCCCCCTTGAATTATTCCAATCGGCTCAGTAATAAGCGAGCCACCTGTATTTGCCTCACGCACTCCATCAGGAAGCATCAATGAAAGTTTTGACTCTGAAATCGCAATATCTTGATCATTCGAGACTATCGCAGTAATAGAAAAAGGAATCCCACGCATAATCGTCTTTTCTGCCTGCAACGTTATTCCAACAAAATTTGATTCTTTAAATAATAATGACCAGATAAGAAATCCACCCCCAATAATCACAACACAAAAACAAACAATAAAAAAAATGAGTATCCATTTCGTTATTGAGTGCCCTTTGTGGCTTCCACTTTTTTTTGCCGACTCAGCAAGTTCTTTTTCTAATTGCTCAAGTGCCATATACGTCAATTATAGCGCAAAAATCAAAGCTCAAACATCAAAAATGAAAAGATTAAAAAAATTTTAATTTTATAAAACTACAATATGGGATTCTGGAGTCCTTTCTCCACACTCAATACATATAAACGACTGCATTTTGATATCGAATCCAGCAACAAATGGAGCAAAACATATATCACAATTTGCGTGATGAATATCATATCCTAATCGAGCAAGCGTTTCTCGTGGAGAAATATTTCCTGTACGTGACATCTCTTCAAGTATACCCCACAATTCATCATCTCGGACTTCTCGAGGCGCGAGTGTATAAATAAGTGAGAGAGATCTCATCCCCGAACTCCACAATTCTTTCTCTTTTCGCACCAGAGAACAATTAGTATAAGTAAGCACGTCAGTAATAGTAAATCCATTCCGTTTTGCGAGGCGCACAGTAACTTTTTGTAATGGTTCAAGATGAGGAGAAAATTTTGAAAGCGGTTTCCGCCCGCTTACTACTCGCGCCTCAATTCGTCCAAATTCCTCGGTAAAAAGATGAGCAGTTTTATCAAAGTCTCGTGATGGTGTCACTCGGAGCGTATATGCGTTTGTCACAAAATCTTTCATTACGTATTAATAATGGTAGTATAAATCAAATAGTATATGAATACATCAATTGTTATACGAACAAAAAATGAAGCGAAGAATCTTCGTATTCTTTTTTCAATATTAAAAGAACAAACCGAAAAGGATTTTGAAATGATAATTGTTGATAACGAATCAACTGACAACACAAAAGAATTATGCGAACAATATAATGTAAAACTCATAACGATAACAAATAGAGAATTTTCCTATCCGAAAGCAGCAAATCTCGGCGCATCAATTGCAAAAGGAGAATATATTACCTTTCTCTCCGCACATTCATTTCCTCCAACAAAAACTTGGCTTTCCGACGGATTAAAACACTTTAGCGATAAAAGTGTATGCGGTGTATATGGTCCAACATTTTTTTATAATGATTCGCCACTACTAGAAAAAATCACGTGGTCTAATGGATGGTTACGATGGAAATTTCGTTTCTTTATCGGACCAAGGAGGGTGCGAAAGGGGGGGGTGGGCGTTCTTGGAATGACGAACGCAATTATTCGAAAGGATCTTTGGAACCTACGTCATTTTAATGAAGCATATGGCGCAGGAGGGGAAGATGGAGAATGGGCACAATATTTTTTTGAAAAAGGATATGAGGTAGTATGGGATCCAAAATTCGCCGTTCGTCATACACACTATATAAAAACAAGAAAAGCAATGCGAAAACAATTTGAAGAATGGGAAAAGATGCGGTCACCTCTTCCATTCAAAAAAACGGATTTTGACTTCAGGGGTGATAAAGAGAAGTTTCTATAAATCGTTCCTTTCTAGTCCAACCTTTGGCGTAACCCAAAATCCAAGTTTGAACTTTCCCCCAAGCATCATGCGTGTTTGTGCTTCAAGTGCGGGAATTGCACTGAAAAAGATAAAAGTGATCGGAATAAGCATCCATTGCAACAAATAAAAAATAACTTCGTACCACTTATGGCGTATGCCATCTTTCACTGGAAGCAACCGTACGCTTAAAAATGCTGAGGTAATAATACCAAACATACTAAGGTTGATAATAAAACCAGTAATCTTCGGTAGATTATATGACGTTACTGTTTCGTGAAATAGCACGCCACCAAACACATTAGGCAGGAAACCAAAAAAGAAAATAATGAGAGAGCTTGTCGCCCATGAATGAAATCCATCAAATAAATTGAATGTCCAAAATAATTTATTTTTAAGTGAAAGTTTTTTATTTTTCCAAAAATTTTTCAATACATACGGAATATTTTCAATCCCCCATGCCCACCGCCTCTGCTGTTTGTATAAATTTTTAAGCGATGAAAATGTTGTGTCTCCCCCAACAAGATCCATATATACTGGATATAATAACGGAACCGCACGCCAATCTCCTTCAAAATGATTAAGGCATTGAAAAAAGATCCGTGAGTCCTCGGAAACAATATCGGTATTCCAAAATCCTAACTCCTGCAGTGCTTTAAGTGGCATACTATGCGAAGAAAACGTTACGAGTTGTTCGGGGCGTGCCTGCTGCATAAGCTGCCAAAATGTTGAACTAAATCCAATAAGTCGCGCAACAATAGGAACTTTATAAATATTATTCGTAAACACTGGAATTGGTTGATAACTTGAACGATTTGGATATTGTGTTGTGCAATATGTATGAGTAAGTATCCCAAAATATTCCTGTCCAGGACGCGTATCAACATCAAATACCGAAACAATTATGTCATCAATTCTAATACCCGATGGCTCAATCATTTCTAGAATTGCCTGCTTAACCGCATATGTATCATTTGAACCCTTCCCGGGTATCTCACCAGGAAGATTTTTTGGGTGAATAGTAACAAGAAATCCCCCAAACAAGTTTCCGAACTCTTCCCTAATACGAGTTGTTGTATCTCTTACCTCTTCCCCTCCTCGCTCTTCGGTCGCCAAAAGAATAAGCAACTTTTCTTTTGGATAATTTATTTTCGAAAGCGCCTGAATGCTTTCGCTTACTACGTCATACGGCTCCTTATACATCGGGAGCACAACCAAATGATAAAGGTGTTCCCATTTATAAGATCCGTTATTTAAAACTTCTAACCAATTTGTTTCGATATTCTTCTTCATTTTTGAAAATGAATATCGCAAATGGAAAAACAAATATACCGTTTTTAAGAACCAAAAAAGATCGTAGAGCACTATAAAAATTGCAACGGCAGATGGTACTTTCCATGAAAGAAAAAGGAGCCCCAAAAGGGTTCCCCACGAAAGTATTCCCATCAACATCTCCAAAAACCGATTCATACGTATTCGCCCATACTACTCTGGGTTCTCTTTTTTTTCAATAAACAATATAATGCAAAAGATGCGAATACTGGCAATTGAGACATCGTGTGACGAAACAGCATTTTCACTTATTGAGGCAAGTGGTGGACTTCCACGCCCAACGTTTTCTGTTTTGGAAAATCTTGTTGCATCCCAAATTGCTATTCATCGTCCATTCGGTGGCGTAGTTCCCAACCTCGCAAAACGAGAACATTTGATAAGCCTCCCAATTCTTTTTGAACAAATAAAAGAAAAAATGGGAAAGAAAAAAATTGATATTGTCGCAGTAACTGTTGGCCCAGGACTTGAGCCAGCGCTTTGGACTGGAATCGGATTTGCAAAAGAAATTCATAAAAAATATTTTCCAAAGTCAAAACTCATTGGAGTAAATCACATGGAGGGACACCTTTACAGTTTTTTGCTTTCGCAAAAAACTGTAAAATCAAATTTCAAATTTCAAATTTCAAAACTAAAAGATTTATTTCCTGCTATCGCACTTGTGGTAAGTGGCGGACATACAATGATCATCCAAATGGATTCTCTTACCAAAAGAAAAAAGCTTGGAGAAACCCGAGACGACGCGGTTGGAGAAGCATTTGATAAAGTTGCCAGATTGTTAGGTCTCCCCTATCCAGGAGGGCCAGAAATTGAGCGTTGTGCAAAAAAGGGAAACAAAAAAGCAATAGATTTTCCTCGTCCTATGATGCACGACAAGAATTATGAGTTTAGTTTTTCAGGACTCAAAACCTCAGCACTCTATTATATGCGAGATCACAAAACAGCAAACATCAATGACGTTGCAGCAAGTTTCCAAGAAGCAGCAATTGATGTATTGAGACACAAAGCAACACGAGCAATAAAAGGATATAATGCACACTCACTTTTACTTTCTGGTGGCGTCGCAGCAAGCAAGGCACTTCGATCCGCACTCGAAGAACGATGTAAAGAATTAAACATACAATTTTTTGCGCCATCCATTCAATACAACACCGACAACGCAACAATGATTGCGGTTGCGGCATATATTAATTTCCTTGAAAAGAAAAATCGTGCAATTCGTGCAAACGGAAATATAACATTATAAAAAATAATCAAACTTGAGTTATTTTCCAAATATGGTATACTTTTCTTGTTAGGTTGATGAGACCGTCCCCCGAAGGACGGACCATTTTTTAAAAAGGCCTAACAAAAACAATTAAATATGATGAACCTAAAAGAGTTAGGGGCAGCGGTTGAACAGATAGCGAAAGAAAAGGGGCTACAACCAGAACGCGTACTTCTCGCAATTGAAACTGCAATTGCAGCTGCATACAAAAAAGAATATCGAAAGAGAACCGAAGTAGTTCGGGCTCAATTTGATATGAAAACAGGTGATATTAAATTTGTACAAGTAAAAACGGTGGTGGATCCAAACGAAGTGAGAATCGTTGAAGAGGTTCCCGAAGAAGAAAAAGAGGAAAAGAAACATGAATTCCATGCGCCACGTCGAGAAGAAGAGCAGGTTGAAGAAGAGGGGCTTCTTCCACGCTACAATCCTGACAGACATATTTTTCTTGAAGAAGCAAAAATGATAAAACCAGATGCAATCGTTGGCGAAGAACTTGAGTTTCCCCTTGAATCACATTCAGATTTTGGACGTATCGCAGCGCAAACCGCAAAACAGGTAGTACTACAAGGTTTAAGAGACGCAGAACGTGCATCAGTACATGAAGAATATGCTGACAAGGCAGGAGAAATTGTAAGCGGTATTATTCAACGATTTGACAGAGGAAATGTATTTATTGATCTCGGTCGTGCAATTGGGGTGATGTTTAGAAATGAGAGTATCCCTGGAGAGCACTATAGAGCAGGAGAACGAATGCGTTTTTATGTGCTTGCAGTACAAGATGATCCACGACACCCTGGAATTATGCTTTCGCGTTCACATCCAAAGTTCGTTCAAAAATTATTTGAGCTTGAAGTTCCAGAAATTTCCGATGGGACAGTGGAAATAAAAGGCGTTGCGCGAGAAGCGGGAAGTAGAACAAAAATCGCAGTGCATTCAAAGGAAGAAGGTGTTGATCCAGTTGGATCAGCAGTGGGACAACGAGGTACCCGCGTTATGGCAGTTACCAATGAACTCGGAAATGAGAAAATTGATATTATTGAGTGGTCAGAAAAACCAGAAGAATTCCTTGCGCATGCAATCTCGCCCGCAAAAGCAACTCGTGTAGAAATAAATGAATATCACGAGGCAAAAATTCTTGTCTCTGATGATCAGTTATCACTTGCAATCGGAAAAGGGGGGCAAAATGTTCGCCTTGCAGTACGACTCACGGGATGGAAAATAGATATTCGTGCCGAATCAAATCCTGAGGCTGTACAAGAACACGGGACAGCGGAAACGGAGTCAGAGGAAAAAATATAACCGAATAGAAATTAAAATCCCTTCGCATGACGGAGGGATTTTTTAATTAATTGAAATAGGAATGTAGACAAACGCATTGATACCACTTTCAAGCTGCACCCGTTTTCGGTTATATCTTCCCCCTTCATATTGATCAACAAGCGTCAACTCTTCTGGATAAACATCGTACACAATTCCATCAACCGACAACTCCCCACACTCTTCTATTCCCGGATATATTTCTTCTCCAAAAACAAAAGCTTCATCTTTGTATTGATACCCAGATAATTTATCAGGACATGCCATAGCAACCCGCCCAATAATGGACTTCAATAATTCTGAATTGATAAATGTTCCATATACAAATAGGTGTTCCATATGAATAGTATATCGTATTTTGTAGTAAGTATTAAACAGAAATTGACGAATTAATGATAATTAGATTAGTATTCACACAACATTAAAAAGGAATAGTTATGCTTATTCATATTGATCTTGAACTTACTATTAGTGATGATGATGCACCAGAAAAACAGATCCGAGAACTCTGCGAATATATCGTCATAAAAAATCCAATACAGAAAAATGTTGAACACGCGTTTGCGCTTATTGAACCGCTCATTGGTTGGAATAAACAAGATAATGGGAATTTATTACTTGAAGACGCGGAAACAATTCTCGCTCTTCTGGATACTGAACTTGAATTTATTTCAGTTCCGCAAATCATCCTTAATAATCGCACGTCAAAATAACAACTAACCCCGCACCTTCATGCGGGGATTATTTTAATCTACTTTTACCTTTACTTTTTTTCCTTTTTGGCGATTGAGTCGAGGCATCCGCACAGTAAGCACTCCATTTTTTACTATTGCGGTAGATTTTTCTGGGTCTACCTCAACGGGCAATATAACCGAGCGAGAAAACCTCCCCCAAAAACACTCTTGATAAAAATAATCCTTATCTTCAATTTTTTGTGATTTTTCACGAGATCCCTTTACTGTTACTGATTCCGGAGTTATGTGAATATCAAGATCATCAGGAGAAACTCCCGCAACCGTTGATTGCACCACAATGTCGTCATTATCTTGGTACACATCAACAGTAAGCTGCCCCTCAATTTCATCTGCTTGATCGCTCATAGCCAAAGACATTGGATCGTCTTCAACTATTATTTTTGCTGGTGATGATTTTACTTTTGCAAGTTCAACAAAAATATCTTCGGGTTCTTTTTGTTCTTCTTTTTCGTCAAAATTCTCTCTCATATATACAGTATATCAAATTTTTTATTTAAGTTCTTCAAAATCTCTGAACACAAAGAAGGAAACTGCAATCAGAAATAATGTTGGAATAAGCAGATTTATTTCCTGAAATTCGAATACGAGAAAATTAAACACTCCATGAACAGCCGTTCCAACGATAATTCCAAAAATCACAAAAAATTTTACCTCTCCTCTTTTCAATCCTTTTGCCCAAAAATATCCAATAATTGCGGAAGCAAGTGTATGTAATAATGTCGCTCCGATAAATCTTAAAATTAATGCCGATCCAACAGCGCTAAGAGCAAAAATATATTTATACTGGAACACCACTGAAGCAATTACAAAAAAATTTTCTATTGTGGCAAATCCAAGTCCTGCTATCACCATATAAATCATTGCATCTACTGGCTCTTCAAACTCACGTGCTTTATGAATTGAAAAATATGCCCCAAAAAATTTAAAGATCTCTTCAAATGTCGCAAGTAATACTGCCATTACAAAAAAGTTTGAAATATGTGAAGCAAATAGTCCCTCTGATATCGCCTGTAATATCAAAACGGGAATACTCATGAGAGCCCCAAACAGAAACGTTTTTATTACGAGGCGCGCAGGTGCTGGTTTTTTGTCTTCATGTAAAAAGAAGAAAAGCCACACGATTGTAGGAGAAAGCGCCAACAACATATATCCAATAATTGATAAAACTACCATCTTGTTAGAAATAATAAATACTTGGTTGCGACATTTTATTTTGATTTATAACTTAGTGTTTCTTTTCTTTGATATATCGCCAAAGATACGTCCTTCCTTGTAAAACTACTTCTAATGAGACCACTGTTCAATAATAAGTGGAGTTTTACTCTTGACCCCCTCTCTCCATAATACTTCGGTGATAAATGGGATAAATGGATGAAGCATAATAAGCGATTCACTGAGAATATACATAAGTATCTTTTGTGTTTCTTCTTTTTGTTTTTCGTCTTGTATCTGCAATTTTGCCACCTCAATATATTCATCGCAAAATGAGTGCCAAAAAAACTCATACATATCGTGAAGTGCTTTTGAAAATTCAAATTTCTCAATGTCCTCCGTAACACTTTTTTTAAGTTTATTTATTTCATCAATAATTTTTTTGTCGACTTCTGTGTTTCCCTTCGGAATTTTTTCTTCACTTTGCTGGTTGCTAGTTGCTAGTTGCCGGTTGCTTGCGACATATTTAGCTGCATTCCATAATTTGTTAAGAAACTTTTTTCCCCCGACAACTGCGGTTTCGTCCCATCGAATATCTTGTCCTGTAGCCTGCCAGACAACCGCAAAACGGGTAACGTCTGCGCCATATTGCTCAATATATTTAAGTGGATCGATTCCTGTACCCAAACTTTTTGACATTCGTTTTCCATCTTTTGTCATTATGGTTCCATGAATTAATACGTCTTTAAATGGAACCTCTTCTTTAAACTCTAATCCTGAGTAAATCATACGAGCAACCCAAAGATTTAAAATATCACGAGCGGTAATTAAAGTATTTCCCGGATAATAATTTTTCTTGTCACTTTCACTCATTCCTGCAAACGGCCAAAGTGCCGAAGAAAACCACGTATCAAGCACATCAGGGGATTGTTCCATCTCACATTTTTTACAAAATGGGCATTCTTTTGGCTTTTCTTTTGCAACGACGAATTGTTCTTGTTGTTGATTCCCCGCCAACTTTTGTTTTTCTGTTTCACAAAAATAAACAGGAAGTCGATGACCCCACCAAATCTGACGTGAGACGGTCCAGTCACGAATATTTGAAAGCCAATCAAAATATGGTTTTTCAAAACGTTCTGGATGAATTATTACTGCTTTTGATCTCACTGCCTCCATCGCGTTGCTTGCAAGTGATTTCATTTTCAAAAACCATTGTGCAGATGGGATTGGTTCAATAGTAGTATTGCACCGATAACATATTGCAACGTTATGTGTGTATGGTTCGATTCTTGTGATCAACTTTAACTCTTCCAATTCTTTTACTATCTCTTCGCGCACATCTCTCGCTTTTTTTCCTTCATGTTTACTCCCCGCTTCTTTTGTCATTTTTCCGTAAGCATCAATAACTTGAATCATTGGAAGTTTGTGCCTCTCCCCTATTTCAAAATCAACACTGTCATGCGCAGGAGTAACTTTCACCGCACCGGTTCCAAAATTCATATCAATCATCACGTCCGCAACAATCGGAATCTCTCGATTCACAATTGGAACAACAACTGTTTTTCCGACAAGTCGCCTGAATCGCTCATCATTTGGATTCACAGCAATTGCCGTATCTCCCAACATTGTCTCTGGACGCGTTGTTGCTACCACTATTTCGTCGCTATATTTGATGTACCACAATTTTGTTTCCTCTTCTTTGTGTTCAAGTTCAAGTTCGGATAAACTCGTTCCACAACGGGTGCACCAATTGACCGTACGAAATCCTCGATATAACAATCCCTTTTTGTAATATTCAATAAAAATATTTTGCACGTCGCTCGCATATTCGGGATCCATTGTAAATCGCGTACGCGACCAATCCGCTGAACATCCAAGTTTCTGAAGCTGCGAGAGAATAATTCCCCCATATTCTTTTTTCCATTCCCAAACTCGTTCAATAAATTTTTCTCTTCCTAATTCAAAACGATTTATCCCCTCTTTTTTTAATTGCTTTTCAACAACATATTGTGTTGCAATTCCTGCGTGATCAGTCCCCGGCAACCAGAGTGTTTTATATCCCCTCATTCGATGATATCGAATAACAATATCTTGAAATGTGTTATCAAGCGTATGCCCCATATGAAGTGAACCCGTTACGTTTGGAAGTGGCATGTACACAATATAATTTTCCTTCCGCAACCCCGGAAGATTGTCGGGATTAAAATATCCTGAATCCGTCCACTCTTCATATATACGTGATTCAAATAATTTTGGGTCGTATGCTCCCTCAAGCTTCATTTCCATAATAATTCAATTCTATAGCCATTTTCCTGATAAATAAAGTCAAAAACGTGTGCCGTTGGATTATTTTTTAAGATAACGCGATCTACACAATAATTTGTTCATAGTGATTCACTGAATATGTTTCCCCTATCTTTTTAAGTGCCACACAATCAATGCGCCACCCAACACGCTCATTAACTAATTTTGGAAAATGATTCGCATACCACTCTCCCGCACGCATACATTTTTTTATTTTTGCACGCGTCATTTGTTCTTCCGCGTTTAAATAATTTCCGCTCACTGTTTTTACTTCAACAAAAACAAGTGTTCCATTTGTATCTCGTGCAATAATATCAATTTCATCGTTCCATGGAAGTTTCACATTTGTATCCAAAATCTTCCATTTTTTTTGTTTTAAAAAATTCTGCGCAAAATACTCTCCATCATTTCCCACTTTTTTTCTCGCGGTCTCCATATATATAGTATACACAATAGAACTTGACAAAATATAAATAATATATTTATATTAGTTTATTCTTTCACAATATAAAAAGGAACTTTATGACACGTTCATATTTCGGCGTTACCGGATTCATGTCGCAATCAGAGATGATTGCCCTCAATGAATTACTTTCACGAAAAGTTGGCGAAACAACCATTCGAGAAAAAATAAATTCACTGAACAAAAAGATCATGATTGGAGTTCTTGTAAACAAAAATACATTAATGGGATTTCTTCCCTCAAATCCATCACGATATCCACTTATTGAAGATGCAGCATCCATTTTTCTTAACGATGATTTTTTTATTAATACAGTCCACTACAACTCTGATGATTGGAGAATACTTTCAGGACAATTATCTAAAATCGTGGAGATCTTCAAAAATATTCATGCAATTCAACTAAACCTTGCATGGCCGGATCCCGAACACATCATTCGTTTTCGAAATCAATTTCCAAATATTGAAGTTATACTTCAAATTGGAAAAGATGCATTTTATGAAGTTGGCAATTCACCACGCTCTTTATATGCCCGCCTTGAGGAATATTCTAAATGCATCAATCATGTTTTATTTGATATGAGCGGTGGTGCGGGAAAACTCATCGACATCAATGACGAACTTATTAAAATCGTCGCGGACCTACATATATATCTTCCAAATCTTTCAATCGGAATCGCAGGAGGTCTTTGTTCTTCTGCTCTTATTGGTGAATTATATCAATTAAAAACTACAGAAGATAAGTTGGATCTGTTTATAGGAAATGGAATTGATCGGCTAACTGAGTATCTTATTAGGTCGGGCTCTGGATTAGATAGACTTTCAATTGATGCTGAATCGAAATTGAGGATTGACGATTCTCTCTATCTTCCCGAGGTTATCAAATATCTCATTGCTTCAATCGCTAAATTCTCCTAAATTTCAAACCCCGCCAGATATTGGCGGGATTTTTTATTTAAAATGTTTGTTGATAAACAATTTATAATGTTTGTTGATAAACAATTTTTTGACGATGTAGGCCTAGCTTGACTATCAGCTTGTCAAAAAAGTAGGCAGGTTTTCCTGGTTTTTCAAGTTTTCCTGGTTTTTCTAATTTTATAACTATATTTCCTCAAA
This sequence comes from Minisyncoccota bacterium, assembly GCA_041659005.1. Lineage (GTDB taxonomy): Bacteria > Patescibacteriota > Minisyncoccia > UBA6257 > GWB1-50-10 > LiPW-41. Next base: position 7,944 of record JBAZZD010000006.1, on the reverse strand, counting down.
TTTGCTCCAGAATCCTTCTGCATCAATAAAAAAATGTTTGTTGATAAACAATATTGTGCGACATATTAAAATTATGTAGGCCTAGCTTGACTACCAGCTTATGATAACTATTAAATAAGTGTTCTAGACCTCTTTGAGAATAATTTCAGAATCTCCTATCAATATATATGTTGATGGAATATCCGTCCAACAACCAGAATTATAATATTGAATTCCTTGTATTTCTTTTTCCATTGCCTTGTGCGTATGACCACAAAAAACTATATCGGCACCCATAAGTTTCCCACGCCTTACTGCCCCTTGTGCTACTCGTTCTGAAACCCTAAGCCACGATTTACTTATTCGCTTCAAATATCGACTTATAAACTGTCTCTCGGTATCAAGTCGTTGAATAAAAAGATATGTCTGCGAAGCAATAGAGCTCAAAATTGGGTTATGGGTAATAAATTGGTCAAATTGATGCCCGTGAATTGCCAAGCATCTTTTGCCATTCCATTCAAATAAATACTCATCTTTTACTGGCGTTCCAATTAGTCGTGACAATATATTTGCGCCTCCATCATGATTCCCAGTAATCCAAACAACATCAATTCCATGTTTCGGACTTGAAAGATCTCGAATTTTAGAAAGCACCTGCCACGCGTCATGGTCGAGACGTGTGAAATCAAGATCGTCAAAAATATCACCGTTTAAAATGAGGGTTTTATATGTTTCGGTATTAAGAAGCTTTAAAAGTTCTTTAGTTCGACTTACACTCGAACCAAGATGAATATCGGAAATTATAAGTGTGTGCATAGATAAAAAATTATACTCTTTTGATTTTTTTAGTTTATTGCTCTTTAATGAATAGAACAAGACCTGTCCCGTTTGAGATTTTTAGAAGCTTCAAATGAGATACAATGTAATTGTACTAGACGGGTGTTGGTCGTCGAAAACAAAAATATAAAACTCTCTAACAGGATGGCACAAAAGAAACAAAAGAAGAAATTTAAATCAAAAGTCACCGAACCAATCTCTCAAATAAAAAAACAAAAAGAAACATCCCGTAATTCGAAAATTGATTTACATCCCGATGTAAAACGATATGTTTTTGTCATTATTTTTTTTGGTTTAGCACTTATTCTTCTTTTAGCATCTGCGAATCAAGCGGGGCCAGTCGGTGAATTTTTTTACTCATCATTTTTCAAATTATTTGGATGGGGATATTTTCTTCTTCCGTTCGTTTCAATAATTCTCGGAATTGCTTTCCTTTCTCCCGATGATAAACAATTTTTTGGACTTCCACTCATCGGAGGAATTGCATTTGTTCTTTCTTGTTTAGGGTTTATGGATCTTGTTGCAAGTCAAAGTGGGGGATGGGTTGGAAATGGCATTGGAATGCTTGAACAGCCATTCGGGATTATTGCAGCAATTATTATTACACTTCTTGGAATAATCATTTCTTTTCTCATTACGCTCAATCGACCACTTCATACTTTTTCTTGGTTTACTAAAGACGAAGAAGAATCTGATGAGGTTGAAAAACAACTCGAAATAAAAACTCCACTTGAACTTCTTCGCGAAGAGCCAATAAAAGATGAGATAAAAAAGCCAGAACGATTAGAAAAAAAACAAAGAGAAGAGGAGGCGATGAAAGATGCCGAAGGTGCTGCATTTGCGGTTCCAAAATCAAGCGCACAGAGAGTAATAAAAAATTATACTCCACCACCACTTGATCTTCTCACTTCAACCGTTGAAAAACCAACAATTGGTGATCTGCGAGCAAATGCAAATATAATCAAACGTACACTTGAAAGTTTTGGCATTCCTGTAGAGATGGGGGAAATTAATGTGGGACCAACGGTCACTCGTTACACACTGAAACCGGCGGAAGGCGTAAAAATTACAAAAATCACTACATTAAATCAAGACCTTGCGCTTGCGCTTGCCGCACATCCAATTCGTATTGAGGCACCAATTCCAGGAAAATCACTCGTTGGGATTGAGGTTCCAAATAAATCGGCGGCTATTGTTCGATTGGGAAGCTTGCTTCTTTATCCTGAATTTCAGAAATCTGACGGTCTTTCTTTTGCACTTGGAAGAAATGTTAATGGAGAACCAATGTTTCCAAGCATTGCCAAAATGCCACACATGCTTGTTGCTGGCGCAACGGGTTCAGGAAAATCAATTGCTATTCATTCACTTCTTATTTCATTACTGTATAGGAATTCTCCTGATATGTTGAAATTGATTCTTATTGATCCAAAACGCGTTGAACTTTCAATATATAATAATCTTCCTCATCTTATCGCTCCCGTTGTTACTGAAAATAAAAAGGCGATTGGAGCACTTCGTTGGGTAATTCAAGAAATGGATCAGCGATATCAAACTCTTCTTGAGGCGGGATCTCGCGATATTAAAAGTTACAATAAAAGCGCCGCGGAACCAATGTATTATATTCTTGTAGTCATTGATGAACTCGCAGATCTTATGCAAACATACGGACGAGAAGTTGAGGGATCAATTATTCGTCTTGCACAAATGGCGCGTGCAACGGGAATACACATGGTCGTTTCGACGCAACGTCCGTCGGTTGAAGTTATCACCGGACTCATTAAAGCAAATATCACCACACGCATAGCACTTCAAGTGGCAAGCCAGATTGATTCACGCACCATTCTTGATACTGCAGGCGCAGAAAAACTTTTGGGACACGGAGATCTTCTTTATCAATCTTCTGATTCTCAAAAACCGAAACGTTTGCAGGGAGCGTTTATTAGTGAAGAGGAAATAAAGAAAGTTATTCGATTCATCATTGAAAATAATGACGTATCAGTAACTGGTGCCTCAATTGAAAATTCCGCAGAACCCGAGGCGACACACATATTTGAAAGTTTTGGATCTGATAATGGTAACGATGATGAACTCCTTGAAGAAGCGATAGAGGTGGTCAGATCTGCAGGAAAAGCATCAGCGTCATTACTACAAAGAAGATTAAAGGTGGGATACGCACGCGCTGCGCGACTCCTCGACATTATGGAAGAACGTGGGATTGTGGGACCGGGAGACGGAGCAAAACCACGAGAAATACTGATTGATACCGACAAACCACCAACGGATTCATTTTAAAATTAAGTAGGTTAGCCCTTGTTAAACTGTTCAAAATAAAAAATGAGTGATATAAAGAAAGGACAAAATACAAGCGCTTCCATGGAAGATATTGCAATAAAATCTATATCCGCATTACTCACTGACGCAATGCGACTAAAAAATATATCAGTAGAAAAACTCTCTCAGGTAACTGGAATATCTGATAGATTTATTGGGCTTCTTTTGGAAGAACATTTTGATAAACTCCCATCTGCACCATATGTACGCGGATATGCATTAAAAATTGGAGAAGTTTTATCTATTGATGGAAATGAATTGTGGGAAATAATAAAATATCATCACACACAAATGGTTGCGCAATTGGGAGAAAAAAACATACTTCCTAAAAATCAATTTCTTGTTAAATCAATAAATATGAAAGTTGTCATCGGAGGAATCATTGGAATTATTTTTTTTATATTTCTCTTGTTTAGAATCCCCGCACTTCTCGGAAAACCCGAGCTTAAGCTTTTTGATGTACAAGACGGAATGCGAGTAGCGACCTCAACCCTTTCTATCCGTGGTACAATAAATCCATCAGACGAGTTATTTATCAATGATGAACAAATTCTTGCAAATGAAAAGGGAAATTTTGAAAAAACATTTGAGCTAGTCCCAGAATTTAATACATTTCACTTCACCGTAAAAGGCCTCCTAGGAAAAGAGCTGCAAGAAACAAAACAAATTTTTTATGAAACAACAAAAACTGAAAAGAAGAAAACAACAAACGAATCGTCTACGGAACCAATAATCAACGAATAATAAATTATGTCAGCAAAAAAGCAAAAAGAAGAAGGAGTAAAAGATTTGGAGTCATTAATGGAGGCATTGCAGTCTCGTTTTGGAGAGGGCGCGATAATGACACTCGGAGAGCGTGGCACAATGAGAAAAGTTGAGTCAGTTTCAACCGGATCATTTTCGCTTGATCTCGCACTTGGAGTTGGTGGATTTCCAAAGGGAAGAATAATAGAAATATTTGGACCAGAAAGTTCTGGAAAAACGACACTCGCGCTTCATGTGGTTGCTGAAATACAAAAGAGTGGGGGGCGAGCCGCATATATAGACGCAGAACACGCACTTGATCCCCAATATGCTTCAAAAATTGGAGTAAAAATTAAAGAACTCATCATTTCACAACCGGATAACGGAGAAGAAGCGCTAAATATTTTAGAAAGTTTGGTTCGATCAAACATTATTGATGTAGTAGTAATTGATTCAGTCGCCGCACTCACTCCACGCGCAGAAATTGAAGGAGAAATGGGGGACTCACACATGGGGCTTCAGGCACGGCTTATGTCTCAAGCGCTCCGAAAACTCACCGCAATTGCAGCAAAATCGAACACCATTATTATTTTCATTAACCAAACACGAATGAAAATTGGATTAGTATTCGGAAACCCCGAAACAACTCCGGGAGGAATGGCACTAAAATTTTATGCTTCCGTTCGAATTGACATTCGAAGGATTGCACAAGTGAAGAAAGGGGATGCGGTCGTGGGAAACAGAACAAAGGCAAAAGTGGTAAAAAATAAAGTTGCTCCACCATTTCGTATTGCAGAGTTTGATATTATGTACGGCGAGGGAATTTCGTATGAAGCAGACGTATTAACCACCGCAGTAAAATATGACGTGGTGAAAAAGAATGGAGCAAGTTACAGTTTTGAAAATGAGAAACTTGGAGTTGGTTTTGATAATATTAGAGAAAAATTAAAAGCAGATAAAAAATTACTTAAGGCTATAGAAAAGAAGACAACCGAAGTAGCAGAGAAAAAAGGAGTTGAGGTGACAGTGGAAGAGTAGTTAAATAATGAATAACCTCCGATTAATAACCGACAACAAAATAAGCCCCGCGAATGCGGGGCTTTTGTTAAATTACTTTTTCGATTTTTTATTTGGTTCGTGTTGAATCCAAATTCCGAAAATTATTTCGTTTCTCAAGTATGTCGTTTGTTGTTTTTCAATTTTCCAATAAACAACCTTGAGCTCAGGGCTCTGCTCCTCAAATGTTTTTAAAATCCACAAGATAGTTTGAACTTTTCTTGCAGGCCTTTCAAATAAATTCATTGGAATATACGTGTTATTTCCAATGGTAATTCTATTGGCGACACATTGCTTCACAAAATCGCTTTGTGCATTTGAATTTGTTTGAAAAAGCAAAACAAAAGAAAGTAATGCGAAAAATATACCAATCTTTTTCATTTGATCTCCTTATTAAATTAGTTAAAGATTATAAATAGGATACTACTAAAGTACAACCTTGTCAACTTCATTTAGTTTATAAAAATTCTCAAACAACTTTGCTACTAGTATTGGACCGGTTCCTCCTGGCGTTGGGGTATAACTAATTTTCAATTTACAATTTACAATTTTCAATTGATCTAGATCTCCGCACAATTTCCCATTAACAAACGAACAACCAAAATCTATAACGAGCGCACCATCCTTTATCATTGTCTCATTTACAATATTGGGAACTCCCATTCCTAACACCACCACGTCAGCACTTTTTGTTCTTGATAAATCATCTCCTTTATCAAGAACTACTAGTTGTTTTCCTTGTAATCGTAAATAATCAGAAATCGGTTTTCCTACCAAAAAACCATTTCCTACAACTACAAATCCGCCCCAGGCGGACAAGATCGTTTCACGTGAAACATTTGTAGAAAGCTGGTAATGCGACAAAACCTCGCAAACCGTTGATACCGATGGAGGAGAAAATCCTATCCCAGCCAAAAATTGTTTATATGCAGACTCAGACAACACATCAAGATCTTTCTCTTTTGGTATAGAATTCAATATTCGTCTCCGATTTAGATGGGCGGGAAGTGGAAGTTGAACAATCAAACCCCCACATGTTTTTCCTCTTGTGACAATTCCAATCTTTTTTCGCAACTCGTCATTTTTTATTAATTCAGGAAATGAATATACACGGAAATCAATTCCAAGAAATTCTGCTATTTTCTTTTTTTGTTCAATGAATTTTTTTGATGCATTATTTTCTCCCACTAAAACAACACCAAGAAATTTCTTTGGAGCGGAATGTGATTTTAATTTTTCAATTATTTCCCGTGCGATTTGTTTTCCGTCTATGATCATGTTCTCTATGGCCTTAAATTATGGACGTGTTATTTGTCATCTCTACAAAAAGCAGAGATGACAGAAGAAAAGCGGAAAATATTCTAATTTGATCTTATTACACAAAAAGTAGCGGAACATATGCCATCACAAGTCCCAAAATAAGAAGTGTGATGAAAACAACTACAATAACTCTGTGTTTTTTTGGATTGAACATACTATGTTTAAATTATAAAATAATTTTAAAATAATTGCGCGGGTGGGGGAGTTGGTTCTACAAAATCAAGAAACTCAAGTCTAGTCATTTGTGGTTTAAATTTTTCTGGAATCCATAGATATTTCTGTTCTTTCATCTGATCATACACCATCTTTGTTACTCGAACATCTTGAGTGCAATAATCTTTCAATTTTTGCATTTCTCCATTTCTGTAGTAATCAATTGCATCAAGCCCATGACCAATTTTTCCTTCTCCGATATTGGCCTCAGCAAGTACTCCAAGCCCAATACGACGACCAAGTCGCTTCTCAACTTCCTCAAAGATATCTACATGTTGTATCGCAGCAATATTAAAAGAATAATATTTCTCAAGCACTGGGATATCAAATTTCTTACTATAAAACCCAATCAGCATATATGCGTTTTGAAAATACTTTCCTGCTTTATCAAATTCTGATTCATCAAAACAATAATACGCATCCTCATTATAGGAATAAAGCCCAATGACTGATGTTTCAAGTTTTTTTATATTTTCTTGACCACCAACATCCGCGAACGTGTTTTTCGTTTCAATATCAAATACAATTTTATCTCTCATTTTTTATTTATAAGTCCCCATTATATATTTAGGTATACATATCAGCAACATGTGATGCTGCGTAACTTTCTGGTTTTGTTTTTACCTCATAATTTGAGGCGCGTATCATCCCAACAATCTCTTGAATCAAAACGTTTGTAGGACCATTCACTCCAACATCAGCATGAATTTCAAATGTCCACTTTGGTATTGGGAATGTATGCTCAGTTTTTTCAATCTCTTTTAAAAGCGTCTCCGCGATTTCAAGTGATAACAATACTTCACGAATAATTCTATCTCGAAGTGTATAGAATTTTCCTAGTTCAATTCTTCGCCAAAAATATCGCCCTCCGTTTCCTACCCGATGTACAACAATTGCCGTCACAAAATCAGCCATTTTATTATGAAATCCCATTGAGTCAGTCCCAATTATAATTTTATATTCTCTTCGTGTGTCTTCTCGCATATATCGCAAAATCTCCCGAACTACTGAAGGAATATCAAATTCAACACCTATTGAACTACGAAATAATAACGGCAACATAGTTCAAACCTAATTCTGAAGTCAGTTTGTGTCAATTTTTCACTCGTAAATAATGTAATTATTTTTAGAGCCCGCTCCGGGCCGCTTGGCCATGTCTTAGTCTCAAAAAACAATTACATTATTTACTCGCTTATGTGGTATGTACGGACTTTAGAGATTTAGTCTGTATATAGTACATATTTACTCGCTTTATAGGCGGAGAAAAATTGGGTTTAAACTTCCCATGAATCGAGACGAGAAATCGTCTTGATTAAATTAATAATAATGTCGGTCCAGCAGGACTCTCCCTCGACTAAAGATTCGCCGTCGCTCATCTTTGTCTGGGCACCGCCTCACGATTTCGTCTGCTGACGAAATAACGTTCCGGCGTTCGAGTCCTGAATCGAGACGAGCAGTCGTCTC
>JBAZZD010000005.1:0-44968 GCA_041659005.1 Minisyncoccota bacterium | reverse complement strand
GCGAGGCAGTGGCGGAACGATACGAGCGTACGATTTAGTTTCGAGCCACCACGCGCTCCGCGCGTGCGATTAGTCGGCATTAGGATTATCAGCAAAATACATTCGAACTTTGTCTAATATGCACCGCAACAAAACGAAATCGGAATCAGAGCGAAAAATATGGTCGGCACGAAGTGCCGTCTGTTCTGAATTCCCCCCAAAAAATTCTGAATTCAAAAGGGTTTTCCACGCTCCGCGTGGCTCGTCGTTTGCCAATACAATTCTATGAATAATCAAACCAAAAAGTTTTTCATTTATACTCGCAAGTCTACGGACGACAAAGACAGACAAGTCCGCAGTATTTCTGACCAGTTGAGTGAATTAAAAGATTTAGCGTTGAAAGAGCAACTGGAAGTGGTAGATGTCTTTGTCGAAAAGCAGACCGCCAAAATACCAGGTCGCCCTGTGTTTAATGAAATGATGGAGCGAATGGAAAAAGGCGAGGCGTCTGGTATTTTGGCGTGGCATCCCGATAGACTTGCTCGCAACTCGGTAGATGGAGGAAAAATCATCTACCTCGTTGATACTGGCGTAATCGTGGAAATGAAATTTCCAACTTTTTGGTTTGATCCGACACCGCAAGGAAAATTCATGCTCTCAATCGCTTTTTCGCAATCCAAGTATTATGTGGACAATTTGAGTGAGAATATCAAGCGCGGACACAGAAACAAAGTGAAGGAAGGAATATGGCCTCAAATGTCTCCGATAGGATATATGAATGTGAAAGGTGGTGGAATTATCCCTCACGCAGATTTAGCACCACTTGTCCGAAAGACATTTGAGGCATACGCAACTGGAAACTTCACTTTGCGGGAACTCCGCGACAAATTTAACGCGCTTGGATTGAAGCGAAAAAGCGGCAGAGAGCTTGCGGTGTCGAATTATCAAAAACTTCTCAAAAATCCGATTTACACTGGTCTAATGAGATATAACGGAGAGATTTTTGAGGGCAAGCACGAACCGATTATTTCAAAGAAACTTTTTGATTCCGTTCAAGAAGTGATGAGCCGAAAATCTAAACCGCATTCTAAAGGTTTGAAACCATATATCTATCGCGGATTTTTCCGTTGCGGAGAATGTGGTTGCTTCATTACCACCGAGCAACAAAAAGGTCATAACTATTTGCGATGTACCAAACGGAAAAATCCTTGTACTCAAAGATATGTCCGTGAGGAGCTCATCACTTCTCAAATTCAAGAGGAAATCAAAAAAGTTTCTTTGCCTCTCGATTGGACGAAATGGATGATTGCCGAAAATGCAAAAGATCGGCAATCGGAAGTCCAATCGAGTACGCTTTTTGCAGATTCTATTAAAGCCGATATTTCTCTTTTGGATTCTAAAATAGAGAAGCTGATGAGTGCCTATCTCGAAAGTGCGTTGTCGCTCGAAGAATATCGCGAAGCTAAAAACAAGCTGGTGAATCAAAATCAGCTTCTCAAAGAGAAATTATCGGCTTTTGAGCAAAAAGCGAATAATCGGTTCGAACTTACCGAAAAGTTTTTGAAATACAATATGGAATTGGCAAACGACCGAACAAATGAGGAAAATGCTCATTTGTTCAAAAAAGTCGGTTCGAACTTTTTAATTAAGGATCGAACCGTACTTTTTGAGCCACGCGGAGCGTGGAAAACCCTTTTGAATTCAGAATTTTTTGGGGGGAATTCAGAACAGACGGCACTTCGTGCCGACCATATTTTTCGCTCTGATTCCGATTTCGTTTTGTTGCGGAGGGGGAGAGATTTGAACTCTCGAGGGGCTTTCACCCCTGCACGATTTCGAGTCGTGTGCCTTCGACCACTCAGCCACCCCTCCTTTTTAGTCTGAATTTTCAAACAGATTTTTTATTCTCTCGCGTCCCTTGCCGGATTTTAGAAATAATTCTTCTCGTCTTGCATCTTTTTCATTTTCAAACGCTTCATAATAAGCAATTTTCCACGGTATTCCAAATTTTGAAGAAATTGTTTTTCCTTTGTTGTGTTCAATTATTCTTTTTCTTAAGTCTTTTGTAAATCCTTTATATAATCGTCCCGTTTTTTTGCTCTTCAGGATATATACATAGTACATAAATGTATTAAACCACTTCCGCCCAAGGCGGACCAGCCTAGGGCTGGCAGCCACCCCTCCTATGTGCCCTTGGAGAGAATCGAACTCCCATCTTCGCCTTAGGACGGCACTGTTCTATCCGTTGAACTACAAGGGCATCTTTTATTTATAGGTTAATCCACGGATAGAGTAAAGATTTGTGTTTTTTTATGTCTGAGGTATTATGTGGATATGTTTGAGAAACACAATTTTAAGCGGGACAAACTCAGCGAAGAAGACAAGAAGAAAGTAGAAAAACGGCTCAATGAGACGGGATCTGAACTTGGAAAAGAATTAAAAGTTGAAGAAACTCCAGATATGATAGCGATGGAATTGGAGAGTAAAGATGGAGGAAAGAAAAAACGTTGGTTTATGAAGTCAAAAGAAATTGCATTAAACGATGGATACGAGAAACTTGAAGATATGCTTGAGGCAAGTGCAAAGTTTCCTGACCTTTCGCTTACTGAGGCGGTGAAAAAACTAAAAGCGCAAAAGAAGGGAAAATAATAATAAGAACAAGGGCGATTAGCTCAGCTGGTTAGAGCGTTACATTGACATTGTAAAGGTCACAGGTTCGAGTCCTGTATCGCCCACACATATAAAAATAGCACATTATCTAACGCGCTGTTTTTATATCTTATGATATACTGGACTCGAACTGGGAAGGGGCTCCCTGTTTGTCCAAGAGCGAAGTGATTGGCTACAAACAGCAGTGCCGAGCAGGGCGAGGTGAGGGGACAGAAAAAGTTTTCCCGGGGCGGAGCTCACGAACCGCTGGGTTCGTGGGAGTCTCATTCCGATGAGACGACGTTCGATTCCTATCGCCCACAACAAAAAATAAATGGGCCTATAGTATAGCGGTAGAATGCGTCCATGGCATGGACGAGGTCGGGGTTCGACTCCCCGTAGGTCCACAAAAACAAGGAGCGGGGCGACCCCAGTAGGTCATTTTGCTAAATGATATGTTTTTGTGTCCCTTCACTTTGTTCGGGATTTTCAAGACGTCGCATGTAAGTGCGATGCCACAAAGGTAGTCAGGACATCTCTGTGACTTTTTTTGTTTTAAAAACAAAGAAGCGATATCATTAAAGTATGAAAATTTGGAACTGGCTGTTATATCTCACTAATAACGAACAAGAGTCGCGACATGAGGAGGGGTTTGATATCGCGTTTCTTATAATCAATACTATCGCCGTTATATTTGGGGTGGTGATGTTTATTACCTATGGTGAACCACAATGGATCCCCGTGCTTGTTGTTGAATATACATGGGCGCTTGATAATATGCGCCATAACAGACCGTAGGAAAAAAGATGAATGATTGACGTTTCTCGCTTATACTAATAATAATGTCACAGATAAAAGAATATATAGATATCGGTCGCGTGGAGTTTATGGCAAAGTTGGAGCCAATAATGTCTCCGAAAGAGCTTGAATCAATTGAGACGGCATATGTGCTTGCAAAATATGGTCATCGCGGACAAGAACGAGATGATGGGACTAGATATTTTGAACATCCAAAATCAGTTGCTCATATTTTGATTGAAGAGTTGAAAGTAAATGATGCACAAACAATTATCATGGCGTTGTTGCACGACGTGCTTGAGGACTCACATATTCTTTCGCCGTATCGTATTGAATTAAATTTTGGGAAAGAAGTTGTTATTGGACTTAAACTTCTTACGAAGAAACCAAAGGAGGGGTACTTCAAGCGACTTTCAATATATGGAGACAATAAAACGATATTGGTTAAATTGTGTGACCGATTGCACAATCTTCGAACATTAGGGCATTGCACAAGAGAAAAGCAAAAAACTCAGATTGAAGAAACGCGTAATCACTTATTACCACTTGTTTCATTGCTTACTAAACGTTTACCAAAAAGAGACAAATGGCGAGGAGAGTATTTATGTAGTCAGATTGAATCAATTTGCGAAATATATAAATAAAAAAATTCCTCGGTAAACGAGGATTTTTTCTAGCGTGCTCTCAAATTCATTTTCTTTCCCGCTTTCTTTGAGTGCTTCTTTTTTGCAAGTTTATTTTTCTTATTCATGTTATATGGAGGAATGATACGTCAAAATGGGTTTTTATTCAAATTTGTATACAAATATTTTCGATCCAAGTTTTCCTTCCCTTTCTTTTATTGAATACATCGTTTCGTACTCTTTTTTTGAAAATGGAAAATCAAACGAAAAAAGTTTTGTGTTATGGAGTTCCCGCTCAAATTTTGGAAGCAAGAGATCGAGAACGCTAGGGAACAGATAGGTAATTATTACTGTTGCGTCAGCAATAGGTATCTTAAAGAAGTTTTTACGTTTAATTTTTATATTATTGAACTTTAAAGAAGAGATTTTTGCGAGTATATATGGAAATAGTGCTTTTTCAATTCCTATAAATTGTGCGTTAGGATGTTTTTTTGCGAGCACTTGTAATATCCGAGCATCTCCACATCCTAAGTCGTATATAATATCTCCTTTTGTGATGGTAGCATGTTCTGCAAGTGATGGAATTGCATCATAAGGAATTGGAATGAATGGGGCATGATTTTTTTTTAAACAAAAGTCGCCAAAGCGAATATATTACAATGGTGATTATTAAGAGCGAAACAACCATAGAAAAGAGGTTGATGTAGAAAGAAAGAGAATCCATCAATACATTGTACAAAATAAAAACCTCTGATACATTAGTATTTGAGGAAGGTTGGCAGAGTGGTCGAATGCGCCGCACTTGAAATGCGGTATGCCGAAAGGCATCGGAGGTTCGAATCCTCCACCTTCCGCGCATAAATAAAAAACACCGGTTGGTGTTTTTTATTTATGTAATGTGTGGGATTCGAACCGCAGGTTCCCTATTTGTTTAATTACGAAGTGGTTAATTACAAACAGTAATACTTTAGTGCTGTAGGATTCGAAGAGAAGCCGAAGGTTTCGAGCACAGAAGTGCGAGAGGCGAATCCTCCACCTTCCGCTATATTTTAAAATTTAATTTTTGTGTGGACGATGTTATTATAAGAAAAACCATGAAACTTTTTACTAAAGGGGTGGTGATTTCGTTGGGGATTGTTGTCCTGTCGTTGCTTTTTGGGGTTTATTTTTATCCAATACTTCCCGATCAAATTGCATCACATTGGGGCGCGATGGGGGAGGTAAATGGATATATGTCAAAGTTGTGGGGTATTTTATTTATTCCAATTCTTTTATTTGTATTACTTTCAATTCTTGTTATGGTACCTCGTTTCGATCCAAAAAAAGAAGCAATTGAAAAGATGACGGGAATATATGATGCATTTCTCATTCTTCTCTCTTCGTTCTTTTTCTTGCTTCAATTATTTATTGTCGGAAGTAATTTGGTGACGGGGATTGATCCTGCGCGAATATTTCCATTTCTTTTTGGACTCCTATTTATAGGACTTGGATTTCTTATTGAGAGAGTAAAACAGAATTGGACCATTGGCATTCGCAATCCATGGACACTCTCAAGTGAGGCGGTGTGGGATAAGACGCACAAAGCAGGTGGCAAAGTATTTAAAATAGTTGGAGTTATTGCGTGTTTTGGTATTGTATTTCCAACTATTTCATTTCTTGTATTTCTTATTCCACTTATTGCTGGCGTGGTGGGACTTTTTATATATTCATATCAGTTGTACAAAAGAGAAAAAAAATCACAATAAACCAAAAACCCCGTTTAGGGGTTTTGTTTTGTGCCCGGGGCCGGACTCGAACCGGCACGCCGTTTGACCAGCAAGGGATTTTAAGTCCCTCGTGTCTACCATTTCACCACCCGGGCCTTGTATTAATTTATCATACCCTATTGAAAATATACAAATTTTAATATTTCTTTTTCGTTTTTCTTGAATTAATTGAATATTTATCGTACACTCTGTTATGTGGGTGGAGGCGTGGCTGAGCGGTCGAAAGCGGCTTCCTGCTAAGAAGTCGAGGGGGGAACCCCTCCGAAGGTTCGAATCCTTCCGCCTCCGCACCCAGTTTGGTCCCATAGTCTAACGGTTAGGACATCGCCCTTTCACGGCGGAGATAGGGGTCCGATTCCCCTTGGGACTACGAGAAAAGTCGCTCATTACATCACGTTTATCTTTATAGTTTTTCTATTTATGACCCCCAAAAAACTAGAACAAAAAAATCTTGAACGAAGACCGCCCATCGCGGTTATTATGGGTCATGTTGATCATGGAAAAACTACATTACTTGATTACATTCGGAGTACTAATGTTGCACTTCGTGAAGCAGGAGGAATTACGCAGTCAATTGGTGCATATGAAATTGAACACGCAGGACAAAAAATAACATTTATTGATACGCCAGGACATGAGGCATTTTCAAAAATGCGAGCACGAGGAGCACGCGTTGCTGATTTAGCAATTCTTGTAGTTGCAGCAGATGACGGAGTAAAACCACAAACAAAAGATGCACTGAAGTATATTCTTGCAGAAAAGGTTCCGTTTGTTGTTGCAATTAATAAAATTGATAAACCAAACGTAGATATTGATAAAGCAATTAATGATTTAATGCAGATGGGAGTATATCTTGAAGGACGAGGCGGGAATGTTTCATGGCATGCAATTTCTGCAAAGACTGGAGAAGGAGTTTCTGACCTCTTAGATTTATTACTTCTTACATCAGAACTTGAAGATATTCACTGTTCAGGAGATCATGTTTCTTCCGGTATTGTTGTTTCGGTAAAACATGATGGAAAGCGTGGAATAATGACGAGTGTGATTGTAAAAAATGGAACCTTGGAACAAGGAGCAATGATCGCAACACATTCAGCATCAGGAAAGGTAAAAATACTTGAAAATTATTTAGGAAAGACTGTGAAAGAGCTTATTCCAAGTGCCCCAGCGATGGTGTTTGGATTTGAAAGTTCTCCTAAGGTTGGGGAAGTATTTTGTGCGCACAGAGACGAAAAGATACTTCATGCTTCACTTGAACAGTTTGAGCGTGAACATCAGGAAATAATAAAAAGTTTGATCGCAGATGATGACGTGTCAAAGCGTGTTCCCCTATTCCTAAAGGCAGACGAGCTCGGATCTCTTGAGGTGTTACGGGATACTATTGGATCGCTTGTTACTACACTCCCAATTATCATCATCAAGGCTTCTGTTGGTTCCATTACCGAGAACGACACAAAAGACGCAGAAGGAATGAAGGCAACCATTGTTGGGTTTCATACAAAAATTGATAAGGCGGCGCAAAATATGCGTGAAACAAAAAAAATAAACATCATCACATCTGATATTATTTATGAACTTGTTGATGCGCTTACGGAATATGCAAAAAATGCAATTGAAAAAGAGAAAAGAGAAATTGAAATCCTTGGAGTGTTTGGACAACCAAAAGGAAAAGAGCGTGTAATTGGGGGGCGTGTGTTATGTGGCCCTATTCATGGGAACGAATCATTTGAGGTATGGCACGGAACTAAAAAAACAGGAAGCGGAAGAATTTTGAATCTTCAATCAAATAAAAAAGATATTGCGGAAGGAGAAAAAGATATGGAAGTTGGAATGCTTGTAGAATGTGAATCGGAAGTGCGTATCGGGAATCATCTTATATTTTTATAATCCAAAGCATGAGACCATTTAGAGATTTAAAGGCGTCCTCGCTGATTACGGAAGAATTGGGAAAAATATTTACTCGTGACTTTAATTTTGAGGGAGCGCTGGTAACAATAATGAATATTGAGGTTGATAAAGATTTATTGCATGCGAATGTAAAGCTTGGTATTATTCCGTATGAGAAGAGTTTGGATGTATATAAAATTGTTTCAAGAGCGGCGAGCCACATTCGATTTCAACTTCTTAAAAAGATAAACATAAAACCAATGCCATATTTAAAATTTGAAATTGCAGAACCAGAAAAAGCAGAAGATTCTCAATAAAGATTTTAAAAAAGCATAAAAACGGCCGCGTAGCCAAGTGGTAAGGCAGAGGTCTGCAAAACCTCTATACATGGGTTCGATTCCCGTCGCGGCCTCATTGCAAAACCGACTCAATTTATTGAGTCGGTTTCGGGAATCGAAGGGCGGAGCGATGTGCGAGTAGCAACGAGCACCGCGAGCCCAGGCTTGAAACAATCACGAGCGACGGCGAGTGATTAGTTGAAAGGATTCCCGTCGCGGCCTCATTGCAAAACCGACTCAATTTATTGAGTCGGTTTCGGGAATCGAAGTGTCCACCCAAAGCGGATAAACTTCGCAACTTCTTACCGCGCTTGTCTGCCTATGGCAGAAGCCCAGGCTTGAAACAATCACGAGCGACGGCGAGTGATTAGTTGAAAGGATTCCCATCTTGGCCCCAACGAAATACAAACCGCATTATCATGCGGTTTGTATTATAATGAATACATATATGGAGCCAGTACAAAAAGCAGAACGAAAAGAATTATTATGGCGTGCTGCGGAACATGAACACAGGGAAAAAGAAGCGGGATGGTATTTGATCGTTGGTTTAGTCGCAATTATATTTTTGATCGTTGCTTTATTTCAAAAGAATTTTTTATTTGCGGTATTTATTTTTTGTGCGACGGGTTTACTTTTTTCTTTTTCTCGCAAACGCTCTGTCATTTATGAATTTCGTTTGGATAAAAAAGGATTATGGATTGAAAAGAAATTATATCCGTATGAAAGGCTTATTGCCTTTTCAGTAAGAGAACGTGCAAATCAACTTCATGAATTGGTAATACATCAGCGAGGCACGACAAAACCGCATATTCATATTCCTATAGACGTTATTACATTAAAAACGGTGCGCCCGTTTCTTGAAGAATATCTTCCTGAAATTGAACACGAAGAAACCGCGGGGAGTATTTTTGCGGATTTTATTGGATTTTAGATTATATGAAAAAGATTGTAATAACTATTTCTGCTATTATTCTTTTCTTTTTTATTTTACTTCTCATTTTTTTAAAAAAACCAGAAGAACCCAAAGAAACATTTAAGGGACCAGTTGGAGCTCCATCGGTGCGTGGTCCCTACTGGCCACCTCCAACAGAATAGACAAAAATAGCTGGATTTTTTTTAAGTTCTAGTGTTAAATAGAAATAGTTTTTGCGGGCATGGTTTAGTGGTAGAACACGACCTTGCCAAGGTTGAGACAGGAGTTCGATTCTCCTTGCCCGCACAACATACGTCTTTGTATGTTACGCCCTCGTCGTTCAACGGATAGGACGCGAGATTGCGGATCTTGCAATAGAGGTTCGATTCCTCTCGAGGGCACAGAGTCCAAACCTTGATATACATCAAGGTTTGAATTTTTAATTATCAATTTTTAAACAAAGAGGAAGCGAACCGTAGGCGCACAATAATAAGGAGTGGAACACGACTATATTATTGTAGCGTTTCGACCAGAGGAAGAGGCGATTCCTCTCGAGGGCACAGAGTCCAAACCTTGATATACATCAAGGTTTGAATTTTTAATTATCAATTTTTAAACAAAGAGGAAGCGAACCGTAGGCGCACAATAATAAGGAGTGGAACACGACTATATTATTGTAGCGTTTCGACCAGAGGAAGAGGCGATTCCTCTCGAGGGCACAGAGTCCAAACCTTGATTACCATCAAGGTTTGAATTTTTAATAATGAGGAATAAAACTATGGGTGCGCGATACTAAGCGAAAAGTTTTTATTTTCAAATACATTTATACTATATAATACAGTGTCTGAAAAATTCTTTTTTAAATTATTATTGGTAATTATCGTTGGAATTATTTTCGTGGCCATTGTGTTTGGTGTTTATTCTGGCTACAAATTTTATAATAGCTTTTTTAGAATGTCATCAAATCAAATTTCCGATTATTTAAGTGATGCGTCGTCGCGATGTAAAAAAATAAGCGACTGCAAACTGTTACCAGGCGATATTTTGATTCGCAACTATATAACGCAACGGATTTGGTTTGTTGACAAGTTATTAAATCTCTATTTTACCCATTCAGCTTTTTATTTAGGTGACGACAAAATAGTTGAGGCGGTTGGCCCCGAAAAAGACCCCCAAAATGACGTACAAGTCATAACACTATCAAGCAGCGATTGGTTAAATTCTGATATAAATAATTTTGTTATTATTAGACCAAAAAATTATTCGTGGAAATTAGATAGAATAAAAAGAAATTTGAAATATATTGCGGAAGATCCAGAGTATCGTTTTGGACTTCCTGCATGGGGATTTAAAAGGGCAACATGTGCCGATCTTATCTTTAAACAATTACTCAATGAAGATATTGTTAGCGCGTCTACTGTGCCAGAGATAGTAACTCCGGATTATTTATTCTCTTTAGCAGAAAATAATCCGAATAATTTTGAAATTGTAGGATTTAATATCTATAAATAAATTCTGATACAAAAATATTAGATAGTGTATATTGCATGGTTTTTGTTAGAATTAAAGTATTATGCAGAATGCAGTTCGTTTTATCATAACGTTGCTTTTCGTTGGACTTATTGTTATAGGAGTTGTGTTTTTTAGTATTATTGCAGTTGTCCCAAAGGATAAACTTACGAAACTAAAAAATAAAGATTTTTCGCCGACACAAACAACTGAGAAAAAAAGTTTGTTTGATTTTTCGTTTTTTGCTCCAATAAAAGCACTTATTACTGGAAATAGTACACAGGAAACTGTCACAGAGGTGTTGCCAACACCAACCGAAGGAACAAAAGAAACATACCCAACAAGCGTTCCGCAGCCACAGGCATCTCGCCCGCTTTCAAATGAAGAAATCCCTTCGGGAGTTGAAAAAATAATAATAAGCGAAAAAGGATTTTCTCCGAATACCTTTAAAGTAAGGGAGGGGGAGCAGGTTGTGTTGATTGTTGAAAATCAGGGGGAGCTCCTTCACTCGTTTTCGTTTAAAGATTCGTTATTTGCGCCAGTAAATGTAAGCGTGGGTTCTCATGAGGCGCGAGGTATTCAATTTTATGCGGTGCGAAAGGGAGAGTTTGTCTTTCGTTGCGACCTTCCAGGACACGAAGACGCAGGAGAAGTGGGGACGATGATCGTTGAGTAATGTATTATAATTAAACTATGAATAGAGTAACACTCATATCAATCATTATCGTTTCAGTTGTTATAGGTTTTGTTGGGGGGTATTTTTTCGGGGCGAACCAAGGGAAAAAAGCTACCACGCAAAAACTTGAACCGATTATTAACCAAGTATTTCCTAAGCCGGCAGGTGATATTCGAAATGCGTCTGGTGTTGTAAAAAATATAAAAGGAAGAACTGTTGAAATGGAAATTTTAGATCCTAATGACTATATTCCACATGCTGATGGATCGCCAATGAAGAAAATTACTTTAATTGGAATAACTAGTAATGTAACAAAGATTTCTGTGGTTGAGCTCTCGAATGGATTTAAGCAAAAACCAGCAACGCTTGTTGATTTAAAAGTAGGGGATTCAATCGGATTTGGGACAAGTGAGAACCTACAAGGAAAAGAAAGCGTTATGATTGCATATATAGAGATATTAAGGTAGAAAACAGCCCGATTTGAATATCGGGCTGTTTTTTTATATAGTATCTATATGAATCTCATTCCAACAGTTATAGAAAAATCTAATTTTGGGGAGCGTGCCTATGACATTTATTCACGCCTTTTAAAAGAGCGTATCATATTTTTAGGAGGAGCAATTGATGACGAGGTTGCAAATAGCATTATTGCTCAATTTCTTTTTCTCGATCACGAAGACTCAAAAAAAGAAATTCAATTTTATCTCAATACTCCTGGTGGGTCAGTGCATGCTGGTCTCGCAGTTTATGACACGATGCAACACGTGAAGGCGCCCGTTTCAACCATTTGCGTAGGAATTGCGGCATCTATGGGTTCGGTATTACTTGCGTCGGGTGCAAAAGGAAAAAGATTTGCATTGCCGAATTCAGAAATAATGATTCATCAACCAATGAGTGGCGTAGAGGGACAGGCATCTGATATTGAAATATCTGCAAAACATATCCTGCGTATTAAGGAACGAATAAACCAGATTCTCTCAAAACACACTGGACAGAAATATGAAAAAATTGAGGAAGATGCCGATCGTGATTTCTGGTTAAGTGCTGACGAGGCAAAGCGATATGGAATTGTGGATGAAATTATAAAAACAAAAAAATAAAAAGGCGGGGAATAGGGTTTAGAGATTGGGGCATAAAAAGAAAAAACATCTCAGAAAATGAGATGTTTTTTTAATCAAAAAAGCGTGATAACATTGAAGTATGAAAGGATCAAAAGGTGTTTCAATAGACAGTGCCGCGATTCAGGAGTTGCTTACGCGCTCAGTGGATTCAATATATCCAACGCGAGAAGCACTTGAAAAAGTTTTATATTCAGGGAAAAAGATCCGATTATATCTAGGAATTGACCCAACAAGTCCACATCTACACTTAGGACATGCGGAGAATTTAATTATGCTTCACAGATTTCAGGATTTAGGGCATGAAGTGTTTGTGCTCTTTGGCGATTTTACTGGGAGGATTGGAGATCCTACTGATAAACTTGCCGCGCGCGTCTCACTTACTAGCGCACAAGTAAAAGAAAATTTAAAAACATTTAAAATCCAGGCGTCAAAAGTGTTGCGATTTTCTGGTGTAAATGCTGCACAGGTAAAATTCAATGCAAAGTGGTTATCAAGGTTAACTTTTGAAGAAGTTATTGAATTTTCTTCTCATTTTACCGTTCAACAAATGATTGAACGAAGTATGTTTCAGGAACGTTTGCAAGCGGGAAAGCCGATTCATTTACATGAATTTTTTTATCCATTAATGCAGGGATATGATTCATATGCGATGGATGTTGATTTGGAAATTGGAGGAACCGATCAAACATTCAATATGCTTGTGGGGCGTGACGTGCAACGTATATATAGGAATAAAGAAAAATTTGTAATTACTAATCGTCTACTTGAGGATCCTGCAACAGGAAAGAAGATGAGTAAGACCGAGGGAACGCTTATTAATCTTGATGATGTGCCATCGGCAATGTTTGGAAAGATGATGGCGGCACCTGACGAGCTCATTGTTCCAATCGCGGAACTCGCGACACTTATTCCACAGAAAAATATTGAGGAGATAAAAATTGCACTTAAAAAGGGAATAAATCCACGAGACATAAAATTGTATGTAGCCGAAGAATTAGTGAAACTGTATCACTCGGGAAAATTAGCAAAAGAGGCACGGGAGGAATTTGTTCGCGTGTTTTCAAAAAAGGAACGTCCGGAAGATGCGCCAAAACTAAAAATTACAAAATCACTTTCACTTATTGATTTACTTATTGTGTCTGGAGTTGAGAGTAAAAGTGAGGCGCGCAGGCTTATCGCGCAGGGAGCAGTAAAGATAAATGACGAACAAAAGAAAGACGAACGAGAACTCATTAAAACAAAAAAAGGAGATATTCTTCGTATAGGAAAACACCGTTTTTTTGAGATTGTGTAAATCATCCCGCTAGTCCATGGACTAGCGGGATTTGGTATTTGACATAAATCCTCACACTCATTATTCTCATACTGTTAAGTACATTAAATCGCATGAAGGAGGTGAGGGTTATGAAAGCGATATTTTTTGCGGATAAACCAGGTCCACATCCAGGACCAAGAGGTCCAGGAAAGCCTCAGCCGCCACGGCCACCGAAACCCGGTAAGCCAAAATAGTTAAGGGGCGCGTATGGCGCCCATTTTATTTATATGTATATACTTAAAAAATTTAAAACATTCACCATTGGTGCATCGAACATTGAGGAAATAAAAAAGATAAAAAAAGCATTATATTTTATTGAGGATAATGCGGTGCATTCCTTTTCGTCGGTTAAATTAATTCGGAGTATACTTGTTCGTCCGAGAGGGACTTATGACAATATGTTGTTTCCCGAAGAGAGTGTGTATGTTTGTGAACCAAAAACAATACAAGAGGCATCAAAGGCATATCTCGCGTCACTATTTGTCCATGAGGGGGTGCACATGAGGCAGTGGAAACGAAAAGAAAAATATATTGGGAGTGATGCTGAACAGAGGGCATATAAATTTCAGAGAAATTTTTTGAAAAAGTTTGGAGATATAGGTGAAGTAGAGTGGCTGGATAAGTGTTTTGAGGGGCAGTGGTGGGTTGATAAAAAAAACAAAACCTCATTTTCTCATGGTGATAAAAATCTTATATCATTTTGTAAAAAATATATTGAAGGGAAGTTAATAAAAAAATAACCCCGCATGGGCGGGGTTAGAATTATTTAACCAGAATCATCTTTTTGGTCTGAGAGAACTGACCGTGACCAACATCAAGACGATAGAAATAGATTCCACTTGCAAGAGAGGAAGCGTCAAATTGAACTGAATACTTTCCTGCGGGTTTCTCTTCATTCACTAATATTGCAACTTCTCGTCCAAGAAGGTCATACACCTTCAATGACACATTATCGAAGTCGGACTTCGATAATGAGTATGTTATGGTGGTCGTTGGGTTGAATGGATTGGGATAGTTTTGAGCGAGGGAAAAAGTTTCAGGAATTGAGGAATTTGTTTCCCCCTCTACTCCGACAAGATCTCCTTCAAAGGAATCAACTGTAGTTCCATAATTTGCTGCGTGATCATATTTCACTGCAAGCCAATCAAGATTCAGATCACATCTTTCAACATTTATGATTATCCCAATTTCCATGCCAACGATAGAGTCGTTGGGAAGTGAGTCTCGCCCATCAAGCATTTGTGCAAACTGTGGATCTTCAATCCATCCGCCGTTTCCGGTTGTTCCTAATATTCCGGTCCACGTGTTTAGCAGGGAATATCGTGTTCCTGATTGTCCAATCAGGACGGGAAGAAATTGCGCATGTTCCGAGTATTCCATTGGAGGTCCAAAGAACCCGAACTTATACGCAAATCCTATTTGGAGTGGAAACTGAAATTGTTTAGTGAACGTTCTTGAGATCGTTAACCCCGCTTGGGCTGTTTGTGTGTTCGGTTTTGAACTCACAAATTGCAATCGCAGAGATCCCTTCCCCTCAACATACCCTCGGGACCGGAGATCATATCCTTTGGAAGTGTCCTGAAAAATAACTACTGAAGAGACATTGTGATATTCAATAACCCTCCACCCACCAACGTTGGTAGTAGTATCAATTTGCGCTGCTGTCTTTGTGTTAAAGAAGAGCGCAAAAAGAATTACGAAAAGAATACTGGATTCCCACTTTCTTGGGAATGACAGAGTAAATAGTGCACGTTTCATTACGCATCTCCTTAAAATTTAATTATTAATGATGTCTCTATTATACCATATAATACTGGAAAATGCAATGGTGATTATGATTTGTCAAGTATTTATTTGATTACTTTTTAAATAAGTAACAGAGGAGAGAGGATCAATCAAGAAAAGTCCGACTTCTAAAAGAAGTCGGACTTTGAGAAAGAATATCTCACGGAATGAGAAAACATTTTTATGCTTATACTTTCTACTGTAATGTGCACTTCTATTCTCATTTGTTATACTAAATGATATATGAAGGAGCGGTATACATTTCTAGTTCTTTCACTTTTGCTTGTCGTGATGCTCTACGGTATCACGAGTGTTTTAGGTGCAAGTAACTGGACCGCGCCAACATCATCTTTTCCTAGTGCGGGAAGTATTAAGGCCCCAATTGATGTTGGTGCAGTTGAACAAAAACGTGAAGGAATAATAACATTTGAAACTAGTTCTCCTGTTGCAACAACCTCATTGGATATCGCAAAACGTGATTTATTAATAGGAGATGCGAGTAGTAGTAATTATTTTTCTCCTTATACTGATATGGGACCAAAATTTCGATCTGATACACCGATAACCATTAACGCAAATGGATATGGACTGGTGCTTCCGAATATTGCGAATCCAGATGGCGATCCTGATACAAAAGTTTCTGGCAATTTAATTTTTGATTCGGCAGCAAAAAAATTAAAGTTGTTTGTAAATGATGCATGGAAGACAATAGAAGGAGGAGGAAGTTTTTGGACAAAAGAAAATGATGGTGGAATTTCTTATTCTAGTGGTCCGGTGACTATAAACAATGCAGATGTTGTAGTGAAGGGGGATATAAAGATTAATGAACCATCGCCAAAAGTTTTTTATTATTTTCCCGCATATAATAGTACTGGCACTTATTATATTTCCAATAATCCAATTTTAAAGAGAGATGAATCTCGATATAGTTATATATATACCCCATTGGGCGATCCAATTAACCCAAGCGATTATAATAGACTTCCGTGCGATAAAGATGAAAAAATATTGGATTGTCTTTCATCAAATAACATAAACTCGTTTTTGGCGTCTGCTGTTGATCAGAGTGAAAAAGTTGATATTGCATGGTTTGATCAGGCAAAAAATACTAGTATTTTAGCCTCAGGATATTACGCAATGAAATATATCAAATATCCATACGGATATAACTATCTTGTTTCTGAGGATACAAATGTTAGTCTTTCATCTTCAATCAAGCCGCGTTATTTCTGTGATGTTGACGATTTATATGAATGTGATCCGCTTGTTACCGGTTCTACTATTCCTGCACCTCCGCCAGAATCTGGGTGGCCACCTCGTGTGTACGACTGGGGAAAATTTTCTTCTGCTACATATACAGGGGGTGAAAAGTTTGTTAAAACAAGACGAATATTTAACAGAACTCTACTTACAAGGGAACAAATGGAAGGGCTTGAAAGACAGGCAATTTCATTTACTCCATCTTACTCGTCACTAAAGGTTTCAATTTCAGCTCCCGCGTATAATGTTGGGGCAAATGCAACAGAAGTCCTTGGCAATTACAGTTTTTGTGCTTTGGGACGAGTTTGGTCTGGAGGATTCACACGGGGATATTGTGATGTTAGATACGATGATGCTGCTTCAACATGGAAGGTGGATTATGGGGCATGGGTCAATTCAATAGAATGCACAGTAAATTGTTTTTAAAGAAACATGAAAAAAAAAGGACAAATAATTATTTCGGTTATATCCATTTTATTTTTTAGTACTTATGTCGCATTTGGTGCAAATTGGACGAGTCCGAGTTCAACAAGCACATTTCCAAATGGAAATCCATTAACCCCAATTGATGTTGGAAACCTTGGAATCCAAAGTCGTTCTGGGCTTATTAATTTTAATCTTCAAAATGCAAGTTCTGGACCAAGATTGGCATTTGGGATTCACGACCTTCTTGGTAGTTCTTTAGATAATTCTTTCGTCTCGTTTCTTGGTAGCTCTCCAATATTTAGTTCGGATAAACCATTGTATATAATGGCTCCAAGTATTGTTCTTCCAATGATTGTTGGCAATGTATTGGCACCAATCGGAGCGCTTGCATTTGATTCAAGTGCTAAGACACTAAAACTTAATTTTGACGGAAGTGAAAGCGGATGGAGTAATATTGGCGGACAAAGTGATGTATGGGGGAAAAACGGTTTGGCTGAAATAAAATATGATGTTGGAAACGTGACAACTGGAACGTCTGAAGAGCCGAACAATTTTGTGGTAGAAAATGGAAATCTAGTAACAATAAAGTCGTTAGTAGCAAGCAAAAGCACTTATTTTCCAGTATATAATGCTTCTACTATACATATAATTCCGGCAGAATTTTTTAATCCAACAAGTTTAGACTCAGAATTATTAAGGCAATATTATTTTACATTTAGATCTGTACCACCAGCCTTCAATCCCACATCAACGCCAGCTACAGATCGTATGCCATGCGACACTGATTATACAAAACTTGATTGTCTTGATGATATTATAACGACTCAGGAGGCAACAACGCCAAAAATTGCATATGACTATGCATATGTTTCAACTCCAACATCAGGATTTTCAGACACTGGATATGTAAAAATGGAGTATGAAAAATATCCGGATACACATCAATATGTAAGTGATGCAACATTTGATATACCAGATATAACTAGGGTTAGTGCTTCTATGCACCCTAGGTTTTATTGTGATAATTCTCAAACAGCGGAAGAGTGTACCAAGAGCGGCGCGAGAGGGACAAGATCGTCTTTGCCTAACGAGATAATTGCTCCACCGCCGACATCTGGATGGCCTGATGAAGTATATGATTATTTCCATTGGTCAATTTATATTCCAGAAAGAAACAGAACACAGGCTGGAGATTCTATGCATAAAATGGTTAGACGAGAAATCATCGCATCAAACAATGGATTTTTAGGGGGTGGAGTTAGTTTCCCGCCTAGACCGGTGAGTATAATGCAAACTTTTTCTACTACCCCATCTGCAAGTGAGAAAACAAGTGATCTTGGGGACTACAGTTTTTGTGCGCTTGGGGATACATATTTTTACTCAGATTATTCTACTGGTGTTTCTTGTGAGGTGTTTTATGATTCAGGAACGAGTAAATGGAAAATGAAATACGCAATTAATGGACAGAGTGGCAGTAGGGTTGAATGTAGGGCAAATTGTTTTTAATATATGAATAAAAAAAATTATTTTTTATTTTTCATATTTTTGGGACTGCTTGGAGTCATCTCCGTTTTTAATAACTCTGCCTATTCACAAGGTATGAGATGGGAATCTCCTGCGACAAAATTTCCGATAAGCGGGAATGAAAAGGACATATTTGATGAGGGGAATGGTCCCGGAGAGACAAAAAAACGAACAACGCCACTTATCTTTGATGGGGTCGGTCAAGTAATTAATTTTGGAGTAGGACAGTCAATTAGCAATTCTAATAAAAATTCACAAATTATGTTTGGACCACAAGGAATTGTAATAACTTCTCTTGCCGGTCCGGTTTCGTTGGATACAAAAGGACTGGTATTGAAAGATTATGGAAGTGAGCCATCAGCCGCTACTGGGAGCATAGCACTCATAAATAGTGAGTTAAAATTCAATACTGACGGAACAGCTAGTGGGTGGAAGCTTTCTAGTGGAGAGGGGTTTTGGAAACGGGAAAATAATTATGTTCCAGCGGGATTTTATTACAGAGGATTTACTACTGCAGACCCAGCATGGATAATGAGTGCAAAAATATTTGGTCAAAAACTTGCTTGTGATGCGGACGCAACTGCACGGGAGTGTGGAGAATATATTAATGAAAATCAAGAAGTAGGAAAAACGGGTGGATATGACGAATTTGTTGATGGCGGAATAACATATATAGCGCCATACGATTATTATGTTGAATCAGGCGGGGGAATTTCTTATACAGGGAATGGGAGTGGATACTATTATAGTTATGACCTAGAAGACGGAGCTGTTGCGGCTATGTATAAATATATATTAGGCTATACGAAGCTTTCTTGTGATATTGATAATACTATTGCTGAGTGTGATAAGTTTATTGATCAAGGCCCAATTAATGGATTTTTTGGAATTGTTGGGCAATATGACGAATTTGTAAAAGACGGAAAACAATATTTAGCTATATATGGATATGAAACCGCGAAGGTATCTGTCGGATCGGATTCTTTGACTAAAGATCTCATCGTGAACGGATCTGTTAGAGTTGGCGGGAAATTATCTTTTTCTCCAAAGCAAGTATTTAAGAGTGCAAACATTAAGGCTACTATTTCTGGTGCAGCTGAGGAGACTATGGAAATAATAGATACTAACTCAGGGAGAAAAGATTTTAGTTTTTGTGCCCTAGGACATCAATTACTTGATAATAATGGGTACTACACTGGAGCGCTTTGTTCGGTGTTTTATGATGGAAACAAAAAAGTGTGGATATTGAAAGCCCAGCGATTAAAGGACGGTAACGCAAGCGAGTGTGGCGCAATTTGTTTTTAATGCGATTTTGGTGATCTACTAGATTCCCGCCTTCGCGGGAATGACACTAGTGAGATAGATTCCCGATCAAGTCGGGAATGACAGAGGAAAAATAATTTTTTAGGTTTTAAATGGAGAAAAGTTGGAAATGACAATGGATACAGAGAGAGATCAAATTTAGAAAAGTCCGACTTCCAGGGGAAGTCGGACTTTGGGAGAAATACTTTGTGTATTCATTTCCTCGCTACACTTGCTATAGCATAAACGCTTGTAACTGCGCTTGCTTCGGAAATAAATATACTTCGTGTATTCATTTCCTTGCTACACTTGCTATAGCGCTTCGCGCAGCTACGTTTGTTCGGAATATACACACTTCGCGTGCACATTCCTCACTTCACTTGCTATAGCATAAATGCTTGTAGCTGCGCTTGCTTCGGAAATAAATACACTTTGTGTCTTCATTTCCTCGCTACACTTGCTATAATAAATACAATGAGCATAAAACGAATTGCGTTATTTTTCTCCGCATTCATTGTGTTGTTTGTTTACACATTTTTTCCTACAAATGCTGGAACTACCGCGTTGTTTACTGCGACAACTACTTCCGCGTGTGCGGTAAAACTTGATTGGACAACTGACCTGCCTAACCCGACTGAGTTTAATATTAGATATGCGCTTAATACACCAATAGGGTCGTATTCTCCAATAACAACATCAACTACAGATGGAACGGTAAGATCACTTACTATAACTGAACTTATACCAAATACGTCGGCCTATTTTTTTGATATACAGGGGTTACTTTCTGGAAATTCACGCAAATCATCATCTCCAAAAAGTGTTCCGACAAATGCATTGCCTCCAAAACTTGGTGTTCCGATACTTACATCTGCGACCAGTGCTCTCTCTGGCGGTGCGTACATAATTAATTTAGGATTTTCTGGATCTGGATTTTCGTCTCTTTTTGATTCATTTGGTGGGGTGCATATAACAAGAAATGGGAATAATATATTTGATGGTTATATTAGTCATCCGAGTGGAGAGTTTTCATATTCCGATATTGATGGAGCATTGAACAGTGGAAATGCATACACGTATGCGGCTAGTTTTTATGAATCAGACAACGGATGCGCTCCTTCAGAATATGTATATTCTAACCCACTTACCATTATTATTCCGTCGGTGCCGACTAATGTGGCGGCAGTTTTCTCTTTGCCTGATAAAGTTACCGTTTCTTGGCAACCAGGAATCGGACAAAGCAGAAACGAGATATATAGAGATGGAGTGCATATAGGAAATACGAACGCATCAGAAACATCTTTTACTAGTACCAGTACAACCCCAAGTGCAAAATATGTTTATTCAGTGAGGGGATGCAGCAATACTGGATGTTCCGCGTTTAATGAAGCAAATCCCGTTACTATTGAAAATGCCCCACAAAACCTGCAAGCAATGATTACTTCAGTTAGTGCTACAAAAGCGTCAGTACTTTTAAGCTGGGATAATGGATGGCCAGATGAAAATTATACTATTGAGCAGGCTGGCGTTGATAACAATTTTAAGGAAATTGGGACGGTTCTTTTTCCTTCTTCGGATGAACTTGCAACATTTCTTGTTGTAAATCTCTCTGCTAATTCATCATTCAAATTTAGAGTGAAAGCAGAGTTAGTTCCAAATTATTCCTCGGTCGTTGAGGTAAATACAAAAATAAAATATTTATTGAGTGGGCAGGCGTGGTCAAATATTGATAATCACGGGATTGGATGGTTAAAGTTTGCCTGCGAGGCAACAGATCCAAATTGCGATGGAGAGCAGTTTTCTACGTTGATTGATGACGCTGGTTATCTCCACGGTGGTGCGTGGGCATCAGTAGATACTGATGGACGCGGATATGGGTGGTTGTCTTTTGAAAAAGCAGACCTCGTTGGGTGCGATGCGCTTGCTGGCGTTCCTTCTGGCACCGAGTGTGCTGCAAAGTTGATGGGCGACAACACAATTCGTGGTTGGGCGCGGTTTACTAGTAGGGTCGGGAAATCTGAGCCAGAGTGGGATGGGTGGGTAGCGCTTAATAGCATGACGATTGACAATAAAACTATTGGAAGTATTTCCCCATATTCTTTTGCCCAACTAAAAGATGCGTTTCAATCGTTTTCTGATTCAGTTTCATTAAAAAATATTTGGGGGGTAATAAAATATTCGGTTCTTTCAGCGGTTGATGTTGTAAAAACATACGCACAAGCGACAACGTGGGGACTTAATATACAATCAGGAGAAGACGGAAAAGAATATGTTGTGGGTCAAGCATGGGGAGGGGATATTGTCGGGTGGATCGCCTTTTCTTTGGATGAGTGCAATGGGCTTTGCAATGTTGTTGCAGAATTGGTTGATAATACTAAAAATAATAGTAGTTTTACACTTCGTTCGGATTCAGTCGGGACAGATTTTGCGCCACGTGAACAAAAGAAATTTTGGATTGATCCACAATTTGATGCCTTGTGGTCTCTTGACCCTAGCGGTATTGGAACAATAAATCCTACGGTAACGAATGTAGGAAGTGCGACAACAACATATTCAGCACCAGATGTTGGTGATCGGAGTGTAAAAATTATCGCGACTGTTGGCGTCGAAACTGCAAGCACTACACTCAATATTCTTAAAAACCCATATGAAGTTTCATGTTTTTCAACAAGAAATGGATCAATAAATGTGCAGTGGTTTCAGCAGTATACTGATCCGAATTATAAAACATACGCACAGCATGCGATGGCACTTTCGTATTCAACGACCTCAGATGCAGGGCCGTGGTCATTTATTAAGTTAACAAACATGGGGACAGGAACATATTTGCATAACTCAATTGCAACTTCAACGCCATATTGGTATAAACTCTATACAACATTTATTAATCCAATTGGAAATTCAACGGTAATAACAGGACTTCCTTGTACTCCATATCGTCTAGTAACTGATGAGCCAACACAACTTGGAGTATTTTCTGTTGATAGTCATACACTTATTGCAAATTGGAAAGATAATGCAACATCAAGTGCTGGATATGGGTTTGAGATAGAGCGAATGAAACTTACTCCGGCGACAACAACTCAATTTGAGATAGCCACAACGACCAGCCCTGTAACTGCACAAGGCGTGCCACTCACATGGAAAAATATAACCGCAAACACGCCGTTTTATATGTGGATTGAGCGAAGTAGTACTACCGATGTTGGACAGCGATTTAAAAATACGAATACTGCTGATACGACATATCCAGGATGTTCTACCGTACAAGATCCAAATTGTACAATTGAAAAATTTTCTGAATATAAGCCAGTGATAAGTGGTACAGGAAAGGGCAAAACATTTACAGGTCAATCTACTCCATTTATAGAACAAAGCAATGTTGGAAGTGAGGGCGAGGCCACGACATTCTTCTATAGAGCTCGTGCCTGCTCGTCTATGATTCCGCGATACACAACGTGTAACGGAACGACGTGTGATTTAGATACCGATTCTCGACGAAATCCAGTATGCTCACCATTCATTTCAACATCATCACTTGGTACTGTAATTGCAACGACGACACCACCAATGCCAGTTATACAATTTGCAACTTCTTCTAAGGTAACGAAAGTAGATCCGAGTGCTAATGATACGAAATATAAAGTTTCACTAAAATGGAAAGATGATTCTTTGAGGGAAGATGGAGTTATTATTGAACGAAATGGATTAACGGCTGTTGATAATGGTGGTTCTATAGTTTTTGAAAACAATCCAGCGAATCCAATGATATTTGGTCCTTATCCTGGGAAGGGAGATTGGGATAAATCATTTGAAGACGAAATGTTAGAGCCCGGAACTTCGTACACCTATACCGCTCGGACATTCTTTGACACACAAGATCCTATTACAGGAAACTCAATTCGTGTAATCTCTCCCGATGGTGAGGCGCCAACAGTTACCATTGAAACTCCGTACCGAGTGACGATTACAATTGATGACGAGGCAACAAATTCACGAACGGTTACAGGAAGTGGTTTTAATTGTCCTGATAATATTAACAAGTGTACTTTAGATTTTGAACCAGATGAAACTGCACAAGTAACATGGAATTCTCGTAACAATATGGAGAACTATGTTGAGTTCATTGAATGGAGTGTTAGAAGCTGTGGGTCAGACAAATCATGTGTATTACCAACGGGACAAAACACTGATCTTACCGCATTGTTTAAGAGATATTGTTATGACTTTTCCGTTGGCGTCAATTCTGGATATGGATGGTGTGCAAGTGCTTCCGTGTCTAATGCGACAAATTGTGATGTTTCTAATTCCATAGGTGCCTACACGCGCAATACAAATGCGCGCGGAAATTATGTTATTTCTAGCTCAACATGTAAATTTGTAGAATGGCAAGGAAGTTGTGTTGGGACGTCAATGTGTAATGTATATATGGATAGACAGCAATCGGCAACTGCAGTATTTTCCACCTCAACTCTTCCCGTCCCCCCAAAGAGGCCAGTTACTTTTGAAGATCTCGGCGTTCCACAGATTTCTGTAATTGATGCGCTTTCTGGATGGAAGGATTCTTTACTCAATATATTTACAAAAAGTAATTCTCTAGCTAAACAGGAGAACAAGTCAGTGGGGATGGTAAGTTCATTTACCGCAAACGTGTATGATGCAATCGCATCGTTTGCTTCAGAAATAAAAAATATAGTGACTAGTATATTCTCTGCGAATGCTGCGACGACTCCTACAAAAGATTATTTTGTGACAATAAAAGATTATTCAGATAACTACACTCAGTCATCACTGAAAGACACTGGACTTGAATCGGGGGCGGTGTATACGTATAAAGTTAGAGTAAATTATGGTGGTGGAAAAACGAGCGAATGGAATACTGATACTGATGGATATCCTCGGGAAGTTTCTGGAAAGGTATTGCCGTTTGGGGCCGTGTCAAGTGGTGGCCAATCTCCGATTTGTACACGAAATAGTTATTGTGACTTTTCTATCAAAACACAAACGGCAATTGGTGAGAAATCAGAAACACAGTGTACGCAAAACGCTGATTGTGTAAATATTGGGAAAAAGAGGCAAACCTCGGAGGAACAGTAAGAATTGTGGTTAGTGGTTAGGATTAAAAAATTCTCTCATTATGACGAGAGAATTTTTTATCATGTTTTTGCCGCAACGAGAACAATGATTTTCCCTGCTCCTTTATTTTTCAGTTCTATTATTGCGTTGCGAATTGTTGCACCAGTGGTATATACATCATCAATAAGGAAAATGGGAAGTCCTTTCATTTCAGGAGGAATATGAGCGAGGAATACATTTTTAAGATGTGCTTCTCGTTCTTCCCGCGTGCACGTTTTTGATTGTGGTAATTCGTATCGAGTGCGCACAAGGATTTCTGGCGTATAGATAAGTTGTGGAATAAGTGCATTGATCTCTTTTGCAATTAGCGCAGATTGATTGAATCCACGTTCACGTTCACGACGCATGGCAAGTGGAACGGGAACAAGAAGCGTGCGTGATATATCAAAAGGAATTTCTTCTAAAACGCTTGAGAGTGATTGCAATATCATATGCGCTAGTGGAAGTGCCGCAGATTTAATATATTTGAATTTTAAATCCTGAATGAGTATTTCCGCATACGTATTTGAATATGCGCTTGGAGCAACAAGAAGAAAATTTGTTCGATGACACAATGATGTGATTGTCGGGATTCGTTTTCCACATTCCGGACAAGAAAACCCAGTTTTTATTGAAACAGAAGTTAGACATGTATCACACAATGATTCAAATGTTTCAGATTTATCTGTGTATTTTAAGCAGATAGAACACCGAGAGGGAAACAGTCCACTAATAATAGTTTTGTATAGTTCTTTCACTATTATTTATTGTAGAAAAATAAGAAATAAAGTATAGCTAAAATTATATAACGCTTAAAATATAAATATTTAGGTCGTTGTTCGGGTGTTCATCCCTTTTATATTTCAAGTTTCAACCCGAATTGTATGGTAATATGAATAGAATGATTGATTTGGGAATTGGTACATTCTTTTCTGATATTAAAAAGGCGCTTTCCTCAGCTCGCGTCCTTGGTATTGATATAGGAACCACCTCAATAAAACTTGTTGAGGTTGGAAAACGTGGAGAAATATTAACGCTTGAAAACTATGCGTTGCTTGAAACAAAGGATTATTTGAGTCGTGGGAATGCAGCAATTCAGACGAGCGCGCTTAGAATTTCAGAGCGGGATGTTTCACAGTTGTTAACAAAAATGATAAAAGAGACCAATCTAAAAACAAAAAATGCAATTGTATCAATCCCAATATATAACGCGTTTTTTGTGACTATTGATATGCCAACGCTTTCCCCAAATGAGGCGGCTACCGCACTAAAATTTCAAGTGAAACAATATATTCCGCTCCCAATAGATCAAGTAAATATTGAGTGGGTGAAAATGGATTCATTTCAAAATGAACGAGGACAGGATATGTCACGATATCTTATTGTTGCCGTTCCTATTGCAACAATAAACACACTTAAAAGAATTTTTGACGGAGTAGGAATCAATTTGCGCGCACTTGAGGTTGAACATCAATCCTTTATCAGGGCATTGTTATCTCCGACTGACCCAATAGTTCAGATTGTTGATATTGGTGGCGAATCAACGGGAATTTATATTATTGAGGGCGGAATTTCTAAACGTTCAACACAAATTGATTCGGGTGGTTCGTCGCTTACTAAGTCGCTTGCTCGCTCGCTTGATATTTCCACGCTTCGAGCGGAAGATCTAAAAAAACGTAAAGGACTTGTTGGGTCGGGTGGGGAATATGAAATTTCTCAAGCGCTGTATCCGTTTCTTGATGTTATTTTTAACGAATGCGCACGAATCCGTACTGAGTTTGAACGGACGAGCAGAAAAAAGGTTTCAGAAATGGTTCTCGTCGGTGGTGGTGCAAATCTTTCTGGAATTGATGAATATGTAAAAGAAACAACAGGGCTTCCGGTGAAAACAACGGATGCGTTTCGTCGTTTCGTAATTCCGAGTGAAATTGAGTCAATTAGAAAACAAGTTGGGCGGACATTTGCATCCGCTTCCGGTCTCGCCCTTAGATATTTTGTTTGAGAAATATGAAACAGATGGTAGATGAAAACTCAAAATTCTTATTGTTGATGGGCAGGAATTTAGAGTTTCTTGTGTGCTATAAGCTTCGCTTGTAACCGCATTTCATTCGGAAATGTACACACATAGTGTCCATTTCCTCGTTCCATTTGTTATAAAGCTTCGCTTTTATCTTCACTTCGTTCGGAATGAATATACTCCATACATTCATTTCACTCACTCCGTTTGCTATAAAGCTTCGCTTTTAGCTGCACTTGCTTCGGAAATGGAAATAAGGATATTTCCATTTCACTTGCTCCGTTTGCTATAATAAGACTAATGGAACAAAGAGATCCACAAACTGCGCTCGCGGATCAGTTCGTTGTTGATACCCCAAATACGGGACTTCCATGGAAGTTAACGGTGTTTTCTATTGTTCTTTTTGTTTTTTCTCTATTTGTTTTTACTGGAATGAAATTTGGATATGTTTCATATCTTACCTCACAAAAGGAGAATCTAAAAAAAGAAACAGCAGCACTTGCGAAAAAAATTAATCCTGATGATCAAGCTAAATATGTTAATTTTTATTCTCAAACAATCAACTTGCAAAAAGTATTAGAAAGACATCAATTTTCAGGAAATCTTTTCGATTTCTTGCAAGACAAAACAGCAACAAATGTTTATTATACAAATGCATCATATTCTGCGGAAGGCGGGAAGTTAACTGTGCAGGGGATTGCTGCAACTTCTGAGGCGCTTGTTCAGCAA
Organism: Minisyncoccota bacterium; assembly: GCA_041659005.1. Lineage (GTDB taxonomy): Bacteria > Patescibacteriota > Minisyncoccia > UBA6257 > GWB1-50-10 > LiPW-41. Next base: position 17,236 of record JBAZZD010000005.1, on the reverse strand, counting down.
TTATCAGTATTTGATTCGGCACCAGAATTAAAAACTGCGGTGCTTACTCAGATGCGTTTCAATGAAACAGGAAAAATAAGTTTTAGTATTGATTTTGAGTTCCGCGATGAATTTTTTGCAATACCAGCATTATAAATAATATGAGAGCATCATCAAAACGAGCATTAAGTATTGGAATTGCTGCACTATTTCTCATTGGTGCGCTTGTGGTATATGGAACATTAATTCAGCCGACATTTGTGGATATTGAGAAAATGCGTGCCGAATTAAATGTTACCCAAACGCTTTTTAATAACCAAAAAACTGCTACTGAGCAGGTAAGTAAAGCGTTTTCCGATATGAAGAATGCAGCAAAGACTCGCGAGGTGATTTCACAAGCGCTTCCTGTTGGTCCAAATATAACTTTGGCGCTTCATCAGATAGAGTCAACAATTCGAGCAAATAAGGTCACAATTGATGCTCTCACTATTCGTGCGGTTTCGCCGGAGCCAAACAAAAAAATTCTTGCAAAACGTCTTGGAAAATTAGAACTTAACTTCTCTGCTTCCGGTGGATATGGTCCGATTCGTGATTTTATAAAGAATTTAGAAACAAATATTCGTGTTATCAATATAACAAATTTTGAATTTACTCCAGTTTCTAACCGAGATAGGGCTACTTCTGAAGAACTCTATGCCATCCAGATAGTCGCAGAAATGTATTATCAAGAAGATTAAAAGTAGTGAAACTAATTATATAAAATATGGCAATATTAATTGAACAACAAAAAAAATCTATAAATTGGAGCGTTATCATTGGTGTTTTTGTTTTTGTTTTTCTATTATTTATTGGTTCATATTATTTGTTTTTTAAGCAACCACAAGTGATTGAAGAACTGATAACTTCTTCAGGGCAAAAAGAAATAGAATCGCTTTCTCAGGTTAAGCCAGAATACATAGCGATTGTTGATCAACTAAACAAATTTTATAAAAAGGCAGAAGTGACACAGATAATTCAACCGCAATTAGGAAGACAAAATCCATTTCAACAATTTTAAATTGTGGAAAATAAAAACAAAAAACAGCTTATATCTATCAGCTGTTTTATTTGAGTGATATAATACTATTATGCTTGACCGACAATTTATAGAGGAACTGGTAAGAAGAGGAATCGTTTCACAGCCGATAGCAGAGAGGGTGCTGCAGGAGGCATTATTATCGGGTGGAAGTGCCGAGGAAATTTTGTATGAGAAAAAAATTGTTGACGAGGCAAATATACTTAAAATTAAAAGCGAAATTTATAAAGCGCCATATAGGAAGGTTGACACAAAATCGGTACCTGAAGAGTTATTCAAACTTATTTCACGAGATATGGTTCTGACCTATCGCGTGATTCCAATTGAGCGAACTCCAAACATGTTGATAGTTGGAATGTTTCGTCCTGATAATCAAAAGGCGCAAGATGCTTTGAAGTTTATTGCAAAACAGCAGGGAATAAGTTTGGGAATTTATCTTGTTTCACTTTCAGACGTCGCGGCTCTTCTTGCTCGATATTCGCCATATAAAAAAGAAATCGAGGCGGCGATTTTAGAAATTGGCGAGATAAAAACAGAAAAAAATGCGATTGATTTGGAAGAATCAGGAAAAGGAGAAGATGCGCCAATTATTAAAATTGTTGCGTCAACGCTTCGTCAGGCGGTTGAAATTGGTGCGTCGGATATTCATATTGAGCCACAAAGAAGGAATTTACGAATTCGCTTTAGACTTGATGGAGCGCTTCACGAGGCAGTTATGCTTCCTTCAACACTTATTCAGCCTATAACGTCACGAGTGAAAGTGCTTTCCCGCTTAAAACTTGATGAGACACGCGTTCCACAAGATGGTCGGTTTAGAACAAACTTTTTAGGAAGGGAAATTGATTATCGTGTTGCAACATTTCCTACTCCTTCTGGAGAGAAAATTGCGATTCGTGTCCTTGATCCAAAAACAGGACTTCGTGGTCTTGATCAACTTGGACTTGGCTCATACAATGTAAAACAATTTGAAGAAGGGCTTGCAAGGCCGTATGGGATGATTTTAATTAGTGGTCCGACTGGATCTGGAAAATCAACAACATTATATAGTGTACTTTCTCGTTTGAATAAAGAATCGGTAAACATTGTGACGCTTGAGGATCCAGTCGAATATTTTATGGAGGGAGTAAATCAGTCGCAGGTTCGTCCAGAAATTGGTTATACTTTTGCGTCAGGACTTAGACAGATTCTTCGCCAAGATCCTGATGTAATTATGGTTGGTGAAATTAGAGATTCAGAGACGGCTGGTCTTGCGGTGAATGCCGCACTTACTGGGCATGTGATGCTTTCTACAATTCACACAAACAACTCACTTGGAGTAATTCCACGTCTTGTCGATCTTGGCGTACAGCCGTTTCTTCTTTCTTCATCCCTTAATCTAATGGTTGCACAGCGCCTTGTTCTTCGTGTATGTCCCGATTGTCGTATTTCGGAGCGTGCTGATAAGAAAACAGAGAAACTTATTGATGACAGTTTTGATTTATTATTAAGTGAGGTTCGTAGTGAAATACCGTTTTCAAAGCCATATACAATATACAAAAAAGGAAATAATTTGGAATGTAAAACATGCAAAGGTAAGGGAACGGTAGGAAGGGTCGCGCTCTACGAGATGTTTAGAATGACGCGTGAGCTTGGGGATTTAATCAGTAAAGGATTTACCGAAAGTGCCCTTTCTGATGAAGCGCGCAGACAGGGGATGGTTACGTTACGTCAAGATGGATTTGTAAAAGTGCTCGAAGGGAAAATTGGGTTAGAAGAAGTATTGAAAGAAACCGCATAGCAATCTCATATAATATTTTGTGTAGGTGATAAAGAGCAATGATTTGCTCGTGAGGTTTTGTGTTAGAAAATAAGGTATAATAAAATAGTATCATGAATCAAAACAAGGTGTCTCAATCAAATAAAAATTGTTTCTAACAGTATGGAATATAGAGAAAAATTAAATGAATTATTACTTACCACTGTTAGACAGAATGCCTCTGATCTTCATATCGGTGTTGGGCGACGTCCTTCAATTCGCGTAGACAGCGTTCTTATTCCGCTTGCAAAAGAAACAGTTTTAACCAAAGAAGACGCCGAAGGATTAGTGTTTTCGTTGCTTACTCCAGAACAGAAAGATCGATTTTTAAAACTAAAACAACTGGATTTTTCGTATAATTTTGAAGACAAGGCTCGTTTTCGTGTAAATACGTATATTCAACGTGGATTTATGGCGGCGGCACTTCGCGTAATTCCATCACAGATAAAAACGCTTGAGGAATTAAATATGCCCCCCATTTTACATGATTTTGCAAAACTTACACAAGGATTTGTACTTGCGGTGGGACCTGCCGGACATGGAAAGTCAACAACACTTGCGGCAATTCTTGATGAGGTTAATCATTCACGAACAGACCATATCATTACTGTAGAAGACCCAATTGAATATCTTTTTGCGCAAGACCGATGTATTATTTCGCAACGTGAGGTTGGACAAGATACTACGTCATTTCATGACGCACTTCGTGCAATCTTGCGCCAAGATCCAGATGTCTTAATGGTTGGTGAAATGCGTGATTCTGAAACGATTGCAACGGCAATGACCGCATCAGAAACGGGTCACTTAGTGTTTTCAACACTTCACACAAATTCTGCATCGCAAACAATTGATCGCATTATTGATTCGTTTCCTCCCGAGCAACAAGGACAAGTTGTTTCCCAGCTCGCGTCGACCTTAGTGGCAATTGTTTCTCAACGTCTTATTCCACGTTTGGGTGGCGGAAGAATTCCAGCGACCGAGATAATGCTCACCAATTCAGCAGTAAAGAATCTTATTCGCGAAAAAAAGATTTATCAAATTGATTTAGTAATTGAGACAAGCGTGCAGGAAGGAATGATGTCCTTAAATCGTTCGCTCGTAAACTTAGTGAAACGAAAAGAAATTTCACTGGAAGAAGCAGAGGCGCACTCATTAAATCCAGCCGAGCTTAGATTATTACTGGAGAGAAGTTAACTTGATTGGTGGTATAATGGATAAAAGTGACAAAACATTCTCATGGGATCTGTTCCGTTAGAAATTTAATCATATTTTATCTAAACCCATTTTTTATAAATATGTTACATTCACTAAAACTATGTCGAAATTTAATTGTTAAAATTTTATAACGGAATGAAATTTAACTATAAAGCTCGAACAAAAGAAGGAGATTTGCAGGTTGGAAATATTGATGCAAGTTCACGTGATGCGGCAGTGAATGTTCTTTTGACTCATGGATTGTTTGTACTTTCGGTTGAGTATGTAAAAGAGAATTCAATTTTAGGTAAATTTTCCAGTTTTTTTGAGAGAGTAAAAACGACCGATTTAATGGTTTTTACCCGTCAGTTTGCAACACTTTTGGCGTCGCAAGTTCCATTAAGCGACAGTTTGTCTGCTTTGTACAAACAGACAACAAGTCCAATATTGCGACAGGTAATTTATGACGTAGGAAATGATGTGTCGGCTGGATTCTCACTTTCTCAGGCACTCGAACGGCATCAAGGAGTATTTTCTGTGTTCTATATCAACATGGTGCGTGCTGCGGAGGTAACTGGACGGCTTGCAGAGGTTCTTGATTTTCTCGCCGATTATCTTGAGAAACAGTCAGCTCTTATTGGGAAGGTAAAAAATGCTTTATATTATCCAGCATTTATCATATTGCTTTTTATAGGTGTAGTTGTCGTTATGATGACTATGGTATTTCCTCAACTTGCGCCTATTTTTAAAGAGACAAAAACAGAGCTTCCGCTATTTACTAAGTTATTGCTTTCGGGTGGTGATTTTTTAACTGCGTGGTGGTGGGCAATACTCATAGTTCTTGGAATTATTGTATTTATGATTGTTGACTATTTTTCAACAAAAGAAGGACAGACGGTGCTCGATGAATTAACATTACGCGTACCAATATTCGGAAAATTGTTTCAAAAGTTATATATTGCTCGATTTTCTGAGTCGGCGCGGGTGTTAATAAGGGGTGGACTTACCATTCCACAATCTATTGAGATTTCCGCGCGTACCATCGGGAACACAGTATATGGAGAATTATTGCACCAAGCCGCCGATGAGATTAGAAAGGGAAAATTGCTTTCTCAAGCACTTCAGGAAATGCAAGAGTTTCCCCCACTTGTTTCTCAACTTATTGCGGTTGGTGAGTCAACTGGACGACTTGAGTTTTTGCTTGAAAAAATAAATATGTTTTATACTCGTGAGGTAGAAGATTCGGTAAATAACCTTGTTAATCTCATTCAGCCTATTTTGATGGTGGCAATTGGTATTATGGTTGCACTTCTTTTTTCTGCGATTCTCCTCCCTCTCTACAGCCTTTCGCAATCGTTTGGTGGATCTTAAATGTGCTATACTTATTTTATATAAAAAAGTCGAAACTATTTTAGTAAAATGAAACAAAACAAAGGTTTTACACTCATAGAAATGTTGGTTGTTGTCGGAATGATTGGAGTACTTGCCGCGGCGGTATTAACAGCACTTGGTCCGTCACGAAACAAAGCAAAGGATGCACGAATTATTTCAGCAGTAAATCAAATTGCAGCGCTTATTGAGGCGAAACATGACGGAACCTCATTTCCAACGAGTTCGGTAGTAACTTCGGATTCAGTTTATAGTCAACTTGCAGCAGACGCAGCTGCAAACAATGGTAGTATTGTAATGGAAATTGATAAAAATCGTTTTGTGGTATCTTCCTTGCTTTCCAGTGACGCAGCTAAGTTTTATTGTGTCGATAGTACTGGTATGCGGAAGACCGCTGGCGCTCCTGTTGTTGGAGATATCAAGTGCCCATAATATTTTTTGATTAGGATAGCTTCTATCGAAATATTGATTGGTACAAAGACCCTAAATTTAGGGTCTTTGTTTTATAAATGTGGTAAAATAAGGACATAAGAGGAAAAATAAAAAAAGTTGATAAAATGAAACAAAACAAAGGTTTTACACTCATAGAAATGTTGGTTGTTGTCGGAATGATTGGAGTACTTGCCGGGGCGGTTTTGGGTGCACTTGGTCCGTCACGAAACAAAGCAAGAGATGCTCGTGTCATTTCTGGGCTAAACCAACTTGCAGCAATTGCAGAGACAGGATTTGATGGAAATAATTATCCCGCCAGTATAGCTGATTTGAAGTTGCTGTCTGGGGCAACGAGTGTAATTAATGACATAAAAGCAAGTATGAAAGATGTTGAACCAACATATAATATTGGTAATGCCTCATTTGCAATTTCCTCTGGCCTGCCAAGTGGGGGAAGTTGGGGAAGTTATTGTGTTGATAGTGCGGGAAAGCGAATGACTGGAAATCGGCATAGTGTCATTGCCCTTAATGGAGAGTGTGTTGAAGACAGATAGATGTTGAGTGTGCGAAATGATAAGGTTCTATATTAAATAGTATTGGTTTTTTCACTAATGAAAATATGTTAGTATGAATGCATACATAAAGAAAAAAATTCTGATAAAATGAAACGAAATAAAGGTTTTACCCTTATTGAAATGTTGGTTGTTGTCGGAATGATTGGAGTACTTGCCGCAGCAGTGTTAACAGCGCTTGGTCCGTCACGAAACAAAACAAAAGATTCCCGAATTATTTCGGCAGTAAATCAAGTCGCTGCGCTTATTGAGGCAAAACACGATGGTACAATATTTCCAACAATTGAAACATTAGTAAATGATTCTGTTTATAAGCAGCTCAAAGCAGACGCAGACGTAAATAATGGTGAGCTTGTAGGACTTACCTCTAAGAATACATTTGTAGTTTTTTCAAAACTTTCCAGTGATCCAGCACAATTTTATTGTGTTGATAGCACTGGTATGCGAAGGACTTCTCCTGAAGTTGTAGTGAGGACTGGTGATGATTTTGCGTGTAAGTAATATGAGAAGTAACTATTTTTATCCAATGAAACAAAATAAAGGTTTTACCCCATTAGAGAATAGTGAACAACAAACCAGTGATCGTGTTTTACATGCACGAAAGCAAGAATCAACGTCCAGAGTAAGTTCTCTAGCGGGGTTTACACTCATTGAAATGTTGGTTGTGGTTGCAGTCATAGGACTGCTTTCTTCTGTACTTCTTACTTCTCTTGGTCCGGCGCGTGACAAGGCACGGGATTCTCGTATCATTCAGGAAGTAAATCAAACCCGCTCTCTTGCTGAGACGATGTATAATGGGAATTATAAAGACCTTCCTAATATTGAGGGCGTGACGGGGATTGAAGGTATAGCAAGTGAGGAATTAAAAAAACTTGTGGTAGATATTCAGGCATTTGGCGGAGAACTTGTCATTAAGCGCCCACAAGTATCACCAACGGTATATGTGATGTATTCGAAATTGAATATGAAGGTTGGTGTGGAACCAAATTTAGAAACCAATTATTATTGTGTTGATTCTCGAGGGAATGCAGGGTATACAACGGTTGAACCAGTGAACACCTACAAATGTAATTTCTAGCTTATGATTTTTTTGATAAGTTCAATCCTTTTCGTATTTGGCCTCCTTTTTGGAAGTTTTTTTAATGTAGTTACTATCCGATATAATCCCGACAGTCAAAAACTTATGAGTCCTCGTGTTGTGGGTGGTAGATCGCGTTGTCCATTGTGCGCGCGAACACTTCGGTGGTTTGAATTATTTCCACTTTTGAGTTTTTTGGGATTACGTGGAAAGTGTAGAACGTGTCGGGAACATATTTCAATACAATATCCAATTGTTGAATTTTTATCGGGATGTATTTTTGCAGGAATTCCGCTTTTTATAAATTATTTTTTTGGATTTTCTACTATGTTGTTTTACTCCATGTCGGCTCCTTGGTGGCACTATATGATTGCCCTGTTGTGGGTGATAATTTTTTGTTTATTCCTTTTGATTACCATCATTGATTTGAAGCATTTTATAATTCCCAATGGACTTAATCTACTTTTAGGTATATTTGGAGCATTATATATGGGGTTGTTATTTTATGTGCGGAACGATATTCCGCTATTTTATGATTCTTTTATCCGACACTATGCGATGATCTTTTCTCCATTTCACAATATTATTTATGCACACTTATTTGGATTTCTTATTGGGGGAATGTTCTTTGTTTTATTAGTGCTTATTACCTTAGGCCGTGGTATCGGAATTGGTGACGTGAAACTTGCTCTGGCACTCGGCATACTTTTGGGGTGGCCAGATATTATTCTTTCAATTATGTTTTCGTTTATAATTGGTGGTGTAATAAGTGGAGGATTAGTTCTCATTGGAAAGAAACACTTAAAAGAAAAAGTTCCCTTTGCTCCGTTTTTTATTGCAGGAACCCTCCTTGTTGTGTTTTTTGGGTATACCATTTTACGATCATATTTTTCTGTGTTTGGTTTATAAGTAGGTCTTTAGTTTTCGTGTGATAACTAATTTTGAGTAATGCGGTATAATAGAAAAATGAAGCGTTGGAAAAGAAAGAAAAGAAACGATACCAATGGATTTACAGTAATTGAAATGCTAGTAGTGGTTGGAATAACCATAATTCTTTCAGGGATGATGCTTGGATTTAACCGCTCATCGGAAAAATCGATTGCACTTGTAACCGAGCGTGAGCGGGTGATGTCTATACTTGGTACTGCCCGATCGCTTGCCCTTCAGCGAAAGAAGCCGGGAGTTGGTTTTGCATGTGGATATGGAGTGAAGTTCTCAGGGAACTCAGTAGAACTTTTTGGTATTATTCGCGGTGCCACCTCAAAGGTGAATGACTGTGTTGGTTTGGAGGCGGTAAATGAAGACACAACCATTGAAACGTTTGCTCTTGAAAAAAAGGCAACAGCGACGGGGGTTACGCGAATTTATTTTTCATCTCCTTATTTAAATACGAAATTTTTTACGCCAGATCCAGGAGTATTTCCAGCAATTATAACAATTTCTGTTCCGGGAGTTGTTTCTCCAGTGTCAAGAATTGAAGTCACGTCTGGTGGGGCAATTTCACAAAAAAACTAACACTACTATATGCGCATCTTTTTTTCATTAAAGTCAGGAAGCATTCTTATTGAAGCGATAGTTGGGTTGATGCTTATTATCGTTAGTTTTGGCGGGATAATTAGTCTTATTTCACGCGGACTTCAATTAAATGTAGAAGCAAAAAATAAATTTGTCGCAACCTATCTTGCAGCAGAGGGAATTGAAATTGTAAAAGCATCGTTAGACACCAATTGGATCGGAGTGAAACCTGGAATGTATGAATTTGATTATACATGTAAAGAAATTGGAAAGGCGCCATGTGCGAATGCAATAGGTTCACAGGCAACTCGCAGCAATCGTAAGCTTTACAGAACCCCCGATGGCATATACCAGTATTCTGTAAGTATGGCGGAATCTCCATTTATGAGAAGTGTAATAATAAATGCCAACACATCTGCGGTTACCGTAAACTCGATTGTTCAATGGGTAAGCAGCGGGGAGATCAAAGAAGTCCAAATTTCTGATACATTTATGAAATGGAGATAAATGAAACAAAGAAGATGAAAAATTTAAAGAAAAATGAACAAAAAGATTGGTTTGTTAAATTAGAGAATGCAATACAGCAAATCATAAATCGTGTTTTACACAGACGAAAGCAGAGATCAACTCCCAGAGCAAGTTCTCTAATGGGGTTTACCGTTGTTGAGTTATTGGTGGCCTCCGCAATTTTTACTATATTTTTAACGATTGCCGTTGGGTCATTTACACGCGTGATTCAGGTGCAGCGAGTACTTTCTCGGCGTATGGCACTTGTAAGTTCGCTTGGCTCTGTTATGGAATCGATGACACGGGAAATTAGGATTGGATATAAATTCGAATATCCAAATGGAATGGATGTTGATAATGAACAACTTTCATCAATTACATTTGAAAATTTTGCTACGCATACTACCGAGTCTACCTCCACAACCTTTTCAATAGGGGGTGGCGCGATAATGAAGGGGACTGATCGGCTTACTCCAAGTGATGTAGTTATTAAAAGTGGAAATTTTTATCTCAATGAATCAAGTTGCGGACCATGGAGAGTAACAATTGCATTAACGGCTCATCCAATAGGAATCGATAAAAATGAAGATACAGTTTCGATCCAAACAACAGTCGCATCTCGGGTACTTCCCGCAGAGGTAAAAGGTGATCCATATCAATGCAAACAAATGTAATAAAGAAAAAAGACGGACAGACACTAATTTTAAGTACGGTACTTATTGGTGGCGCACTTCTTTCTGCGTCAGCGATTGCTGGATTTGTTTTATTTTTTCAAATACGACAAGCGGGAGATGCTGAGAGTTCAACTGCCGCGTTTTATGCAGCAGACACGGGAATGGAAAGCGCTATATATTGTTATTATAGACAAAACTTTTCAACTGAAAATATTGATGCCTTTTGTGATACTTCGGGGGACACACAGAAATTAATTGGGGGGGCAGGCAGCTGTATCAACCCAAGTGATTGTAAAAATCTTGGGCATTTTGATGTAAAACTTTCGTGTTTCACTGACCCAGCAAATAAAACAAGTGTAATTTCTTGTATGCCCGCCGCAAACGAATTAGTCTCCCCAGTGAAGGGCATTTATATTATTTCAGATGGCTCAACAACTCGTGCGCAGCGGGTGCTTGACTATACGATTATTACAGCCTCAGGTAATTAGATATGGAGAAAAAAGAAATTCAGACGCGTATAGCAAAACTTCAGAAACTTATTATTTATCATCAAACGCGATATTATACGTTTGATGAGCCAGAAATTTCTGATGCGGCATTTGATGCACTAAAAGAGGAATTTGAAGAATTAGAAAATAAGTATCCTGAATTTGCCTCACAACATTCTCCAACAAATTTAATCGGAGGTGTTCCGCTTGAAAAATTTCAGAAAGTAAAACATGAACATCCAATGTTTTCACTTCAGGACGCGTTTAATGTGCAGGAAATGAATGATTGGATAGAGCGAATTTCCAATTTTCTCAAAATATCAAAAGAATTTCTGGAACAAAATAGTTATTATTGTGAACTAAAAATTGACGGGCTTGCTATTGAACTTATATATAAGAAAGGCATCCTTGTGTGTGCCTCAACTCGTGGAGATGGAAAAATCGGTGAGGATGTTACTCAAAATATTTCTACGATTAAATCTATTCCGCAGACGTTAACACAATTGGGTTCCATTAAGATTCCTGATGAACTAATTGTGCGTGGAGAGGTGTTTCTTTCAAAAAAAGAATTAAAAAGAGTAAACAGCGAACAGGAAAATAAAGGACTAAAACCATACGCAAATACACGAAATCTTGCGGCGGGATCTCTCAGACAGTTAGACTCTCAAATTACCGCGTCAAGGAGGTTGGAGTCATTTCAGTATGATATCGTTGGTGTAGTTGAGGAGCAATTTCAGACACATGAAGAAAAGCATAAAGCTCTTGCGTCATGGGGGTTTACAATAAATAGCTATAATAGTTGTGCAAAAAATATTAATGAAGCATTAAAGGTTCGAGATATTTGGGAGCGCAAACGCGAAGCGCTTGATTATGAAATAGATGGAATTGTAATTATTCTCAATGATTCAAAATTATTTAATTCTTTGGGGACAATAGGAAAAACGCCACGTGGAGCAATTGCGTACAAATTCATCCCTCGTGAGGCAATAACAGTTGTTCTTGATATTAGGGTGCAAATTGGACGTACTGGTGTTCTTACTCCGGTTGCGGATTTACGGCCAGTATTGGTCGGTGGAGCAATGATTGCTCACGCGACACTTCATAATGCTGATGAAATTGAGCGCCTTGGTCTCCGTATCGGAGATACGGTGGTTATAAGTAGGGCGGGGGATGTAATACCGAAAATAACTCGTGTTATTAAGGAGCTCCGAAATGGAAAAGAAAAAAAATTTTCAATACCAAATTTATGTCCAATTGATGGCTCAAAAGTAATCGTAAATGGTGCCCTGCACCAATGTTCAAATGAATCATGCGGGGCGCGTCATAAGGAGGCATTGTATCACTTTGTTTCACGGCACGCATTCAATATACGTGGGTTGGGGGCAAAAATTATTGACCGATTTATTGATGAGGGACTTATTGTCGATGCGGGAGATATATTTGCACTTGCCGAGGGGGACATAAAAGTTTTAGAACGATTTGGAGATAAGTCAGCTGAAAATATTATCAAAGAAGTTAAACAAAAAAAGATAATTCAACAGGCAAAATTTATTTTTGCTCTCGGTATTATCCATGTCGGAGAAGAAACTGCTCGTGTAATAGCGGAGCAATTTCCTGTTTCGTCTATATCAAAATTAATTACTCATTATTCAAAAATTAAAAAAGAAGAGTGGGAACTAATATCGGATATTGGGCCAAAAGTATCAACCAGTATTGTTTTGTGGTTTGAAAATAAAAAAAATATTGCGTTATTGAAAAAACTTGATTTATTGGGTGTTTCTATAATTCCATCTCAGAAGAAAAAAGGACGATTGTTTTTAAAAACATTCGTGCTTACGGGAACCATGGAGAGTCTTTCACGTGAAGAAGCAAAAGAGAAAATCATCTCATTAGGTGGATCCGTTTCTGAATCAGTTTCACGAAACACATCATTTGTTGTTTCGGGCGCGAATTCAGGATCAAAATTGAAAAAAGCAAAAGAATTAAATGTTCCAATTCTTTCCGAAATTGAATTCTTAAAACTAATTCAACGTTAAAAAATAGGTAAAAGTGCATTATTTTGCAGAAAACAATCAAATTAATGATTGTTTTCTGCAAAAAGTTAATTTCTGTATCTGACTATTTAATTGCGGTGATATCCTTCTCGTATTGATCTGCTTTTGTTACTACCGGTTCTCCATACCAAAATCTATACGTATACCACCTACTTCCAGAATAATACATCGCAGCCGCGCATCGTTCCTTAAGTTTTGTTTTTTCTGCTGGAATTTGATTTCCGTAATTTATGCACGCTGAAGTGCTCATTAAATCGGCTATGTAAACTCCTGTTGCGGTAAAGGCATCTGAATTACTCCATGGGTTTGGGGGAGAGTTTTTTGTAACCGCAGAAATTTTCGTTTCATATAGTTTCCACGTTGAAGGAATAAATTGAGCTGGACCCATTGCCCCTCCATAACTTCCATGTTGGTTTGCGCACGAGACTTTCACGCTCTCTGGATCAATTCCAAGTCGTTTTGTTAGTTCAAGAAAATAGGGAATATCTCGTGTTGGGTGCATCGCTTTCTGATAGGTGCACTGACCAACATTTTTCCCAAGAAGTGATTCGCGATTCAGGATTGCAAGAATAAGCGAAGCACGAACTCCCGATGCTCCTTCCGCAACCTTTGCGAGATTGTATGCTTTTTCAAACGTTAACTCGCCACCACCGATTAATTCGAAGATACGACTTCTTATTTGCGCTGCGCTTTCCTGCGTTTTTTTAAGAATTTTTTGATATTCTGTTTCCTTCCCCTTAGTGTCTTTGAGTAGAGTATTTTTTTGTGTCTTTGTGCTTTGCGCTGCTTTTTGTTGTGCGAGTTGAATCGCTTTTAGATTTTCAACGTCATCTTTTTCGTCGGAGAGTTGTTGCTTCTGTTCTAAAAGTTCTTGTCGGAGTTTTTTTGTTTCCTCAAGTTTTGATTTTACCCCTTCCTGCATTAAAACAATGTCATTTAAATTTCCAAAAAAGTCTGAAAGTTTTTCGTGTGAAAGAAGTATATCAAACATGCGTTCTTGATCTGACTCATAAAGCATTTGTATTCCTTTTGCGAGCGCTTCTTTATTTCCATCTATTTTATTTTCGGTATTATTAATATTTTTTTGTGTATCAGTAATTTCTTGTCCAATTTTTGCTATGTTTAGATTTATCCCTTTTACTTGTAATGTTATTTTATTTATTTTTGCATTAAGTGTTGAAATCTCTCCCGACAAACTTTTTCCTTGTTTTTGATAGTCGGTAATTTTTTTCTGATTGTCATCAATTTCTTTTTCTAGCTCTGCAAGTTGTCGTTCTAGCTCTGCTCGTTCCGCCTGTTTATCTACAATTTGATTTTGTTGAACCTCTATTGTTGTCTCTTCCGTTTGTGCGCGCACAGACGTTTTTGGAGATAAAACAACAAAAACACATATGAGTGTGGTGATTAGCAGATATGATCCAAATGTTGAAAATGTTCGCTTCATCTATATATACAGTATATCGTTAATTTAATCTGTGAACAAAACTCCATTAGATGTATATAAATCTAAAGGGATAGATTCCTGCCAACCGAAAGGTAGGCACTATATAAAACTCTTTCAAGTATTATTTTGTTACTGTTTCTATTCCTCCGTCCACTTCTTTTGTTTCATTGTTTGGAGCGCTCACTTTATTTTCTTCTGGTTCTTCTTTTGTTTTTTCTCCAATAGTTACGACAACTTGATCTGGGTCTGTATGTAATATTTTTATACCCTTTGGGATTAAGAGGTCCTTAATACATATTTTCGATGTTTCTTCAGTGAGTGCTGAGAGTTGAATTTTTATCGATTCGGGAACATTTTTTGGAAGTGCCTCAATCTCTAATTCATCAATGAGCTTTATTACTGGAAATCCGGTTTTTACAATAGGCGATTCACCCTCGTAAACCACAGGAATATAGGTATGAATTTTTTCATCCATTCTAATTGCATGAAGTCCAATTGAAAGTGGCATGCGAACATATGGACTCTCAATTATGTCAGTAATAAGAACGTTAATTGGTTGTTCTTTATCAATCACCAACTCAACAACCCCATGTGTTCCTGCTAGTTTGTTTACTCGTGCGAACTCTTTTATATCAATAGAAAGATGTCTATTTTCTATATGATTTCCAAAAAGTTCTGCGGGGATTTGTCCTTGTGCTCTTAATTTCTTAACCCCCTTACCAATTATCGTTCTCGTCGCGCAATTTAGTTTCATAGAGCTATTATACTCCAATAATTGAGTATTGGGGATTTGATATTGCACTGTGTCGTTTTCTTCATTACAGTGTGTATATGGCTCATATTTCAGAGAGGGAGATTGAACGCCTTGCGGATCTAGCTCGCATAGAACTTCAAGAAGATGAGAAAAAAAATCTCGTCTCTGACCTTGAGGGTATTTTGTCTTATTTTGACGAATTAAAAGAGGTGAATACCGACGCAATAATTCCAAAAACGGGTGGGTCACTCACTGTAAATGAATTACGGGAAGATACAAATAGTGATTTGCGCGTTGAAAAAGATGTAGCAATTAAGTCGTTTCCTGATCGAGAGGGAAATTTACTGAAGGTACCGCCGGTGTTTGAAAAATAATATGGATCCCGTTAGAAAAATAAACGATCTTCTATGAATTTATTTAATACATTTTTTACAAACAAACTAATAATTTTATCGTCGAAACAAAATCATCAAATTTTCTAACGGGATGGATATTAAAAATCTAACAATACAAGAATTTCATGACGCATTATGCGCAAAAGAATTTTCTGCGCGTGAGGCGATGAATGAAAGTTATTTAGTAATTGAGGAAAATAAAGATCTTAATGCATTCATTTCTCTTACAAAAGAAGATGCTCTTCGTTCTGCAGATACTATAGATGCGATGATTGCGCGCGGTGAAGCCGTTTCAGTGTTGGGTGGGGTTCCTTTAGCGCTAAAAGATAACATGCTTTTGAAGGGATCAATTACCACTGCTGGATCAAAAATTTTAAGTGAATATGTGGCGAGTTACGATGGATGGATTGCAGAAAAGTTAAAAGCACTTAATGCAACGATTGTTGGAAAAACAAATATGGATGAATTTGCTATGGGTTCCTCAAATGAGAATTCCGCATTTGGTCCAGTTAAAAATCCACACAACGAAGAATGCGTTTCAGGTGGTTCGTCTGGTGGGTCTGCGGTTTCGGTTGCTTGTGGTGCGACATTAGGATCATTCGGATCGGATACAGGAGGATCAATTAGACAGCCTGCGGCATTGTGTGGGGTGGTGGGCATGAAGCCAACATATGGGGCGGTGTCTCGATTTGGTGTTATTGCGATGGCATCAAGTCTAGATCAAATTGGGCCATTTGCAAAAACTGTTTCCGATTCAGAAATTTTATTTAATGCAATACGTGGAAAAGATTTGCATGATGCAACGACATTTGAGAAAAAAGATTTACGGTCCAAACCAATTGGGGAAGAAAAGGAAACAGTTATCGGAATTCCTAAGGAGTATTTTATTAATGGAATCGATCCATATATTTCAAAATATATCAGTTATGCGATAGAGAAGCTCAAGAAGCTTGGATTTTCGTTTAAAGAAATTTCTTTACCACATACCAAATATGCGCTTTCAACATATTACATTATTATGCCCGCAGAGGTTTCTACGAACTTAGCGCGACTTGATGGGGTTCGATATTTGGGGGTTAGTGAGATAAGAAAAGATGTAAAAAATCTTAAAGATTTATATATAAAGACTCGAGGAGCAGGATTTGGAAAGGAATCACGACGAAGGATTTTACTCGGAACATTTGTATTATCGTCTGGATATTATGATGCATATTATGCAAAAGCACAGAAAGTAAGAACGTTAATTGCAAATGATTTCGATAAAGCATTTGAGGAGGTTGATGTGATATTAACGCCAACTACACCAACGCCAGCGTTCAAGCTTGGAGAGAAGACAAATGATCCACTTTCGATGTATCTTTCGGATATTTTTACTATTCCAGTAAACCTTGCGGGACTTCCTGGAATCTCGATTCCAGTAAAAAAGTTTGTTATTGGGAGCGGGGAATTACCAGTAAACTTTCAACTCATTGGAAAACATTATCACGAGGCAGACCTTTTCGCTGTGGGGAAAGAGTATGAGAAGGAATAGCCACCCATGAGGGTGTCTTTCTAGTGCGGTGGAAATTATGAGGTGTGACCTTTTATATCTTTGCTTTCGAATGTTTTTCATTTGCGCGGTGGAAGGGAATTTCATTGCTCGTCTCGCAAGCGAGACTGTGCTTTGAAACCACTCGGTTTCAATACTTCCTCCATGGGGAAACAGATGTTTCCCCAACGCCCCTTCTCGTTCAAGTCCTTCACCGAAAAAAAGAAACCAATTTGGTTTCTTTTTTCTAGCGCGGTGGAAGGGACTTGAACCCTCGACCTCTGCCGTGACAGGGCAGCGCTCTAACCAGCTGAGCTACCACCGCAATTAGAACAAACGTATTGTATCATTACTTTTTTGCAT
>JBAZZD010000004.1:0-52369 GCA_041659005.1 Minisyncoccota bacterium | reverse complement strand
GCAATGTGTTGTCTCATGCGAGGATGCGTTTTTGAACGCTTATGCCCCGTGAGGACACCCGCGGTAACGAGTTCCGCGACCAACTCACTGGTTATTTCTCTTTCTTTACTCATAAAAATTCGCCCTTTTTAGGCCTCACTACTATATATGAAATCTTTTGACTTGTAAATTCCATATGTGGCATGTATAGTGTTTTCAAGAACATTCACAAAAAGGGAAATTACCATGGAAGTTAAATTTGTTGATTTTGCAGACAAAAACCCACGTATTATCATTTTAAATAAAGATAATGAGTGGGCTGGAATTTTTGGCCTAGATTTCAAACAAAATTTTGAGGATGCCATAAGTCACATATGGGCAAACCTCGCACACAACGGAAGAGAGAAAAATCGAGAAATAGTTTTGGCAATTTTCAACACACCAAAAACAAAGAAAGAGAATAACGAAATGTTGAAAAAATTTCAGGAATCAATTCGGCATGAATTAAATATTCGTGCTGCCCGGCAACAAGATAGCAAAATTGATTATTATTTTTTTGACTTTTATGCACGAATTACCTATATCCCCGGACATTTTAGAAAGTAATAACAATTAAAAATGTAATTTGTAATGAAATAAAAAACTTCTTCAAGATAAAAACAAACATCGAAGAAGAATTTCTTGAGGAAATAAATTTCCCACAAAGAAATATAAATCAAAAATAAGTATAAACAGCAGCCATTGGCTGCTGTTATTTTTTACTTTTGAGTTTCAATTTTGATTTTTGAAGTTTGACTTTTGATCTTTCAATCTCCACTCGTCAATAAGCTTATGATTTCCTGACTGTAATACTTCGGGAACTTTCCAAACCTTTTTTTTCTTCCCCTTCTCTGTGATTATAAATTCTGCTGGTTTTGTATATGCCGGATATGATCCTTTTATTTCTTCAAGTGATTCTATTTTTCCTAACACTCCTGGAATCTGACGAGAAACCGCATCAAGCACAACCAGTGCGGGAAGTTCACCACCAGAAAGCACAAAATCCCCTATTGAAATCTCCTCATCCGCAATATATTTTGCAACTCGCTCGTCTACTCCCTCATACCGCCCACAAATAAAAATAATATTGTCATATTTTGCGAGTCGCTTTGCATCAGTATTGGTAAATACTTTTCCTCGTGTTGAAAATAAAATGGTTCGACTTCGTTCACCACGGGTGGTTCGTGTCTTCCCCTTTTTTATTTTTGCTAAAACTTTTTTAACTGCGTTATAAATTGGTTCTACCTTAAGCACCATACCAGGCCCTCCCCCATATGGCGGCTCATCAGTTACCTTGTGCTTCCCTAGTCCAAACTGACGAAGTGCCACTGGGTTAATTTTTATTAATTTTCTCTCGCGCGCACGTCCAATAATTGAAGCATTAATATACGATTCAACTGATTCAGGAAATAACGAAATAATGTAAAACGTTTTCATAGCTAAGTTCACTTCAATTATTACTTATAAATTAAAAATAAAAAAGACCCATTTTCAGGGTCTTTTTTAAATTTGTTCTGAGCTAGTTCGTGGAACATGAGTGGAGCCTTCAGGCTCATCAATTTTCAAATTGACGCGTGCATTGTTTTTCATTCCAACGATACGAAGCAGTGTGCGGATTGCCTTGGCAGTTGAACCTTGGCGGCCCACAATCTGTCCCATGTCCTGTGCGCTCACCTTTAAAGTTAAGAGAACGCCCATTTCATCAACCTTGCGATCAATAACTACTTCATCAGGATGCTCAACTACTGATTTAACTACATATTCCAAAAAATCTTTATCTGACATCATAAAACCCGTTGAATACCAATTATCTTATCATGCGACCTTTCGTTGTTTTTAATATAATACAATTATTTTTTCTCCTTTTTCGCTGGTTTCTTGTGAAGTTCAATCTTTTCAGTTTTTAAAATTCCTTTCTTCACTAAAATATTGTGAACTGTTGCGGTTGGTTGTGATCCCTTTTTCATCCAACTAAGCGCTTTTTCTCCTTCAATAACACTCTTATTTTGATGTGGGTTCCACCAACCCAAATCATCAGTAAACTTGCCAGTCATTTTTGACCGCCTCTCTGCAACCACTATTCGATAGGTCGCCTGTCCTTTTTTTCCAATTCTTTTTAGCTTTATTGCCAACATAATTTCAAAATTAGTGTATCGTATCTGGTGCAAAGTGTCAAAGTTATTTCATTCCTTCAAGTTTCAAGGAAAGGATTGTGGAAACTCCATCATCTCCCATCGTAACCCCATACAACACATCGGCCGCCTCCATAGTAGCTCGATTGTGTGTAACAATCACGAATTGGCTGCTCTTTGAAAAATCTTTTACTAAATCAGAAAACCGTCGTGCATTTTCCTCATCGAGTGGAGCATCTATTTCATCAAGCACTAAAAATGGTGGCGGACTCACCGCAATAAGTGCAAAGAGTGCCGCAAGCGAAACTAAACTCTTTTCTCCACCCGAAAGCATTTCTAAACTTGTTATTTTCTTTCGCGGAATGGAAATCTCAATTTCAACACCTGCCTGCAATTCAGATCCTTTTTCTTTCTTTTCTTCAATTACTTCTTCCCCACTTTCTTGAACTACTATGTCCTGTACTTTAATTTCAGGCGTTATTAGTTTCATTTTTGCTTTTCCGCCTCCAAACATGAGTTTAAAATAATGGTCAAATGCATCATTAATTGAAGAAAATGCATTTTTAAAATCAGCATGAATCTTATGTTCAAGTTCTTTAATGAGAGCCCTCAAATCAACAATTGCCTGCGTTAGATCCCCAAGCTCTTTTGTTAAAAATGCATATCGCACCTCAGTATCCTCTGCTTCCTTCATAAGGTTGCTATCAATTTCTCCAATTGAGGCGAGCTCGCCACGCATCCGAATCATTTTTCGTTCAAGATCACTTGACGCAATGACATCCCGCATCTCAGGGATTTCATCCAACTCCTCTTTTGTGTTCCCGAGTGCCATCCATTCACGCTCTAACTCTTCTCTTCTCATCACCACACGTTCATAGTCAAACCGGAGATTAACAAGTTCTTGATCAAGTTTGCGAAGTTCATTCTTTTTATTTTCCAACACTTCAACTTTTGCGCGAAATTCTTGATTTGCACGTCTTCCTGATTCGGCAAGCTCTTCTTCTGCAGTACGCATTATATCGATTTCTTTTCTAACAGCTTCCAAATCTTTTTTTATTCGTTCAATTTCTTGTTTTAAGTCCGATATGTCACGATGGCGAACATCGCGGTCAAAAAATTTGCTAATTCGTTCGGTAATTGATTGAAGTGAAATTTTTATTTTCTCAATTTCATGCCAATCCACCATAACTGCGATTTCCTCTTTTATCGTTCCCAAAAATGCATGCATATCTGCCGCACTTTTTTCTGCTTGTGTAACAGGAACTGATTCCATTTCAATTCTCGCCTCTGCCTTTGCAAACACCCGCTCAAGTTCTGCGCGCTTCTTAAATAACTCGTTTAATGCATCGCGAAGCTGTTTTCCTTTTTCAATCCCTTCATCTTTTTGTCCAACCATTTTTACCTCTTGCTCTGCAAGAAAAACGTCTTTTTCTTTTGTGCCCTTTTCTTCTTCAATCCGTGCAACAGGAGCACGAGTAGTTTTCATATCATGCAAAATCGCATGATATCGGTGTGAAAAATATGCAGATTCAAACGTCTTCAACTCTTTTTCAACTTCTGTTCTTCGTTCAAACCGCAACTTCTGCCGACGTAACAATTTCAAATGTGGGGTAATTTCATCAATCATTGCGCGAACCTTCTCCATATTTATTTCACTATTCGTAAGTTGTCGTTCCGATTGGTTCTTTTTTAATCTGAATTCGCGAAGTCCTAAAATTTCTTCAATCATTCCCCGTCTCTCTTCAGGAGTTGAGCGTACAAATAAATCACTCTGCCCCTGTCCAATCATCGTAAGTCCACGAGCTCCTAATTTCGCACGTGCCAAAATTGGTTGTAAATCCTTAAGTCGCATCTCAGAATCATTAAGGGAAAATTCCGATGCGCCTGTTCGATCTATTTTCCGCGAAACAATGACTTCGGGTGCGTCAAGAGGAAACAATTTTTCACTATTATCAAAAACAAGAGAAACTTTCGCAAAACCAACTGCGGGACGCTTTGGAGTTCCTGCAAATATAAGGTTTGCAAGAGAATCCCCTCGAAGTTGTTTTGCTTCACGTTCTCCTAATACCCAACGCAATGCATCAATGATATTTGATTTTCCGGAACCATTTGGGCCAACCACCGCTGTTACCCTATCAGGAAATTCAAACACCGTTTTCTGTGCAAATGACTTAAACCCTTGAAGTTCTAATCTCCGTAAAAATGTAGAGTGGTGCATGTGTTATTTTTCTCCAAATGCTTCAAGTGCCTTTAACGCTGCATTTACTTCTGCTTCCTGTTTTGATGTTCCTTCCGCCTCGGCTGTCATTGTATGACCAATAAATACTCCAACCTTAAACACTTTTGCGTGATCAGGACCCTCTTCACTTAAGACCTTATATACCGGCGTAATACGATCGCGCTCCTGAACTAACTCTTGTAACTCACTTTTTGGATCACGATATAACTTTTTTTCAATAATCTCGTCAAGATGCGGAAGCACCCACTGCTCCACAACTGTCTTTGTCGCATCATATCCTTGATCAAGATAGATTGCTCCAAATAATGCTTCAATTGCATTTGCAAGAATAACTTCTCGCGCCTTTCCAAAATCACGCGCCTCACCCTTTGAAAGAAATAAAAATTTATCAAGCGACATTTCTTTCGCTATTCTTCCAAGTATTTGGTAATTTACGAGCGCTGCACGCAAACTCGTTAAATGCCCCTCCTGAAAATCAGGAAATTTTTCGTATAAAAATCGTGTAACAATGAGTTCTAATACCGCATCTCCCAAAAATTCTAATCGTTCGTTTTGTGGAAGTGTCCACTCCGGATTTTCATTTAAATAAGAACGATGAGTAAGCGCTTCTTTGAGCGTGTCGCTATTTTTAAAATATACTCCTAACTTTTCTTCAAATTGTTTTGAATCCTTCATACTTTGGGCTGCAAAATATCATTCAATTCTTTTCTTCTTTTTCTTCTTCTGTTTTTTCTGGTTTTGGAACATCAACCAACTTTCCTGATTCAATAAGCTCTTTATATACCGTTCCCAATACTCCATTAATAAATTTTGGAGAATTCACCCCACCATATGCTTTTGCAACTTCAATTGCCTCATTAATTGCAACACGGGGAGGAACCTCTTCATGATCAGCAAACATAAGTTCATATAATCCAATCCTGAGCACATTTCTATCAATAATAGCAATCTGCTCAACCGGCCACTCTGGTGCAACGCGAGTGATGGTCGCATCAAGCTCCACAAGATGCTCTACAATTCCAGTAACCATATCAATTACGAATTGTGGCTCATCAATACCGGGACCAAATTCATCAATATTTCGAGTTATTACCTGCGATAAGTCGGCATTTTTTTTATAAAAATCCCACTCGTAGAGCGACTGTAGCACGATAGTTCTGATAAGATGTCTTGTTGCCATATAATGTACTAAGGAAAAAGAACCAAGCTTAACTAAAATAACATAGAATCAGCGTTATTTTGCTGATTTTTTCTTTGCCTGTTTATCATAAGAACCACACTGTGGGCAACTCTTGTGTGCATACGAAGCACCTCCGCATTTTTTGCATACAACTACTGGTGACTTCTTGAGTGCGAGCTGTGAACGCCTGCGTCCTACTTTTGATGTTGAATGATGACTTAACCGTGACATATAAAAATAGTATACACTAAAAATAAAAAAAATAAAGGGCCGCAGTTTCCTTTGGCCCAACATGTATATGTTGCTCAAAAATATATCTCCTTAAAGTGTGAGCGACACCAGAAGGATATCCCTGTCGTTCGCTCTCAGACCGAGAAACGTCTTTAAGAGCGACCTAGCTGTTCTTTAATCACACTTGATACCCGTTAGGCGATATTCAAGTGTCTTCATTATAGCACATATATAATATTTGTCAAATACCAAAAACCTATTACATAATTCTCCCTAAAAATGATCTTCTATGCAAAGATGACATTCCGTGTTTTTTTAACGCCTTAATATGCTGTCTCGTTCCATATCCTTTATGCTTCTTAAATCCATATTGAGGATATTCCTTGTCTAATTTCACCATATACCGATCTCGCATCACCTTTCCATAAATTGATGCAAAACTAATAATTTTCACCGACTCATCCCCTTTTATGATTGTTTGTGTTTTAAATGTGCATCTTGGAAATGATTTTTGTAATTCTGCAACATCAACAAATAAACTGCCATCAAGTTGAATATATATAACCCCAGAAGATAATTTTGCTTTTTTAAGCACTTTTTTTACTGATTGTGTTGCGCCAGTTTTTGTAGAATACGAAACTCCTTTTGAATCAATTGTTTTTACTGAAATCGCTGAATATTCAAGATATACTTCTTTTTTTCTTTTCTTTGTATCCAAAATTTTCCACCACTCTTTTCTGCGTTTCTCTGAAAGTTTCTTTGAATCTCTTATAGGAAGTGCTCTTGTTGATTTTGGAAGATTTTTTAAATCAACTATTCCACACGCGCATACATAAAGTGCTCCCGCAAGCGGTCCTCGCCCCATTTCGTCAACACCAATATGAAAATCGACACAATTCATACTCAAAAGTATATTATCCCACACCTTTTATTAAAAGGTGTGGGATAATTTGATTTCTCACAACAAAAATGTATGAAAAAACCCATACTACACAACAATTTATTCTTCATCTGCAACATTGCATTGCATAATAAAAAAATTACAATGAAGAGAATAAATATCCGTATGAGCAAGTTCACTCACCTACACGTACATAGTCACTACTCATTGCTTGATGGACTTGCAAAAATTGATGACCTCATCAAGCGCGCAAAAGAATTAGAAATGGATTCTCTTGCGCTCACTGATCATGGAAATCTATATGGAGCAGTTGAATTCTATAAGAAGGCAAAAAAAGCTGGAATAAAACCAATTCTTGGTGTTGAGGCCTACTTAGCCCCGCACTCACGATTTGATAAGCGACCAAAAGTTGACGATACACGTTTTCATCTCACCCTTCTCGCAAAAAACGAAATTGGATGGAAAAATATTTTAAAACTTGTTACTCAGTCAAACCTTGAGGGATTTTATTATAAACCACGTATTGATAAGGAAATTTTAAAAGAATACAGAGAAGGACTAATTTGTCTTTCTGGATGTTATGGCGGAGAAATTGCCTATTATATAAAACATAGACAAAACGTTGAGGCTCGTGCTGCCGCGGTATGGTATAAAGAAACATTTGGTGAAAACTTTTATTTAGAGGTTCAAAAACACTCTCCTGATCTCCACGCACCACTTATCGCACTTGGAAAAGAATTGGGAATTAATCTTGTTGCGACACAAGATGTTCACTACGCACATAAAGACGACAAAACTGCACACGAAATTCTTCTCGCCGTACAAACATCGAGCAAACTTGATGATGAGGATCGTTTAACACTGAAAGATTATGATATTTCACTTTCCTCTTCTGAAGAAATGGAGACGGTGTTCAAACACATTCCTGAAGCAATTGAAAACACAGCCGTCATTGCAGAACAATGTAATGTGACCCTTGAACTCGGGAAAGTCTTACTCCCAAAATTTGCCCCACCGGACCCATCATTATCCGCATTTGAATATTTAAAACAATTAGTAATCGAACGAGTACATAGTCGCTTCCCAACAGTTACTCCAGAAATTCAAGCTCGTATAGATATGGAACTTTCCGTTATAGAGCGTACTGGATATGCTGACTACTTTTTAATCGTTCAAGATTATATCAATTGGGCAAAGGATCACGGAATCGTCGTTGGTCCAGGAAGAGGTTCTGCGGCCGGATCAATCGTTACATTTATTCTTCGTATAACAAATATCGATCCGTTAAAATACGATTTACTTTTTGAACGCTTCCTAAATCCCGATCGTATACAAATGCCCGACATAGACACCGACTTCACCGATATTCGTCGTGATGAAGTATTGTCATATGTTCGAGAAGTATATGGAAATGATAAAGTCGCACAAATTATTACATTTGGAAGCATGGCTGCACGTGCAGCGATTCGTGATACTGGGCGCGCTACTGGAGTCCCCTATGCAGTATGCGATGAATTATCAAAAATGATTCCGTTCAATCCCACACAGGGAATGAAGGAGGGTTGGATTGATGAGTGTTTAAAAATGGTTCCTGAATTTAAAGCAAAATACGACAACGATGCACAAGCAAAAAAATTAATTGATTCTGCAAAAAAATTAGAAGGAGTTGCACGGCATGCATCCGTTCATGCGTGTGGCGTTGTGATTGCGCCCGAGCCACTCACAAACTACATGTCGCTCCAAAAAGCGCCACAAGGAGAAGATGCTATTATTACGCAGTTCGAAATGCATGCAGTTGAAGATATTGGAATTCTTAAAATGGACTTCTTGGGACTCAAGAATCTAACCATCATCGAAAAGACTCTTCGACTCATTCGTGAGAACCACGGAGTTGATATTGATATTGATGCACTCCCTCTTGATAGCGATAAGGCATTTGAATTATTTCGCATTGGAGACACCACCGGCGTATTTCAATTTGAATCCTCAGGAATGAAACGATATCTCAAAGAACTCAAACCAACTGAACTAGAAGATATCATCGCAATGGTTGCACTCTATCGCCCAGGACCAATTGATCTTATTCCATCGTACATTTTACGAAAACACGGAAAAGAAGATGTTACTTATCTTCACCCCAAACTTGAGCCAATCTTGGGAAAAACATATGGAGTTGGAATTTATCAAGAACAAATGATGCGCATTGCACGTGACCTCGCAGGATTCACACTTGCAGAAGCAGATACGCTTCGAAAGGCTATTGGTAAGAAAATAAAAGAACTCCTTGCGGAACAAAAAGGAAAACTTATTGATGGAATGATAAAGAATGGAATAAGCAAAGAAACTGCAAAGGCAATTTGGGAACTATTTCCTCCATTCGCACGGTATGGATTCAATCGCAGTCATGCTGCCTGCTATGCGCTTATCGCTTATCAAACCGCATACCTCAAAGCACACTACCCACTTGAATTTACCGCAAGCTTATTAAATGTCTCAGGAACTGATGTTGAGCGAATTACCTTCTTAGTAAGCGAAATGAAGCACTTAGGAATAAATGTGCTTCCACCAGACATCAATACAAGCGTAAAAGAATTTGCAGCCGATGGAAAAGATATTCGTTTTGGACTAAATGCAATCAAAGGAGTTGGAGTTGGTGTAGTTGATGCAATTATTGAATCCCGTAATAAACTCGGTCCTTTTTTAAATTTCACCGAATTTTTGAATCGCATCCATCACCGAGATTTAAATAAAAAATCAATTGAAGCATTCGCTAAGGCAGGAGCATTTGATTCACTTGGTATTTCTCGCGCCGACCTATTAGAAAGTATTGATGACATTATTGAATTTAATCAGGGAATCCGAAAAAGTGCCTCATTAAATCAGTCCTCACTATTTGGGAGGGAATCACATGTTCATCAGTGCAAACTCCGTACCGCAAAAACACAAATTCCAAAATCAGAAATACTTAAATGGGAGAAGGAGCTGCTCGGACTCTATATCAGCGATCACCCATTTAGTCCATATACCAACCTATTAAAAGGAAAAATCCCCCCACTTAAGGAGATTTTAAAAATTCCAAAAGATGGAGAAAGAAGCCAAAAAATGTGGGTCGCTGGAATTGTTGCGACAATCCAAAAATATGTGACAAAGAAAAAAACGACCATGTATTTTGTGGCCCTAGAAGATCTCACTGACAAAATTGAACTTCTTGTATTTGAAGAGGTGATAAAAAATAAACCAGATCTTTGGGTTGAAGGAAGGGCGATCGCAGCAGGAGGAAGAATTAGTTGGAAAAATGATGAGACAAAATTTATCGTTGATGAGGCTCGTGGACTTCCAACGTCACGGGCAGAATCATAATACGTCATAGACTTTTACAAAGACATGAACGTTATAAAAAATTATATAAAACTAATCACCAATTATTTTCGAGCTCACCAAATACTCGTGGCAATTATGTTTCTCTTTATTATTGGAATTAGTATTTACGCAAATAGTTTTTCAAACCAAATGTTCTGGGATGATAACGATGGAATTTTAAATAATGCATATGTAAAAACTTTGAAATAAAAGAATTTTTTACTCAAAATCTTATTGCCGGTGCAGGATTTCAAAGTAATTATTGGCGCCCAATGCTTTTAATTGTCTATGCAATAGAATGGAGTATCTGGGGCAATTGGGCGCCTGGATATCATCTTGTAAATACACTAATTCACATTCTCAATGCCATTCTCTTATTCCTTTTACTTACACGTATTTCAAAGAATTTTTTCTTTAGATTTTTCCCATCACTAATTTTTCTCATTCATCCACTACAAACTGAAGCTGTCACATACGTTTCTGGGTTAGGAGACTCTCTTTCCTTTTTTTATATACTTCTTGGTATCATGCTCTACATGCGGTGGCTAGAAAATTCAAAAGAAAAGCGTGGAATATTTTTTTATTTTGGCACTTTATTTCTTTTCATTGTCACACTACTCACAAAAGAACGTGGAATCATTTTTCCCGCATATCTTCTGCTTATTGAATTGTGGTATTGGTATAAAGAAAAAACTTATTTTAAAAATTTTTTAAAAAAACTTTCTTTGTCATTACTTCCATTTATTCTTATTGCGTGTATTTTTCTACTTCTTCGTGGCACCATACTAAACTTCCAAAATACATTCAATATTTATAATGCAGAGACTCCATATACTACAAATATACTTGTAAGAACTGACACATTTCTAAAAATTCTTCCATCATACGTAGGTCTTTATTTCTTTCCAAAAACACTTTTTATGGAACGATCGGAAACTATTTCATATGCTCAAACAATTTTTGATCCATCAGTTCTTATTGGAATTTGTATCACGCTCGCTTTTATTTTTCTTTCGTTATTTACAATAGAACGCAACCCCAAATATACGTTTGGAACACTTTTTCTTTTTGTCTCATTTTTACCAGCATCTGGAATTATAATTCCCGTAGCAGGAATTATGTATGAACACTATATGTATACACCAATAATCGGAATTTCAATCATACTTGGAGCACTTTTTGCTAATTTTTCTGAAAAATTTAAAAACAAAAAATATCTAGTCATTATTCTATTTACTATAATCGTATGGGGTATTTTTCTTTCTGTGCGCACCATATCAAGAAATACCGAATGGAGGGATCCAATAACACTGTACAAACAGACATTATTGCACGCACCAACAAGTTTACGTGTGTGGAATAATTTAGGAATAGCCTATTCAGATAAACACGAACAAGCAATTGATGCATACACTCACGCAATACAACTCGATCCACAAAATCCCATTCCATATCACAATCTTGGAAATTCATACGAAGCTCTTGGAGATCTAAAAACCGCAAGAAAAAATTGGCAAATTGCGGTTTCTTTGAATCCAGATTTTATTCCCCCACAATTAAAATTAGAAAAATATAAATAAATGAGCACATATACAACACGAACAAGTTAAATCTCTAAAACTCCGCGACTGCCCACCAAACAGTAAGCAACCATATTCCCCTACCTCTAAAATGAATAAATATATCCTATGAGTAGACTAAATCTCTAAAGTCTGTTCATAGGATATATTTATGAGTGAAATCTCTGCACTTAAAAGCGAGCAAATGGACCTGTTATTTTAGAGACTAAGACATAACCAAGCGGGTCCTAGAGCGGGCTCGAAGATGACAGATCCTTTGCGAGTAAAAAAATTGGCGGTATAATTCTGAGTAATGGCTAAAACACAGAAAAAGTCCTCGGAATCTGCACGGGACAAACAATTACACAATATTCGCCACTCACTTTCTCACCTGCTTGCAACAGCAGTGCTTGAGGCATACCCAACTGCAAAACTTGGTATTGGACCAGTCATTGAAAATGGATTTTATTACGATTTTGAATTTACAAAACCAATAACCGACGAGGTTCTTAAAGTTTTGGAAAAGCGAATGAAAGAACTTGTAAAAGAAAAACTTACTTTCTCAAAAAAATCTATTACTCCACTCGAAACGACAAAAAAGTTTAAAAACGCATCATATAAAAAAGAGTTAATTGTGGATTTAAAAAAGCAAAAAAAATCGCTTTCAATATATGAAACCACGCGAGGAACAGGAAAAAACAAAGTAGTGATATTTATGGATCTCTGTGCTGGTCCCCACGTAAAGAATACTGGAGAAATCAATCCCGACGGATTTAAACTAATGTCTATTGCCGGCGCATACTGGAGAGGAGACGAGAAAAACAAAATGTTAACTCGCATTTATGGTGTTGCATTTGAATCAAAAAAGGAACTTGATGCATATCTTTTGCTACAAGAGGAAGCAAAGCGACGTGACCACAGAAAGATTGGAAAGGAAATGGGCATCTTCCATTTTGACGACATGGTTGGAAAAGGACTTGCGTTGTGGCTTCCAAATGGAACAATTATGAAAAATGAGATTGAAAAACTTGCCATTGAAATGGAAGAGCAATATGACTATAAACGGGTTTCAACCCCTCATCTTGCAAAACAAGAATTATATTTAACCTCTGGACATCTTCCTTATTACGAAGATAGCATGTATCCAAAAATGGTCATGGATGACGGCACATATTATCTAAAGGCGATGAACTGTCCGCACCACCATATTATCTATAAAGCAGAACCAAAAAGTTACAAAGATCTACCTTTGCGCCTTGCAGAATACGGAACGTGTTACCGCAATGAACTTTCTGGCACGCTTGCAGGACTTCTCCGTGTTCGATCACTTCAAATGAATGATGCACACATTTACTGCACAAAAGATCAAATTGAAGAAGAATTTAGGAAAGTACTTCATTTAAATCTTTTTTATTTCAATCTATTTGGAATAAAAGATTATCGCTTCCGACTCTCAAAGTGGGATCCAAAGAATAAGGAAAAGTATTTTAATGAACCAAAAAATTGGAAATTTACTGAGGATATTCTTCGTAAAATTCTAAAAGAACTTGGGGTACCATTTACTGAAGCGGCAAATGAGGCAGCGTTCTATGGACCAAAAGTAGATGTGCAGATCACCTCAGTTATTGGAAGGGAAGAAACTATGTCTACCATTCAATTAGATTTTGTGGCAAAAAAGCGCTTTGGGCTTACCTACAAAGATTCAACAGGAAAAGATAACAATGAAGTATTTGTTATTCACCGCGCACCACTTTCCACGCATGAACGCTTTATGGCTTTCTTGATTGAACACTATGCGGGAGACTTTCCAGTATGGCTCTCACCAAAGCAAATTCGGATACTCCCAGTAAGCGAGCGTCACGCAAGTTATGCGCACACAGTGGCAAAAGAATTGAAATCAAATGGAATTCGGACTGAGGTAGACGATGCATCAGAAACGCTTGGAAAAAGAATCCGAAACTCTGAAATGGCAAAAATCCCTTACACACTTGTTGTGGGAGATAAAGAAATTGAGTCACGTTCAGTAAATGTTCGTACTCGTCACCAAAAAGAAACGGAAACAATCCCAACAAAACAGTTTATTGAAAAGGTAAAAAAAGAAATAGAAGAACGGGCGTAACAAATTTTTATTACAAAATATCGACGATTGCCAGTATCTGTCTGGTAACAAAAAGCAACAAATGGAAAGTACGCAAAAAATTATTGTTATCATTGGCCCAACTGCAAGTGGGAAAAGTGACTACGCTGTCAAAATAGCAAAAAAAGTAAAAGGGGAAGTTATATCCGCTGATTCCCGGCAAGTATATTGTGGAATGAATCTGGGAACTGGAAAAATAACAAAAAAAGAAATGAGTGGTGTTCCCCATTATCTCATTGATGTGGTAAATCCGTGGAACACATTTACCGTTTCTCATTATAAAACAATTGGACGAAAGATAATAAAAGACATTATAAAACGTGGCAAAACCCCAATTATCTGCGGGGGTACTGGACACTATATTGAGGCACTTGTTGAGGGACTTATAATTCCAGAAGTAAAACCTGACAAAAAATTAAGAAAATCTCTAGAAAATAAAACAACAAAAGAACTTTTTTTACTACTCAAAAAAATAGATTCAAAACGAGCCCAAACAATTGACCGAAATAATCCACGCAGATTAGTACGGGCCATTGAAATCGCAACAAATCTCGGATATGTCCCCGAAAAACGATATGACCCACTTCCCTATGAAACAATATGGATTGGAATTTTAAAAGATGCAGAAATTTTAAAAAAACGAATTCATATTCGCCTTCTTTCTCGAATTAAAAAAGGAATGATAAAGGAAATTCAAAATCTTCATAATGGAAAGGTGGGAAGGAAAGTTTCTTGGAAAAAACTTGATGATTTTGGATTAGAATATCGATATGTCTCGCGATATCTCAGAGGGCTGATTACAAAAGAGGAAATGCTTTCCCAACTAGAAAAAGCAATTATTGATTATTCAAAACGACAAAACACCTGGTTTAAACAAAATAAAGCCATCCATTGGATAAATGACTATCAAGAAATAAGTTCATATATAAAAAATCCGCCGCAAACGCGACGGGGTTAGATTTTATGAGACCTATTTTTTAATAACTCTCAATGCTGAAGTCATGGTAAGATATTTCTCAAACAAAGAAATTGCACACACTCTTGTATCACCCTCAAATTTTAGATAATGGTCAAATGCTCGTGTTACTTTCGGTTGTAGGTCGAAAAGAACTCGCGAAAGATCAGCAAAAAAATTAGTACATTCATTACCATTAGTAAGTAATTCATATACGGTATCAGGAACGCTCTTTCGGTGATCAAAACCGTCTATCTCTGCCATCCCTTTTGCGACTTGCTGCCCCCATTCATGCTCTTCAATATGATGGACAAAAAATGAATAGATGGCAATGAGATCATCAACATTTTTGATTGCATAGCGTTCAAATTCATTAAGATCACAATCATGACTCGCTGTTTGCATCCATCCAGACACAAGCATACGCTTTGAGCAAATTGAAGAAAAAATTTCAATCGCCTCCTCAAGAGAGTCGAGAGAAAATTTGAAAATTCTATCTCCAATTATTGATGCAAGTTCTCTTTTATTTTTGAATATTTTTAGTATTTTAAGAGTTATCTTTCTATTAATAAATCGAGTTGCTCCTCCTTTTTTAAGAAATCCTTTTTTTCTGAATTCAGTTTTTTCACAATTAAATTCAAAATTTGTAAAACGGCTTTCTACAGCATGTTTGTCAATCGGAATAGAAAAGCGAACGGCAAATGCCCTCTCCTTAGGAAGAAAAACCACGTATTGAATATGTTCTTCAAGATATTTCTTTTCAAGCTTAAAACATTTGTCCTCAAAGCTTTTTTTACTACTTCGTCTTGTTTCCTTGAGAATTTCATTAGGAAATCTTCCCGCTAAAATTTCTTCGGCTACAATTTTAAGATTGGCAGCAAGGGAACCAGCCCGGACATCCATAAGATCAAACCATCTTGAGTAAAATGATAACCGTATTAAATTGTTATCGCTCTCTACAAGGTGGTCTTGATGAATGCGCACAATAATAGTACTAAGCATACAAATATTCTTCAGTGCTTCTTTTTGAGTCCACGTTCCAGAAATTTGCATATAAACCCTGTGTCCCTTAATAAAAATTTGCGAATCGCCGCCACGAACTTCAAGAATTTCTTGATTATTCGACACAGAAAACCCGCAAGATTCTGCAATATTCTTTATTTCGCCATAATTGATTGGATCAAGGAAATAGAAACAAATTATTTTTTCATTAATTATCGAACACCGCAACAACGAAAAAATTCCAAGAAATTTTCTTATTCCATCTAAAGAAAATACTCCTTTCCGATTAGAATTCTTTAGAAAAATTGATGGATACATCTCGTTTTCTTTTATATTAAAGAAATCACTGAGCATCCCCGTTATTACCAAAGAGATAGGGCGCGAATTATATTCAATCTCCTCATCACTCATGCTTAACGTCATTTTTTTGCTTTCTGGTCTTTTTCTCGCAAAATACCCAAAAAAGAATTCAGAATTTTCCGCCTCAAGAATTCTCAAAACATCCTTAAGGACTTCTTGAATCTTTTCCATAATTTCTCCTATTAAATTTTTAAATAAACGATATGTATTTTATATAACAAAACACAAAAATAGTCAATTTTATATTTTTTTTAACTCCCTCTCGAATAAGCTTCTCAACATATCCGGACTTGCCTGTCCCTTAGTACGCGCCATTCCTTGTCCAACTAAAAACTGAACAGAATTCATTTTTCCATTTTTATAATCTTCAATTGCTTTTGGATTTTTACTAAGAATTTCCTGCACAACTGGAATCAATTCATCCTCCCCTCCAATTACGTGGATCCCTCCTTCCCTCATTAATACCTCGGGATCTTCTCCTGTCTCAAACATCTTAAGTAACATATCCTTTGCAAGGCGGCTCGAAAGTTTTCCCTCATCGACTAAACGGACAAGATCAGCAAAGTTCTCTGGTGTAATTTTAATATCAATAATGTCTACTCCTTTTGTATTTAACATTCCTCTAAGATCACTCGTGAGATAATTCGCAAGCAATGAAATATTTGCTGTTCTTTCTTCAGTGCGAAGTTCTGATGCAGAATTTTCAAAATAATCTGCCCACGTTTTCTGTTCAATTAGTGCCTCAGCAAGTTCTCGTGAGATTCCGTACTGTTCAATAAAACGAGTTCGTCTTGCCTCGGGAAGCTCTGGAAGTTCCCTTCTCATTTCTTCTACATTCCACGACGACAAATCAATAGGAGCGAGATCGGGCTCTGGGAAGTAACGATAATCATGCGCAGACTCCTTTGAACGCTGGCTTTCAGTTATTTTTTTAACATCATTCCATCCTCGTGTTTCTTGAATGATTTTACCGCCTGACCCAAGCACATCCTCTTGTCGAGCAAGCTCAAACTCAATTGCATCACGAACCGCACGAAATGAGTTTATATTTTTTACCTCAACTTTTGTCCCAAGCTCTCCTGTTTTTTTACTAATAGAAATATTTGCTTCAACGCGCATCTGTCCCTTCTCCATATCTGCATCAGAAATTCCAAGATACCGCACAATGCGTTGCAATTCTTTTGCAAAAGAAACTGCTTCCTCTGCATTTTTCACATCAGGCTCAGTAACAAGTTCTAAAAGCGGTGATCCTGCACGATTATAATCAACATACGTTGCATTATCTTTTTTTCCCGCAATGTCATGAAGCAACCTCCCTGCATCTTCCTCAAGATGTATACGAGTAATGCGAATTCCATTCAATATTCCTTTTGAAACAAACGGCTCATCATATTGTGAAATTTGATATCCTTTTGGTAAATCAGGGTAAAAATAACTCTTTCTGTCAAAATGTGATTTTGTCGCAATTATTCCGTTAAGTGCAAGTCCAAGCTTCACTGCAGCCCTCACCGCCTCCTCATTCGCCACAGGAAGCGTTCCAGGATGTCCAAGACATATTGGACATACATTTACATTCGGATTCCCATCTTCAAACGAATTTGGGCAGGCACAAAACATCTTCGTTTTTGTCTTCACAATCATATGAATCTCAAGTCCAATTGTCGGGATGTACATAAATATTAGGTCAAAATGCAAAAATCAAAACTCAAAAGTACTGAAATACACACATTGACGATTAAGTATATTATCAAGGTTCGAAAATTAAAAGTCAAAAAAGCCCCACCATAAAGCGGGGCACAATTTAAATAACATTAAAAAATTTAAGAACATCAATCATGTCATTAAAAACCTTCTTCTCATCTTGCTCTCCATTTATACAAAAAATGTTGGTATATCCAATCTCCGGATTTTCGTTGAAATAGGAAAGCATTGCTCCATATTCATCAATAGTCTTCACTAAACTTTCTTTCTTTTCATATATATCAAGCACCTTTCCAGATTTTGCTAGATGCTCAACACATGTTTCAGCAGAGGTATCAATATAGAAAAAAATGTCCGGTTTTCTATAAAATTCTCCAATAATAAGCTGATGAATTTTAAGATTTTCTAAAAATGGAACTCCATGCGCTGATCCATAAGTAAGTGAGCTTGTACGCTCCCTATCTTGCACAACACACTCACCCCTCTCTAATGCCGGAAGTATTGTTTCAATCAAATCAAACAATCCATCGGCACAGAATATGCTCTGGCGCACTCGTTCTGATATTTCGTTGCTGCGATTTCCTCGCAAAAGATCTGGCACTACACCAAGACTTCCAATGAATCTTTCCACAAGAGTCAAATCATCTGTTGAATGCAATCGATCTTTTAGAATTCTCCACAACTCGTCAATCTTCTTCTCAAACAAGAAAAGCAATTCATCAGATGAATTTCTCCTCTCGATTAACTCGCGAATAACGAACCCAAAGGGATTCTTCTTTGTTGGTTGTGAATTGAAAATTGCTGGGATTCCTTTCTCCTTCAATAATTTGAAGATATCCATTGCTCTTGAAGATTTACCTGATCCCGATGGACATTCAACTAAAATATAAATTCCTTTTTTCATATTTTCTCCAATATATTCTTAATAATTTTATTAATTGCGTCTTTAGATAAAAGGACAATTTCCTTTTCCTTAAAAATGGAATCAAAAGCTACACTTGAAATCCATTTAATATCTTTGCTGTTCAAGTCCCAGCCTCCATGGCCAAAAGAAGTATCTCTCTTTCCACATTTTGGACATATATAGTGGTCAAAACTATCGTGTTTCCCAAAAATAATTGAATGAGGACACCTTTTTTGTAATTCTCTTAATCGAGTCTCTATTTCTGTGTCCAAATCTATAATCTTGAACACAATTTTTTTTGTTCCAAGATTAGACATAAAAAATCTCTTTCTTTGTAAATTGTTAATGAATAATTGCATTCTATACTAGCCAAAAATATATGCAATGAGCACAATAAACTTCTTCAATGTCTATTCAACGAAACAAATGGATGGAAACTAAAAACCCCGCCTCGGCGGGGTTTTTACTAGTCAATAATTTCTATTCCCATATTTCGTGCGCTACCTTCGATGATCTTCATTGCTGCTTCTACATCGTGTGCATTTAAGTCTTCCATCTTTTTTTCTGCAATCTCACGAAGTTGAGCTTGTGTAACCTTCCCAACCTTTTTCGTGTGTGGTGTTGCCGATCCTTTTTCCACACCAGCATACTTCCGAAGAAGTGCTGAGGATGGCGAGGTTTTTAATTTAAATTCAAATGTTCGATCTTCAAAAATGGTAATTTCTGCAGGGATAATATCTCCAGCAAATTCTTGCGTCGCAGCATTAAATTGCTGACAGAATTGCGCAATATTTACTCCGTGCTGCCCAAGCGCTGGACCAATAGGTGGCGCTGGATTTGCTTTTCCTGCTGCAATTTGAAGTTTTAATACTGTTTTTATCGGTTTTCCCATAATACTATAACTCGAGTGTTAGCTTACCTTTGTTTACCCTTATCGTCAATAGATATATTCAAAAAAACTAAATCTTTCTAACTTGAAGAGAATCAAGTTCTAAAAGCGTATCTCTCCCAAAAATTGGGACAAGCACTTTTACCTTTCCGTGTTCCTCGTCGATTTCTGCAATCTTTCCTTCTTGTTCTTTGAACGGTCCATCGGTAATTTTCACTACGTCATCAATTTTTAAATCAACAGTGAACTTTGTATGTTCATCTCCTCCCTCCATCTTTGAGAGTAACTCTTTTACTTCTGCATCAGAAAGTGGCGTTGGCGTAGTAGTGTCAGCCCCAATAAATCCTGTAACCCGTGGAGTATTTCGCACCACCGACCATGAATCATGATCAAGAACCATATCAACAAGCACATATCCCGGATAAATTTTCTCTTCATGAGTATATCGTTTTCCTCCCTTTACTTTTATTTTTACCTCCTTTGGAACAATAACACTAAAAATTTTATCTGACATAAACATCGAATCAATGCGCTGTTTTAGGTAACGCACTACTGCATCTTCGTACCCGGAATAGGTGTGAATCGCATACCAATGACGCTCTCGCGAGAGTGTTGTTTTTTCTTTTTGTTTTCGTTCTGCCATAGTAATTTTTTTATAATTAGCCTATTACCACCTGCTCCAAAACGTATACAAATCCGTAATCGAGAATCCCTAAAAAGATAGCAAAGCATGCGGAAAATATAATAACAAATACCGTATATCGAGTTGTTTCTTGTTTTGACGGCCAATTTACGCGCTTTAACTCCTGTCGAGTTTCTTGTAAAAATGTATGAATTTTTGCTCCCATAATATTTGTATGTCTATAGTACCAACAAAATCATTAAATGTCGAGATCTTTCACGCTTGTGGCATGCGCCTGAATAAAATTCTTTCGTGGCTCAACCGCCTCTCCCATCAAAATATCAAACATCCTATCTGTCGCAACTGCGTCAGAAATATTAACCTGTTTTAATATCCTATTCACTGGGTCAAGCGTAGTTTCCCACAATTGTGATGGATTCATCTCTCCTAAACCTTTATATCGTTGAATTGTTACTCCTTCTCCACCAAGCTGCTTTGTAAATATATCGCGTTCTTTTTCTGCAAATGCGTAATGAAATTCTTTCCCTTTTTGCACTCGGTACAATGGCGGTTGTGCAATATACAAAAACCCACCCTCAATAATTTTTGGAAAATATCGATAAAATAAAGTGAGCAATAATGTGCGAATATGCGCCCCGTCAACATCTGCATCGGTCATAAGTATTACTTTATGATACCGTAATTTCGCAATATCAAACTGATCAGAAATTGCCGTTCCGAGTGCCACAACAAGAGAACGAATTTCCTTATTGAGTAGCATCTTATCAATACGTGCTTTTTCTACATTTAAAATTTTTCCTTTTAGTGGGAGTACCGCCTGCGTTCTTCGATCTCGTCCCTGCTTACAAGAACCTCCCGCAGAATCTCCCTCAACAATGAACAATTCAGAATCCTCTGCCTTTCGTGAGCTACAATCCGCAAGTTTTCCTGGTAATGTGAGTCCCTCAAATGCACCCTTGCGAAGTACTGTATCTTTTGCCGCTTTTGCCGCTTTTCGTGCTTTTGCTGCAAGAAGATTCTTTTCTAATATTTTTCTTGCATCGGCGCCGTATCTCTCTAAAAACTCTTTAAGCGCATCAGAAACCGCCGTTTCAACTGCAGCACGCGCTTCCGTATTTCCGAGTCGCGCCTTTGTCTGTCCTTCAAATTGCGGCTCGCGAATTTTAACTGAAACTGCCGCAACAATTCCCTCTCGAACATCATCAC
This sequence comes from Minisyncoccota bacterium, assembly GCA_041659005.1. GTDB lineage: Bacteria > Patescibacteriota > Minisyncoccia > UBA6257 > GWB1-50-10 > LiPW-41. Next base: position 30,952 of record JBAZZD010000004.1, on the reverse strand, counting down.
CAGTAAGATTTTCCTCTGATTCCTTGAGATATCCTTCACGACGAGCGTAATCATTAAGTGTTCGTGTGAGCGCCGCACGAAACCCAGTAAGATGAGTCCCGCCGTCTGGAGTAAAAATATTATTTGCGAAGCTTAGTTCTTCAGGTTCTACATCATCGGTATAAGTAAATGCAACCTCAACATCAATTCCATCAATTTCCTTCTGTGCATAAAAAGGATTCGAGTGTAATGAATCTCTGTTTCCGAGTAAATAATCAAGCAGGGATAAAAGTCCCCCTTCAAAATAAAAACTATAATACGACGGAACTGCCTCACGATAATCCGCGGTATTAATTCTCACACTTTTGGTAAGATATGCCTGATTGCGTAAATAATCTAAAATTTTCTTTAAATCAAAGTCTGTTTTTGGAAAAATTTCTGGATCGGGATAAAAAGTAATAGTTGTCCCAGTTTTTTTTGTTGTCCCAACTTTTTTTACATTATACTGTGGAGCACCACGTTTATATTCTTGCACATATACTCCCCCATCTTTATTCACCTCTGCTTTCATGTAAGTCGAAAGCGCATTCACTACCGAAACGCCAACCCCATGAAGTCCACCTGAAACTTTATATGATGCCCCATCAAATTTTCCTCCCGCATGAAGCGTACAAAGTGCAGTTTCAAGTGCGGATTTTTTTGTCTTCGGATGAATGTCAACGGGAATTCCGCGACCATCATCTTCTACTCTCACTCCTCCATCATTTAAAAGTTCTACTTGTATCGTTTTTGCATATCCTGCCATTGCCTCGTCTATTGAATTATTTACAATTTCCCATACAAGATGGTGTAATCCCTCCGGCCCCGTAGTACCAATATACATTCCAGGACGCTTCCGTACTGGCTCTAATCCCTCAAGTACTTGTATATCTTTTGCGCTATATGATGATTGTTTCTTTGTTTTTTCTGCCATAAATTTCCAAAGAAAAAACGCCTTTTTCTGCGTCCTTCTTTTTATCAATTATATCACAAATGGCGTGTAAATAACAATGCATTCACTGGACAAATGAGTGGGATTATCCCTCATTTTTCTTATGTTTTTTGCGAAATTTTTGTATAAAAAAGTAAAGAATCCAAATCATACACAATCCAAAAAATCCATATAAAACATAGGCCCCAAATTCTTCAATTTGGCTCGCGTAAATGACATATGCCTCTCCGAGTGACCATCCTAAAATTCCCATTAAAAATGCGCGCAATGCACTTCCTAAAAATGTGATAAGAAAATATCGTTTAACTGGATATTTTATTAATCCACACATTGCAGATATTGCGATATTAGGAACAATAGGTAATGCGCGCAATGCAAATAGTATCCACTCCTCTGCTTTTCCTTTTTTCATTTTACTGTCTATTCTCTCAATATCGCTCCAATGAATACCAAACCACTTTCCATATTTTCGAATAATTGGCTCACCCTCAAGATAGACGAGCGCATATACAAACAAAGAACCAATTGCAAGTCCGAGACCTCCAGGAATCACTACTTTAAAAATTGATTGAAAGAGAACACTGGAAAATGAATCATATGCAGGAAGAAGAAAAAAACCAGCACCAAGAAGTGCAAACGAAGATGGAATCGGAGCAATGACTTCTTCAACAATCGAAATAACAAAAACCCCCCACGCACCATAGTGTTGAATAAACGGCGTAATAAAAGTTATTAAATCAGTTAACATCTCTTAATTTATTAATTAAAACACTATTACAATAAATGAGCAAAAACATTCCGCTTATTTAAAATTTGAAATTGAATAATTTAAAATTCAAAACCCGACAGATAGTCGGGTTTTCTTGTAGTCCCAAGGAGAATCGAACTCCTATTTTCGCCGTGAGAGGGCAATGTCCTAACCGTTAGACGATGGGACCAAGCTGAACTTATTTATGCGTCATTTTCGCTTTATTTGCAAGTAATTTTTGATTATTCGTATCTTCTCTAATCTTTCTAAACACCCCCCAACATCAAAATACGCTTATCTCATATATTCTTGAGGACTAAGACTTGGGCGTCGCCCCGGAGACAGTTCGAAAGAATATATGAGATGAGCGTATTACCTACTCCCCCTCATCATACATTCCCTTCTTTACAATCCATTCTGAATTTTGGCGAGCGATACGATCGTATGCATGTTCAGGCTCTGCCATAATTCGTTTTACAATTCTCTCCATTCGAACACCTTGTGATCCTTTTACTAATAACAAGTCACTTTTCTGAATTTTTGTCTCGAGAAAATGAACAACCTCATCAATAGTGTCCGCAATAAATATTGATTTTGATGACATTCCAGCATTTTGCGCTGCTTCCGCAATCAATTTTCCTCGAAGTCCAAGAGTTATTAATATATCAATTCCTTTCTTTTTTATCATTTTCCCAATTTCTTCGTGTGCCTCGAGAGTATATTTCCCAAGCTCTAACATATCACCGAGCACTGCGATATGTCTTCGTGCTGGAAGTGACGCAAGTGTATCAACCGCATTCTCCATCGCCTTTGGCGATGCGTTGTATGTGTCATCAATAATCATTGATTCACGAATTCCTTGTATACATCGTAATCGTCCTGCTGGCGCTTCATATTTTGAAAGCAATTCAGCGATTGAGACAAGATTCATTCCAAATACCAATCCAACTGCACACGCAATTGCGGAGGTAAATGCTTGTGATTCCCCAAGTGCCCCATTAATACGAACAGGAACAAAGCTTCCACCGTACGTAAGTTTCATTGAAATTTCAGTATTGTGACCATCAAAGTGATTTGAGAAATTACTAATTCTCACATCAGCATGTTCGCTCATCCCAAACGTTAGTATCTGTGCACGAGTATCATTTTTTGCGCGCATCACCAATGGATCGTCTGCATTTAAAATCGCAAATCCAGTAGCAGGAAGTTGTGCGATCAACTTTGTTTTTTCTTTTGCTACCTGATCTGGACCAGTAAAATATTCAATGTGTACCGGTACTTTTCCCATAGCAGAAAAAATTCCAACATGAGGACGAGCGATATCAAGTAATTTTTTCATATCTCCAGGACGATCAACACCATATTCAAGTATCAAAACCTCTGGATAGGATTTATTTCTAATAATGATGATATAAACACCTTTGCATAATACAAAAATCCAGAACAAAATCCCGCCAATTGATTCGAAATCACCAATAATTGCAAGTGGAAGTCCAAGCTCGTTATTAAAATTCTTTGACGGCGCACGTACTATTCGCTCGCGCGCAATAACATTGCGCACCGCTTCTTTTGCGGATGTCTTCCCAACACTCCCTGTAATTCCAATAATCATTGGATTATATTTGGCAATTATTGCCCGTGCAATATATTTCAAAATGCCCTGAAGTATGGAAATCATAAATTTTTTCATCCCGTTAGAAGATATGACAATTTTGTTTTTTCGACATAGATAGTAATAAATTAAATAAAAACACTATAGGAAACCCACTAATATTTGTTCGTTTTCTAACGGGATTCATTGTGATTTAATTTGTTCTCCAATTCGATCAGGAGGAATATTGTAATAATTCAAGATAAATTGTGCAAATGTTTTGAACGCAGGAACAACAGTAAGTCCCGCAAGTTCTTTATTTGGTTTATCAAGTTTTATTAAAATCACGAACTTCGGATTGGTCGCGGGCGCAAAACCAACAAAAGTCTGTATCAGATCTTCTGTATATCCACCTCGCTTAAAATCGGGAATAAATGCAGTACCTGTTTTACCCGCTACGTGATAATTTGGGATCGCCGCAATTCTTGCTTTATCAACGGCAGATTCCATCATCATGCGAACTTTGTCTGCTGTTTCCTTTTTTATTACACGACGAACTACATACGGCGTTTCGCTTGTACGTACATATGGCTTCATCAACACGCCACCGTTTGCAATCGCAGAAAATGCGGCAATGAGTTGAATTGGAGTAAGTGAAACCCCTTGTCCATATGCTGCGGTCGCATAATCAACATCACGCACTTCTTTTCGTTCTAAGTTTTTTATGCTTCCGCGCACCTCGTCGGGAAGATCAATTTCACTCAACTCACCAAAGCCATATTTTTTTAAATATTCATGAAATGTTTTATGCCCAGTTTTTTGTTCAGCAAACACTGTTGCGGTATTTAATGAAAGCTCAATTGCATTCGTCATTGTAACTTTCCCGTGTGCCTTTAAATCCCAATTTCGAATTGTTGCCCCATTTAGTGTCACGCTTCCCGTATCAACATAGGTTGTATCCGGAGTGATCGCGCCAGAATCAATTCCTGCAGACATAGTGAATGGCTTAAACACCGAACCGGGCTCATACACATATTGCACCGCAGTATTCATAAAATTCTGTGTAGACGAATCTTCATACTCATTCGGATTGAAACTTGGCTTGTTTGCAAGTGCAAGTATTTTCCCAGTAACTGGTTCCTGTACCACAATTGTTGCAGCAGTTCCATTATGTGCAATCAAAAGCTCTTCAAGTGTTTGTTCTGCCTTTGCTTGTATTTCTCTATCAATGGTAAATGAAACTTGATCGCCTCGCGCAAGTATTTCATCATACATTTTCTCAATTCCATATAACCCAATTGGTTCACTTGCATCTTCATTTACCCCGACAAATCCAATAAGCGAACTTGCGAGTTCATTGAATGGATAATATCGATACTGTTTTGTGTCAGTGTAAATCCCTTTTATATTAAGTGAACGAACAGAAGCAAGTGTTGAATTGTCTGCCTTATTCTTCAAAAGCTTAAATAGACTTTTTTTATTAGAAAAATCTTTCTCAAGTTTTGCCTCATCAAGCGAAAATAATGCAGCGATTGTACGCGCAGTTTCTTTTGCATTTTCAATTTCCTTTGGTACCGCATATACAATAGGAAAATCTTTATTAAGAGCAACTTGAATCTCATCTCCTGAACGGTTTGAAAATAAAATACTCCCCCTTCGGAGATTAAGTTCTTCTCGTGAAGCATTTTGTGCTTCAATTTTACTCGTAAAATCCTTGCCCTTCTCGATTTGAAGCTGATACAGATTCACGCCGAGAAGGGTAAACAACAAAGTAAAAAATCCTGTAATTATATAAAATCGGATTTTCATCCCGTTAGAAGCAGTTCATGGATAGGTGCGACATTTTTATGTGATATTTATTTCTATCAATGTATTAGTTTGTTATTGAGACCACGAATATAATCTGCTCTCCAAAAGATTATTGACTTGTTGTTACATACTGTGGTCGTAATTCTTTTTGCAGTCCTGAATCTACCCCTGCCGCTTCAAGCCGAGCAGGATCAATCATTGTGTAGAGTTCATTCTTCAAATCCGCATTTTCCCCTTGAAGTTTCCCAACAAATCCTTTTAAGGTATTGATTGAATTTCGCGTCTCTGCAAGCGCTGTATATTCAGAAATATAAAAGCCACCACAAATTAATAGTACACCAAAAAGTGAGTAGAGAAAATATTTTATTGAAGATGATTTGTGTGGACGAATGATTGTCATGTTATTTTATAAATTAGAGTATTTTAATTGATCGAATTTTTGCTGAACGACTGCGTGGATTATTTTTTATTTCGTCTCTTTGTGGTGAAATTGGTTTTTTATGTATGAATTCTGCCTTTCCGTTGCTTACAAGATCCTTAAATCCTTCTTTCACTATCTTGTCTTCAAGCGAGTGGAAGGTAATAATCGCAACTCTCCCTCCTGATTTCACACATTCTGAAATTGTTTTTAATATCAAGGCAACATTTTCAAGCTCATGATTCACCGCAATACGAAGTGCTTGAAATACTCTTGTTGCTGGATGAATTTTTCCTTTTCGAGTAAATGCTGGCACCGCATGGAAAATAACATCTTCAAGTTCTTTGGTGGTTTCAAACTTCTTTCTCTTTCGCACTTCACAAAGTGCCTTTGCAATTCGTCCTGCGTATCGCTCTCCACCAAATGCATGAAACAGCGTTTCTAATTCATGCTCTCGATATTGGTTTACAATATCTGCCGCACTTTGATATTCCCCGCTATATCGCATATCCAGTGGGCCATCATACTGAAAACTGAATCCTCGTTCTGCGTCTTCAATTTGATCAGAGGAAAATCCTAGATCAAGAATCATGCCGTCTGCTTTTGGAAGATGTTCATCTTTTAATATTTCTGGAATATCTCGATAGTTTGCATTCTTCACTACCATTTCAGGAACATCTCTTCCGTCTGGTTTTTTAAAATTCAATACCGCATTCTGATCCCAATCAATACAAAGCATCTTTCCCAAATTACCAATTCGCTCTGCAATTGCTCGCGTGTGTCCTCCCCCACCCAATGTTCCATCAATAAAAAATTCTCCTGGCTGTGGATTAAGATCTTCAATTACTTCTCGTAAAAGAACTGGTACATGCTTGCTCATAATTCAAAAATCAAATCTCAAAGATCAAAAGTAAAATTCAAAACGAGATAACGAAGTATTTTCTTGCTATCTAGTTTGCTACTTTTAACTTTCAATTTTGACCTTTGCATTTTGAGTTTTTAACTACTTCAGATTCCTAATTCCCCCAATTTCTCGGCTATTTCATCAGATGCTGATTCGGTGCGTGACTTATATTCATTCCATGCCGTCTCATCCCAAATTTCTGCTCGGTTATATACCCCCGCAACAACTACCTGCTTCTTTATGCCTGCGTATTCACGCAAATAATCAGGAACAAGTATGCGTCCTTGTACATCAACCTTTACATCCATCGCACCCGCAAGCATCAAACGAGAAAATGCACGAGAATTAGCCTGCGCAAGTGGGAGATCATTGATTTTCTTTGCAAGATTCTCCCACTCACTAAGACTAAAGATAAAAAGGCAGTGATCGAGACCTCGAGTGATAATAGCCCCCCCTTGAAACGCATGCCGGAACTTCGCGGGAACCGCAACGCGGCCCTTTTCGTCAATAGTATGTTTAAATTCTCCGAGAAGCATTTTTTAGCGTTACCTTGGTTAGTTATTGAGGGTTATCCCCAGATTTCGACCTTATCCACACTTTTATCCACAATTCCCCACTTACATATATGAGTATACCACGAAGCCCTTCTTTGATATACACAACCTTCTTTGCCTTATATATTTGATTTGCCCTTATAAAATGAAGATAAACAGCACATATAGTTATCAACAGTTGTGCGGTTCTTTGTTTGTGATTTAGTTTTTCATTTTTATATTTTTTTACAATTCCCCACCAGGGATAGAGATTGGGGATTAGGGTTTAGTGATCAAAAGGAAATCAACTAAATACATATCATTCCCAACTATGCCGCTAATAAGGAAATAAAATTTTCATCTTTTGTTTACAAAATTACAAAATTAAAAATTCTGTGTAATAATTGAATTAATGTTTAAAGGAGTACGAAAATTCGTTAAATCAGCAGGTCCTGGAGTAATTACAGGCGCAGCAGATGACGATCCATCAGGAATCGCAACCTACTCACAAACAGGAGCACAATTTGGATATGGTCAGTTGTGGACCGCACTTTTTATGCTTCCATTTATGATCTCAGTTCAAGAGGCGTGCGCACGCATTGGTGCAACGCAGGGAAAGGGAATTGCAGCAGTAGTAAGGGAGCATTATAAAAAATGGGTTCTATATTGGGTGATATTTCTTGTACTTCTCGCAAACACAATCAATATCGGTGCGGATCTCGGCGCAATGGGCGCGGCAGCGCAACTTATCATTCCCCTTCCATTTGGAGTATTAGTATTATTTTTTGCCGCAATAATTTTAGTGCTCGAAATATTTGTTTCATACAAAAACTATTCAAAAATTTTAAAATGGGCCACACTTACACTTCTTGCGTATCCACTTACAATTTTTTTAATTCGACTCCCGTGGAAAGAAGTTATTTATGCAACATTTATTCCTACTTTTGAATTAAGTTTTGGATTTCTATTTATTATCACTGGAGTATTAGGAACAACTATTTCTCCGTATATGTTTTTCTGGCAAGCATCAGAAGAAGTTGAAGAAGAACGCGCAAACCATTTAATAAAAGGTGGAAAGCCAGCAATGACGCGACAATTTATGAAAACAATCCGAATGGATACAATTGTCGGAATGTTTTCTTCAAATCTCGCTACATGGTGCATTATTGTGGTTGCAGGAACAGTCCTTTTTGCAAATGGAATCCATGACATACGAACCGCGGCAGATGCGGCGAAAGCATTAGAGCCACTGGTAAATACATTTCCAAATGCTGGTTTTCTTGCAAAACTAATTTTCTCCATTGGTATTTTGGGTCTTGGCTTTTTAGGAATCCCCGTACTCTCTGCGTCTGCCTCATACGCAGTATCAGAGGCATTCAACTGGAAAGAGGGTTTAAACCGCAAGTTTAAGCGAGCACATGGGTTCTACGGCGTCATCACCGTCGCAACACTTATTGGATTAATGATTAACTTCATCGGAATTGATCCAATGAAAGCTCTTGTTTTTACTGCAGTATTTAACGGCGTTGCAGCAGTTCCTCTCATTTTTATCATTGCTCGAATCGCTCAAAACAAAAAAATAATGGGAGAATATGTGAGTGGTATTCTCTCAAAGATCTTTATCTGGCTCACCTTTGTTTTAATGGGTATCGCCGCCGTCTTAATGTTCTATACACTCACTAAGGGAGTGTAAATTATTCAACACTTTCTATAATTTTCTTGCAAAAAGAGAACAAAACATGATTTTGATTGATTCAAAAAAATGGCCTCAAGTAAATACCTGAGGCCCTTTGCTAATATTCTCTTCTTATAAATTTTAATGCCAACTGTTTTTTTCTTTCAACATTTTCTTTGCCATCTTCAGCTTTGCAATGAATCATATCCCATCCCAAAATACCGATGTTTCTAAAAGCGAAGACAAGTTTTATTTCCATTTCACTAAAATTCGCTAGATACTGTTTCATCCATTTTGGAATGGATTTGAAAACCTTTTCTTCATCTTTAGATTTAATAAATGCAAAATCTAAAGAACGAAGAAAATCATAATATTTTCCGCCAATTCGAGGAACGACATCAAGATCAAGCAGATAAAGATTTTCATCGGAAACTAATATATGATCACCAATGATGTTTCCATGAACCCACCCAAAAAAATCAGCATCGTTTTTATTAATAATTTCTTCAAATTCTTTTTTTAATTGCTGAATAAGTGGAAAATCAATAAGTCCAGCATCAATAATCGGTTTGCTCCACATATTAAGACGCGAAAAAAACCATTCTTTACCATCGGCCAATAAGTTACCAAGCAATTGAGTCTTTTGTAGTTCCTGAACAACTAATTGATAATCATCGGAAATTTTTTTACTAACTTTTATACACCAATCTTGTTTTTCCTCAAAAAAATCATTAAGCGGTTTTCCATCAATATACTCAAATAGTATCCAGCCAACACCTTGTTTTATAATAGCTGGCACTTTAAATGCAAGTTTATTTTCAAGTAATTTTGCAATTTGAAAAAGTTGAATTTGTAGAGGTTCAATATTTCCGGTTTTAAGAATAAAAAGAGTGTCTTGGTTATCTTTTACCTTAAATACGGTTTTCTTTTGCCGAAAAGATTCCGTATCTACAAGCTGAAAATTATTTTCCTTAAGAATAAGCTCAATATTAACTACTGATTCTTTTTTTGCTTGTTCTCTTGTTGCTGAACTAATCATAATCCTATTTAGTAAACTATATAGAAATCTACTATAAAATGACATTTTTACTATAACACACCTGATGTTCATAATTTTCTCCATTTTTATATTATTAAAGATACCTTTTTTTACTATAAAAACTGGGGAAAGTCAACAAAAAGTTGACAACAGAAATCGAACGTTACTCTCCGAATCACTCACACGAACCCAGCGTCACCCTGTCGGTGAGCAGGATTCGAGTCCTTTGTATTTGAAATTTGTAAATTATAAATTGAAATTAAAATCGCCGCTTACGGCGATTTTTTTCTGTGTGGGCAATACTGGACTCGAACCAGTGACCTTTGCAATGTGAATGCAACGCTCTAACCAGCTGAGCTAATTGCCCATCGAAAAAATGTTAGCATCAAACAAAAACAAAATCCACCCTTTCGGGTGGATTTTCTACTAGACCCTAAACCCTAATCACTAGTGACTATTATTTCAATTCTACTACTGCACCCGCGGTTTCAAGAGTTTTCTTGAGCTCTTCTGCCTCTTCCTTCTTCATTCCTTTCTTTATTTCCTTTGGAGCTCCTTCAACCAAGTCCTTTGCCTCTTTAAGACCAAGTCCGGTTGCTTCCTTGATAATCTTGATAACATTAATTTTCTGCTCGCCGCCGCTCTTAAGAACTACATCCCAAGATGTTTTCTCTTCTGCTACTGCCGCTGCAGGTCCCGCAGTCGCCATCGCTGCTGCTGAAACACCAAACTTCTCTTCAAATGCTTTTACCAATTCTGAAAGCTCAAGCACTGAGAGCTTTTCTACCTCTTCAATAATTTTGTTAAATTTTTCCATATTATTATTTAATATTTTTGTACTTAAATTTGAAATTTAAAGTTACGACTTTTTTGCTTTTTCTTGTAATACGATCATAAATGAACGAATTGGGCTTCCCAACATATACGCTAATTGACCCAATAGTACTTCGCGTCCTGGAAGTTGACCAATTGCTTGTGTGTCTTTTGCGGTAACAAAGCTTTTTTCAAGAACATTAAATCCGCCCATTATTTTGAGTTTATTTTGTGTTTTTGAAAATCGATATACTACTCCAGCAGTTTCCACCATATCCTTTGGAGAAAACACTACGCCTGCTTGTCCCGCAAAGTCAGATGGAGTAAATTCCATTCCTTCTTTTTCAAAAACATATTTGAGCAAACGCTTTTTAAACACTAACAATGATCCACCCAAACCAAACACATTCTTACGAAGTGCATTCATTTCATTTGCGGAAAGACCAGTAAAATCAGTAAGAACTACTGATTGAGCATTTTTCAATACTCCTGCTCCTTCCTCAATTTGTGTTAATTTTTGACTTTTAGTTTTCATAAAAATAAAAACGCCTACGACCTTTATGCCGTAGACATCGTTTATAAGTTTCCTTATAAATTTTTGGGTTTCCTCAGCAGGATTTATCGTTTGCCCCTCGGTGTTACCTCGGGGTCTTCGACCTGCGATCTACGGATATGAATATATAATAGCCCGAATCAGTAAAAAGTCAAATAAAAATCCCCATTTTGGGGATTAAAACATACCTTCAAATCTTTCTAAAAAGCGCATAATTGCATCAATTTCTGCCGCAGCATTACACCTTGCAAATACGATACTTTTTGCAATATTCTTTTTTACTTTTGGTTTCTGAATTTTTTCTTTCTTTTTACCACAGCTATTTCGGTTAACACTAAAAAACTTTTTTGATGTGTGAAAACTATTAGCAACCATTTTCACACCTATCGTTTTTTTGGACTACGAAGCCCAAGCCATCCGGCAATAGCGACCACCAAGAAGAAAACTGGGACAGAAAGAAAAAATCTCACTGTTCCCCAGAGAATTCCAGAACCAGAAGTTGGGGTTGCCTTTACTGCATCAATAAAAACGACCACCCCACCGACGGCACAAACATAGACACCAAGGTATAACGCAATGATTAAAATAAGAACGATTGAAAGACACGACTTCAACATACTTTCTCCGAATGTTAATGATGGTAACATTAAAAAGGAAAAACGTTATTATGTCAATTTTCTATAGCTCCCCCTCCAACTTCTCGAGTAATTCCCGTGCTTTTTTAGAAAGATGCTTCGGTGTTTTAAATGTAAGGGACACAAAACAATCACCGCGCGAAGATCCAAACATTCCCGGACGAGGCATTCCCCTTCCTTGTACTCGCAATGGATCTTTTATATTAAATCCTTCTGGAATCGTCGTACTATAAAGTGATCCGTCAATATCTCTTAACGAAATTTGTTTTCCTAACAATAAATCAATTGGAGAAATTTCTTTTATAGTATATAAATCAGTTTTTTCTCGTTCAAATTCCTTGTGTTTTTTTATTCGTATAATTACATATAAATCTCCACTTCCCATTCCCTCCTCGCCGGCAGAACCTTGTCCGGCAAGTTTTATTACCTGCCCGTCCTCGATTCCACGCGGGACATCAAATGATGCCTCTTTTCTTCCCATCACCCGTCCTGTTCCCTTACATTCTTTACATGGTTCATTGGGAATTGTTCCTTTTCCCTTACATGACGCACACGCTCGAACTGATGCAATAGTGCCAAGTATTGTTCGTTTTTCTTCTCGTACCTGCCCGCGACCATTACACATTCCACACTGTTTTGTTCCTTTTGATGTATCAAATCCCGCACCAGAACACCTTGCGCATTTTGAATATGTTTCAAAGTGAATTGTTTTTTTTGCTCCAGAAAACGCCTCTTCGAGTGTTATTGTTTCTACAAATTCAAGATCTGCACCGCGCGAACGGGATGATGTGCGAGCTCTCCCACCAAATGGACTTCCACCAAACATTGCCTCAAAAATGTCGCTCATATCTCCTCCGTCAAAATCTACATTAAAGCCACCGTTTTGAAATCCTCCAAATGGGAATCCATCCCCGTCATAGGCGGGTCCGCCTTGGGCGGAAAATGTCTGCCCAAATTGGTCATATTGTGCACGTTTTTCCTTACTCGAAAGCACCTGATATGCTTCGTTTATTTCTTTAAACTTTTCTTCGTTTCCCGTTTTCTTATCGGGATGATGTTGATGTGCAAGCTTACGAAACGCCTTTTTGATATCGTCTTCAGTAGCGTTTTTTTGAACACCGAGCACTTTGTAATAATCTTTTGACATACGGATAGTTATTTAGGGTATAGGGTTTAGAAACTAGAATACAAAATAAAACATCTCATTCATTTCTATACCTTAGCAACTATACCCTATAATTTATGGAAGTAGAACAAAATCTCGTGTGCGAGTTTCGTATCCTGGAACGGCAAAATTTGCGACGATAAGAAGTTTGAATACAAGAAATGCGATAAGATTTATCAACCAATACAAGAGAAACATCAGACTCTTTACTGAAAAGAACAAAAGCACAGTTACCCCTATCCCAAAGATCAATTTCATATTTGACGAAAGTGTCGCAATCCAATCCTTAATATATTGAAACAACACGTCACTTACTTTAGCATTCGGATTTAACGTGCCAACTGCTTCTTCTGCTTTTTTTCGCAATCCATCAGAAAGAGCACCCATAATCTTCTTTTGCATCTCTGGGGTAAGCTCTTTTAATCCGTCGCGCATATTTACTGGCACACCATCGATTATTACTTGCGGTGTTTTTTTTAATTGCGTTGTGATTATTGATTCAAAAAAAGCATTTACTGTCTGGTCACCCGAGATGTCAGAATACCACAAATGAGCAATTGATTCTGTGCTTCGTAGCGTTTGATCAAAAACCGTTCGTGCCATTGATTCGTTCACAGAACCCCAAAGAAAATATTCTCCATAAAATAATATACTTGCAAGAATAAGTATTCCCGTCACTAATTTAGGCGTAATTACTTTAGTAATTTCAAAAAACTTCATTTTTATACTATTGCGAAACCTATTTACTCCTCGTCCAACACCAAGCAATGTAAATACAAAAAATAAAATAAATCCAATAATCAATATCTCAATATTTGGCTTTGAAAATTGCGATGTAAAAAATACAATTGGAACAAATGTCTCTGCAAAGATAATTCCAAATGTAATGAGAAAATGTTTTACAAAAAATGAAAGTAAAATATTAATAACAAGAAAAGCTACCATTCCAAATAACGCGAACCAAAGAAATGCATATTGGAACGTAAGAAGAAACTGATCAAACTCATATACTGCAAAAATACTTGTAGCCACACCAATAACACCAAGCAATGTTATTTTTAGTGCATTATAATCAGTTTCTTCTATTTTTGACTGGCTAATTATTTCCGGCGCTTGGTTGATCATGATTAGTTGGCTCGTTTGGAGTATCTGTTGCCTTATTCTCTTTATACAAGATTTCTCCAATCTTTTGAAGTTCTGTTGATAGTTCTTGAGTTTTTAATTCAATTGACTCCTTGTCTTCTCCAGTTTTTACCGCATTAAGGTTTGTAATTTTCGTGTTGATTGAATCCTTAAGTTCTTGTGGAACTTTTTCCCCGGCATCCTTCAATGATTTTTCTGCAGTATATACAAGGGTCTCAGCATGGTTTTTTGCTTCAATAAGTTCTCGTTTTTTTTCATCATCTGCTGCGTGTACTGTTGCCTCTTGCTTCAGGCGCTCTATCTCATCTTTTGAAAGTGCTGTTGATGCCTCAATGCGAACTGATTGTGTTTTTCCACTTGCCTTATCTTTTGCTGACACATTCAAAATTCCATTCGCATCAATATCAAATATTACCTCAACCTGAGGGATGCCTCGAGGAGATGGCGGAATACCATCAAGAATGAACCGTGCAAGTGTTTTATTATCTGCCATCATCGGACGCTCACCTTGTCCAATATGAATTTCTACTGAGGTCTGATTGTCAGCGGCAGTTGAAAATACTTGAGATTTTGTTGTTGGAATAGTGGTATTTTTCTGAATCATCGGAGTTGCAACACTTCCCAATGTTTCAATCGAAAGTGTAAGCGGAGTCACATCAAGCAAAAGAATATCTTTTACATCTCCCTGAAGAATTCCTGCCTGAACCGCTGCCCCAATTGCAACAACTTCATCTGGATTTATTCCTTTGTGTGGTTCTTTGTTAAATAATTTTTTAACCGCGTCTTGAATTGCGGGCATTCGCGTTTGTCCCCCAACTAATATCACCTCTCCAATGTCAGATAGTGTTAGTCCTGCACCTTTTGGTGCGGGCGCAGTAACTGCTTCCTTTACTAATACAATTGATCGATCAATATATTCACGTACCAAATCCTCTAATTTTGCACGTGTAAATTTCATCATAAAATGCTTTGGGCCCGATGCGTCTGAGGTAATATAGGGAAGATTGATTTCCGTTTCCATCGCTGTTGAAAGTTCATGTTTTGCTCGCTCTGCTGCCTCTTTTAGGCGCTGTATTGCAAGCGGATCGTTTGAGATGTCAGCTCCTTCAGCTTTTTTATATTCAGCAACTAAATATTCAATAATTTTTTTATCAAAATCATCACCACCAAGATGGGTATCCCCTCCTGTTGCCTTTACCTCAACGGTCTGCTCTTTCGTGTCTGCGTCATATCCAATTTCAAGTACCGAAATATCAAATGTTCCCCCACCAAAATCGTAGACAGCAATCTTCTCATTTTTCATTTTGTTCGCACCATATGCGAATGCCGCTGCGGTTGGTTCATTAATAATTCTACGAACGGTAAACCCAGCAATCTCTCCTGCATTCTTTGTTGCCTGCCTCTGTGTATCATCAAAATACGCGGGAACAGTAATAATTGCCTCAGTTATTTTTTCTCCGATTTTTGCTTCTGCATCTACTTTTAATTTTTGCAGCACCATCGCAGAAATTTCTTCTGGTGTATACCACCTATCTCCCAATTTTACCTCAACGCCACCGTGAGATGACTCACGTATGTCATATGAAAGCCACTGTTTGTCATGTTGGATTTCTGCATCAGTCCATTTTCTTCCGATAAGACGCTTTACTGAATTAATTGTGTTCTTTGGATTTACTACACCCTGTCGCTTTGCGAGCAACCCTGCAAGACGCTCATTTGCTTTTGAAAGTGCAATAATTGAAGGAGTGGTACGATTTCCTTCATGGTTTTCAAGCACTTTCGCTTCTCCCCCTTCCATAATCGCCATCGCTGAGTTTGTCGTACCAAGATCTATTCCTAAAATTTTTGACATATGATTTGTAACCAACAACCTACAACATACAACTTATAGCAAATTTGTTTTGGTTATATGAATTCAGTTGTGATTGAATTAGTTGTTTATTGTTTATTGTTTATTGTTTTCGACTCCTTTGATATTTTTACCTTTGTTGGTCGCACTACTCGCCCATCAAGTATATATCCAATTCCAATTTCTTCTACAATCGTTCCTTCGGGATATTCAGATTCTTTTTCCCCAATTGCCTCGTGATACAATGGATTAAATATTTCTCCTGGACTTATGCTTATTTTCTCCAATCCATTCCGTTTCAATACTTCTTCTAATTGCATTCGGATAAGTTCCATTCCTTTTTTTGACTGCTCATCATTTGATGACATAATTCCAAGCCTAAAGCTATCAAGAACCGGAAGAATGTCTACAATAATTACTTCTTTTGTTATTACACCCAATCGCCTTGCTCGCTCACTCTCTTCATTTTTATAATTTATAAAATCTGCTCGCGCGCGTTTCCATCCTTCAAGATATTCATTCCGCTCTTTTTGGATTCCTTCAAGATCTAACTCCTCCGCAATATTTTCTTCTTTTTTTTCTTCTTCCATCCCGTTAGAAAATTTGATTATTTTGCTTGCTCGACAATTTAAATGTTTGCTTTTTCATATATATTCAATAAATTATTTTTTACTATCCCGTCTTCTAACGGGATCCATATATTCTACTTAATCATTTGATATTAGTTTCATAATTCCTATCGCCCTTTCATAGTCCATTCGTTTGGGTCCAATTGAAAATATAATTACCTCATTTTCATCATTAATTACTTTGCCTGCTACTACTGAAAGTTCTTTGCTCTTCGTAATCGGACTTTCTCCAATAAAGACTCGAGGCCACATACTATCATTCATCATCCACTCTCGTTGTTTTTGTAATCGCTCTTCAATTGCCTCAAAGTCGCTCACAATAGAAAGCAGTCCTTCTTTCGCGTCGGTTGGAATCCGTTCAAGTAATTCGCACAACCCAGAACCGACGACGATATTTTTTTCTACATCAAATCCGATTGAAAGCACCCCAAGATGATGTGAGAGATCGTCCATAAATCCCTTAAGGTCATCCTCAATCTTGTCTTCATCAATCCACTTTTGCTCTGTCTTAGATTCTTTTTCAATAACATTTGCAACAAAGTGTTTGTATGCCTTGTCAGTTGGATATCGTCCTCCAGAGGGGTGAATTTGGTATAAAAAACCCTCATGGGATAAATCACCAAGCTCTAAACGAATCATCGCAGGTTTAATTCCAAAATCATAGATTTCATATAAAATCTCTGAGGTAATTGGTTTCCCCGTTTTGATATATTCCCGTACCGAAGCATCTAAAATTGACTGGGTTCTTTCCCTCATCCAGTTCATTATAAATTAGCACTGGACAGTGTCAAGTGCTAACTCCAGAATCCATAGGTATAGATGAAACTTTCACATACTATAAATCCAACTCAGGAAAGAAAAGAATGTAATAGAGAAAGAACTCAGCGCCAAGGGCGCCTCAAACAGCTTTCTTTATTACATTCTTTATAATTTCTTCCCATTCGTGGATTTATAAAAGTACGTTCTAGCACACATCTATACCTATGGATTTTTTCGTCTAAGAAATATTTAGGGAATTGATTCGTTGGTTTTGATTAAAAACGAACATACTAACACGTATATATTCATAAACGAATTTATATTGTATGAAAATTTTACTCAAAAGAATGATTTTTGAAGTCACCCCTATGGGCACGTAGAGCTTGCAGTAGATAGCGCACCAGCATTCGTTACTGTGACACGAAAACATGTTCCACCAGGTGATTTTAAAATAACCCCATTTGCTGATGCCATAAACGAAACATCACCATTCACTTTTATTCCAGAGGCCATGCCAGAAATATCAGAAGGTTGAGTACTTACTCCAAGCTTTCCGATTATGTTTACTGCCCCATTAAAAAATCCATCTTTCCATGTAGACCCCGCACCACCAAGATTTAAAACATTAGAAGTATTTGGAAGAAGATCGGAATCAAACGTTGCGGCCGAAATTCTTGTAATGGCTCCTCTCCAAAATTTTGTTACTTTTGCCCTTTCTACTGTTGTATTTGCAGAAAGCGAAAGATCAACTTGAACAATTGCATTTCCTCCTGGGTTTTCATATTTTGTCATAGAGAACGAACTCACAATCACTTTTTCATTCGTAAGCTGAACAGGGTCATTCGCTCCCTGTCTTAGTTGCACAGTATTAGCTGTCTCATCCCAATAGATGAGAGTTGGATCAGTAGACGACGCACTCGTACGAATTCTAATTGTTGAACTTGCAACTCCCGAATCATTTTCAATAATGCTTGCTTCACGAACTAAGCGTTGGATAGTATTGCTCACAAACGAAACCTGTTGTGAAACTTCATTTGCAGATGCTTGACGAATTTGTGTTTGAGTAATTGAAGTTAAAATATTTACCAAAAAAACGGCACTTACCGAAAAAATTGCCGCATAAATAAGAAGCTCAATAAGCGTAAATCCAGATTTGTTATCTTTAAAATTAAAGCACTGCATATTTCTATTCAGTATAACCTATTATTTAAAATAAACTCTATTGGGAACACGAAGATCAATATAAGTAAGTTTATCAATGTTTGTCCTCTCAAAGATTCCCTTAAATACAGAATCAAGATCATCGGGAATTGAATTAAAGCTAAACTTTATTGAAAATCCGTTTGGTGCAACAGTAGCCCATTCTTTTAATTCCATATTTTGAATAAGAACTTCAGATATTGGAATTTTATTTTTCTGAATGCTTAGAATCGCTTTTTTTATTGAACTAAATTCTTCTCCACTCAATACCGATCGCCCCAGCGATACTGGCGTGTTATTCTCGTCTCTAATTTTTAAAATTAACGATCCCGAAACATCAGGAGCCTCGGCAAATACAATACCATTATCATCAAATACAAAACATTTCTCGCTGATACACCACACCCCACTCATTACTCGCGGTATTATTTCTGCAGTCACTTTTTTTTCAGCGATATTACTTGTAAGTTTGATTGATGACGCATAAGGAAGAAATGGCGGTGACTGAATAAATTCCTCATTATACTGCATCCAAAAAACAATCCGATCGGCTGCGGGTGAAAAAAATGACCGCGAAGAATCAAAATAATTAATAATCGCAATTTTTGCCTCCTCTTTTGAGTTGGCGCCAATAATAGAAAACTCACCAATTCTTAGCATTGGACTCCAATAGTAAAAATACATACCAACAGCAGCAACAACAACGATTCCAATAATAATTCCAGCACCATAATAGTACTTCTTTCTCGCTCCTGATTTATCTGTTTTTATAAATACCTGCTCTTTCATCCCGTTAGAGACAGGAAACGTTTAAGACGATCCTTGATGAATCGCTTACCCATTCCTGATTTAAGATAGATTTCACGCGACCTTGCGTCTGTTTTATTAAGACAAGTTTCATAATAGCTAAGTGTAAATAGCCCCCTTCCTTTCGTACGTGTTGATTTATTTTCATTGTGTTCTTTTAAACGTTTCCGTAAATCTCCGGTTAACCCAGTATAGAATGTATTGTCCTTTTTGTTTTGTAATATATAAACATAGTAGTACATATTGTCTCTAACGGGACGGGTGTTGTTTTGAAATCTACTAATTTTTTGGAATTGATATAAACTTTTGAATTTTGCACTTCAGTTAGTACGCCCGTATCGGAAATGAATATTCTGTTGTTGATCCATTTTTTACCGAAAATTTTACGTTGTAATCCCCTTTTTCTTTCCACGCATGACTTAATAATTTTATATTTCCGCTGGTCTCAATTCCCTCTTCTTTATTTCCATCTCCCCAATCAACTTGATATGAAACATTTGAATTTATAGAAAAGACCAACGGAACGTTTATGCCGGCTATGATTGAAGTAGAAGAAGGTGGCTTAAAGTATGAAGAACTTGTTGGCGCAGGAATTTGATTTGCACTTACTTGGACACCTCCTGATGTGGAATAATAATTTTGCACAATATTAGAAACTGAAATTGGATTTGTTTGCGCTAGGTCTTTATTCCCCGCAAGATTGCTTCCTAATCCCGAAATACTATCTCCTATTGCAGTAATTCCCTCTCCAATTTTTCCCTTAATAAAATCTAATGCCCCTTCTTTTGCCTCCCCCACAACCTGACTTGTGTACTCATTGACTTTCCCCTTTGCCTCACCTATTTTTTCTATTAAAACATCCTTTGTGCTACTTGCGGTACTTCCCAATGTTCCAGCAATTTGATCTTTCTTTTGATTGATCGCACTGGTGTCCCACCACTTGGTATATGCCTGATACCCAAAATACCCCAGCACAGAGAGAACTATTACCCACAATACAAATTTTACAAATCCATTCACCTTTTCATTTTAGCATGAATTGGAATAGACGTTTGTGAATTAAATAAAAACCTTGTTTCCATTCGGAAACAAGGTCAATAAAACAATATTCAGTGTTCAGGAATGATTAGCCCCAGACAAGCACACGGCGGCCAGCACCCCACAAATGGCCATCAAGCGAACCCGCACCCAAGCCCCACCGGCGACCGCCAGAATGCCAACCCACGTGCGCAGGAACAACAGTTTTTTCGTCTAGGCGAACATAGATGATGTTCGCATGTCCGTTGTTTAGAAGATCACCTGCTTCACCATTAGGCTGACGTTCAGTAAGTGCCTTCAATATGGCACAAACTTCATCAATCGTGAACACGTTTGATTCTCCGATTTCTGCAAGGATTTCTGAATCATTCATATTCTTGGTGAGCTTCAAAGTTTTTAATGTTCTCTTGAATTCGGGAATAATTTCAGATGCCTTATCCAATATCCATTTCTGGAAGTCGTCCCAAATGTAATATTTGAGTGAGGTACTAGTCGTGAACAACGACTTGCTGAATGCTGATGTTACAATAGAGATTGATTCCTTCAGGACGGATAAGAATTCTTTACATTTCCCTAAAAACTTTCTTGCTTCGTCCCCAATCTTCGAAACAAATTCCTAGCTCTCTAAAAGAGTTTGAAATTCTTCTTCGGAAATTCCTAATTCCATCGTTTTTTTTCTGAAATTTATAAAAAATTCAGAAATTAAGTTAATCGCTTTTGTGAACACGCTTTTCATGGCGTTTCTCCTTTTATTGTGATTATTCCTCATCCTTTGCACCCGCAAAAGACCCCAAATAATCGTTCTTAATGGTGTCTGCATTATACCACACTATTTAGAAAAATGCAATACATATAATTGCAAGAGCTAAGATCAAGGTAAAAGCCAAATTAACTACTGAACATCGGCATTTTGATTCTTTTGATTTCTTTGATCTATGGTATTATATTATTCAAAAAATATCACACATCCGAACGACCGTTCAGATGTGTGATATTCTTTATTTGCTTAAAAATTTATAATTTTCTGTTGCCCCTTTTGTTGTTGGTTATAAGGTAATAATCTCCTTCCCCACGTATGCCTGCAACACTTTTGGTACTTTTATTGTTCCATCTTTCATCTGATTATTTTCAATAATTGCAATAATCGTTCTCCCAATTGCAAATGCGGTTGCGTTCAACATGTGCACTAATTCTTTTTTTCCTTCTTTATTCTTATATTTAATGTTTGTGCCCCGTGATTGAAAATCAGTCGTGTTTGAACATGAATTTGTCTCTCTATATGTTCCCTGCCCTGGCATCCATGCCTCAATATCAAATTGTCGCGCATCAGTCCACCCCATGTCTCCCGTACACAATTCAATTACACGATACGGAATCTGAAGTTTTTTCCATAATGTCTCCTGACAGTCTAAAAGAAACTTGTGTTCTTCTTCCGATTTTTCTGGATGTGAAAATGAAAACATTTCAACTTTATCAAATTGATGTACGCGTAAAATTCCTTTAGTATCTTTTCCATATGTTCCCGCTTCTCTTCTGAAGCAGGTAGAAAATGCTACATATCGTCGTGGAAGAGTTTCGACTTCTAACACTTCATTCATATGAATCGGACCCATGGTGTGTTCCGAACTTCCTACGAGATACAAATCATCTTTCTCAAAATAATATCGCTCATCTTTTTGATCTGCTGCAAGACGTCCCATTCCTTCGTAGACATCTGGTTTTATCATTACCGGTGGAACCGCAGGAGTAAAATTTCTTTCAAGCAATGTATCCATTGCAAGTTTTACTAATGCAAATTCTAAAAGTACTGCATCCTTTAATAGGTATCCGAATCGACTTCCTGAAACCTCTGCCGCTTTTTTTACATTGATAATTCCCAATTTTTCTCCGATCACAAGATAATCGAGCGGTTTGAATCCCTCGCTCTCAAAATCTCTCTTCTCTCCTACTTCCCGCACAACCTTGTTTTCCGTTTCATCTTTCCCAACAATTACATCTTCGAATGGCATATTAGGAATACGCGAGAGAATATCACTTCTCTTCTTCTCAAGTTCTTCTCGCTCAGTTTCAAGCTCTGCGAGTCTCTTCTTCATTACCTGTGCCTTATTCACCAGATCTTCACTTCGCCCTGCTGAAAGTTGTTTTGAAAGTGCATTCTGTTCCGCTTTTAATGTTTCAAATGCAAGAATTTTCCCACGAAGCTCTTCATCGGCATGCAAAAACTTATCAACTAACTTTGGATCTTGTTTCTTTTTTTCTAATCCTTTTTTTACTTTTTCTTCGTTTTCACGAATATATTGAATATCTAACATAATTTTTTTAAATTTTAAATTTAGATTGCGACAAAAATAACTCTATATTAATTTAGCTTTCGTGAGTCAACCGCATCAATGAACGATCGTAATTTTCCAATTTTCATACCATTGTTTCTAAATGTTTTTTATGTCTTTCTTCGATAACTTTTATCTTTTTTTCGATTGCATCTTCGAGATCAACCTTCATAGTATTCGCAAGCAAGGCACACACAATGATAACATCTGCAAACTCTCCTGAAATTTGTGCTTTGTTGAGTGCTTCAAGTTTTTCTTTTCTTTGAAACGAACAATGCGAAAGAATCATCTCACTAAGTTCTCCAACTTCCTCAGAAAGTTTTACCGTGCGCGCAAGAAGACGCTTTTCTTCATCTTCATAATTCCCATGCATTGTTTGCAGACGTATATCCTCAGCTTTGATAAATATGTCTAACTCTTTTAATGTCATACCTATTCTTGCCTCATAAGAGGGAAAATTACCGTTTCCCGAATCGGCCGATTCATAATTACCGAAAATAATCGCTCTGAAAGACCAAATCCCGCAGCAGGCGGCATTCCATATTCAAGTGCTTCAAGAAAATCATTATCAATTCTCTGCGCCTCATTGTCTCCTGCTTCTCGAAGTTTCATCTGCTCCTCAAATCGTGCTCGCTGATCAATGGGGTCATTAAGTTCAGAAAATCCTTTCCCAAGTTCTGTTCCTCCCACCATAATCTGAAACCGTTCAACTCTTCCCTTGTCTTTTTCACTTCGCTTTGCGAGCGGTTCAATATCAACCGGAGGATTTATTAAAAAACATGGCTGTAATAATAATGGGCGAACTGCTTTTTTATACACTAAATCAATAAGACGACCACGCCCCATATTTGGCTCAAGCCGTATTTTTAATTCTTCTGCCTTCTTTTTTAGATCTTCTCCTGTCGCAATTTTCAAATCCAATCCCGTTTCTTTTTTAAACTCATCATAATAATCAACCAGTGGCCATTCTCCACCCCAATCAATTTTCATATCCTGATACGTTGTCACATATCCACCAGTAATCTGCTTCACCACTTCTTGATACATCTTTCGAGTGAGATCCATCATATTGTTATAATCTGCATACGCCCAATAACATTCCATTTGGGTATAATCCTGAAGATGTTCCCTATCAATTCCTTCATTCCTAAAAATTCTCCCAATCTCAAATACCTTCTCAAATCCGCCAACAAGAAGCCTCTTCAGCGGAAGCTCCAGTGAAATACGAAGATAAAAATTGGTATCAAGTGCATTATGATGTGTTACAAACGGCTCAGCTTCTGCTCCTCCAGGAATAGGTTCCAATACTGCGGTTTCAACTTCTCGAAATTCTTCATTTTTTAAAAAATTCCTAATAGTAGTCCAAAAAATATCTTTTTTTATAAAAAGTTCGCGTATCTCTGGATGAGTGAGCATATCAAGATATCGCTTTCTCAAACGTATTTCAGTGTCTTCTAATCCATACCATTCAGACGGAAGCGGACGGATACTTTTCCCAATAATTCGTACTAAAATAGGCGAAATACTTTTTTCTCCACGTTTTGTCGCAAATAACGTTCCACACACCTCAATAAAATCTCCGACATCAAGTGTATTTTGGATAAGCGTAAAATTATCCATTTCTGCATCGTTTAAAACCGCTTGAATTTTTCCATTTTCGTCTTTTATATCACAAAACAAAATTTTTCCCTGATCGCGGAGGGCAGTAACTCTTCCTACAAGAGTTACTTTCTTTTTCTGTTCGGAAAATTCATCAAATTTCGAAATCGCATTAGCGATTGTCATGTCTCGAGTAATGCGTGCAGGATATGCACTCGCAATTTTTGAGTATTCTGCAAGTTTTTTCTTTCGCTCTTCAATGATATCTTCGATCATAAGCAATTACTCAATTGAAACTACTGTATATTCAACGGTAATACCCGTTGGGGTTACCACGGTTGTTTTCTCTCCTTCTTTTTTTCCAATGAGCGCCTGACCAATTGGCGATTCATTCGATATTAATCCTTCAGTTGGTTTTGATTCATTTGAACCGACAATGGTGAACACGCGTGTTTCTCCTCCTTTCTTTACTGTTACCCTTGAACCAACTCGTACTCCCCCAGCTCCATTTGTAGTCTTCTCAATAATCGCGGAATTGCGAAGTAGGTCTTCAAGTTCTGCAATTTTTCCCTCAAGGCGCGCCTGCTCATCACGAGCTTCTTGATATTCTGAATTTTCAGACAAATCACCAAGTTCTTTCGCATGTTTCAGTCGCTCCGCAACCGTGCGACGTCCTTCAAGCTTTAATGATTCAAGCTCTGTAATAATCTCCGCATATCGCTCTTTTGTAAGATAATTTTTATTTGTTGACATAATTTTTTGGAAAACAAGGGTTCACAACCCCTTGAGACGATTATTATAGTACCACAGGAGAACATCTCTGGCTACTGGAGTCGCATTTAAACTCCCCTCACGCGAATTTTCAACAAGAATAAGGATCGCAATCTTTGGATCCTCTGCAGGTGCATATCCGACAAAAAACGCATTTGTTTTTGCATTATTTTGTATTTGTGCTGTTCCAGATTTCGCAGCAATGTTCATTGGAATGTCATGAAGTAAGTATGCAGTTCCATATTGCATATCAACTACATCTTTCATTCCTTCCTGCACTTCATGGAGCGCATCAGGAGATATCTTCGCTTTCAAGTCACGAATAACACTTGGACGGGTCTTTAATAATTCATTTCCCTCACTATTGGTTATCTGATCAACAATTCTTGGTTTATAAAGCATTCCTCCATTTGCAATTGCACAAATATAATTCAACAACTCAATTGGGGTTATTGAAAAATCTCCCTGCCCAATAGACACATGATAAGTGTCTCCCAATCGCCATGGATCGCCGGTTTCTTTCTCCTTCCACTCTGGGTCGGGAAGAAATCCAATTTTTTCTCCTGGAATATCGATTCCTGTTTTTTCTGCCAATCCAAATGCTGTCCACCACTCTTTAAGTTTATAAATCCCAAGCCCTTTTTGATTTTGATATCCCCCACCAACAATATAGAAAAAAATATTGCTTGACCGAGCAAGTGCGGATCGAGCATTCACCCACCCATGCGCCTTGTTGTCAGGAAATTTTGATGGAAGCGACGGGGTATAGGGATTAGGAATCTCAAGCATTCCAGAAGAAAAAAAACTAGAAACGGGTGTTATCGTCCCCTCAGTAAGTGCCGCGGTGGCAACAAGTGGCTTTATCGTTGATCCAGGATTATACACTCCAGCAACTGATCGACTAAATAACGGCCTCCGTGAATCAATAATTGCACTTCCAATTTTCTGCGAATCAAACCCAGGAACAGACGTAAGTGCAAGTACTTCTCCATTCCGTGGATCAATCGCAATACCAACACCAACATCTCTTCCAAGAACTTCAAGTTGTTTCTTTAGACTTTCATAAAAAAACTTTTGAAAATCTGAATCAATATATGTCGTTATGTTTTTTCCTGGCTTCGGTTCACGCTCAAGACGCTCATCTTTTATTTCCCCCTTTGCGGTCTTATATACTACATCTTTTCCATTAACACCACGCAAAAACTGATCGTAATACATCTCAAGTCCAGAACGTCCAATTCTGTCGTCGATCGTTAAATCAGAATTATTTAAAATGTCCTCTTTGTTTACAAGCCCAGTATATCCAATGAATTCAGAAAAGGCATAGGGAACTGAATGGATTCGCTGAAAACTTTCCTCAATTGAAATACCCAAATATTCTGACGATGAAAGCTCGACAAGTTGATTTTGCGAAATTTCATCAGCTAAAAGCATTTTCCCAGAGATAGACCAATCTTTTTCTTCAATTTTTTTTACAATTTCCCACTCAGACATTCTCAATATGTCTGCAATTCTTTTAATTGCTTGTTGGCGTTGAACTCTATCAACGGGAAGCTTCTGCGGAATGAGATATACGTTAAATGCAGGAGCATTTTCGGTCATCGCTTTTGCAAATCTGTCATAAATAATCCCGCGCGGAGAATGTTTTACCTTCGAATCAGATACGTTATCAAGCGCGCGTTCGGTATATAGTTCTTGCTTCCCAATATTTAACCAAACTAATTCCACTATCATCGCCCCAACAATAATAGCAACAACAGCGATTAGAATAAAAAATTTCCGCTCGCGAATTGGAACCTCCCGTATACTTCCCTCAACACTTTTATCAGAAAGGATTTCTTCAAATTCTATATTCTTTCTTGACCTCATAATCGCGAAATCCCTCCCCGTTTTATTAACGGCTTTAAAATTAATACTAAAATAACACCACAAATACTGTTATATGCTACTTGTAATACTATTTGATATATATCAATTGATGAGTGAGAAAAAAACCAAAGACAAAGAGAAAACAGAAGAGAGCCAATTGAAGAAAGAATAAGTACATCGCTTATCGAATTTCCTGTTAATTTTGAACGAGCAAAAAGCGAAATAAATCCAACACCACATAATAATGAATATTCTACAATCCAAAAAGGAAAAAAAAGAAAGGCAAGAAGAAGCAAAAGAAAAAGAAGGGAGCAAACAATACTATTTTTTACACGAAGAGCAATAAGTCCAGCAATAAATGCAAAAACTAAATTCGGATTCGTATTAAAAAAACGAAGTGCGCCCGAATTCATGCTAATAAGCGCAATAATAAAAATGATGGTTATAATAAGAAAAAAAGAAAATGCTTTCATATACTTTATGGAAACTTGGTGAGAATGGTCACTAAATTAATTGCATCAAATGAAATTGGTATTTCGAGTGTTGCAATTTGCCATAATTTCTTCTCATCTTCTCTGATCGACTTTATTGAACCAAGTAATGCACGCATCGGAAATTCCTGAGCGATATTTAAAACTGTATCAAATGGGGCGATAGTTGCATCCTTCGGAATAAACTGAATTTCTGGAATATTACCTCCCTTTAAGACTGCTTTTGTAGATGTCCCTACGATCACACTCGTTTTCCATTCTGGATCAAATATTGTCTGTACCTCACTCTGGGTTTTGCGAACAGAAATAATTTTTCCAACAACAATATTCTTGTCTATCATAACTGGCATGCCAGTATTTACTCCATCTATACTTCCTTTATCAACAACAATATGAACTTTATCGCTAAATGGATATGATGAATATACATTTGCTAAAAGTTCTCCGTTTTCATCTTTTATTCCGGTTTTTAGTGAAAGAAACTCAACCTGTTTCCTCAGTGATTTATTTTCAACTTCGACACGTTTCATATTCTGCACATCACATGAGGGACCAAATATTCCGTATGCAATATTACGAAGACCAACAATAAAATTACCCACCTCACTCTGAGCGGTGAGGAGCACGATAACTAAGGTAATAAGCAGCAAAACTTGAACTAATACACGGGTTGTTTTCATCCCGTTAGAAAGCTAGCCAAGAATTTTTCGACATTTTTAAAATAAAGCGTATAAACATATTCCATATTAGTTCAAAGATATATCCGCTTCTAACGGGACGAATCCAAAAAAATTATTCATCAAGTTTCAAACGTGAAAAATTATTTAAAAGATGCTTATGTGTATCAAATTTCTCACATACAAGACCAGTTCCGCGTGCAACACATGCTAATGGGTCTTCAACAATCTGAACTCGAACACCGATTTCTTTTTCTGTTACCTGATCAATTCCACGAAGCAAACTCCCTCCACCACAAAAATACATTCCGTTCTTATAAATATCCCCAACAAGTTCTGGCGGTGCTGATTCAATTAGGTCTTTTATTGCTTCTATTATTTGTTTTATTGGTCGAATAAGCCACAAACGAACCTGCGTATCACGAATTGAAATTTCTCTTGGAAGTCCTGAAGCAACATCCCTTCCTCGCACCGTAAGCTCAAGGCGCTCCCCAGTTGGAATAACAGAACCCACCGCAATTTTTATTTCTTCGGCGGTTGGTTCTCCGATATGGAGACGAAGTTCGTCGCGCACTCCTTTGATAATTTCTTGGTTAAGATAGTCCCCTGCAATTTTTAGACGGCGCGAGACAACAATCCCATTCATTGAGATAATTGCCATATCCGTTGTCCCCGCACCAATATCAACGACAAGAAACGCAGAGGGAAGATTGATGTCCAGTCGGCTTCCAAATGCTGCCGCAAGTGGTTGCTCAATTAAGTACACTGAATTCGCCCCCGATTCCTTTAATAAATCTTCAACTGATTTTCGTTCTACTTCGGTAAGATTAGTAGGAATACTCACAATAGTCTCAGTAATCCAAGACCATGGGATAACATCTCGTTTCAAAAAACTTTGAAGCAGCTCTTTTACCATATCAAAGTCAGCAATCACCCCGTTCATAATTGGACGAAGTGCGGTGATGTGAGCAGGTGTTCGAGCAAGCATTTTTTTTGCTTCATTTCCAACCGCGACAACTCGATCAGTTCTATTATTACATGCAACAATTGTTGGTTCATTTACTACAACTCCCAATCCCTTCAAATATATTTGGGTTGTATCAGTTCCAAGATCTATCCCGATAATTTTCTTTAATATCATTTTGTAATTATTTTTATTATCTCATCTTCATTCAGTAATTGCGCCACTTCCTCTGTTCTCTTTTTTATCTCTATCTTTCCTTCTTTTTGTGTTTTTTCACTGATAAGCACCCGATATGGAATTCCAATAAGATCTGCATCTGCAAGTTTCTCACCCGCAGATATCCCCTCCCGATCATCAAAGAGCACTTCAACTCCCAGAGCAACAAGTCTAGTATAAAGTAATTCTGCTTCCTTTTTCAAATTATCGTCCTTTGTTAATAATGCAATGAGATGAACTCTAAACGGAGCAACCGCCTCTGGCCACTGTATCCCTTTTCTGTCATGGAACTGCTCCACAAGTGTCGCCATCGTCCGGCCAACCCCAATTCCATAGCATCCCATATACAATGGCTTGTCGCTTCCGTCTTCGTCCTTATATGTCGCACCCTTCATAAGAGTCGTGTAGTGATACCCAAGTTGAAATGTATTTCCCACCTCAATTCCTCGCTTCTCTTTTAATACACTTCCATTCTCCGATATATCACCTGGTTTTGCCGATGCAATATCCGCAAGAAACTCACATGTGAAATCTCGTCCATGATTCACGTTAATTGAATCTGTTGTGTCTGCTTTTTGTCCCCCAATAAGATTTTTTGCATAAGATAAAACAACGTCTCCAATATATCGTGCGTTATGTCCCCATGAATGAACATATCCATGTTTCGTTCCTAATTTTTCTAAATCAATCTCTTCCGCGGGAGAAAGCTGACCCACCATCTTAAGCACGTGCTCAAGTTTTGTCTGATTTACTTCCAAATCCCCCGTTACTACCGCAATAATAAGTTCTCCTGTTATAGTATTTTTATATACAACATTTTTTAAAAAATGTTTTTTTTCTTTCTGATAATGCTTTACGTTATCATCCATTGTCTGCACCCACTCAGGCTGTGAAATAATTTCAAATGGAAGCTCTTTCTCTCCGCCATTTGCTGGATCACGTTTAAATTTTGCAATATCTTCGTGCGCTGCATATAATCCATCATCAGAGACAAAAAATCTACTTTCTCCGCTCTCGGCCTCAACGATAAATTCATGACAGTATTCTCCTCCAATATACCCATTATCTGCCTCAACAATAACTGTTTTAAGCCCCATTCGCTCAAATATCTTTGAATACACCCGCTTCATCTCTTCGTAAACCACTTTGAAATCCTCTTCATTTCTATGAAATGAATATCCATCTTTCATAATGAATTCACGCACCCGAAGCAGTCCACCGCGCGCACGAATCTCATCACGAAACTTTGGAGAAAATTGATATAAATGAAACGGAAGATTTTTGTAACTCAATTCATATTTACGAACCAAATCAACAAACATTTCCTCGGCTGTTCCTCCTAATGCGAACTCGGATCCCCGTCTATCCTTAACTTTCATTAATTCAAATCCAGTAGTGTTTGTTCTATTTGTTTCTTTCCATAACTCAAGTGGATGTAAAATAGGAGCAATCATTTCTTGTGCCCCAACTCTATCCATTTCTTCCTTTATAATTCTCATAATATTCTGCTGAACCCTATGTCCAATAGGAAGAAAATAATATCGTCCCGCAACCGACTCCTGAACAAATCCTGCCTGTTTCAAAAAACGGGCTGAAATTATCGAATCTTCTTCAGAGAATGTCTTACTGGTTTTGAGAAAATAATGAGATTGTTTCATTTCGTTTGGGTGATTTATACATTAAGACGGATACAAAAAAACCGTTCTCTATCACAGTATAGAACGATTTATGCTTTTTTTTCAATAATTGACAAATAG
>JBAZZD010000003.1:0-82911 GCA_041659005.1 Minisyncoccota bacterium | reverse complement strand
TAGACGAGATGCGAAAGAAAATAAGAAACACCATTACCCACATTCCTAATCGTGCCGATCTTGACTCTGATTATCTGAAAACAGTTATACGCGAACAGATTAGTAGTTTTATCTACAACAAAACAAAACGTAGGCCAATGATCTTGCCAGTGATTATTGAGGTCTAGAGGATAGGAGCTGGGGATTTAGTAATTAATGACCTAATGACCAGAGACAGAAAACCCTCATTTTGTGAGGGTTTTTGGTATATTGACCAAATTATAAAAATGTTATATAATACGCTTATCTTAAACAATTTGGAGATTAAAATGGTTCCGTATTTAGTAGCAATAAGCCCGGACAAGAAGAAAAAAGTAATTAGAATTAAAGTAAGAGATCTCTCAAACAAACTATCAATTAAGTCTTTACTTGAGAGATTACTCCAAGAATTTCCGAACGACATTGAGCAATTAAAAATATGTGTTCTAAATCCCAACGAAACTGTTCCAGAACTTTTAATATTTTCTGGAAATGTTCCCACCGCAATGCACACGTATGATTATACTCACAAAAAACTTTAACCCCACATCGGGGTATTTTTTTATTCTCTCTTTATACTTTATTCTCCATACTTTATACTATTTAAATGAAGCCAATCTTGGTGTCGGGCATTCAACCGACAGGAAAATTACATCTTGGAAACTATCTTGGGGCACTCAAGAATTTTGTTGAACTACAAAATTCAGGAAATTATGACTGTTTCTTTTTTATTGCCGACCTTCATTCTCTTACCGAAAGTTACACACCGAAAGAAAAGAAAGAGCAAATTTCTGATTTATTTCTCACCTATCTCGCAGCAGGACTAGACCCTAAGAAATCAGTATTGTTCCAACAGTCAGCGATTGCAGAACACTCCGAACTCTCATGGATTTTAAATACTATTACTCCATTCGGTGAACTTCGCCGAATGACACAATTCAAAGATAAATCAGAAAATGAATCTGAAAATACCAATGTTGGACTTTTTGATTATCCAGTTCTAATGGCTGCAGATATTCTTATTTATAGTGCCTCAGTGGTGCCCGTTGGAGATGATCAATTGCAACACCTAGAACTTACCCGCACACTCGCTCGAAAATTTAATTCCAAATTTGGAAAAACATTTTTTGAACCAAAACCACTTCTTACTTCTGTCCCCCGTCTTATGAGCTTGGATGATCCAGAAAAGAAAATGTCTAAGTCCCGTTCTGAAGGATGCTTATTTATTGACGACGAACCAAATATAATTCGAAAGAAAATTCAACGCGCGGTCACCGATTCAGAATCAACGATTGAATATAATCCAGAAAAGCGTCCCGGAGTTTCCAATCTTGTTCTTATCTATTCAGCAATAACAAACAAAACACCAAAAGAAATTGTTTCAATGTATAAAGAAAAAGGATATGCGGACTTTAAACGTGATCTTGGAGATGCCCTTGTTGAAACATTTGGGCCATTTCAAGAAAAGAAAAGGGAGTTGAAAAAGAAAAATATTGAGGCAATGCTTGATGAAGGAAACAAAGAAGCAAGAAAACACGCATCAAAATCATACGAAATTATTAAGAAAAAGGTTGGACTTATCTAATAAAAAATCCTCCGCCCAAGGCGGAGGATTTTTTAAAACAACAATTATGAGATTTTTTTCTAATGGGATCTCTTTCGTATTGCGACCCACAATGGAAATGCATCAATCTTTGTTTCTATTTCTGCATTAAAGTGATCACATCGACTCCAGACCAATTCTTTTGCATTCACCTCTTTCATAAACTGTACTTGTCTTGCTCCAACAATATGAGAAATCTCTTCTCCCGCCTCAATATGAAGTACTACTTCATCTTTTGGTGAAAGCTTTGCATCTTGTCGTAAATCTTGAACAGCACGTTGAAGTTCACGCATCCATCCTTCCTCTTTAAGTTCGTGCGTCACCGCAGTATCAAGTTTTACCTCTTCTTCCATGCTCGTATTAAATAACACATCTTTAATATTTACCTCATCCATTAAAATAGAAAGAAGTTCTGTTTTCCCCTCAAGAAGCTTCGATTTCACTGTAATTGACGCAAGTGGTTGTCTTACCTTTATTGCGGCTTTAGCACGCTCTGCGAGGGCAATTGAGGCAACTCTCCGAACCTCTGCCATCCCTTCAATAAGAGGAGTGTTTTCTTCGTGATTAACTTCTGGCCACTCTTCGCAATGTACTGATATCTGTTTTCCTGGAAGGGATTTGTAAATTGCTTCGGAGAAAAACGGAGCAAATGGGGCGATAAGTTTTGAAAGTGTAAGCAGAGTTGTTCCTAATACATACGAAACTGTTTCATAATCTTCTTTTGATTCTGGCTTTTGCAATCGTCTTCGTGAACGACGAATATACCAACGCGAGAGATCATCTACAAACGACTCAATGACGCGCGCAGCATCTCCTATCTCATATAATTCCATATGAGTAGTTACCCTAGAAACTGTCTCATTCATTCGTTCAATAATCCACACATCCAAAATATTTTTAGCCTCTGGAATTACTTTGTTATGTATTACTTCCTTGTCTGCATATAAATCAAAAAAAACAAATGAATTATAGACAAGAGAGAAAAATTGGCGGGACACTTTCTGCAAATCAAGTTCATCAAATTTTTTTGGTTCTCCCGGAGGATTCACAACATAAAAATACCATCGAACCACATCAGCACCATATTTTTGCATTACATCCCACGGACTTACAATATTTCCTTTTGACTTGGACATTTTTTGTCCATTTTTATCAAGAACAAGCCCCAAAGAAATCGCATTTTTGAATGGCGCCCCCCTTCCCAATAAGATCGAAACAGCGAGAAGCGTATAAAACCATCCACGAGTTTGATCAATTCCTTCAGAAATATAGTCAGCTGGGAACGGAAGATCTTTTTTGTGTTCAAAAGGATAATGATATTGTGCAAATGGCATTGCGCCAGAATCAAACCAACAATCAGCAACTTCGAGTATACGATTCATTTGTTTCCCACATTTTTCACATTTAAATATAAATTCATCGATGTAGGGACGATGTAGATCAAGTTTGCCCTCAGAATCTCGGGGAATCATTCGATAAGAAAGTTCAAGAATTGCTCCATTTTTTATGAAATCAACCTTTTCTCCTTTCCCTTTTTCTTCCATCGCTCGTTCGTCGCTCCATCCCTGCATCACGCTCTCAAGCATCCACAAAGGATCTTCATGGCTTACTATAACAATTGTCTTTCCTTCATATTTTTCGTCAATTTCTTTAATGAAAAAAAACAATCTCCGTCGAAGATCCATAACGCTCTCACCACTAGGGGTCTGTTTTGTCATTTGTTCTTTAAATGAACCAAAATAATCGTGATACATCTTTGCTGATTGCCCATTAAAGTCACCAAAATTTATTTCTCTCAACCGTTCATCAAAGATAATTGGTGCTTCGGTGTGCTCTTTTATTATCGCCGCAGTTTCTTTTGTGCGAGTAATATCTGATGCAAAAATCAAATCAATTCCTTTCTTCTTCAACTTTACACTGATTTGCTCAACCTGAAGTTTCCCTTTCTTTGTTAAATAGCTCTTTTCTTTTTCTGGCCAAGAACAAAGAGTATCTGTTGTGTTGTTTTCTGATTCTCCATGACGAACCAAAATATATCGATTGTTTCTTGATTGTATTTTCTTTTCAAGTTCTTCCACTCCACCAATTATTAGGCGTTCTTCACATCCACTACACTCCCAAATTGGAAGTGGTGTTCCCCAGTATCGTTCACGAGAAATTGCCCAATCTTTTGCCTCTTTAATCCACTCACCAAACCTCCCTACTTTTAGATGTTCTGGAATCCAGTTAATAGACTCATTCTCTGTTTTTAATTTCTCTCGCAATTCACTCATCGCAATAAACCACGAGTGTCTTCCATAATACAAAAGCGGGGTACTACAACGCCAACAAAATGGATATTCATGCTTATATTGCTCCGTCCTTAAAAGCATGTTTTGCTCCAATAACTTTCCAATGATTGCTGTTTCGGTTGTCTTTGTTTTTGCATACATTCCAGCAAAATAGGGAACATCATCAACAAACACACCTGTTTCTGAAACAGTGTGAACTTCTGGTAATCCAACCGCTTTTCCTAAATTATAATCGTCCTCTCCATACATAACTGCGGTATGAACAACTCCCGTTCCGTCCTCAGTTGTGACAAAGTTGGCTAAATATATCTTATATGTTTTTGTTTTGGCAGATCCAGAAACAAATGCAGGAATCTCAAATAATGGCTCGTACGAAACACCAAGAAGCAATTTTCCTTTTACCGTATGAAGTATCACATATTTTTCTTCAATAACCGAAAGGCGCGGTTCGGCAAGAATAAATATTTCTTTTTTCTTTCCCTCGCCAACCTCAATAATGGAATAAGAAATATTTTCCCCTACTGCAAGCGCAATATTTCCCGGTAATGTCCACGGAGTAGTTGTCCACGAAAGAATATATGTTTTTTGATTAGCAACAAAATCATTTCCGATCCTTTCTCCTTTCTTCACTTTAAATTTTATGTATACTGACGTGTCCTCAACCTCTTTATACCCCTGGGCAAGTTCATGGGAAGAGAGACCAGTCCCACAACGGGTGCACCATGGTACAATTTTATATCCTTTGTATAAAAGCTTTTTTTTATTTATCTCTTTGAAAATACTCCACAGTGATTCAATATAATTATTCTCGTAGGTAATATATGGATCATCCATATCAAGCCAATATCCCATACGTTCAGTAAGCTTTTCCCATTCATCTTTGTACTTCCATACCGACTCTTTGCATTTTGCATTGAACTCCTTCACTCCATATTCCTCAATCTCTTTTTTTGACTTCAATCCCAGCTGTTTCTCAACTTCAAGTTCTACAGGAAGTCCATGAGTATCCCACCCTCCCTTTCGAGGCACCGTGTAGCCACGCATTGTTTTATACCTAGGCACCACATCCTTAAACGAGCGTGCAAGCACGTGATGAATTCCTGGTCTCCCGTTTGCAGTCGGTGGCCCCTCGTAAAAGATAAACTCTCCTTTTGAATTTTTCTTTTTTTTGAGTGTAGTTTCAAAAATGTGGTTTTTCTTCCAAAAATCGAGTACTTTTTCCTCAACCTCTGGCAATGAAAATTGCTCTCCTTGCTTTAACATAATATTAATTCATTCTAATGAAAATTAGATATTTTTTCCACCATGTTAGAAATAATAGAGATGACGGATATTTTTTTATGAAAAAGTACACAAAAACACTATTCGGAAGTAATAAATTGAAAAAGTCTGTAAAATCTCTAAATAGTGTCTACTAAGTAGATCTATATTACTGCTTTATTCCTAAAGTAGGATATAATTTGAATACATGTTGAATTTTCTAATAATTGTTGCAATTGGAATATTGTTTTATCTACTTTCAAAGTCCGCAGACCTTGTCGTTGACTCCATACGGAAAGTCGCACATATATTTCATACTCCTGTATTATTTTTAGGTTTTATTTTAGGATTCCTTACCTCTCTCCCCGAACTATCAGTGGCGGTAAGTGCCTCCGCAAAAGATCTTAGTGAGCTTTCCCTGGGAAACTTATTAGGGGGCATTGCGGTTTTGTTTGGGCTTATACTTGGCGTTTCAATCTTTTTCTCCCGCCAAATTTCAACAGATGGGAATTACAAAACAATCGTACCAATACTTGGATATTCATTTCTTCCCTTTCTTCTCGGACTGAACGGAGAAATTTCTTTTTTAGAAGGTATTTTTCTCATAATTACCTATTTTATTTTGGTAATTTTCTTATTTGAAGAGATTGGACACAAAGAAATTATAAAACCTATTACTCACCATCACTCACCAATAAAACAAATTGTTTTTGTGCTTGTAGGAATTATTTCGCTTCTTGTCACTTCGAACCTCATTATTCGACTCACTGAAACAATGCTTGAATCGTATAATACTTCAGCGTTCCTTATTGGTCTCGTGCTTTTCTCTCTTGGAACTAATTTGCCAGAAATAGCGATTTCTTTTCGTTCTATAAAGAAACACGTTCCAGAGCTTCCGCTCGCAAGCATTTTTGGATCCGTAATTTCAAACCCTCTTATTGTTGGAATACTTTCAATAATGAATCCTATTCCAATAGAGCACACCGGAGCGTATATTATACTAACCATTTCAATAGGCATTCTTCTGTTGTTTGTATTTCGCTTCTATGAAACGGGGAAAAAATTTTCAAAAAAGGAAGGGGCAATTCTCGCACTTCTTTATGGAGGAATAATTCTATTACAAATTATTTTTTCTTAATTACATTTTCTGCGGAGTACCACATCCAAGTATCCGAAGTGTATTTCCCAAAACATAATAGGAGGCCTCAACAAGCGCCCTTCGCGCTCCTGCTGTTTTTTTATCAACCCCATCAACGCGTTCCTTCTCATAAAAATTATGAAATGCTTTTGAGCATTCAATAGCATACTGAGTAAGGTGATGAATTCCAAGGTCTCCCGAGACACCCTCCAGAATATCAGGAAATTCAATAAGTTTTCTTACAAGCGTTAAATCCTCTTTTGTCGAAAGTAACGAAAAATTAAATGCTATCTGTTTTTTTGTTTTTCCCAATATACTTCCCGCGCGCACCAAGGCATATTGCACATAAAACACAGGATTTTTCACTGAGCGTTCTTTTGCAAGTCCTATGTCAAAATCCATATGACTATCGGGAGAAATCATAAGAAAGAAAAATCTTGCCGCATCCACTCCTACCTCCTCCATAAGTTCCCCAAACGTCACAAACTGTCCTTTTCGTTTAGACATTTTTACCTCGCCTCCCTTATCAACCAACCGAACAGCTTGTGTAATGATTACTTTTGATTCTTTTAATCCAATGATTTCCGCTGCCGCTTGAATGCGAGCAACATATCCATAATGGTCAGGACCAAGAATTAATACTTTTCCTGTGAATCCGCGTTTTTTTGTTTCAAAATAATGTCCGGCATCTGCAAGAAAATATGTTGGCGCCTTTTCACTCGTAATAAGTACTCTATCTTTGTCGTCTCCATGTTCGGTAGTTTTTAACCAAACGGCGCCGTCAGCTTCATATGTTTTTCCGAGTTTTGAAAACATATCCAATACTTTTTTTACATATCCAGTCTCATGTATATCCTTCTTCTCTGAGGTGTATCGATTAAAGTGGATGCCCGCCTTCTCCTCAAGTGCTTCTTTTATTATTTTTAAAAAATCTCCTGCTGCTCGTTCTCCAACTATTTCGAATTTATTTTTATTTTTTTCTACGAATGGGGTATGTAGTTCTGCCCATGTTTTTACATATTCTCCTTTGTAATAATTCTCTTCAAATGGAATAAATCCACAATTTGCAACAATTGATTTCCCCAACGTCTGAACTTGATTGCCCGTATCATTCACGTAATATTCTCTCTCAACACCGTGTCCTTGTGAAAGCAATACATTTGCAATTGCATCTCCTAAAAACCCTCCACGCCCATTTGCGAGTGTTAGTGGTCCTGTTGGATTTGCAGACACAAATTCAATCTGCATTTTTTTCTTTGTTGTTTTTGTTTGTTTCTTTGTTCCATACTTATTTTTTTCTTTTATGATAATTTCCAGCTCCTTTGCAAGTTCTTTTTCAGAAATCCACACATTAACAAATCCTGGATTTGCTACCGCAACACGAGAAAATAACTTATTTGTCTTAACTTTTAAAACAATTTCTTCGGCAACCATGATGGGCGATGTACGACGTACACGCGCAAGTTTAAATGCGACATTTGTGCTGTAATGGCCAAATTCCCCCTGATCAGGAACTGATACCTCAATAGCAATGTCCTCTGAAATTGCTTTTTTGAGCGCCTTCACGACTTTTTCTCTCATGCATCAATTAAAACAGAGTTCACTTCATTTATAAAGGGAACATGCACGCAATTGCTTTATTCTTAAAAACATAGTATAATATAGTCATCTTTGAAATGGGGATGTTGGGCTTCGACAGAGTACCAACCTATATATGTGCAGGCGGAGCTTGTTACCTCCTAAATCTGACAACAAACAATAACTGACAACCAAAGAGTTGCAGTCCCTGCTTTTGCTTTCGCAGCATAACGGGGCACTTACCTATTAGGGTAGGCATCAGCACCTAATGTCTCATAGGGATCTGCTGGTGTTATATATGAGGCACACACATAGTTGTTTTGAATCTTTCAACTGTGACGTGTTAATAAAAGATTCGCTATCGTGTTTTTTACACTAAGCTTGTAGATCGTATATTGGAAGTATTTTGGACACCGGTTCAACTCCGGTCATCTCCACAAAAACAAAGAGCGTCTGCGCGACTATGTTTTTGTAGGATGCCGTACGCAGTTACGGCGCCACAAACAAACAAAACCTATCTCGATGATAGGTTTTGTTTTGTATGATAGGAGTTGAACAGCTAAGGAAATGCGACCCCAGTAGGTCATTTTGCTAAATGATATGTTTTTGTAGCCCTTCGCTCTGTTCAGGATTTTCAAGATGCCGTACGCAGTTACGGCGCCACAAATAAATAGAACCTATCTCGATGATAGGTTTTGTTTTGTATAAATTATTTTCTAATTCCCCTTTGTATTTCTCGTTCCACCTCCCTCTTCTTTATTGTTTCTCGTTTGTCTTTACTTTTCTTTCCGTGAGCAAGTGCTAATTCAATTTTTATAAATCCGTGTGAAATAAATGCCTTAAGCGGAACAAGAGAAAATCCTGATTGTGTTTTTCCAATAAGATCCTGCAATTCCTTTTTTGAAAATAATAATTTTCTAGTACGGAGCTCTTCGTAATTTTCTGGAGTATTTCCTTTTTGAAACGAATGAATTGATGAGTTTAATAAATATACTTCCCCACCACGCACAATTGCATGGCTTCCTGATAAATCCATTCGACCCATTTTTGCAGACTTTGCTTCGTGTCCCGTTAACACAATTCCCCCGACAAATGTTTCGGACAATTCATAATCAAATCGAGCTTTTTTGTTTTCCGCAATCATTGTCATTACTCACTTAAATTACCACACAATAGGAAGAAAAAAAATCCGCTTATTTGAGCGGATATAATTTTTGATTCTCTTTTCTACAGTAATCAACTAAATCGATATAATGTTTGAAACATGTAGCAACTCCCGGTAGGAGTTCCAAATATGACCTTCCCATGTATT
The DNA here is from genome assembly GCA_041659005.1 of Minisyncoccota bacterium. Lineage (GTDB taxonomy): Bacteria > Patescibacteriota > Minisyncoccia > UBA6257 > GWB1-50-10 > LiPW-41. The sequence continues at coordinate 73,711 of JBAZZD010000003.1, read as the reverse complement.
CATTTACCAACTTGTTAAAGTGCCGACTTCCCAATTTGGTTTTCTCATTTGCCATCAAAACCATACCAGGACCGATGGGAATGAGAAAATCTACACATTTTGAGCGCGTTACATCTGTAACGCATACAGGATTCTCCAAATCGCCGATTTTCCCTATAATCCCAAAGTACCCAATGAGATACGGCGTTCCACGCCACAGGGTTCTGAAAAACAATGTGTCGCCAGGTCGTAACGCTAAACGTAATGCCTTGTGGCACCTTGAGTAGGTTCCTTTCTTGAAATTAGGATCTGTCTTCCTGTACCAATCTATACCCTCTTCCTCACCACTCTCAATTGCTCTCCGAATTGGATAGTCGGTTCTTTTTCCATTAATTATCTTCATCGGCCCAGGAATAAACACTTCCTTGGTCCAATCGCTAAAGCACGGGGTTATAAATGAACGTCCCATGTTTCTTCTCCTTATTTATTTGTTAATAATACTTCTGTTATATTCCCTTTCTTTACTATATACAATCCCCACATAAAACGAATAAATATTATTACTTTTCAGTAGACTAAATCTCAAAAATCTCCCAATGTCATAAACGAGAAAACATGCCATGCCCGTGCGGAGACTAAATCCCAAAAGTCTCCGCACGGGCATGGCATGTTTGTGAGGCCAAAGTTATCCACAGTTCCCCGCTTGTTTGTCAATTCAAATATTGTATTATATATAAGTACCTTGAAAATTATTTATATTCGTCTTCCAAAGTATAAGGTACTTTGATCTATAAGCGATTATTTTTATCGCAAACAACAGTTTTTTTATTCAACCCCGCAATGCGGGGTTTGTCTTTTATTTACATCTCTTTTTCAAGAAGAACAACTAATTATTTTTATCGCAATTATGGAATATGACCATATAACAACCAACTGTCAAATCGAATTGCGTTTTAAAAAATATGTGGTACGATTGTATCATTCAGTATAAAATCAACAATCAAATAAATTCCCCTGAGCTTCGCGTAATTACCGAAACAGGAGATAATCTTGGGGTTATGACGCGCGATCAAGCACTTACCGAGGCGAAAAAACGAGGACTTGATCTGATAGAAATTGCCTCACAGGCAACTCCGCCAGTTGCAAAGATTATCGGTTTTGATAAATTCAGATACCAACAGGAAAAAGAAGAAAAAAAGAAAAGACTAACTCAAAAAACAAAAGAGTTGAAACAGGTTCGTATTACCCCTCGTGCAGGAAAAAATGATCTTCTTGTAAAAATAAGGAAAGTTGAAGAATTTCTTGAAGAGGGACACAAGGTAGAGATAAATCTTTTTCTTCGCGGGCGTGAAAAGGGAAATAAGGATTGGGGATTACAAAAATTAAAGGAGTTCCTAGGGATGATAACTATCCCTCACCAGGTTACGTTAGCCCCGAAACCAGGAGGAAGAGGATTCGTCACTCAGGTAACAAAAAAATAAGTATATGAACAAAACAAAGAAAAGTGTCTCTAAAAGAATAAAATTAACCAAATCTGGAAAAGTTTCACGCCGACCAATGTCATTGGGACACTCACGAAGCAATAAGTCGGGAACACAATTAGGAAGAAAGAAATCTAACCGAGGACTTGTACTTCCAATATCAACAATAAAGAAATATATCTAATTTATGACAAGAGTAAAACGAGGAACTATTGCGCATAAAAAGCGCGAACGCCTTCTTAAATTAACTAAGGGGTATCGCTGGGGCAGAAAATCAAAAGAACGTCTCGCAAAAGAAGCTCTGCTTCATGGACTTTCTAGAATGTTTAGAGGAAGAAAAGAAAAAAAGAGAAATTTCCGCTCTCTCTGGCAAACAAAGATAAATGCTGCTACAAGAACCGAGGGAACAAAATATAGCTCATTCATCTCGGCATTAAAGAAAAAGGATGTAAAACTTGATAGGAAGATACTTGCAATGCTTGCAGAAGAGCAACCAGCAATATTTAAGAAAATAGTTGAATTTGTAAAATAAGCAATAATAAAAATTCCTCCGCTATAATGGAGGAATTTTTATATTTTCCATCCAAACTTTTTTAGATCTATCTTTCCATTTACTATCACCACTTCTTCAGAAATAAGGAGCTCTTTTTTCTTGTTTTGTCCGCCACCATATCCACCAAGCTCACCATTCGTTCGTACTACTCGGTGACATGGAATCACAATTGGATACTTATTGTTATGCAATGCGTTCCCGGCCGCTCGATACGCGCGCTCGTTCCCCGATAAGCGGGCGATTCCTTTGTATGTTATTACCTTGCCCTTGGGTACCCTCTTTAGTGCCTGCAGGACTTTTTCTTTGAATAACTGTTGCATATGCTTTTTTTAGGTTTAGTTTTAACGTGGGAGAAATGAGAAACCGTGAGGCATCCCGATATAAAAGCCACGCGTATCCTTCGTGTTTTTCTCCATTGTGCGTTTCTGGGACAATCTTAATTTTTATCTCTTGTCGCCTCGTCTCTGCTAAATAATAGGTAACTGTTTTATTAATTCGCTCTTTGTCTCTTGTATATGTAAATTTATCTTGTACCTTAAACCATGTACGAAATCGTAGGTCTCGTTCTAAAATGCCAGTTTCCTCGTGCACCTCACGAAGCGCCGCCTTAAAATTGGATTCGCCATCAAGTTTTCCTTTTGGAAAATTCCAATAGGGACCGCCATGATACAATAACAAAAATTTGGGTCCTTCCTTAGTTTTTCTATAAATTATTATTCCTGCCGAATGTTCTGTTTTCATGTTTTATATGTGCACGTGTTCGCCGGAATTCATCTTAGTAGGTATTTTATTGGGAAAAATAAGATGCGGAACAGCAAGAAGTGTAATCGCACCAACAAATGAGAAGATTGCCGCTACAATAAACATCGAAGTAAACCCAAACGTTGTTGCAATAAACCCACCAAAAATTGCCGCTATACCAGACGCAATTCCAATCGTTGCGGAATCAAGTGACCAATCAAGCGAACAGTGTCCATTGTCTAAATGCCTTGAAAACATTCCAGACCATGACGGCGTATAAAGCCCAAATGAAAATCCTTGAAGCGCAGAGACAATATATAATCCAACAACCGTACTCACCATTCCATATGCCATCGCAGAAAATCCGGCAAGCATCAAACTTGAAATAAGCACATAAAAACTTATTCTCTCGTTTTGTTTTTTATCAAGCAGCACCGCAACGGGAAGTTGAACAATTGACTTGGTAATAAAATATATACCAACAGAAACTCCAACGGAAAAGATGTTCGCCCCACGAATACTATCAATGATAAACAATCCAAAAACAGGACTAATAATTCCCCATCCACCAAGTAATAGAAGGTCAGAAAGGATAAAATGACGTATTACCCTATTTACTGTAAGATCTTTTATATCTAAAGAGATTCGTATTTTCATTACTCTTACTATACCCCATCTTCATTCATTTTCCACACAAACTTAGTCCCATCAAACAATACAGAAACTACTTGCCCACGGATTATTTCTCTTTTTAATATTTTCTCGGCAAGCACGCTTCTAATATTCTCAGAAATTGTCTGCCGTAGTGGACGCGCGCCAAACACGGGGCTATATCCAATTCTCGCAATTTCAGAAAGTGCTGAATCGTGAACCACAAGATCAATTCCTTGTGCCTCACGCAATGTACCAACAACATCTCCAACTAAAAATTTTGCCACTTGTTTTGTTTCGTCTGGAGTTAAACTTCTAAACACAATAATATCTGAAAAACGATTGATAAGTTCTGGCTTAAAATAATTAGTGAGTTTTTTCTTTATATCATCAGCAATGTCTTCGCTTTTTCTCCCTTTTTCAATCTCTGTTTTTATAAACTCTGACTCGGCATTCGACGTCGCAATAATAATAGTGTTTTCAAACCCAACCGTTCGTCCTAAGTTGTCGGTAAGTCGTCCATCATCAAACACTTGAAGGAAAAGATTGAGTATGTCGGAATGTGCTTTTTCAAATTCATCAAGAAGTATCAAACTATATGGAGTCTTTAATACCGCATCAGTAAGCGTTCCGGAATTCTCCCCATTCGATAATCCAATAAAACGGGAAATACTTTGTTTGTCTTGGTATTCAGACATATCAAATCGAATCATTGCATCTGCTGATCCAAATTGAATTTTTGTTAATATTTTTGCAAGCTCGGTCTTTCCAACACCTGTTGGGCCAACAAAAAGAAATGTTGCAATTGGTCCTCCTTTTCGTGAAAGTCCACTGCGATATTCGCGAAGCGCTCTAGAAACAGAAGAGACCGCAGGTTCTTGATTTACCAATTTTTTGTGAATCGTTACTTCTAAATTAAGTAATTTTTCTGCTTCATCATCCCCAGCTCTTTCAATAGGAATCCGTGTTTGCGTCTCTGCAATTTTGATAACATCTTCTACTTCAAGTGTTTTTTTCTTTTTGTCTTTTGCGGTTACAATTGCCTGTTTTAGTAAATCTAATGCGCTTCCTGGAAGTAGTTTGCTATGGAAATATCTATGCGCGATTTTGACTGATTGCTCAATCGCCCGAAATGTTATAAATATTCTATATTGTTTTTCAAGTAGTAATGCTTGATAAACAAGAAAGCGGATTGATTCTTTCTCCGAAATTTCATTAATGGTAATAACATCGAACTGGTCAAGAAAGTCAGTTCTTCCCTCTATATAAGCCTTAAATTCCCTAGGAAAACTTTCTCCAACGACCGGAATCGCTTCACTCTTAATAATTGGGAGAAGGATGTCAATGGCATTCATACCCCCACGTGTACCGGCGGTGCGAAAAAGATCATGAAGTTCCGGAATATGAAGTATAATATTTCCCGCCAAAATTATTTCGTCGGTAATTTCCTTTAATCTTCCTATTAATGCTTCGGAGGTTAAATTTGCAAGAAGCGCCGAGACATCAAGAGAAACAAGTCGCTTGTCGTACAGTGATGGCGGCACATCATCTTTTACTAATCGATATGCAAGATGAGCAATCATTGTCGTTTTTCCCAACCCTGGATCACCAACAAGAATGGCATTTGGTTTTCCAGGACGAGAAAGTGTGTGCAAAAGCACATTCATTTCTTCATTGTGACCAATTAAAAATCCAACTTTTTCTTGAGTGGCAAGTTCAGTTAGGTCAGTACTAAATTGGTCAAGAATAGGAGTTGGTCGAGCAGTCCACGAACGATTAATAACACGCTTTCTTAATCGTGCTGGATTATGAATAAATCCACCTAATACAGCGGGGATTTTTCTAATTCCAAAAAACATTTTTCCCCACTTTCCAAAAATGATTGCTTCTTGAACCATTCCTTCCTCAAGATTAAAAAGATCAAACACCTTTGCGATTGCAGAATCCCCTGAAGTTGAAAGTGCTACAAAAAGATTTCGCGGACGAGTATATTGTTCACCAGTATCAATTGCATTTTGAAATGCCACAATTACAAGCGACTCAATATTTTTTATATAATATTCTTTTCCTGCACCATCAATTATATTTGTTGACTCGATAAGTGTTTCTGTTTTCCTCTGTACATCGTCGTATTTCACCCCAAGTCGGCGAAGCGCTTCTCGTATATCCCTGCGTCCGAGAAGCTCCAATAAAAGAATGAGATTAAAATTCTTTTTTAAAATAATTGCTTTTCGCAATGAATAATTTATCACGTGATAACTCTGTGGTGAGCATGAATGCGCAACATTCTTATCTCCTTTTTTTAGCTCATAAATTGTCCGCTCTCCATGTCGTATGTGAATTGTCCTGTCAATAATAAACAATAAGAAAAGCATTCCCATGCTCCGCTCAGACGCATTTTCAGAAAGCAAAAAGAAGAAAGACGAAATTGTTATCCCCGCATACACAGAATATGCAATCACCCGAACAAAAAATTCTCCTGTCGCAGAAAGAAATAATCGTGGCTCTTTGTAATAAAGTTCGTTCATCCCGTTAGAGGGTCTGACAGTGTTGAATCGACGACTGTGATATTTGTTTTTGTATATACATAATCAAATAAATTATTCTCCTTAGATAAAACTACCAGCGTAGTGCCGACAAAAATAAAATTGGTGGTATTGCGAGCCAAATCAAATAAGCGAATACTGCAATACAAAAAAATACTGCATATATAACACCCGCGACAATAAGTCGGATCGAACGAAAAATGAATCCAATTACATAGCCAATAATCGTATAGTCCTTAAAAAGTGGCTGAAATAGATTTTTGAGCGTTACCATCCACGCGAACCTCCTATCAAGACGTTCAAATCTTGTAATAATAAAATTTGAATAAATACGCGCACTGCGCACATACCAATGGCGTAAAAATTCAATTGTCCTATATGCAAACCTCTGCACGAGATAAACCGCCGAAAAATTCATTATGCTGTAATTATATCTTATTTTGTATATTTTAACTTCTCTGCCTTCTCTACTGCTTTTGGAAGTTTTTTAATACTTTCCTTAAACGTTGCCATCATTGCATTCCCCCGAAGTGCCGCGGCAGGATGAAGAATTGGATATACGAAATAATTTTCTACACGAAATAATTTTCCTTGATCTCTCATAATTTTTGCGTCAGGAAGAAAATAATTCATTGAAAATCTTCCAAGTGTCGCAATAAGTGTGGGATTAATTATCTCTATTTGTTTTGTTAAATATGGCTTATAAAGCTCGATTTCTTCGGGAAGTGGATCACGATTCATTGGGGGCCGCCGCTTCACAATATTCGTTATATATACATCCGCTCGTTTCCATCCAATTTCTTCTAATGATTTCGTAAGTAATTGCCCCGCACGCCCAACAAACGGACGTCCTGTTTCATCTTCTTTCTCGCCAGGCGCCTCGCCAGTAAACAAAACCCTGCAATTTATATTCCCCTCACCAAACACGAGGTTTGTTGAGAGTGGAAGATTTTTATCTTGCTCTATCTCTTTTCTCAGTGCTTCAAGTTTTAACTGTTTGTCGTCCATTTTTTATTTCATAAAAAGTATATCGTGAAACTATCTCTTTTCCCAGTTCGATTTCCTGTTACTTGAAAATTGTCAGCCCAAGGCTGATCCCTGCCCGCCGGCAGGCAGGCGCCTAGGACGGAAAATTTATAAATTGTAAATTAAATCACTCGGTTGAGTTCTGCGTTGTGTGCCCCTGCCTACCGGCAGGCAGGCTTGGCAGGAAATCGCTTCTCCTTTCAGTCGAAACGCTACGATAATATAGTCGTGTTCCACTCCTTATTATCGTGCGCCTACGGTTCGCTTCTTTTGTGCCCTTGGCAGGAAATCGCTTCTCCTTTCAGTCGAAACGCTACGATAATATAGTCGTGTTCCACTCCTTATTATCGTGCGCCTACGGTTCGCTTCTTTTGTGCCCTTGGCAGGAATCGAACCTGCACCACCTCCTTCGGAGGGAGGTATTGTATCCATTCAACTACAAGGGCTCTTTTTCTGTCTTTAGAGAAAGTCCGGCTATTATCCCTAAAATTGAAAAAAACATCAATCGGCCCGCATTAAGCGTAAGTAGATAGTGATCAAATAATCCAATAAAAAGAAACGAGACAAACATAACAAGTAAAAATGAGACATCAATAAGATGTGTTTTTTGTTTTTTTATAACAAACAAATTCCCAACGAAAAAAAGAAAAACAATAACTCCTACAATTCCCAACTCTTCGGCTATAAGTAAATAAATATTATGAACTGGTTGATGCGTTGCTTTGCTCGCGAGGCCATATGCGTCATATCTTCCCTCTTGTTCCGCACGGACTATCCCATTTCCTATTCCAACACCAAACGGATACTCGCCCATCATATCAACTGCAATATATGTGTATACCTTTCGTTCATTTATTGCAGAATCATTTTTTATAGTTCCCCTCGAAACAAGGGCCCATCCAACCATTCCAAGTAATATGGCACCAAAAATCATACCGCTCAAAACAAGTTCTCGAGCAACAGATGAATATTCTTTTTTACTAAAAAGAATAATGATGCATAAAATGAAGGAAACAATTGCTGCAATCCAAGCTGACCGAGAGAATGAAAATACAAGACCAAGCAAAACAACAAACAACCCAATAAGAGAAGTGGACCGGTGGAACACTCCATGTCGTTTTGATGGAGAAGAAAAAAGATAAATCCACGCAATGACTCCCAAGACAAGAAATCCACCAAGTATGTTTGGGTGTGGAAATGTTCCATACGAACGAATAAAAATTGATCCAAACACCTCAATCTTTGCAACGCCTTGAGTAAGCGCATTAATTGTTTCTTCTCCAAAAAAATGTAGTCCGATTGATCCCTGATTAACAAATTGCAAAATCGCAATTTCTGCCTGTAAAAGCGCAGAAATGGCAAATACTTTCATTGCGTCACGAACTGAAAGTATTTGTGAGTGGATTACTGTCGCGACCGCAACAGTAAAGAGTGTTATAAAAAATAAGTGCACGCATGAAACAATTGATAGCAGAAGTGAGTCGCTTATTGCGATTGAAATAATTGAAATCCCGAGCAATAAAAATAATGGCCAAAGCAACCGACAGAGTAATAAAAATTCCTTTCTTTTCGTAATTATCACAAAAAGAATAAAAAAAATTGAGAAAATTTCTGAAAGATACAAAAATGCGCTAGATAATTCAAGAGGAAAATACTCGCCGTTACCAATCAATAAAGTAATGAATTTCTTTATATTGAAAGGAATTAAAAAAAGAGAGAGAATTGCCATCCATTGTGCTGTTTTTTCTTTGTTCATTTATATAAATAGTATAACCTCTTGCGCTAGCGCAATACAAAAAATGATAAAAATAAGAAATGAAAAATAAAAAAAGATATTTTTGTCTGCCTGTTTCCACCACATCGCAACAATAAATATTCCTTCAAGCGCTAAAAACACACCGCCAATAAAACCTATCACTTTTATAAAATCCTTTATTCCAAAAAAACTCAAAATAAGTGGAACACATGAAGCAATCAGGAACGCTGCTATTTTTTTAATATGCGCGTCATATACAAGAATATCTCTTACATTAATTCCGACAATAAAATAAGAAGTCCATAAAACAATAATTCCTAGTACCGCAAGAACCGAAGGAATAATCCATGGAAAACTTGAAATCGCATCAAGAACTCCGCTCCCGCCACCCATACGAAGCATGCCAAGCGTATATACTCCATATAGGAAAGCTGGAATACTCGTCCCCCAAATAATTATTGAATACACATATTTCTTTTCTGTCTTTTCCAAAGAACGCACTATACGAGCAATGCTTGGTCTTCCAGAAAATGCAAACAATAGTGGCCCAAATGGAAGAAGTAATTGAGGCAAGGCTGTTATTTCTTTATTCCAAGAAACAGAATTTCCCAGTATAAATCCAAACCATCCAACTATACCAATAAGTCCAAAAATCCCAACAAGCCCTGCTGTTTCTGATATTTCAATCCACTTCATTGATAATAACATCCCGAAAACACCAAAAATCCAAAAACAAAGAATATACAGCTGATAATTTCCTCCGAAAAGAATAAGAAAGAATTCAGGCGCAAGAATAAGATATGCCAAACATACCAACAGTAACTCTCCAACTATTAACCACTGAACTACCGCGCCAAACGCGCCAAGATATTTTTTTGCAATTGAACCAAATTCCATTCCTGGGTTTTTGATAACCAGCATCGCATACATTGAATGAACTATTGTATATACAACCGAAAAAAAGAGGAGAAATAAAATTCCTTTTGTTGCGCCAACTGCGCTAAACATATACGGCAACGAAAAAATGCCCGCGCCGATCATGGTGCCCGCAAGTGTTCCTATTAGTCCTATTTTCTTAACTATGCTCATTCATTAAGCCGACAGCCATCCACGAATCCCATTCTTTTCTTCTTCCTCGTGAATCATTGCAAGAAGTTTTTCAACTAATTCCGCTGGATCACTTGAAAAAACAACATTACCAAATCCCCGATGTGATTTCTCTAATAATTCACGAATGTAATCCGCTGTACCACCGGAGCCCTCAAGAACACCCATTGGTTTGTGATCTTCAAAACCAATAGTAAATTCATTGAGTGTACCAACTCTCCCACAAATAGTAATAATCGCATCCGCTGACCGAGTAAGTAATAAATTTCTTCCTGAATAATCAAATCCGGTATAGATAATTAAATCGTGATGATCGGTTGGAAGGTGATATGACTTTATATGCGCAAGCTTTGAGGCTGCAGGAGAAAGCCCAATAACAATCCCTCCTTCTGCTTTTGCTCCTTTTGCAGACCAGTATGGCATTCCTGTTGTCGCTCCCGTTACGAGAACAAGACCACGTTTTGCAATTTCTTTTCCAATTTCTTCAGCTTTTTTTTGAGCATCTTTTGCACAGTGTCCCGTCTCTGCGGCACCAGAAACACAAAATTTGTATCGCAAGGTATGAGTGAGATGATCAAGAGGATCTTTCTTTTTTGCCGAAACTTTTTTCATACGAACCGGAATAACTTTTTTCTTTATATTTGGCATTGTATTTATAATATCACGACTTCTTTTTGTTGGGGAACTTGGGCATCTATTCCAAATTCACTTTTTATCTTTATCGCAAGCACCTCTGCACTTTCTGGCTCCCCATGTGTAACAAAAACTTTTTTGGGGCGCTCTTTAAAATATGAGACCCAGTGCAACAATTGTGGTTGATCGGCATGAGCTGAATATCCACTAATCGCTCGTATTTTTGCCCTAACAGGCACATCTTCTTTTGCAATTCGCACCATTGTCTCCCCATCAAGGATCTTTCGTCCTAATGATTCTTTAGTTTGATATCCAACGAAAATGATTGAGCTTCTTGGGTCAGAAAGATACCGTTTCTCATGATGAATAATTCGTCCTCCTTGTGACATACCAGACCCCGCAATAATTACTTTTGGCGGTGGAATATCATTAATTGCTTTTGATTCTTCGGTGGTCAAAGAAAGTGAAAGACCGGGAAAGTTAAATATTGCATCCCCTTTTCTAATAAGTCCAAGCGCCTCCTTATTAAAATACATTTTATTTGCAGAATACTTCCTATACACATCAGTGAGTCTGATTGCGAGTGGACTATCAACAAAAACGGGAATTCGGTGTATTTTTTTGTTTTCTACAAGTTCATTTAATTCGTAAATCATTTCTTGTGTTCGCTCAAGGGCAAACGCAGGAATCATTACAACACCTCTCCTCTTTGCTGTTTCTTTTATTGTCTCCTCCAACTCCTCTTTTCTTTTATCAATATTTTCGTGGGCTCTATTTCCGTAAGTGGATTCAATAAGTACAAAATCGGCATTCTCAATAAACTCGGTTGGATTAATAAACGGCGCGGGAACATTTCCCAAGTCTCCAGAAAACACAATTTTCTTTCCCTCAACCTCCACAAGAATAGAGGATGATCCCAAAATATGGCCCGCATCATAAAACTCGATACGGAATGGCCCGATGTTTATATGTTTGTGATAGGGAACACCTTCCCATAAACGCATTACTCTCTCTACATCGTCCACCTCATACAATGGTGCATGTTTTCCTGCTTCCATAAAAAGTATGTGTTCGGTATCAAGGAGTAGTGCCTCTGCCATATCTCTTGTCGGTTCTGTAGAAATAATTTTTTGTCTGAATCCCTCTTTGTAAAGTTTTGGTATGCGTCCAATATGATCGATGTGGGCATGAGTAACGAATACCGCAGTAATTTCCTCTGGATTAAACAAAAATGGATCGTAATTCATCTCTTCACAAAAATGCGATCCTTGAAACAATCCACAATCAATAAGAATTTTTGTGTCTCCTGACTCAAGAAGATAATTAGATCCGGTAACCGTCCCTGCAGCACCACAGAAGGTTAATTTAGCCATAATATATTACTTATTATACAGGATTACTTAGCTGGGTACGTCATCTATTGATTTTTTATCAAATAAATGCTATAATTCATCCATTAACAATTGAAAAGGAAGTGCCATGCCTGAAAAATCCAAGCTGGGAACGCGTATAATAAAATTCCGGTGTGATAATGTTTTTGTGTTTGCAAATGGTAAAGTTTGTCACACGGTACGTGACTTCTACCGTTTCGCCCACAACGTGAATGATTTTCTCTTCCTCATTCACAAAAACATTGAGGGGGTGTTAAAAAGGAAGGTATTTTGGAAGGATATTATTATAAAAAATATTGAAACATGCGAAAACGGCACATGGAAAAAGTTTTTATACGGGGAGTACTCGCTTTCCGAAATAAAATACAAAACCCCTCAATGAGGGGCTTATATTTTTTTTAATTCTTCTTCAAATACTTTTCGTTCATTCCACGCTTCTTTTCTTTCTCTCTCCCACCGAATCCATTCTTCACTTCCCTTTCCTGTTGCAATAACTACATCTCCTTTCTTTGCTTGTTTTAGTGCATATCTAATCGCTTCTCGTCTATCAAGAATCATTTTTATATTTTGTTCCAAAAACCCAGAACGCACCACTCCACTTTTTATCTCGTCCATAATTTCTGTTGGATCTTCATCAAATGGATCTTCATTAGTAATAATAATTTCATTGCATACCCTACCAGCAATCGACCCCATCTCTGCCCGCTTCCATTTGTCTCGTCCCCCTCCCGCAGAACCAAGGACTGCGATAAGTGAATTTGTCGGTTCTAAACAATAATCCTTCCTCGCAACCGCATAGATCTTCTCAAGCGAATCAGGAGTGTGTGCGTAATCGACGATTACCGAAAATGGTTTCCGTTGTATAACCTCAAGTCGCCCAGAAATTCCACGAAATTTTGAAAGCGCTTTCTGCACTATTTCAAAAGAAATATTTTGTGTTTCAGAAAATGTTCTTGCTGCTGCAGAATTCTCCAAATTAAAATCGGCAAAAATCCACTCATTAAACTTTGCGCGTGCTTTGTCTGATGTTATATCAACATAATCGGAAATCTTTCTTAAGAAATCTTCTTTTGAAAACCAGTATATTGAATTTGCATAATTATGACGAATTGCGTGAGCGAACAATTCTCCTTCTTTATCATTTTTATTAATAATGAAAATTCTTTTTTTCTTTTTTGTTTTTGCAACATATTCAAAAAAAGAAAGTTTTGCTTTGCGATATGCATCATACGAACCGTGAGATTCAATATGTTCCTTGGAAAGATTGAGAAACACCGCAGCATTCCAGTCAATAAATCTATGTCGGTGCTGTACTACGCCCTGCGAAGTTACCTCAATAAAAACATGCGAACATTTTGCTTTTTTTGCCTGATATAAAAATTTTTGAATTTCCATTCTTCCGGGCATTGAGTTTCCTGTAGTGTTCTTTTTTGTATGCTTTCCAATTTTTTTTGTTACCGAAGAAAGGACTGCCGTTGTCTCTCCTGCCTCCTCCATAATTGCACTCATAAGTTCCAAAGTTGTCGATTTTCCTTTTGTTCCCGTAACACCAACAACAAATAATTTTCTACTTGGAATGCCATAAAAAATGTTTCCTAAAAACGCCCAAAGAAAATGATAAATTGAGAAAATACTTTTCATAGTTATGACCTTCTATTAGTACCAATTGAACGAAGCGCACTCCTCAATCGTTCTTCCACAGAGTCTCCGTGCGCTTCTTGTGCTGTTTTTCGGGCAATTGCACGAATATATCCAAGATTTACTAATACCTCCTCAACCTCATTACGCAGATCATGATCACCCGCAGACTTTGCTGTTCCAAATTCCTTCATTTTTGCATGAAGCTCTAAAATAATTCGTTCTGCTGTCTTTTTCCCAATTCCTGACGCACGAGAAAGAATGTCGGCACGCTTCTCTAAAATAATTGCGGTAAGATTTGGAATGTTATCAAGATCAAGAATTCCAAGTGCGGTTTTTGGCCCAACACCTGACACGGAAATTAACATTTCAAAAAGAAGTAGGGTCTCTTCTGTTAAAAATCCAAAAATATCAAACGCATCCTCCCGAATATGCACGTGTGTGAATATCGTTATTTTGCCGCTAACAAACTCAAGCGTATTAGAATTTGTATAAATTTTATATCCCATTCCGTTCACCAAAAGAACAAAAAAGCCCTTCTTTTTTTCTTGTACCTCGCCATTAATGCAGTACCACATACGGTAAGTATACCCCACAACAAACTACTCACATACTTTGACATTTCATAAAAAATACGCTTTACTGTGTCTATAGAAATATGCCAAAAACAAGTTCAGCAAAAAAAGCATTAAAGCAAAATAAAACGAGAAACGCACGAAACGACGCACGAAAAACAAAACTTAAAATCGTAATAAAAAGTTTTCGTCGTTCTCTTTCAACTAGCAAAGATGAAGCGAAAACAAAACTCGCAGAAACCTATAAAACAATTGATAAGATGGCAAAGGTGAAACTTATCAAAAAAGGCAAAGCAAATCGAATGAAGTCTCGTCTTGCAAAAAAACTAAAATAATTAAAAACTCTCCGTTTATTGGAGAGTTTTTAATAGACCTACTGCATAATTATGTTTTAGCTACAATTTTCACATTTCTGCTGCGGCTTTGCAAAAATATTGAAGTATATTCAGGCAGAATATATTGAAAGATTTTTGCAAAGCCGCAGCAGAAATGTGAAAATTGTAGCTAAAACATAATTATGCAGTAGGTCTAATGGAGAACAAATTCGAGGAGTGCTTCTTCGTATTCTGCGTTCCCGCTTTTTATTTTTACATCAAGTTGTGCAAGACGCTCAATCCCCACACCATTTACCACATATACCAACGTATTAAATAAGTGTGCAGGATCTACTTTGTTGATAAGCGCACGCTCAAGAATAGCCATTCTCTTCTCTCTTCTTCTTTCTGATGTGAGTGTCCGCGCCACTCCATACACATCTTCTGTTTCTGAAGTTTGTATTATTGATCGTAATCCATCCTCATTTAATATTTTATTTTTGGAAAATAATGCACACTTCTCGAGTTCACGAACGCCGGCGGCACTTCGCAGTGGAAATGATTCAATGTGCAAAACGAATAATTTCCACGACTCGTTATCTAATGAAACATCGAGTCGCTCTGCTTCACGCTTTAAAAATACCTCAAGTTTTTTTTCATCAAGCTCTGTATATTCGCTTGTTTTAATATTTGGATCTAAAAGAAACTGAAAATTCTTTTTTGGTGCTTTTTCATCAGAAATAATTATTACATGGTCTTTTGTGTGGATCTCTTTTTTTAATAACTCTCTCCATTCTTTTATATCTACCTCTCCGCTTCCATAAATTACCACTGTTTTTGTATCAGAAAACATTGATGGTTGAGAAAGGAATTCCTTTGCTTCTCTCCATTTCTCTTTTTCTTCGCACAAATCAAAAACTTTAATATCCGCATTTTTCTTTTTTTCGCGGTTGATTGTAAGAAGTTCTTTTACCTTCACTTCCCTCCTATATATATCTGCTCCGTATAGGAAAATGATCATCGCTTTTAAGATACCAAAAAAAATCGCCCGTGCATACGCACGAGCAAATTATTTACCACAACCAATTCCTTTCAGATTGAGTAGACTCCCAGTTGGTAATATTCCACATGTGAATCTTTACCTCATAGGAGTTTCCGTCAAACCGGAAATCGCGAGATACGCGACCTATAACTTGACCTTTTTTATTGTAGACGAAACCAACAAGAGTCATCGGTTGGTCCGAAAATACTCCGTCTGCATACACACGAGTTTCCTTCCCAGGAACCACGGTGTATTCTTGCCCCTCAACGAACCTAGAATATTTTTTAATTACGATCCTCCCAACGCTTACCGGACAGGTTACAATCACTCCATCGGTACGATAAAAAGGAATGTTGGTTTTTAATGTTACACATCCAGAAAACAAAAATGACAAACAAACAAACGACAAAAATAAACGTTTCATTTCAAGCTCCTACTTCAATAATTATTAATGATGAATACATTATACCACCAAACACCAAAAAAATCAAGCATTAAGCATTCTGTCAAGTTTTATAAAAAATAGGTAGAATATATCTATAAGTATGTTTAATAACAAACTTTTACAAGAACAACTTCAAAAAGCGAGGCGCATTGCTGAAGAAAGTGATGCAAAACGACGCGCCGTGCAAATTGGCCTTCCTTATCTTGATATTGTGTCTACTCGTGTGCCAACCGAATTAAAGGCAATGCAAAAAATTTCTGAAGTTGATGCACGAAAAGCTCTTATTGTTCCCCTTCATACCACTAAGGAGAAAATTGTTGTCGCCGCATTTGACCCTCGCCTTCCTGAGGCTCATATAATAATTGAAAAATTAAAAGCAAGCGGATTAGAAGTTGAGATCCACATTGTTTCGCGAGTAAGCCTTGAACACGGCTGGAGTTATTATAAATATGTCCCCGATGAAACAAAGGAAATAGCAGGGAAGGTTGATATCAATGAAGAAAATCTTCGTATTATTTTAGGCGAGGTAAAAACATTAAAAGATTTGGAATCCCACCTTGCTAATTTTTCTAGTCCTTTTATCTCACAGATGCTTGAAATTATTCTTGCAGGAGCAATGGCGCTCAAAGCATCAGACATACACATGGAACCAGCCGACGAAATGGGCGTTCTTCGTCTCCGTATTGATGGGATACTCCATACCGCGTTTGAAAAATTCTCACCACATATTTATAAATCACTCACTACAAGAATCAAACTTCTTTCGAGCCTAAAACTTAATATTATAAATGAGCCACAAGATGGACGATTTACTATTGGATTATCTAATAGAGAAATTGAGGTTCGTACATCTATTATTCCGTCCGAATATGGAGAAACGATTGTGTTGCGTATTTTGGATCCGTTGGCTCTAAAAGTAAACCTTGAAGATTTGGGATGGAGAAGGGATGACCTCGAAATAGTTAAAGAGGCAATTAATCAACCAAATGGACTTATTTTAAATACTGGCCCTACGGGATCAGGAAAAACAACAACACTCTATGCATTTTTAAAAAGTGTTTATTCGTCGGAGATAAAAATAATTACCGTTGAAGATCCAATTGAATATCATCTCGATGGAGTTTCACAAACACAAGTAAATTCGAACGCAAATTACACATTTGCTTCAGGATTGCGGTCAATCTTACGTCAGGACCCCGACGTCATTCTCATTGGAGAAATACGAGACAAAGAAACCGCGGAAATAGCACTTGAGTCGTCGCTCACTGGTCATCTTGTTTTTTCAACACTTCACACCAATGATGCCATTGGTGCAATTCCACGTTTTCTTGATCTTGGAGCAAAACCAAACATATTAGGTCCTGCGCTCACTCTTATTATTGCTCAGCGCCTTGTTCGTATACTTTGTGCGAAATGCAAAGAGAAAGAAGAGGTGTCTCCTGAATTAAAGAAAAAAATACAGTCGTTCATAGAAACACTTCCCTCTCGTGTTGATAAGTCTCTGTATAGCAATCCACAAATATACACCCCGAAGGGTTGCTCTGATTGTGGCGGCTTGGGATATCGTAATCGTATCTCAATTTTTGAACTGTTTGTTGTTACTGATGCGATGCGCGAACTTATTTATAAAGACCCAACAGAAATGGAACTTTTTAATTTAGCACGAACACAAGGAATGGTAACAATGCAGGAAGATGGTTTTCTTAAGGTTATTCTTGGAATAACAAGTACCGAAGAAGTGGAACGAGCAACAGGAACAATTAAATGGCTAAAATAAATATAATTTTATTACATTTTTACCTGAAGACAAAAAGAAATAATTTCTTTTAATAAATAAAAAGTTTTTATTTGTCGTCTCTAGTACAATACAGCCCCCACCATTTCATGGTGGGGGCTTTTCCTTCATTTATATCTGTGGGCAGCACGCCGTTAGGCTTGTTTTAAAAACTTTCCTCATATGAGCATGAGAAAAGAGCGGATGTCTCCGAGGAGTTTTCCAGCCGAAACCAAAAAGTCCTTTAAATGTTTAAGAAACGAATCCGTTTGCCCACAGGTATAAATGAACGACTTCAACTTAACTTATATTGTAATCTTAGCACACATTAAGAAATTTGTCAATATGCTCCCTTTTCTTTTGGGCTTGTACATTTATATAGTGGTTTATTTCATATGTCAACCCCAATTCTATCGAACCCGGAAACACCAAGTGCCCAACCTCGCTGTGCACTCTATTGTTAGAGATAATGTTTATTTAAGATATTTATAGTATTTTTAACGTTCGCTCCCCTTCAAAATATCACCAAATTGACGTATAGTTAACAATAACGAATGGACAAAGAATTAAAGACGCAAGATTCTTCTGACGGCAACTTTGACGCCGCGCTTCGTCCGTCGCGTTGGGACGAATATGTCGGCCAAGAAACAACGAAAACAAATATTCGTTTGATTATTGACGCAGCAAAAGCACGGGGAGAAGCCCCTGATCATATGTTGTTTTATGGGCAACCTGGATTGGGAAAGACGACGCTTGCCTATCTCATTGCAAAAGAATTAAACGCACAAATCCGCTCAACATCAGGTCCCGCACTTGAAAAGGCTGGAGATGTTGCGGCGCTTCTTACCAATCTTGAACCACATGATATTTTATTTATTGACGAGGCACATCGCTTAAATACCGCAATAGAAGAAATTCTTTATCCCGCAATGGAATCAAGAAAGATTCATCTTATTGTCGGAAAGGGACCATCAGCAAGAACATTTTCACTTGACCTTCCACCGTTCACTATCATTGCAGCAACAACACGCGCAAATCTCCTTTCGGCACCTCTCCGTTCTCGCTTTGGTGCAACATTTCGACTTGATTATTACAATGCAGAAGACATTCAAAAAATTATTGACCGATCTGCTAATATTCTTGGAATAACAATTAAAAAATCCGCCTCAGAAAAGCTCTCTCACGCATCTCGTTTTACTCCACGAACCGCAAATCGTTTGTTAAAACGCGCAAGAGACTACGCACAGATATATAACAATAATACCGTGGACATGGACGTGATATATAAGACACTTGAACTTCTTGAAATTGATGAATTTGGACTGGACAAAACAGACAGAGAAATTCTTTCAATAATCATAGAAAAATTTAATGGGGGTCCTGTTGGATTAAAATCACTTGGAGCAGCACTCAATGAGGAGCCAGGAACCATTGAAGATGTATATGAACCATTCCTCATAAAAATTGGCCTCCTCCACCGAACCCCGTCTGGAAGAATTGCGACAAAGTTGGCATATCAACATTTAGGAGCAAAAGAAAAAGATGGGGAATTATTTTAGCATCTCAATATGAAAAAGAGTGTGTTTGTTTTTTCTTCATCATTTATATCGTCTTCAGCGGATGAAACAAAAAAGATTGGGGAGCGCTTCGGCGTCATTATCAAAAGCACCCCGCCTCTTACTCGCGCAAGAGTAATAACCTTGCGTGGTGATCTCGGTACCGGAAAAACAACGTTTACTAAAGGGGCTGCGAAAGGTTTTGATGTAAAAAAAAGGATAACGAGCCCGACATTTGTGTTAATTAAACGCTTTCCAATTCAATCAAAATATTATAAAAATTTCATTCACATTGATGCGTATCGCCTTTCATCTTTTCACGACTTAGAACAACTTGAAATTCATTCATTTTTAAACGACCCGTCATTTATTATTTTTATTGAATGGCCAGAGAGGGTGTCGTCAAAAATCGTTAAATCTTGTGGCTCTGTAACACTAAAACATAAAACAAACGAAACCCGATTAATCACAATAAAATTATCACAATAAATGAAAAAAGAATTTCTTCTCATTGACTCTCACGCACTTATTCACCGTGCATACCATGCGCTTCCGCCACTTACCACGCCAGATGGACAACCGATCGGTGCGGTGTATGGGCTCGCCAGAATGTTAATTAAAACACTGAGGGATCACAATCCAGACTATGTTGTGGCGGCATTTGATAGACCAGAAGAAACTTTTAGAAAATCAGAATTTAGTGAGTATAAAGCAAATCGCCCAACGACCCCCGATGAACTTATTTCACAATTTGAAATATCACGAAATCTTTTTTCTACTCTCTCAATCCCAATAGTCGATGCAGCAGGATACGAGGCAGACGACATTATTGGCACACTCGCCGAAAAATTTGCATCAAAAGATGTTCACATAACAATTCTCACTGGCGACCTTGATTCCCTTCAATTAGTACGAGATGGACTCGTTTCGGTAAAAACCCCACAAAAAGGGCTAAGCGAAATGAAAGAATATGGAGAAAAAGATGTATTTTTAAAACTTGGTGTTCTACCAAACAGAGTAATCGATTATAAAGGTCTCGTAGGTGACGCATCAGATAACATTCCGGGAATTCCTGGCGTCGGTCCAAAAACAGCACTGAAGCTTTTATCACTTTTTTCAATAGTCGAAGATATATTTAAAGAAACAAATCTATCTGACCCCTTCTTAAAAAAAATTCTTCCTTATAAAGATATTGCGCTTCTCTCAAAACACCTTGCTACAATAAGAAAAGATATTCCAATAAGCCGCATATTGTCAGATTTTATTTACCATCGCATTGAAGAAAATCCACATGCGCGACCGTTTTTTTTGAAACTTGGATTCAAAAACCTTCTTCCAGAAGAATCTATGGTGGAAACAAATAGCTCAATAAAAAATCAGGCCATTATAATTCCGGTTCTTTCATGTCTTGATATAAAAAATGACGATCTATCTTACGCCGCCTTTGATTGGAAACAAGTTAGTAAAGATTGTATAGAAAAACACATACAAATTCCTAAGAACATTTTTGATATATCAATAATGTCTTGGTTATTAGATCCTGATATATCAAAACCTTCGTATGCATATATCGCAAAAAAATACTTAAGGAAAGATGTGATTGTGCAAGACAAGGAATCAATACAAACAATTACACATTTGCTTCTTGGGCAACTTGAAAAACACAATCTACTTTCCGTTTATAAAAGATTCGAAATGCCACTCATTCCACTCCTTGCACAAATGGAGCAATCGGGAATTTCAGTAAATAAAAGCGCCCTAGAAGAACTAAAAAAAGAAATAACAAATACAATTTCACAATTAGAAAAAGAAATAATTGCACTTGCTGGAATCCAGTTCAACATCTCGTCACCAAAACAGGTAGGCGAGACCCTCCAAGAACTAGGTGTTTTTGGAAAAACAAAAAAAACAAAGACGGGACAAATAAAAACGGATAGAGAAACTCTTGAGTCCCTATCTTCCTCACATCCAATTATTGAAAAAATATTATTGTACCGAGAAGATACAAAAATGCTTTCAGGTTTTGTAGAACCACTTCTTTCGCTTTCGGTCGAGGGAATGGTTCACACAACATATTTGCAAACAGGCACCGGAACCGGCCGCCTCTCATCGGAGAAACCAAACCTCCAAAATATACCCCAGGAATCTATTTGGTCATCAAAAATCAGAGATTCTTTTGTTGCTCGTGCTGGATTTTCTTTTCTTTCTTTTGACTATTCACAACTTGAACTTCGTCTCCTCGCCCACGAATCAAAAGATACGACGCTCATTCAGGCATTTATTGGAAACAAAGATATCCACACAATCACCGCATCAAAAATTTTTAATAAAAAGACTGACGACATAACAAAACAAGAACGAAGAGTCGCAAAAACATTAAACTTCGGAATTATTTACGGCATGGGATCGCGTGCCTTTTCTAAAACAAGCGGAATTAGTATTAATGATTCAAAAAAATTTATGGATGAATACTTTTCTTCCTTCCCTGCTGTTTCTGTATGGCAAAACCAAATAAAAGATTTTGCAAAAAAGAATGAGTTTGTTGAAAATAGCAATGGAAGAAAGAGATTTTTTCCAGAAGATCGCTTTGCGGAGCTTGAGCGAGCAATTATTAATATGCCACTTCAAAGTCATGGAGCAGATATTATGAAGTTGGCGATAATTTCTCTCTTTTCTTTTATTGAAAGTGGCAACCACCTACACACCGTGATTCCGCTCCTTACTATTCATGACGAGCTTTTAGTCGAAGTAAAAAATGATATTATAAATACAATCTCACCAAAAATACGGGACTGCATGGAAACAGTTGAGAAACTTTCTATTCCTTTATCAGTTGATACTAAAATTGGCGTAACGTGGGGATCAATGAAATCGTTTCACTATGATAAATAATTCACTTTTTAAATCAAAAGAAATTCGCTGGTTCGCGCTTCTTCTTTCGTGTGTTATCTTTCTCCTGTGTCTTTTTTTTATTAATAACACATTGATCATTATTATTTGCGGAGTATTTCTCTTTGGGTGTATTACGTGGATATCGTTTCTAGCGTTTGCAAAGATAACACGATTATCTTTTGAAACAAAGTTTAAGGATGACGAGAAAGAGGCAATTATTGAATATTTGCATGACGGAATAATCGTATACGATACGAACTTTATTGTTAAAACATTTAATCACGCAGCAGAGTCACTCTTGGGTGTTTCAAAAGAAGTTGTATTGGAAAAACAAATGGAACCTGGGCTTGCAAAGGTGCACGAATTAAAACCGCTCATTCAGGTACTCTTTCCTTCTCTTGCTCCCGCGGCACTACAAACATCGGAACCGGGAACGTGGCCACAAATCGTAACTATTTCTCTTGATGCACCAAAACTTGAGTTAGAAGCGGTGCTTAATCAAGTAACCACCAAAGATGGCACTTTGATTGGATTTTTAAAAGTAATAAAAGACCACACACGAGAAAAAAGCGTCCTTGAGGCAAAGACAGACTTTATTAATGTTGCCGCACACCAACTAAGAACCCCAATTACTGCGCTTCATTGGGCGCTTGAAAATATTGTTGAATATAGCAAAGGAAACGAAACAATTTATCCAATTGCAAAAGAGGCATTATCGGTTGCGAATAGAGCATCAAAAATCACCAATGACTTGCTCGATATCTCAAAAATCGAAGAAGGACGCTTTGGATATTCTTTTAAAGATGAGGATCTTATCCCATTTTTAAAGAAGATTCTTGCCGACATGAAATCGCTCGCTGATGCATATTCCGTATCAATAAAATTTGAAAGTTTCTCCGAGTCAGTCCCGGTCTATATTGATGAAAATAGACTCAGTGCAGTATTTTTTAATATTATTGATAATGCAATTAGGTACAATATAAAAAATGGAAGGATTCTTATTTCTGTGTTTCCAATAGAATCGAAACCATTTATAAAAGTCTCCATCTCGGATACTGGCGTTGGTATTCCCGCGATAGACTTACAAAAACTCTTTCAAAAACTTCATCGTGGATCAAATGTGGTACAAATAGAACCAAATGGAAGTGGGCTGGGCTTATATATAGCAAAAAATATTATTGAGCAACATGGAGGGAAAATAGAAGTAGAATCAGAAGTAAACCGAGGAACAACATTTTCTATATTAATTCCATTAGATAGGTCTCTTGTTCCTCAGCGCGAAGTGTCAAAGGTTGGGTTTTAGTTATGAAAATTCTTGGAATAGATCCTGGAACTGCACGCGCTGGATATGGAATAATAACCGTAGAAAATACGGTTTTTACAGTAAAAGAATTTGGCGTTCTCTCAGAAAATAAAAAAACCCATGGAGAGCGTTTATGCGAAATTAGAAAATCTCTTGTTTTAATAATCAAAAAACAAAAACCAGATCGCGCTGTTATTGAATCACTTTTTTTTACAAATAATCAAAAGACGGCCCTTTCTGTTGCTGAGGCTCGTGGCGTTATAGCTCAAACACTTTCTGAATATGCCGTTCCCATTTTAGAATTTACACCAAAACAGATAAAACTAGCGATAACAGGTAATGGATCGGCATCAAAAGATGCGGTGAAAAAAATGATCTCGTTATTTTTTAAAATTGATTTATCTTCTGTTTTAGATGACGCAACCGACGCAATTGCTGCCGCCATTGCCGGCTCAGCAAAAAACCATCACATCGGTTGATATTCCGTTGACCCCGTTAGAGATTTTATGGTTAAATTCTTGTTGTATAATAATATTATTTTTGTGCCTCATTTACTGCTATAGATATTGATATTTTTTTCCCTATCTCTAATGGGGTTGACACATTTTATATTTTTACTATACTGACCTTCATTGCGTGTATACCCTATTGGGTTTTAGGTCGAAAACAACGTACACCTTTATTTATACAATGCGAAAATTGCACAACGACGGAATTTCAACTGGAGAAGAGGGGCTTTTAGAGGATGAGATATTTGATCCATCATCAAAAGATGGGGTTGAAGATGACAAGTTAGACATAAGTTCATTTTCAGACGATGAAGAGATTGATCAATACTAGTAATAGTTGAAAAAAACAAACCCCTGCATTATCGCGGGGGTTTGTTTTTCTTTATAATTTATAATGAATGTGTGTGTTCTAAAGAAAGTTTATGATCCATTTTATGAAAAATAAAAAACATCAATATCCACTTCTTTTCGCAACGTTCTTTTTTGGTATCATTGCGTGTGTTGTTGTTGTTTTTGTTTTTATCGTTTTGATGTTACAGAAACTTCCTTCTCCAGAAAATTTTGGTGAACGCGCAGTAAACCAGACAACAAAACTCTATGACCGAACTGGAAAATTCCTTATATACGAAATACACGGCGACGAAAAAAGGACCGTAATACCATTTAGCGAAATACCAGAAGTAGTAAAACAGGCAACACTTGCCGCTGAAGATAGTGATTTTTATCATCAACCCGCATTTGATTGGAAAGCAATTGTGCGTGCTATGTGGAACAATATTAGATCGGGAAAGATCACCCAAGGAGGATCCACCATAACACAGCAATTGGTTAAAAAGACACTTCTTTCTGATGAGAGGACTTACACAAGAAAAATAAAAGAATTAATTCTCGCAATACAACTTGAATCAAAATATTCAAAAGATGAAATCTTTGGATTTTATCTTAATCAAATCCCCTACGGATCAACCGCATATGGAATAGAATCTGCCGCACAACTTTATTTTAATAAATCAGCAAAAAATCTTTCGATAAGTGATGCAGCGATTCTTGCAAGCATGATAAAGGCCCCATCATATTATTCTCCGTGGGGAAATCAAAAACAGGAGTTGCTTACGCGAAGAGATTATGTTCTTTCACGAATGGAGGAACTTGGATATATAAATAAAAATATTGCAGAATTATCAAAAAAAGAACGACCGGTTTTTGCTCCGCCTTCACTCGGAAAAATATTTGCACCACATTTTGCCCTTGCGGTTCGTGACTATTTAGTACAGAAATATGGCGAAACACTCGTAACAAGTGGTGGACTAAAAGTTACAACGACACTTGATACAAAATTACAAACCCTCGCAGAAGAAGTAGTAAAAGATGGGGCTAAGAAAAACTCAGAATTATACGGCGGTACAAATGCGGCCCTTATTGTTGAAGATCCAAAAACAGGACAACTTTTAGCCCTTGTTGGATCAAAAGATTATTTTGGAGACCCAGAACCAAATGGATGTACGCCTGGGGTAAACTGTCTTTTTGATGGAAATTTTAATGTTGCACTTCAAGGAAAAAGACAACCGGGCTCCGCACTAAAACCGTTTGTGTATCTCACCGCTTTTTCAAAAGGATATTCTCCAAAAACTATATTGTTTGATGTAGAAACAGAATTTGATACACGGGGAATACCAGAATACAGTTATCGCCCGGAAAATTTTGACGGAGAGTTTCGTGGGCCGGTTTTTATGGAACAAGCACTTGCTCAATCACTCAATGTACCCGCGGTAAAAACGTTATATCTTGTTGGGCTTGATTCAATTATTAAAAATCTTTCCTCGTTCGGAATTACCACACTAAAGGACAAATCACGGTATGGCCTCACTCTTACTCTTGGAGGCGGAGAAGTGCGTCCTGTGGAGCTTTTAAAGGCGTATTCAGTGCTTTCTCAAGAAGGTGTTCTTCATGAACAGAGTATGATTTTAAGAGTTGAAACAGCAAACGGTGAAACATTAGAAGAATATAAAGACAAAAATGAACGTGTATTTGACGAATCATACACAAGAGAAATAAATTCTATTCTTTCAAGTAAAGAACTTCGTTCTCCAACGTTTCAAGCAAGTCTAGGACTTACTACGCTTGATGGATATGATGTGGCTTTAAAAACAGGAACTACACAAGATTATCGTGATGCGTGGGCATTTGGATATACCCCAAATCTTGTAGTTGGTGTGTGGGCGGGAAATAATAACAACACAGCAATGCATAGTCAGGGAAGTAGCATCCTTGCAGCAATACCGATGTGGAATACATTTTTAAAAGACGCACTGCCACAGTTTGAGCCAGAATATTTCAACAAAAATGAACCGTCTCCGCTCCCTGAAAAACCAATGTTAAATGGGGAATGGAAAACTTCTTATGGAATTCATTCAATTCTTTATTTTGTAGATAAAAACAACCCAACTGGCCCAATCCCAACTAATCCATGGAATGATTTTCAGTATCAAAATTGGGAAGCTGCTGTTTCTGCGTGGGCTCGTGGTTCTGGACTCTCATTAAAACAATCTGTCACTTCATATTCTTTCTCTGGTCCTATTGGTGTTTCGTATATAGAACCAAAAACAGGTTCTTTTTTACGAAGTCCGTTTACAATAAGAGCTAAGATAGTTTCTCCGAGTATAGAACTTCAACAAGTTGAGTTATACGTAAATAAAAACAAAATACAATCATTTCCCGTTTCTGGAAATGCATATGTTTTTTCATACAATTATTCTGCTCCTCTTGAAACTCAAAATACTTTTGAAATAAGAGCTAAAAATATTTCAGGAAACGAAGCGAGTGCCTCAACAATTATTTATCGATCTCAGAATTAATTCCTTATTGGCATAACCACATACACAATATCTTGTTCGTTTTGTGATTTAATAACTGCCGGTCTTTCTCTAGAATTAATACCAATAGTAATTTCTTTTGAAGAATATATTTTTAATCCATCGAGGAGAAATTTCCAATTAAAAATTATTGAAAGTGGGTTTCCTTTAAATTTTATTGGAATTTTATAACAATTCTTTCCAAGTGTTGCATCAGCCGAAGATAATTCAAGATATTTTTTACTTTCACCAATAGTAACGGTGATATCATTTGTTTTTCCAGAAAAACTACTTGCAAGTTTTAATGCGTTAATAAATTCAATTCGTTCAATTGTCACTTCGTTTTCTGTTGTTTTTGGAATGATGGCTTTATATTCAGGAAATATACCATCAACTACTCGAGAAACCATTTCTGTTTTTTCGGTAATAAATACTACCTGCCCCTCATCACTCTTTATTATTATTTCTCCTTTTTCATTTTTAAGTATTCGTATTAGTTCTTCAGCTGTTTTAAACGGAATTATAACTGACGACTCATCAAACGAGGAGGATGCTTGATTTGAGCTTATGACACGTTCTGCGAGGCGAAAACTATCAGTTGCAGCCACTATGAGGTGATCGCGAGAATATTTTAAAAATACACCGCTTATTTCTGGCCTTATTTCAGAATATTGAGTTGCAATTATCGCTTTTTCTAAAATTTCGCTAAATAATTTAACATCAAGTTTTACAAAAAAATCTTTTGTTGAAAGTGTTGGAATTATAGGAAATTCCTTTACATCATGTCCTTGTACAACCGCATCATAATTATCGGTAGCAACCAAGAGATTTCCCTGTTGTTCTTCAAGTGTAATTCTGTCTGATGTTAAATTTTTTGCTACTGAAGAAAAAATAGAAAATGGAACAGCAACAACACCATCTTCAATAACCTTCCCTGAAATTATTTCAGTAACTGCCAATTCAAGATTAGTTGCAATAAAAACAATTTTTCCTTGATCCGTTTTTATTAAAACATCCTTCAAAATTGGAAGGTTAGAAGAAAACCCCGTTGATCGCTCAACTGCATTCATCCCTTCTATTAAGTTATTCTTTAATATAATACATTTCATAGTAATAGTAGTAAGTGGTGTGGATAAGTGGATAAGTGAGTTTTTATTAGGTTATATAAACGTTATTTACGTTTTCATCTGTGGAGAAAAAAGAAATAAGAACTGTGTATTGTGGATTATTTTTGTTTTGATTGTAAGTTATTAGACGGCGAACTAATTATTACTGGTATTTTTCCACAGGTATTCAATAGTTATTAACATGTTTTAAACATTTTTTCTTTTATAAGCATTAATTTTTGATTTAGGTTTGGGTTTTGCGTAAGCTCTTTTCCAATTTTTTCACACGCATGAATTACTGTTGTGTGATCTCTTTTCCCTAGCTTTTCTCCAATATGTGGGTATGAAAGTTTTAACATATCACGAAGAAGAAACATAGCAATTTGTCGAGGTTCAACGACTTCCTGTTTTCTTCCTCGATTTATAAGGTCTGCCTGTGATATTTCATAAAATTCTGCCACTGTCTTTATTATATCCTGAGCGCTTACATTTTTCTGGTTAATTTGAACCGTTTCATTAATAATATCCTCCAATTTCTTCTGATCTATTTTTTGCTTTTTGTAGTCCTCATAAAAAATAACCTTATTTAGAACTCCCTCGACCTCACGAATGTTGCGTTGCACTTTTGATGCAATATATTCAAGAACCCAATCATCAATCAGTTTATTCTGGTCTTGAGCCTTTGTTTTTAAAATTGCCAAGCGCATTTCATAGTCGGGGTAGGAAATGTCGGCTATCATCCCACCTTCAAATCGTGAACGAAGACGTTCTTCGAGTGTTGGAATTGCTGCCGGAGAACGATCAGAAGAAATAATAATTTGCTTATTATTTTCATACAAAGCGTTAAATGTGTAAAAAAACTCCAATTCAGTGGCTGGTTTTCCACCAATAAATTGAATGTCGTCAATAATAAGCATATCAATGTCGCGATATTTTTTTTTCATATCCTCCATGCGTTTATTGCGCACAGACCACACGACGTCGTTTATAAATTTTTCAGACGTTGAATATAAAACGCGGATTTTTCCTCCATATTTTTTTGTTACCTCATTTCCTGCTGCTTGCAACAAATGAGTTTTTCCTAAACCAACACCGCCATAAATAAATAAAGGATTATATTTTTTTCCAACATCATTAATAATTGCTTGGACAGCAGCAAATGCGAGCTCGTTTGATGATCCAACAACATATGTATCAAAAGAATATTTTGGATTTAAATTTGTTTTTTGATTAATTGATAGTTCGGAAATCGGATTTGCTTTTTCGTCAACAAGCTCAAGTCCGCGAACAACCTCCCCCCTCCTTATTGTTGGTTGTTGCGCCGCATGGTTAAGGACTGTATAGGTAACCTGTTTGATGCTGCTATCAACGTTACGAAGAGAACCAAGAATAATTTTATGATAACGATTTTTTACCCACTCTTTAGCAAAGTTATTTGGAAGTCCAACGAGCGCAATCCCTTCTTTTTCATCTTTTTGAACAAGCTCACTATTTTTTAACCACGTAAGAAAATTTGGACGTGATATTTGAACCTCAATTTCTCCAAGTACTGTTTTCCAAAGTTCGTTGTGGTTCATAATGTTGTTTTTTGTTCACCCACTTCAAAAGAAAAGAAAACAATTCTTTTCTCAATCAATGATACGTGTATTATATAATCTTTCAATATTGAATAAAGTTACCATTTATGCTCTAACTGTGCACTTCTTGTTGATAACTCATTTTTATGAATCTGCTGCTATTTCTATTGCGGAAACAAGGACCCTGTGGTATCGTAGGTTTTGTAGCAACGACACATGAAGAGAACATACCAACCAAAGAAGAAAAAAAGAGCAGGAACGCATGGATTTCTTGAGCGTTCGAGCACACCTGGAGGACGAAAAGTGCTCGCGAGGAGACGTGCGAGAGGAAGAAAAAAACTTACCGTATAGTTATTATGGTGGAGGGAACATATTTCATTGTTAAAAAAGAGACGCACCGCGACACAAAGACGCCGTGCGTCTTCTCTTTATCAAAAAAAATATTCAAAACCGCAGTGTTAAGAAACAAAATAAAGAGACAAATGAGAGTAATTGTTAAAAAAACAAAAAAAGGAGTTGCGCCAATGCTTATTATTCCAAAAAAAGAAATAATTAATAAACCATTTAAAGAAATCGAAAAAGACCTATTAAGTTTATTAGAGAAGACATAAGACTTTTCATATTCTTTTCTTCTCTTCTGCGCGAAGCGACTATATACCTAGTACTTCATCTATAGTACAATGTCCCCATGGCAGGATTATTTAATTTGTATGTTTATGAACCGCTCCTTTCGGTTCTTTTGTTTATTTACAACTCGGTTGCGTTTTCAGATCTTGGTGTGGCGATAATACTTCTCACCATCCTTATTCGGGTGGTTTTATTTCCACTATTCTATAAAGGGGCAAAGGATCAAGCAATAATGCAAAAGCTTCAGCCACACATAAAAAAGCTTCAACTTGATCATAAAGACGACAAAGAAAGGCAAGCAAAAGAATTATTGGGCCTTTATAAAAAATATAGTTTTAATCCGTTTTTTGGAATTTTTTCTATTCTTATTCAACTTCCTATATTTTTTGCTTTGTTTAAATTGTTTGGGCAGCAGCTTGGAAGTCTTGGACTTGCGAGCACAATGATGCTTGGAATAATTGATTTGGGAAGTAAAGGAATCATTCTCCCCGCTATTGCGGCTGGACTGCAGTATTTTCAGGGAAAGCTTTCACTTCCAACACTAAAAAAAGAAGGAAACGAAAGCCCACTCGCATCTATAGGCAAAACGATGGTATATGTTGGACCCGTACTTACCCTCCTTATATTTTCAAACCTCCCATCCGCACTAAGTATTTATTGGATCGTTTCATCAATATTTGCGATTATTCAACAGATATACATTAATAAAAAATTGCCAAAACTGGAAGATTAGTTGTATACTAGAAAACGCTATGAAAGAAGCGATTATTGAGGCGGTAAAAGAATTTGTTGCTAATATTGGATTTCCAAATGCTGAAGTTTCTCTTGACGAGGAGCGACGCAAAGTAATTATTCTTATCGAAAACCGATTTATTGAAGAAAATATGATCACTATATTGCCCGCGTTTGATCAAATCATTAATACCATTCTTAAAAAAAAGGGATTAATTCCGCACGTCATCGACATTAATTATTATCGGAAAGAACGAGAAAGGATTATCGTGGAGTTAGCAAGGGCGGCGGCAAAAAAAGCAATGATGACCAAACAAGAGGTTGAACTTCCCCCAATGAATGGGTATGAGCGCAGAATTATTCATATGGAAATTACTGCCCACCCAGAACTTATAACCGAAAGCACGGGAGCGGGGAAAGACAGACACGTTATGATAAAATTTGTTCAATAAAAACACCTCGCTATAGCTGGGTGTTTTTAGAAAAACCACATAAAATGTTTCTGTGAAGTTTTATTTTGGAAACGCCTTCCCATTTGGACAAAAACTTAATCCAAAATCTTGCCCAGAAAGATTTTCGTCTATACTCATTGGAACAGAAAGAGAAACATTTAATTTGCACGCATCTGTTTTGCTGATTTTTAATGTTTCAATAAAATCCCCTTCTGCTGTTAGGCGAACTTTTTCTGTGTTGGTGCTGCGAATACTTATAATAAATCCTTCTGGGCTCGGATAGTAAGCAATAAAATACAAATCATTATCTTTAAAAATTGTTCCATTGAATCCTCCATCCCCAACAGACTTTTTATATACATTTACAACTGAGACGATGCCCGTGTTTGTTTTTATGTCAAAGCGGTCGGTTTCTGGTTTTATAAAAGGTTCCTCTGGTTTTGTTGCTTCTGCTCCACTATTTACTGTGGTGCTTTCTTGTGTTTCTTTTGGTTGTTCAATAATTGGTTCTGTTGTTGTTGCCACAGATTTTGGAGCTTCTGAGATTATTATGTTGTCCTTTTTGTTGCGGAAAAGAAAAAATGTGGCTATTGCAACAACAAAGACGACAATTGAAATGATTAAAATATTCCTTTTCATTTAAAAATTACACTTACAATTTGCTCCCCACTGATTCCATCCCCCACTTCTGTAAATCATATATGCTTTTTCCAAGTTTTTTTCTGCATTTATTGTTGCGTTCATACAAGGAGTATAATTTGATTTTGGTGTGCACCAATGGTTTTTTGATGTGTAAAGTGGGGTTACCGCGCTTTCCGCACAAACAATGCCACCAATTGGAGTATGTGCAGACATATTTATCTGAAAGAGGCCCCAAGATACCGTTTCCCCTAATCTGTCATCTTCTGAAGTTAGGTTGCATTTATCCATACCACTTCCAAGAGTTTCGTCTCCACCACTTTCATTCGCACAAATACTTGATGCCTGTGCTATCACCGTGTCACTCTCGTTTTTCCACGATGTTTTTTTTAGGTTTTCTATTGCGCACGACCCAGTAGTCATCGGACCGCGACAGATACCAGAACATTTTGCCGCCGCCGCTTTCCCCGCTTTATCATTCCCCCACACCCACCCCGGTAGTTGTTTCACTGGTTCTGTCTTATCAAGACCGAACGTTGTTTTTATTGTTGATGTTGGAATATCATCAAGCAAGCACGGAGTGATTCCCTCATTTAAATCAACCAATCTTGTTTCCGCCTTCTCGCCCTCAGGAGCCGGCTCCCTTATCGCATAAATAATACATTTCGCAGTGCTTGACGGAGTTGTTTCTTTTAAATAATACGGGTATGTCCACACAAGTGTATTTGCGGGATATGTTTCATTTTCATAGTAATAATTTTTACTTTCTGCTCCATTATCAGTGATTTCTCCACCTTGTAGTAGTAAGACCCTCCTAAGACCACAAAAGTTATTTGGCTCTTGTTCTGTGGTGGTGCTATAGCTTTTTGTTGGGTTGTCTGAAAGTGCTGGAATACCAGTCGCTATCCCGCATGTACTTGATGAAATTTGACTTAACGTCCCCTGTGTTAATGTGGATGTTGCAATCGGTGCTGCTGATGGATCTTTCAGCTTCACTAGGTCTGGATTTATTGACTGTAGTAATAAATACGAAGCAAAGAGCAATAATACTCCCCATAAGGCATCTTGTATGATTTGTCTCCCCTCACTTTTTGCAGAGACATTTTCTGATTTTATTATGATTATAATCGCACCATATACAATCATTCCTACTGCTACAATTCCTGATATTCCTACTGCAAATTGATACAAACGAACGATGTATGTTTGTATGTCTTCAATCGGAGTACAAGGACCTAGGAACGACAATGGCCCTGTGTTTGCAATACATGGTGGCTCAAAAACCAAATGCAACTTAGTCGGTTCTTTTGCGCCAACAAGCAAAGGCAAAAAAAGTGTTCCGAAAATAATAAAAAAAGAGAATAAGGTATAAAGTTTTTTTATTGGGCTTCCATTCATTGTTATATTTTTAGACGGTCAAATTATCCTACCTTCTTATTATACTCAATTTTTAAACACAACTTTTTAGGTATATCCCCAACCCTTTGTTTGTGGGTTTCTGTTTGCTGCTTTTAGGGTGTCCGCAACTCGAAGTATGAGATATAATAGTGAGAATCAGAAGGTGCATAAGAAGCAGATATTATTTCATGGAAAAAGGACCAAAATATTCCCAAAAAAATGATGTCGTTTCGGGACATGAGTCAATTAAGCGGCGCGTAATTGAAAAAGCGCGAATTCTTGCTGGAAAATTAAATAAGGAGATTGAAAAAGGAAATGATAATGCAGCATTTATGATTGCGCTGACGCTTGCTGCAGTTAAAGATTTTTTGGATATTGTCCTAGACATTCTTCTTATTGGACTCATTCCTGGTGTTAGTTTTGTCGTAGGTTTGTTTTTAACGTCCTTTCTTTACTTTTTCATGCTTGGCAAGGGTTGGTTTTTGAAGGCAAAACTCAAATTTTATTTTTGGATTTTAGGACTTTTTTTTGATGGGCTTCCAGGGTTTAATATACTTCCGACCAACGTGCTTCTTGTTTTGTATGCGTGGCGGGTGACAAAAAAAAGAGCGGAAAAAAGCAAGATAAAAATGAAAAATCTGAACAAGCTGACTGAAAGGGAAATTGATGCGTTGAATAATGATATAGGTCTGCTGGATTCTGACGACAGCGAATAATCATTTTACCTAGCATATACCGTATTGGGAATTTCAATTCTTCTAAGAATCATTGCTTAATATGTTTTTAGACGGTCAAATTATCCTCATTTTTAAATACATTTCTTAAAAACGACACACGTTTTATTGGTTCAAAATTTTACAAAAAATATATACAAAGATCACATATTAAATATAAAAGTTTCGAAAACTAGATAGTCACTTTTATGGATAATTTAAATGGATGTGGAGTCCTGTGTGTGTTGCGCTGTTATAACCAGCACATGTTCCCTTGTTGATAATAAGTTTTCCACCTTCATAATACTCACACTCAGAATCCACCCCCTTAACTTTTAAGTAAGAAAGAATAGACTCAGTGTCTGTTTTTGAGCCCGTCGTTACGTCTGCTGCTATTCCCTTATAATGGTTTGAGTTATTTGATGTGTGACTTCCACCCGTGAGACTTTCAATTTTAAATTGTGGAAGTGTTCCCTTTTCACTATCAAATTGCATCGTTTGAATCAAAAAAAGAAGACTGAGACTTAGAGTCCCCTTGTCTCCACTGCAGGGCACGGTATTTGCTTTACAACCGCTATAACAAACAAGTGGTCTCTTTCCTTCTCTTACATCTCGCATGATTCCACGTGGGCTTGTACTTGCGGTTGGAGCGCAATCACCAAAAGCATCTAAATATGAATCACTAATTTGATTTGCTATTTGTACCAAATCAGTTGCATTTGGATCAGTATTTTTCGTTTGTTTGGCGGGATCATTCCCCCACATCCACCCCTTTAGTTGTTTAACTGGTTCTGTTAACTCAACACCAAATGTTGTTTTTATTGTTGATGTAGGAATATCATCAAGCAAGCACGGAGTGATTCCATCGTTTAAATCAACCAATCTTGTTTCTGCTTTTGTTTCCGCGTCTGGTGGAGGTTCTCGTATTGCATAAATAACGCATCGGGCGGTTTGCTTTGGATCCGTGTCTTTTATGTAATAAGGGTATGTCCATACGATGGTATTTTTATCAAGAATTTCACCCTCATTATAAAAGAACTTTGTTTCGGTGGTTCCGTCGGTTTTGCTTAAAAGATCATCCAACGTTTCATAGTCAGTACTAAGATTATCATTAATGTCTCCCTTGTGCATAAACAAAACACGGCGAAGACCACATTTGTTATATGGTTCTTGATCTTGGTCGGCTTTTATTACTGGACTTGCTGTTGAGTCACCACTATAAATTGGAACTCCTTCTACTGCCGGAATTTTAGTCGCTATCCCGCATGTACTTGATGAAATTTGACTTAACGTCCCCTGTGTTAATGTGGATGTTGCAATCGGTGCTGCTGATGGATCTTTCAGCTTCACTAGGTCTGGATTTATTGACTGTAGTAATAAATACGAAGCAAAGAGCAATAATACTCCCCATAAGGCATCTTGTATGATTTGTCTCCCCTCACTTTTTGCAGAGACATTTTCTGATTTTATTATGATTATAATCGCACCATATACAATCATTCCTACTGCTACAATTCCTGATATTCCTACTGCAAATTGATACAAACGAACGATGTATGTTTGTATGTCTTCAATCGGAGTACAAGGACCTAGGAACGACAATGGCCCTGTGTTTGCAATACATGGTGGCTCAAAAACCAAATGGAGTGTGGTTGTGTTTATGTTTTGTGCGCCAACAAAAATAGGAACGAAAAGCGCGCCAGAGATGATGAGAATAAAGAAAATAACAAAAAGATTCTTATATAAACGCATAGATAAAATTATCGTATTTGTTTATAAAATAAAGCGATGACGCTGTTGGCATGAGGTTTTTTGCATCAATTTGAGTTTTTGTTATATCTGAAATTGGAATTTTATCTTCCGTTTGCCGATCTAGGTCGTACGCATATAGCGAATCATTGGAAAAAACTGAATTAGTAATCCAATCAAAGAAAGAAACTGATGTTTGAGGGACAAAACAAAATGCAGTAAGGAGAACCGATGAACATTTTTCTGGTAGTGTTTTTTGTGTTGTTGGAAAATAACGCTCAAGGGAGCTATTTCCAATGACGAACCCATCATTTTTTGAAGAAAAGAAATATGCAGACAATGTTGGATTGAGTGAAAAATCTAAGAGGCCACTTCTCACGATTGAGAACAATTTTGTCTTTGTGCTATATTGCCAAATTGATGTTGCATATTCGTTTCCAAATTTTTCTACAAACAATAATTCATTTGGAGATTTATTTACCATATCAACATCAAATAATTTTATTTCAGGAATTAAAATTGTGTTTTCTGAATAGTTTTTTTCGCGGAGAAGCGAAACAATACTTATTTTTCCGCCATTACTCAAAGAAGCGGTAATATTCTCATTATAAAAATCCCACACTGCGTCAATAATAGAAGAATTGAGTGGCGTTATCTTTTCGTCCATTGAAGAAAAAACGCCCCACATGGTACCTGTGTCGGTTGTAAATTTTAATAAAACAAAAGATCCGCCTCTGTTTGGGCGAACAGTGCTTACGTTGCTAAGTGGATTTAACGCAATTGCTTCACTTTTTCCATCAATTACTTTTTTTATTTCTCCGGTTTTTGTTATATAAAATATTCTGTTGTTCTCTGCGTAGTACCAATAAAATTGCGCTGGAACATCTGAGATTTTTCGAAGTTCTTTAAATGAAGTTTTTACAGCCCCACTAGGATTTTCTTCGTTTGATATTTCGGCATTGGTGTCATTTTGTCCTGTTATGGTTCCTGTTGTTGATTCAGCTAAAATTCCCTTGTTTTCTCCTATAAGTCCCTCGGTTGTCGTAGCGGATATTTCTGTGGTGACCCCCGTCCCTGTGTTGGTTTTTGAAACTACAAAATAAATTATCCACGCGATAATTCCTAAAATAAGAAAAACAACAATAAATTTATATACTGGTTTCATATTATTCTCCTATAATCATTTTTGTTTGCGTCCTTGTTATTTCCAAGAGAGATCTTCGGTTTTGAATATAACCATTTATCGTAACAATTCT
This sequence comes from Minisyncoccota bacterium, assembly GCA_041659005.1. Lineage (GTDB taxonomy): Bacteria > Patescibacteriota > Minisyncoccia > UBA6257 > GWB1-50-10 > LiPW-41. Next base: position 36,698 of record JBAZZD010000003.1, on the reverse strand, counting down.
GTCGATCGCGACGCTTGGGTTTCCGGTATTTATTATTATTTTGTTGTCTGATCCGGTGCCCCTTTTTAATGCTCCAATTTGCCACGAAAATGAAAGATCACTAAACGATTTTGCATTAAAAAAATATGGCATTGCGGTAATTGCTATATCTGTATTCTTTGGTACAACTCCATTTACATAAGGGAGTTCCAAAATAAGCCTTGGTTTTGCGACTGGTATTGTTATACTTTTTTCTAGTGATCCGCCGTTCCACCCAACTGAAACAGAAACAAAATTTGTTTCATCGTTTTCATTAAATACAACAATTGTTTCTTTTTGCCCCATTCCCTGCTGTATCCTTTCTCTGTTTTTTCTCCACTCAATGACCGATTTCGATATGTCTAATAATTTTCCGTCCTGAAATGCCTCAATTGCAACATATATTTTTGTTCCAGATGACGGAATTGCTTTTCCTACATATGTTGTTGGATAAAAATTATCAGCCCTCCACGTCACAATGAGTTCTGGATTTCCCGCATAGGAAGAAGAAAAGAAACCAAAAAACAAAACAAAAAAGATAATGGTTGTATTAAGCTGCCCTACGAATTGTTTTTTGTTCTTCATTTTCTTTGTTGTGCTCTCGTATAATTGAGGTATTCTGTGTTTGCTTACTTATTATACCTAATTTCTCAGAACGATTCTCTAAATACATAACAACAACTATGATTGCGCACATTGTTGGGAGGATGGGAATTTCCTGCACTAGTATTGGAACTGCATATGCCATCAACAATTAAACCAACAACAAACCCGAGAACCATTTCTACAAGCTCAAATTTTTTCTTTTGTTTTTTCACTCATTATTATGCAAGCCCTTTTGATTCAAGGACCTGTTCTGGATTCGTGGTAACAATTTGATCCTCAATGTATGAGGCAATTACTTTAATTGCAACGTGTTTTGCTCCAGCGAAAAATAATCCCTCTCCAACACCCGCCTCCAGAAGAAATGCTCGTTCTCCCTCAGTTAAATTAAATGCTGCCGCAATGGAGTCAATGGACCCAGGTGATTGTTTCATTAAAATTTGCATAGAAGAATTAGAAACAATAGGGCGACCATATTCCGATTTCAAAAAATCTTCAACATCTTGAGTAATAGTTGTAATACCTAAGTAATATTTTCGCGCTCTTTTTACTAATCCAAAAAGAAATGATGCGGAATCCTTGTATTTCATCATTAACCATGCCTCATCAATAATAAGTGAACGCTGTTGAAGCTTTGAGCGGACAATGTTCCATACGAAATTTAAAACAATGTACATTGCAATTGGGCGAAGCTCTTCTTCAAGGTCGCGAATTGAAAACACGATAAGGCGATTTTTTATATCAACATTCGTTGGCGCATTTGTGAATCCAGCGTATGAACCATGAGTAAATTTATCTAATCGTGCAGCAAGCGTTTGCCCGCCTTGTGTGCTCGAAAGAATAACTTGTAGATCTTCAAGGAGCGGTGCGTTGATGCCCTTCATAGTTCCAAAGTTTTCCACAGTGATGTCACGGGAGGCATATGTTTCGGTTACTACTCTATCAAGTAATGAATCTTCCTCGGGTGTTATTGTCCCAAGCATTAATTTTAGTAGTCCAGTAACGTTTAGGATATGTGACTTGAAGACATCAGATGGCTCTTCTCCTTCAGGAATTATTGGAATATCAAATGGATTTACATGATTTGGAGACGTGAGAGAAATTTTAAAGTAGCTTCCCCCAATAGCATTTGAGAGATTTTGGTACTCATTTTCTGGGTCAATAATAATAACGTTTATCCCAAGCATTAAAGAGCGAAGTACTTGAAGCTTTGTTGTATATGATTTCCCAGCCCCCGAGGTTGCAAAAATAACTTGATTTGCGTTTTGAAGAGAAAACCTATCAAAAATAATCAAACTGTTATTATGCATATTCACTCCGTACAATATCCCCTTTTCAGATGACAGATCTGGAGAAACAAAGGGAAACAATGAGGATGCTGGACTTGAATTCAGCGGAGTTGTGATTTCAAGAGAGTCGCTGTTAATGGGAAGTGCCGAAGAATTAAAACCCTCAAGTTGTTTAAAAAGTGCTGGCTTGATATACACAAGCTTGCTTTCGAGTGTTGACTCAACTTTTTCTTCCAGTTTTCGTAGTTCGTCGAGTGTTTGTGCGTAGAGTGTAATATAGACGCCGACACGGAAAAGTTTTTCTCGAGCCTGTAATAGCGAGTCGCGAAGCTGTTCAACATCCTCGTATGCGGTTTCAAGCATTGGGTCACGAACAAGTCCCTTGTCTCTTTTGTCCCAAAGCTCCGCCTCTATATTGGCAACCTTTTTCTTTAGGTCCTTTAACGCAGATGCAGTATCCATTGGGTGAATAAACACTGAAATATCCATCATTTCTGCCATATTGATAATTGGTGAGAACCATCCACTTGAGACATACCGAGGGTATGTAAAAATAAATAATGTTTTTACGAAATAATCTCCAAGTTTTATATAGTTTGCGTTTACTTCAAGTCCAGATGGTGCAACGACGTTTGGCACGTCTTTGGTAGAAGGGGTATATGCTTGAGGAATTGATATTTTCATCCCGTTAGAGACAGGAAACGTTTAAGTCGGTTTTTGATAAACCGCTTACCCATTCCTGATTTAAGATAGATTTCGCGCGACCTTGCATCATATTCATCGCAACATGCCTCATAATAGACAAGTATAAATGGACCTCTTTTATTTGTATATCTTGATTTATTTTCATTGTGTTCTTTTAAACGTTTCCGTAAATTTGCTGTATACCCAGTATAGAACCTATTACTCTTCTCACTCTGTAAGATATATACGTAGTGCATATAGTCTCTAACGGGATCATTTAGTTTTTTGTTATTTGAAGACCCTTTTTCTCAATAAGTTGTGGGTTATATAGGTTATAAAAAAGCTCAGTAAGTTCTCCATCGTCTAGTTCTGAAACGCGAAGTCCAATTTGTTCTAGTCCGTCCCTTACTTCAATAACGCGATGTTCCAATTGTTCTAATTTTGATTGAAGTGTCGCTTTCTCCTCAGCATTTTTTGACTTTTGTGATCCAAATAGTGAGGAAATAATTCCAAAGGAGGAAGAATTTATTACTCCCTCATAGGGAACAATAACAAAAAATGTTTTTGAAATAATTGAATTTTGTTCAACAAGCGTTTTAATAAAGGTTATGTATTCGTCAATCTGGATTTTTAATAATTCATTTTCTTCCTTTCCCCTCCGTTCGCGCATTTTTTCCAAATATGCATCAACGTTTACCTTTCGCGAGTGTATAAAAAGTTGAACGGGATAATCCACGGTATTTAAAAAATTTTGAAAACTGCTCAAGATAAGATTTTGTTCGGCGTCGGATTTTAAGTCAAAGTTTATACCCCCAACAATTAAAATTCTCCGAATGCCGCCATTCTTTAAATATACTATTCCATCTTTTATTTCTTTTACTTCAACAAACTTTTGTGTTGGGGAGCTTGCTTCTTGCATAATCTTATTGTACACAATTAGAAATCAACACGTTTCGCGGCTCTTTTTTCTCCGGTAAGGTATGTAACGATTTCATATTTCCCTTTTGGTAGTTTTGTCCCTTCAGGAAGCGCATCCTCTGGTTTAAATAATTTACCGGTGGTTATTGATTCGGCCATTTTTTTAAGCTTTTCTTGAATACTCATTGCGCGACGCATTGATGATATTTTTTCAAATGACCCAGAATCAATAGATGTTTCTTCCATTGCCCGTTCCCACACATATCTGCGCGGATTCCAATAATAACGAAATGCCGAGCGAACAACTTTTGGAAGGTCTTGGCCGCTTATTTTTACAAACGCGAGTGCAGCGGCACTTCCAATAATCAACGAAGAAAGCAATACCCACAAAAACATTGAAAAAATATAATAAAGAACAATAGAAAAAATTGCTGCGCCCCCAAGAAGCAGGAATTGTTGTAGTGTAAAAAACGATATAATTTTTGGCTTTTCCTCAATAAATTGGGGCACTTGGAATGATGCCATACTTCTTTATTGTAATAGATAATAACAAAACAAGCACATTGGGGAACGAATACCTCTTTATTTTAGATTTATAGTGTTCCCTTGGATTACCGATTGTGTTATTTCTGGTTTTTGTTCGTGTATTTGAATTTCGGGTAATAGCGTCTCGGATTTATTTATGTTATTTTTCTGATTGAATATATTTGATATCCAAGAAGATTTTTTCTCTGGTTTTTGTTCTGGCATTACAGCTGATTCTATAAGTGAGGTATCAGCTTTTGTGGCAATTGTTGGCGCGATATTTATTACTTCGGGAGTCTGAATAGTTATCATATTTCCCAAGGGTTTTGTTTCTGAAAGAATTTTCTGTTCTTCTTGTGGTCCTTGGGTCATTCGGTCAATTGCTCCAATGCTTACCACCTCGTTTTCGGGTCCAATTTCTTGTTTTAATCCAGTTCGAGTTTCACTATAATGAACTGTTGTTTTTTGTGCTGGATTAAGAAAAGAGAATGGGTTATTCCCTCCTTCAATCTTTGCTCGTGGCGCCTTTTTTTCTATGGATTCGGACGACGAAGGAATAAATCTATTAAATGGTGTCTCGATTTGTTTTTCTCTATCGCTCCGATCCTGTTTTGTGAAAAATGATGGCTCCTCATGGATGATGAGTGGCGCGTCCTCAGACGTCTCAATTTTTATTGGGGACTCATTTATTTCTTTACTGAAAAAACTTGGTCGTATTGTTTCTTCGTTGTTCTCGTTCTTCCCCTGTTCAATTGAATCCTTTTTTCGCGAATTAATAGCTTCATCAATTTGTTCTTTTTCTGCAATCATTTCCTCCACTGATTTGTAAGTCTCTGTTATTTCGTCCTCATATGGGGCAAGAACACGATTATAAATTTCATTCGTGAGCACTTGTGCGTGTTCAAAATTGAGAAATAATTGCTCTCCAACTTCGCGCGAAAGATTTCTGAGCGGAATAAATCCCATGAGCGTTAAGCCGACCAACTGTTCGAGAATAACTGATTTATCAGGATTTAAATAATGTTCGCGTTCAATGTTTTCAAGGGTTCGTTTTGTTTTATCTGATTCAAACGCGGCCCGCAGGGACGCTGGGATTGTCTCGTATCGCTCATCAAATAGTTCTTCGGTAAATTTTGAGTAGTCCATTGTTATTTGTAGTAATTTCTAAATCAGCCAACAAGACCGGACTTTTTCTCCTCTTCCTTCTTTTCTCCTTTCTTTTCTCCTTTCTTTTCTCTTTTCTCTTTTCTCTTTTCTATTAAGCTTTGTGTTTCAAGAATACCCTTATCAATTTCTTTTATAAGTTCTGTTTGTTCTTCTTGAGTGACCCCCCAACTGCTGAGTTCTAATTCGCTTAGTCCAGATGTTTTTAATTTTATTTCATTCAAATCATTTAATTTTTTGTCTAATTCCCCAAGTTTTTGCGCCTTTCGAGAAAGGACAGATTCAACGTTTTCAATGTTTGATCTGAACGATTTTGTTATGGTCTCAATTTGTTTGAAGCCAACATCTTCCCTTGCTTCTGTTGCCGATCCTGACGTAAGTTTTGATGCAATCTCCTTTAATTTTTCGTTGCGTTTCTTGTCTAGCGCGTTTAATCTTTCTTCCATCTTTTTGAATACCTCAAGGCGATTTGAGACCCTTCCACTCAATGATCGTATTTTTCCTTCATATTCACTTATTACCTTTTCGTACGGGGTTGTATCAACTCCATTTACGAATGCTTCATCTTTTCTATTTTTTTCCTTTGCGAGTGCGGTTTCGATCTGTTCTATATTTTCAAGTCTGCCAGTTTTCATTTTTGTAGTCTGGCGAATCGCATCAAGTTTATTGTTTGCAAGAATTTCCTCGTCTTTTGTCTTTGCACCCTTGCGCTGTTTAAGTGTTGATGAGTGCTCTTTTTCTATGTCCACCTCTTCCATGTTTCTCAATCGGCTACGATACGCGCCAGCGAATGCTTGTCGTCCAAACTCAATCTGCTTGTTGTCTTCCTTTAGGTCGTCCTCCTTAAAGCGAACCGAACCATCGGTGTTACGCAATTTAAGTTTATCTTGTTTTGTTTTAAGTTTCTTTTGAAGATCTTTTTCAAGTTCTGCGGCCGTCTTCTTTTCGTCTTTCTTTTCCTTCTCTTTCATGAGTCCGGCACCAAGAAGTGCGCCACGAACAAGAGATTCTCCCCAATTCTTTGTCTTCTTTATCTCTTTTATTGCCTGTTTATCAATTCCTTTTCCAGTTGCCTCTATTCCACCCCCAACCGACCGAGTAGTTGAGCCAAGCGTCTTATCTTTTGCCCAAAGACCAATTCTGCTTCCAAATCCAAGGCGATCTGGACGAATATTCTCCAAATCATATTGTTTCTTTAGGGCCTCAATGTCTTTCTTTTTCTGTTCTTTTGAAATGTCTTTGTTGCTATTTATTTCTTTTTTCTTTTCGTTAAATTCTTTTAATGCGTTATTGTAGTTTTCTGCTTTCTGATCCTGTACCTTCTTGAGATTATTAATCTCCTCTCTTTTTTGTTCTGGAGATTTTGATGAGTTATTAATTGTAGCGATCTGGTCTTTATATCCAAGGTGTTTTGCCTTTGCTGCTTCCCGTTTCTTTTGAATGTCCTCTCCTGTTCCCTTGAAGTATCCACCCACTTTCTTAAGTCCAGAGGAAACAGTACCCCCCACTGATGTTTTTGATAACCGTGTTCCAAAATTTGTCGCCCTATCTTTCCCGTAATCCTTTGCTTTTTTCATCATTCCGTCTTTTGCCTTGTTGGCGATATTCGCTCCCTCAATTCCCATTTTTTGGGCAACTATAATTCCACCAATCATAAGTCCGGCAACTACAATCATTTGCGTTCCTTGCTGTGCTATTTTTGCAAGCATGTTTGGAAGTCCTCCGCCAACCATCATAATTTTTTCTTGATATCCTGCAGATTTGAGTCCTTCGGCGGCAAGAATTGATAAATATACGAAAAATGATACCGCGGGAGCGAAGAATGTATATTTCCAAAATGCCGACCACCATTGGCTGTTATATGATTTGAGTCCTGGGAAGACCCAAAATAACCACGCAAGGGGGGCAAGAACAAGAATAAAGGTAAGGGCAACATAACGAACAAGTAGCATTACGGCGAGCAAAAGAAGCACGATAGTTGCAAGGATCGTAAAGAAAACAGAAAAGAACAGACCAGCAATTGATGAGAGCATTGCGGTGCCAAAAGTGACGAGTCCACTTTCTTCTTGGCTGGGGTCTGGAGGAAGGGGGTCATCTGTTTCCTCTAGTAAAAATTTTTGTGGACCGAAAGCGCCAGCAAGCGTCTCGGTAAACTCTGTTCCAAGTCCATTTGGGCTTATTCTATTAATAAAGAATGAAGTAAGCACATTAGAGAAATCAATAAGTGTTCCCGCGATAACAAAACTAAAGTTTACTACCACTGCCGCGATAACGAGATTGAGAAGAAGTTTTTTTGCCCCATATGATTGCACGCGAATTATGGTGGTAAATGCCATTATGACCGTGAGGAGCACGAATCCTAAGTTCGCAACATCACGACAGATTCTCCATCCAACATCCGCAATTGTGTTGAAGTTTTTATCTGCGACCGTCTCGTTTAGTTGAAGAGTAAAACTAACAAGCCATGCCGCAATTACAAAAAATATTCCAAAAATAAAGTTGAATATATATGCCGCCGCTTTAAAAACAAAAGTGATAATACTCGACATTGAAATTCCGAGCATCGCATTTGAAACACTCGGAGTAAATATACCTGCGGCAAATACAAACCCCAAAATAAGGCCAAGAATAATTTGTTTTTTATGTTGTTGTAGAAGGGGTTGTATCTGCATTTTATGGTTGACAGAAGTCGTACGTGGTTGCATTCAAACACATATTAAGCAACGAACTAATTTCCGCATCCTTAGAGACTGAATATGTTGTTATCTCATTTGTGATATTTGAAATTGAAGATATATTGGTTTCAATTTGTACAATTCTATCGGTAGCCGCTTGAATATCTGCGTCGGGTATCGCAGACAGTGGTTGTTGTACCTGGGAAATCAATTGTGTGGTTGAGGCGAGTAGTATATATGTATTTCCAAGAGACGTCCTGTGTCCCGCTACCACCTGTTGTTCGTTTCTTGTTGAAAGACAGACTGCCGCTAGTGATGATTTTAGTTGTTCGCAATTAGAAAGACTAACGAGTTTATTATCCAGTTTGTCTAGTGATATTTTTGCAGCATCCACTGACGAACTTGCGGTTTTAAATGAGGATGTTGCAGCATTAAATCGTGTTTGAAGATTTGTTTTGTCTTGTTGCCTTATTTTGTCATTCAAGTCTTCAATTTCTTTCTGTTTTTCTTTTGCTGCCTCATCGAGTATGTCGGTTGTAGCTCTACTATTGTAATAGGAATCTTGTATTTTGGTATCTCCATATGCTGTTCCCTCTCTGTTGGCGCCAAAATTGCTCTGTGTGTCAGGATTATCTTTAAAAAGTCCTTTTCCAGCATTTACAATTCCCTTAACACCGTTATTGATAAGACGGGTAACCGCTGCGTCAAAAATAACATTAATATAATCTTCAAGATTTTCTGCGCTTGTAATATAGGATTGATCTTGAGTAAAGGTGTTCTGTAGTGCTGTGCGTGCAGTATCTCCTGGGGTGTTTATGTATGTATGATCACATATCCATCCGGAACCATGAGCATCGTAGGAATTAAGAAGTGAAGCTTGTACTGAAAGTTTTGCCGCAAGCGTAAGTCCATCTTCATAAGAGGCACCAGTTGTATTTTGAAGAGGTTTTCTAGGATCGGGAAATTCCGATATAAAACCAAGATATATTTTTTGCGGAACAACTACTTTTGTTGTTTTATCAACAAGATCAAGCCTCCATCTATCGCATACTTTTTCTCCATTAAATCCAGATCCGGTACTTGCTTCTTGTGCTGCAACCTTTTCGTTCTTTTGTTGCAATGAATACATTTGATCCATCGCAAGAAGTTCAAGTCCAAAACGATTATTGCTTGGGGAAAGTGATTCAGTATAGCCAATCCACCCTCCGTTTCTAAAATCGTCTTTGAATGAGTTGATATTTCCAACTATTTTATCAAGTGTGCATGATGCATCTTGTGTAAACTTTTTTTGTGTTGGCGCCCGAAGATTAAGTTGAAGTTTTAATGAGAGTTTTTCGTCGCATAATTTTCCGAGACCAATGTCTCGCGCGACATCACCAACGGCCGCTTGATATGAATCGTCAAACACGTCTCCAAAGTTGGTTATGAAACGCGGTTGTCCACGAAAATCGTTATTAATCCACTCAAGTGTTTGGTCAGCAATCCTGTCCAAAAGCTGTTTTTTTAATCGGGCGAGTGCCACCTTTAATGCGAAATCTTTTATTGCAAGAAGACAATTTTCAACGCTTGCTGTTTTTATTTTTTCTTGCACTTTTTCTGCATTTTTTCTATCAGCCACCATTACAACCTCTTTTAAAGTTATTTTCACATCCGCATCGTATACTGGCACACTGCCACCAATTGGTAATGGTATAATTTTTTTTATTTCTTTTCCAATTTCTTTTCCAATTTCTTCCTTTGCCTCTGTCGCTAGTAAATTTTTTCCAAGATCAACAACTTCTTTTGGAGAAGTTGGAATTCCAAGTCCCTCAAGCACATCCTTTCCAAGATCAACAAGCCCACATTGAAGTGCAATGTCGGTTATAGAAGATTGTGATGCGGCACTTGCTTGTTTTGGTATATATATAGCAAAAAATGAAAATATAAGAATCGTCGCAGTTATTTTTGTTAGGATTTTCTGCATATTACTTTTTTAGGGTTTCCAGTGCGGCCTTCCAAATTGTATCTTCTTTTATTAACGCACTTTCAATATTTTTAACCGCAGAAACCACCTTTATTGGATCTTCTTGGTTTTCAAAAATAACTTTTAAGAGAAAACGTTTTTCCTCCGCGTTATTTAATAATTGTAAGTGAAAGGCCTTCCATTCGGGAACAACGGGCATACTAAGGAGTGCATTGATAAACTCCGATTGGGCGGAAATATGTTTTCCAACTTCTTCCGCGTTTTTTTCGGAAACAAACAATCCAATCGCAGAAACAATATTTGATGGGGCAGTTCTTTTTGCTTCATCATTCTCATTTTTTACCTTTTCTAAATATGTTGTTAATTCGCCAAGTGACGAGCTCTTACTTATTTTTATGTCTTTTTCGGTGTATTTTTGAAAATCAAACGTTTGAGTTGTATATTTGCTAATCATATTCTCTATATCAGCATCATTGGGAAGTCGTGCGGTGTCCCCACTTTTTTTCCCTCTGTTGTATTCAAAAATTGCTTGTTCGTAATCCCTAATAACCTGATCTGTTGCGTTAAATGTTGGATCATTTAATAAGGGAAGCGCCTCATTTGAGGTGATAAAACGCGCGTCGGCCCGTTCAGAGCCGGCGATTGTTAGAGAAGATGCTCCCGCGTTCGAGTTTGAAAACAAAAGATACGCCGAACATGAGACGCCTATAGCAACCACCACAAATGCGAGGACTTTTTTCTTCCTCATTACATTTCATTATACAACATTTTTGCAAGTACCATCATGGTTTTTGGGGTTAGTGCCTGCGCACGATCACTTTCTTTTACTTTTGCAGCGAAAAATATATCGCGTATCGTGCTTTCTGACAATTGTATCTCCTCCTTGTGGCAGCGTGCGTTATTAAAAATAGTTTTTCTTGGTTGTGAAAATAATATTTTTGCAGTTTTTATATAAATGTCTATTTCCTTTTGTGTATAGCGGTTGTGAGTGGTTAGTTGAACAACTGCCGAGTCTACTTTTGGTGGTGGTGAAAACTGCCCACGGGAAACGCGCTTAACAATTTTTGCGTCAGCAAATGAAGCAATAATTGCAGAGAGGAGATTTTGTTTTGGCGGCTTTTCTTTGATTCGTTCAGCAACTTCTTTTTGAATTAAGAGTGTTATAGTGTGCGGCTTTGTCTCTAATTCACTTATGATACGAAAGAGAAATGAAGTAAGGTAATATGGGATATTTCCTATAATTACATATGGATGTCCTCCTAACTTTCTATTAATTAGGGGTAATATTTCTCGTACGTCTCCCTTCAAAAGCTCATTATTTTTCCCAATGAGTATTTTAATTGGCGTAAAAAATGTAGGATCTTTTTCAATACACAACAGACGCGCGTTGTTTTTTTTGGTTTCTAAAATGAGATATTTTGTTAGCTCCCCGTGCCCAGAGCCAATTTCAATAACGAAATCGTTTTGTTTAATATTTGAGTTTCGTGCAATAAAAGAAAGGGTCTGTTCGTTTTTCAGAAAATGTTGACCAAGTTTTTGCCTCATATAATTTAGCGTGAGGAGCCGTATGTAATAATTGGAAATACGTATATTGGAGTAGGCACTCCTGGTGGCGGAACAGGAATCCAACAAAGAGGAGATAATGTTGGAAGATAAAGCCCAAGAATATATCCACCAGACGTTATTGAATAATTTTTATTTATTACCGTTGCTGGTTCTGTTGCATAAAGAGCTGCGGGAGAAATTCCGGCAGGTGCTATTGTTATTGGCCCAATCCCAAGGCAAACAATTGGGGCAGAAACCGAGGTTATTACTTTTCCGCCGAAGCCAAGCCCCGCCGCAAAAGAGACAAGCGGTGTTAATACAACAAGAGAAATGAACAAAAAAATAAAAAGACGCATATAATAAAGATTATATAGCAAAAATTGAATAATTACCAAAATCTTGGTATAGTATGAATATTCAGGACTTATATAAACACCTCCGCGCATTGCGCGGATTTATACCGAATACGGAAAAATTCCATTTTTTGGGTTTTTTGTGCGTTGTTAGCTGCGTGGTGGTCTCATACCTTGTTATTTTTGTCGGTTCGTTGTTTTTTAATAACGATCTTGAACTTCAAAAATTTGAGAGGGGTGGAATTTCAGAAGAAATAAAAGACCCATCCGTTTCTGGGTCGGTAGTGTGGGGGTTTTCCCAAGGAATTATAAAAGAACCACAAAGTGAAAGCTTTGTGGGCGACTTGGGATATTCGGGTACAAATATAGGGACCTCCCGAGACGGGATAAAAATATATAAAGTTCAAAAAGGGGAGACATTGCGTGGTATTGCATCAAAATTTTCCCTTTCCACCACTACAATACAATTAGCAAATCCACAGATAAAAAAAGAAGTAAAACGAGGAGAGAGTATTACCATCCTTCCGACAAATGGATTATTGTATTCAGTGAAGCCGAACGATTCAATCGTTTCGGTTTCTGAAAAATATGAAGTGTCACAAAGTCTCATTAAGCAGTTTAATCCTTCGTACATTGCCGTCTTTTCAGAAGGAAGCGGAACAATTTTTCTTCCCTATGCGACAGTAAAGGAAAATGAGGTCGTCGCGAAAAATCTTCCAAATACGAATGGATTTTTCTCACTTCCTGCGATCGGATGGAATTGGGGTGAGCTACACAAAGAGAATGCGGTTGATATCGCAAATAAATGTGAAACGAACGTAGTTGCTGCCGCAGATGGCGTGGCTATAAAAGATGATATATTTGGGAGTGGACCCTTGGGATGGAACGGAGGCTATGGGAGTTTTGTTTTGTTGGAACACACAAATGGAACAAAAACGCGATATGCCCATCTTAATGAAATAGTTGTTGATATAGGAGATGTAGTTTCTCGTGGACAGACCTTAGGAACGATGGGAAATACGGGAAATGCGGAGTCGGTAAATGGATGCCACGTGCACTTTGAAGTTATTGGAGCAAAAAACCCCTTTGTACTTCAATAATTTTTATTTGGGCTTGTTAGAAATATTTTTCAATTATATTATCTCTAACGGGATTTAGTCACTTTGTATTCTATATTGGAACGCCTCAGCAAGGTGTTCTTTTTTTATCTCTTCTGATGATTCAATGTCGGCGACAGTTCTTGCAACCTTAAGTATCCTATAATATCCACGAGTGGAAAGGATATTTCTTTCGAGAATCTTTTTTAGAAATAATTCAGCATCGTCAGAAAGATTTGCGAATAATTCCGTATCTTTTGAGCGCATTTCAGAATTTGTGTGTATTGGAAGATCTGACTTTTCAAATCGTTTTTGTTGAATTTCTCGTGCGCGAGCAACACATGAGCGAAATTGTGTATCGTCATTCTCTTCTCGAGGTCTCCGCAACTCTTCAATGGGGACGCGCGGAACTGTTATGTGAATATCAAACCGATCAAGAAGAGGTCCTGAAAGTTTTTTACGATACCGTAATACATCATGCGCGGTGCACGTACACTCTTTTTCGTTTGATTCAAAATATCCACATGGACATGGATTCATCGCGCCAATAAGTATAAATCGTGCGGGAAACGAAAGCGCCTTTTTCGCGCGAGCAACACATATTCTCCCCTCTTCAAGTGGTTGGCGAAGTCCTTCTAATACATCGCGACGAAATTCTGGAAGTTCATCAAGGAACAGAACGCCACGATGGGCTAAACTAATTTCTCCCGCTCGCGGATTTGTTCCTCCTCCCAAAATTGCTGATGGTGACGCTCCGTGATGTGGGGCGCGAAACGGGCGGTTCTTAATATATGAGCGACTCTGAGTAAGTCCAGCAGAACTCCAAATACTAGTAATTTCAATCTGTTCTTTTAGTGATGGAAGTGGAAGTATGCTTTGTAATGCGTTTGCAAGCATCGTTTTTCCCGTTCCAGGCGTGCCACTCATAAGTACATTATGTCCTCCAGCTGCTGCTATGGTTAATGCACGTTTCGCCCCTTCTTGCCCGCGCACTTCACTCATTGTTGTTGTTTGCGGATAGGCTTGGGTAACCGCAGTATGTTTTAGTGATTGTATTCGTTTTCTTGTTTCAATGTGCTCAATAAGCTCAGAGAGCGTTTTTACTGGATAAATGGTAATTCCATCGACAATAGCAGCTTCTTCTGCGCATTGTGCCGGAAGAAATAATGAGGTGAGTCCAATCCGTTTTGTGAGAAGTGCAACATTTAAAGCGCCAGAAATAGGACGTAATGTTCCATCAAGTGATAATTCTCCAATAAAAAGTGATTTTGTTGTATTAAATGGTTTTACCTGTTCACTTGCGAGTAGATATGCAAGTGCAATTGCGAGGTCAAAACGGGATCCAGCCTTTTTTGTATCTGCGGGAGCGAGATTTATCGTTATTTTTCTATTTTCTTTAGATGGAGGTTTTATTCCTGAATTTTTTAAAGCTGAGTCAACTCGTTCCTTTGCTTCTGAGACCGCCTTATCTGCTAATCCGACAATATTAAATGAATGGAGACCGACATGTAAGTCGGCCTCAACCTCAACAAGTTCCGCGTCAATTCCCTCGAGTTCTGCAGAGAAAATCTTTGGAACACTCATAAGTTATTTTCCGGCAAGTTTGCATTGTTTACACAACTTTGATTCTGGTTGAATAGAAAGTAATTCATAAGAAATGTCTTGGTCGCACTGTTCGCATATTCCGTATGATCCATCAGTCATTTTGTCGAGCGCAACGTCAATTTCGTGGATTGAATTTTCTTCAATCTGTTCAACGCCAAGATAATTTGCAAACTCTTCTGTCTCATCTGCCTCGTCCTCAGGGTCTTCGGCTCCCCCACCAAAACCAGAACTCTTTTTTGCACTTTTTAAGTGTGAAAGAATTCTCTTTTTTTCTTCGAGAAGTTTTATTTTAAGCTCCTCTGTTTGTTCTTTTGAAAAACTCATATATTTAAAATACTTTGTATCTCGCCCAAATGCAAATGCACTATTTGTTGATAGTCCCCTTAAGAATTAAGAACATTGGAATTGTATGCAACATTTTATAAAAACCATTTTCTTTATGTGTATTGGGAAGTGTCAATTCGTGCATATGTGAGAGCGTTATGTTTTTAGAAAAGAGATTTATATAATATTCTAATGGACGATGAAATGTAGTGGTCGCGTGTGTGGTTCCAGGTATATTCCATTCAAGTGATCTCTGCTTTTTATATTGTTTTATTAAAAATGATGATTCTCTTCTTTTTATATATTCTATAAAAGGAGTATATATTTTCCCACTGGTAAATATAGGATGGAGAATCGAGACAATAATACTTCCACCATTTTTCCCTACACGCACAAATTCTTTGAGTGCAACGTCTGGATGCTCAATGTCCATAAACGTCATGTTTGAGAGGATGGCATCAAAATAGTCGTCAATGAAAGGAAGTGATTTATTCATATCACACTCACGAAATGAAAGTGTGTTGGAAGATTTATATCTATCGTTCGCTATTGTAATAAGCGAATCAGAAACATCAATTCCGACTACGTGCGCCCCAAGATCAGAAAGTACCTTTGAAAAGTATCCCTGCCCGCAACCAGCATCAAGGATTTTTTGTGTATTTACGTCACCCATTTCACCAATAAGGGCTGGATCAAGAATTGTTTTTCTAAAAAAATCACCGCGTACGATTTTTTTATCGTATTCCGCGGCAATTTGATTCCATTCTTTTTGCGCGTTGCGCATACTCGTATATGTTCGTGTTAGAAACCAAGTTTCTTTGCTGCGTCCTGTGCTCCTTGGTAGTTTGTGCTTATAAGAAGTATATCATCAAACCACGTATAACTAAGCGAGTTTCCTTTCGTTGCAAATGAGATATAGCGTGCGGGAGTCGTACTCACCTTGCCATCTTTCCACGTTTGTTCTTTTCCTGGGTCAAGCATGAATAACGAGCGCCAATCTAGATTTGACTCAATTTTTTTTGATTCCTCTTTTGCTGATACAAGTGAATCCTTTTTGGCTTTAAGAATTATTCCTGGCCACACATCTTTTTGGTCGGTGTAGGTAAACAGCGTGAAATCTTCTTCAAATAATAGCGAAGACGAGGCAGTAATAAATGAAGGAAGAAACAAAGGAATAAGTTTTGATTCTCCAATAATTGCCCCAGTAGTATTTTTAAATACGGTTTCTTTGAATACTGGAACCTCCACTGTTGTTCCCTTCCACGCTTCTTTTATTGCGGCTACAGTTTCTGACGAAAGTGTTGTTTCTGAAGAAAAATCTGCTGGTGTTTTGAACAGAGAGGCATGACTTCCAACAAGTCCTGTGGCTGGAGGAGTCTCAATGGCCGGCACGGTTGATGTGGTAGAAGTTGTTTCGGTTGTTGTTTCTATTACCGCTGGTACTATTGGCTCATTTGTCTGCGGAGTCTCAGTTATTATTTCTGTATTACCCTGAGAAATAAATTGAGGATACACATAAAAATATCCAATTGCCCCTAATCCTAAAATGATAATGACGACGGCAATGACAATGAACATGCCCCCACCTTTTTTTGGAGAAATTGGAATTACGGGAATTTCTGTGGTTTGTTGAGAATTTATTTTCTGAATTTCTGGATTTGATATTTCCGGAGCTTTTTGAACCGGTTGCGTTTGTGAAATTGGTGTAACGTTTGGAACATAAGGACGCGGGTCGCCGCCCCCCATTTCTTTTATTGATGTGGCATCAGACGCCATAGTTCGCATCGTAATTTCGTTTTGCGGCGCGGGCACGAGCGGTGACTCACCTTCACCAGTTCCAATTGTTGGTTTTTCCGACCATTGATTTTGACCCGGAAATTGATAGTCTGCCATTGCTTATAGTATAGCAAATAACCAATAACCCACAACCAAAAATAAACAATCCCCGCCGACTGGCGGGGATTGAGAAGCAAAACATTATTTTATTTGTAAATCTTTCATTGCCTTAATTGAAAGACCAATTTTTCCTTCTTCTGCACGAATTATTTTTGCAGTTATTCTATCACCAAGTTTTACAACATCTTCAACTTTTTTTACAAATCCTTCTTTGAGTTCAGAAACATGAATCATTCCATCTCGTCCTCCTCCTAGGTCAACAATTGCTCCAAATTCAAGAATGCGTACAATCGGACCTTCAACAATTTCTCCTATTTTATACTCGTGAGAAAGTGATTCTACCTCACTAAGTCCTTTCAATACGCCTGCGTGATCATTTCCTGAAACAAATACAGTTCCGTCTTCGTCAATATCAATAGAAATGTTTCCTCCACATTTTGCAATAATTCCATTTATTGTTTTTCCACCTGGACCAATTATCATTCCAATTTTCTCTGGATTGATAGAAATCATTTTTATGAGTGGTGCATATGGAGAAAGTTCTTTTCGCGGGGCACTTATTACCTTTTTCATTACTTCAAGAATTTGAGTTCGCGCTTTTTCTGCCGCGTTGATTGCGTTTTCAAAAATTTCTGGATTAATACCACCGATTTTTACATCCATTTGTACTGCAGTAATACCTTCATCGGTTCCAGTCACTTTAAAATCCATATCGCCATAATGATCTTCTGGCCCTTGAATATCGGTAAGTATTTTGTAATCTCCCTTTTCCCCTGTCATAAGTCCAATTGCAATCCCCGCAACTGGTTTTTTTATTGGAACTCCCGCATCCATGAGCGCAAGTGTTGCGGCACATGTTGATGCCATTGATGATGATCCATTTGAAGAAAGTGTTTCAGCAACAATACGGATGGTGTATGGAAATTCCTCTTTAGATGGAATTACCTGTTCAATGGCTTTTGCGGCAAGCGCACCATGTCCTATTTCTCTGCGTCCTAGGCTGCGTGCTCGCCCAACTTCTCCGGTTGAGAATTTTGGAAAATTGTAATGCAACATGAATCGTTTCTTCGTTGTTGCTTCCATTGTTTCTATCAATTGTTCCTGGGCTGGCGAAGCAAGAGTTGCAACGGCGAGCACCTGTGTTTCTCCACGAATGAAAAGTCCTGAGCCGTGCATGCGCGAAAGAATTTTCACGTCTGCAAGAAGGTCACGAATTTCATCAAATGCTCTCCCGTCTACGCGCTTCCCTTCTTTCAGTGCGTAGTCGTGAACAAATGTATCCACTTCTGTCTCAAAAAGAAATTCCCCATATCTGAGTGCCTCATCATTATTTTCTAATGTATGAAGGTGTTCAAACATATCATTTTTTAGTTGTTCAACACTTCGCAAACGAAGCGCTTCTTCAATTTTTCCACGAAGGAATGTGCGCACCATATTTTTTGCTTCCTCGCTTGGTTCTGGAATCAGCACATCTGATTTTTCTTTCGCAATTTCTTTCGCAATTTCCTGTTGGAATACAATAAGTTTTTTTATTTCCTCGTGAGAATCAGTAAATACCGTTTTAAGAGTTCCCTTATCTATTTCTTTTCCAGAAAATTCAACCATGTTGATAAAATCTTTTGTTCCTGAAAAGAAGGAGGTATATGTTTTTTCGTTGCCTCCTTTTTTTATTTCTCTTCGAACTCCCGCAACTGGACCATCCCAAGGAATGTCAGAAATTAAAAGAGCGGTAGAGGCAGAAAGAAGCCCAATTTCTTCCGGGTCATGGATTTCGTCGTATGTAAGAACCGTAATAGTGATTTGAATTTCTCTGCGAAGGCGCGGATTAAATAATGGACGGATGGTTCGGTCTATAAGTCGCCCAGAAAGTATTGCATCGTCTGATGGTCGTCCCTCTCTGCGGATAAAACGACTTCCTAATATCTTTCCCGCAGCATAAAATCGCTCTTCATAATCAACTGAGAGTGGAAAATAATCAAGTGTTGTATCTCTTTTTCCCATTACGACTGTTGCAAGAACCGTGGTATCGCCATAGCGACCGATCACCGCAGCATTTGCTTGCCCAGCAAGACGGGACACCTCGATCGTCACGGGTGCGCCTTGGAGCGTAGTTTGAAACTGTTTTTTCTCTAAATTCATACCATGTTAGGATACTTGAAAGTTAAAATAAAAGCGAATAAATCGCTTTTATTTCTTTATTTTTCGTTTCGGTTGCCGTGCATGTATTGAAAGTAAAATTTTTGGAATGTTTTCAAGTTCAATAACCCTATCTACTACCTCTTTTAATTGTCCTGAAGTTGTTTTTGAGAACCCCGCAACCTCCACTCGTTTCGCTAATCCGACCTGGAGATATTCAACAAGTGGAATAAAATCTCCGTCGCCAGTTACTAATATAATTACATCAAGTGATTGAGCCATGCGGATTGCATCAACTGCCATTCCAACATCCCAGTCTGCTTTTTTTGTTCCATCTGAAAAAATCTGAAGATCTTTCATTCGGAGTTCAAATCCTGATTTTCGTAGCGCATCAAAAAATGATTCCTCTCCGGTATTAGGATCGCTTTTTGCAACATAGGCAACTGCACGAGCGAGTGTTCTATTTCCCGTAAGAAACTTTACTAATTCAGAAAAATTGACTCGCGAGTGATACAGGTGTTTTGCTGAGTGGTAAATATTTTGAGCATCAATAAAAATCCCGATTCTTTGATGTAGGAATACGGGATTTTCTGTGTTTGTACTAGTATTACGCTTCGAGTTCGAGTTTCTTTGCGAGTTTATCATATTTCTTTTCGTCAGTTCTCTTAAGATACTGCAAAAATCTGCGTCGCTTTCCTACCATCATGAGAAGTCCACGCCGTGAGTGATGATCTTTTGAGTTTTTCTTTAGGTGATCAGCAAGTGCTTTAATTTGTTTAGTAAGAAGTCCAATTTGTACTTCTGCTGAACCGGTATCGGTATCGTGTACCTGAAAATCTTTTATTGCTGTCTGCTTTTTCCTCTTCGTAAGCATATGATGCTATGTTACTACGAAAGCCACAATAAGTCAATTTTTCATTCATAAATCCCCACTTTTTGGAGACTTTAGAGGTTTAGTCTCTAAAAAGTGGGGATTTATTCACTTTGTGTGGTAGGTAGGGCGACTTATTGGGAATATAACTCATTTATTGCTTAATTTTTGAAAATTAGGAATAGGAAAAAGTAACAAAATACATCGGTTTTCAACTTGTTTTGTCGCACAATATTTTTAGTTAGAATATAATATATACAACTTGTCCCGTTAGAAGCAAATATGTCTTTGAACTAACACAGAATATGTTTATAAAATTAATCTACGAAAAATGTCGAAATAATAATTGGCTAGTTTTCTAACGGGATGGATGAAGCAGAGAAAATTGTAAAAGAATATCTTGATTATTTAGAAATTGAAAAAAATCGTTCACCTAAAACAAGAGAAAATTACGAACGATATCTTTCTCGATTTTTGCGAGATCAAGGGATCAAGAAAATCTCAGATATTACCGACACTTCAGTACGGAGTTTCCGTGTGCAACTTTCTCGTGAAAATACAAAAAAAGTAACTCAAAGCTATTATGTTATTGCGATTAGAAATCTTTTGAAATATTGCATTAAACGTGGAATAAAAGTATTGCCCCCAGAAACAATAGAACTTCCAAAAATCGCACGGCGTGATATTGAAGTGCTTGATTATGCAGAACTAGAACGATTACTTAATGCTCCCGAAGGAGCATCTTTGCGCATTCTTCGTGACAGAGCAATCTTAGAGATGCTATTTTCTACTGGGCTTCGCGTGTCTGAACTTTGTTCGTTGAGTCGATATATTGATATTAGTCGTGGTGAGTTTTCAGTGCGAGGAAAAGGAGAGAAGTTGCGAGTGGTATTTATTTCAGACTCTGCAAAAAAGAATTTAAAAGAGTATCTAGATAAACGTGGCGATACCGAGGAGGCATTATTTATATCACTTTCAAGATCAGGAAGTGTTACGGGACGAATTATTCCTCGTGCCGTGCAACGTCTTGTAGATTTTTATGCACGGAAAGCGGGCATATCAAAACGGGTCCATCCCCATCAGCTTCGACATTCATTCGCGACCGACCTATTAATAAACGGAGCCGATCTCCGTTCAGTTCAAGAAATGTTAGGGCATGCAAACATTTCAACGACGCAAATGTACACCCATCTTACCAATAAAGAGCTTCATGAGGTTCATGAGGCATTCCATGGAAGAAAAAGGAAGAAGACCTAGCGAATTCCAAATGTTGTAGGAGAAACAGAGAGGAAACCAAGGCACACAATTGATAGGAGTAGTATATAAGAAAATATGCGATATCTTTTTCCTAATGTATTGTTGTATGTAACAATCCAATACGCAGCCAAACACAACGAAAATATAAGTGCGGGAAAATATTGCCAAATTAATTTATAACGAGGAATTATTGCGAAAGGAAGGAGAACGGATGCGTATCCCAAAAAAAGAGATGTTACTATTGTGCTTACTTTTTGTTTTCTCAGTTTTTTAATTGCTATATAAAGGATTGTCCACAGAACTGCTAAAAATCCAAATCCCCACAATGCTGGGTTTCCAATTAGGCAGATAGGAAATGCGCGTTCGCCATAACAGAATGATCCGATCATAAATGGCCACTCAAACCACTTGCTTTCTGATGGATTGTGCGCCTGAATTGTGGTGTATCCATTTGTGGACCAAGAAATTTCATTCAAAAAAAGATAACTTTTTAACACGGATTTATCTACAAGAGATAATTTTTGTGGAATGTGCGGAATTGTTTCTGCAACATCAGTATTGACCATTTTTGTAAATTCGTACCATTTATCTGTTGGGAATGCAGATAATTGAATTCCGATCCAGAGAGTTCCAAGAGTAAAGAATCCTACTGTAACAAATTTCCATTTTTTCCACCAATCTACTTTTTGAAACAAAATAAATGGAAGAAAGATAATTCCAACAAGCTTTGTTGCAAGTGTGCACCCCCAAAGAATTCCTGAGTAGACCCCAGAATCCTTTTGTTTTAAAAATTGCCACAGCGCTAAAAACGAAAATGTTAGAAAAATACCATCAAGAAAAATAAATCGTGTTTCAACAAGAATTGAATTTTCTAGTGTTACAAAAAATGCTGAAAGTAGTGCAATGGTATTACTTTTGGTAAGCTCTCGTATAAATAAAAATACAGAAAGAACCAACAAGGTTCCAAAAAACGCGCTTGTGATTCGGAGTGGAATGTATGGGAATCTTGAAAATGAACGATTTGTTATCTTGTATACGACTGGTGTATTTGGGGAAGGCTCAATAAATGGTGACTCTATTAAGGATTCCTTTGACAAAAAAATGAGTGGAATAGAATAGATAAATTTTCCAAGCGGAGGATGTACATCAAAAAACGGTGTATTCGTTCTATAATCAGCTGCGTATGTCGCGTAATGTACCTCATCAAACATGGCGTGACTTGGTATTGGAAGCCGCCACGCATGAAGAAGTATGCTTAGCAATAATATTCCATAAAGAATAAAATGTGTTTTTTTTTCCATTCTGGTGCCGAGGAGGAGACTTGAACTCCTATGGGTTGCCCCACACGGTCCTAAGCCGTGCGCGTATACCAATTCCGCCACCTCGGCATAACATGGTTTACTTTAGTGTGTAATCATATTCTTTTCAAACCCTAAGTCCTTTTATTGAGATCCTTTGGTTATTTTACTCCCTCAGAATGACAAGGAGATGTATTTCATGTTTTCGTTGTTAAGCAGGGTCGAATTTTTCCAATAAAAAACACCCCCGCGGTTACAGGAGTGTTTTTTATCTTAGAACGAAGTACTCTCTATTGTACTCACGCCAGTTGCTCCGATAAAGTTTATGACGATTTTAGGAATTGCCCATGCGAAAAGTGCTACAATCATTGCGACGATTGCCCATACAATCATGGCTTGTGCCTTTTTTATCTCCGCTGGATCTCCTTTTCCGGTCAAATACTTAAACGCGGCAATGATAATAAAGATGGACGCAAGCACAAAAAGGATTGAAACGGCCAATTTAACAAAATTATTTACCTTTCCAATTAATCCACCAACAGTATCTACTGATGATAACGGTCCCTGTGCCATTACAAGTGCAGGAGTAAGGAGTGAAAATCCGACAACTGCCACTTTTGAAATTTTATTCATATATATATAACAGATTTGTATCAAATATGTGTTAGTATCCGACCTTTTATGCGAGAAGATTCAATATAATCAAGCGAATCGCATCTGCAAAAAGAAGTATAACATAGCCAATAACGCCGTACAATAACATTGCTTTTGCCTTTTTTATCTCCGCTGGATCTCCTTTAGAGAACATAAGTACATACGCAGACCACACAACGAGACCGGTGAGGATCACTGCCCCAAACCACATTGCAATTATTAGGAGCTTTGAAAGAATGCCCCCAAAAGTTGCGTTGCCGAGTAGATTAGGAAATTCAACGGTTGTTGTTGCAAAAACAAATAATGGGAAAAAGAAAAGGGAAAAGAAGATAATATATTTTTTCATAATATGTAATTAATATAGACTAACATTCTATTTTATTCCACGGATTAATTGAGTTAACACTATTTGGGTCTGGTGAACTTGTACTAGAGAGATTCGTCATTAAGTGAAACAAAAGGCCAATAATAAGCCACGCAGCCGCTGCAATTACAAATCCTATTACGGTGCTGATAAGTATTTGTCTTGCCTGTTTTATCTTACTTGGGTTTCCTTGGGATATCATAAACTGTATCCCGCCCCAAGCAAAGAACACAGGAAAAAGAATATAAAAAACAAGTTCGAACATATATCGCATCACATTTGACGCAATGATAATAGCATCGCAGAATCCGCACGGACCTTTTGGTCCTTCCGTGCTTGTAATTGGACTACTAGTGCTTCCGCAGTAGGCGTTTTGCCAGATATTAATTCCACTAAATATTGAAGGTGGGTCCGCAGCAAGTGAAAGTGATGGGATAAATATAAAAAACAAGACCAATACAACAGAGACAAAAAGAGAAACTTTCATATAGTTATTATAACCTTATTCGTGAAAAAAGTTTATTCACGTTTGTTTGCCCCTCATTTAGTGCCTCCACAATAGTTTTTGTTCCCGAGATAACTAACTGGATCATCTCTGAAAATATAGTTCTAATTTCAATTGAATCGATTTGTGGATACCCGCGTGCAACAAGAGCCTGACGCGCAAAGACGCTCTTATCGGTAGAACTGATGTTTTCATTAATAAGTGAAAGGAGAATTGGTGTTCCCCCTACTTTTTCTACATATTTTTGTGCTGTTGTTTTATCAAGTGTGGCACGAACTAAATATGTTGCGGCAATTGCCTTTTGTTTTGATTGTTGAGTAATTGCATATCCGTAATACGAAGGATATGTTAGTGTTTTTGTCGCTGACTTTGGTTGTGGAATTGAAGCAATTCCAAAATTAAGATTTTTATTTTTTTCACGTAATATTTTTATATCGCGCTCGTATCCAATAATCATTGCGACTTGTTCTGACGCAAACGCATCAAGTGAGTAGGACATTGTTTCATTCCATGTATATATTTTTGATTTTGGATCAGAAAATTTTGTATAAAATTGAAGCGCCGTTTCCCCTTCCTTACTATTAAATGAAGCTCGAGAAAAATCATCACTTACCATTTTTGTTCCTGAACGAAGCATAAGTGAGGCAAGAATATCTGAAGCGTGTGCAATTGTTTGTTCAGTTCCACCGAGAGCAATTGCTGATTGTTCAAGTGTCCCCGTTGCATTCTTTTTTGTAAGCGTGGGGATCATTTCTTCTAGTAATTCCCATGTTTCTGGTGGGTACACAAATCCAGCATTTCCTAATATGTCTCGATTGTAGAAAAGCACTAATGTATCAATGGTAAATGGGAGCGCATAAACACCATTTTTATCAGCAAAATCATATCTCCACACTGTTTCTGGAAATGTTTGCTGGAGTTGAAGTTGTGTAATGTACTGTTGAGGAATTTGCGCAATCTTACTCTTCATTTTTGGAATATCAGCATTCGAAACCATAATAATGTCTGGTGCTTTTCCAAGCGAAAAAGCTTCACTAAGTGCATAGTTATAAGACTCTTCATCAGAGAATCCACGATACTGAACAGAGAAGTTTGGGTATTCGGTTCTTAATATTTCCGCGGAACTAACAAAAAATTCATTATCATTTCCTATACCCCAGACAGAGATAGAAATCGGATTATTTTTCACCTCATTACTATTAAGTCCAGGAAGTACCCCAACAAGAATAAGAACAAAAAGTGCTATTCCAATTGCGACCGCACCAATAATGAGTGTTCGTGATTTGTTCATCCAGTTAGAAGTAATTTGTATTTGATTGCGACATTTTGTTTTGATTCATAATTTAATATTACGTTTTTAGATATACCATTAAAACCACATTCCGTTTTTAGAATTATTTCTAACGGTCTGTGTCTGTCTACAGAAATGCATTATATTTAATTATAGCGCACCACCACATTATTCTAAATAATGTGGTGCAAATAATTCTATTGATTTTTATAATGCGACAATCCCCATAATTGAGTCCCCCGCATCAAGATTCATCATTTTTACTCCTTGTGTTGCGCGTCCAGTGACGCGGATGTCTGAAAGTTTTGTTCGAATTACTTGTCCTTTTGATGAAAATACAATTACCTCTTCCGCGTTTCCATCAATAATGTGTGCGGCGACCACTTTTCCTGTTTTATCTGTTGTCTTGGCAGTACGAATCCCACTTCCCCCACGTTTTTGTACTTTATATTCTTTGATTGGGGTTTGTTTTGCATATCCATTTCCCATGATGACAAGAAATTGGATATCAGATTTTGTTCCTTTTGTAATTATAGAAAATCCAGCAACGACATCCTTTCCTTTTAAGTGTATTGCTTTGATTCCTGACGCAGTTCTTCCCATTGCGCGCACATCTTTTTCTTTAAATCGAATTGATTGTCCGTCAGCCGTTACAAGAATAATTTCGTCTTCTCCCGAGGAGCGATCTGCCCACTGAAGCGCATCTTCACCTTTTAAGGTAATAGCGATAATTCCAGTTCTTCTGACACTAGAGAAATCTTTAAAGTCTGTTTTTTTGATAATTCCATCTCGTGTCGCCATAACGAGAAATCCACTTCCCTCTCCACGCTTTCCACCCTCAACACCTTCATAATTTACCACCGAGCAAATTTTTTCATTCGGCGGAAGTGTAAGGAAGTTATGTACTGATTTCCCCTTTGACGTTCGTGACGCAACGGGAATTTCATACACCTTTGTTTGGAATACCCGTCCTTTATCAGTGAAGAAAAGAATATTATCGTGGGTATTGGCGGTGATAATTTTGTGTATTTGATCTTCTTCTTTTAATTCAAAACCGATCAACCCCTTTCCTCCCCGCCGTTGTGCCTTAAATACCGTTGGTGGCATTCGCTTGATATATCCATCTTGGCTTAGGGTCACAATCACCTCTTCGTTTTGAATGAGGTCTTCTTCCTTAAATTCCTTGATTCCAGAGGAAACAAGTTTTGTTTTTCTTTCACTCGGGTATGTCGTTTTAAGTCCAATGAGTTCTTCGGTGATTATGCCGATAATTCGTTCATCTGATTTTAGAATTGCCTTACACTCAGCAATAAATTTTTTCTTTTCCTTTAATTCGTCCTCAATTTTTATTCTTTCAAGTGCCGCGAGTGACTGCAAGCGCATTTCGAGAATCGCATTTGCCTGTATTTCAGAAAGTTTAAACCTTTTCATCAGGTTGGCACGCGCTTCTTCCTTGTCTTTTGATTTCTTGATTGTTTCAATTATTTTATCGATAACATCGAGTGCGGTTGCGAGTCCGTCAAGAATATGCGCGCGTTCTTCAGCTTTTTTTAAATCGAATTCTGTTCTCTTGCGCACCATAATTTTTCGGTGGTCAAGATATGCAGAGAGAACATCTTTTAATGAAAAAATTCTTGGTGAAATTCCATTCTCAAGTGCCAACATATTAAAATAGAAATTCTTTTGAAGCTCAGTATATTGAAATAGTTGATTTAAAACCTTTTGCGGTCCCGCATCATTTTTTAACTCTACAACAATTCGAAGTCCATCTCTGTCTGACTCATCTCGAAGATCTTTGATCCCCTCAATGCGTTTTTCTTGGGCGAGTTCCGCCATTTTTGTAATAAGATCCGATTTGTTTACCTGATAGGGAATTTCGGTAATGATAATTTGGAAACTCCCGCTTTTTCGTTCTTCAATTTCTGCAACAGCACGAATAGTTACTGATCCACGTCCTGTTGCGTATGCTTCTTCAAGCGCTTTTTTGTCAAAAATCACACCTCCGGTTGGAAAGTCTGGCCCAGGAACAAACTGCATCAAATCTTTTGTTGACGCGTCAGGATGTTTTGCAAGATGCATTACCGCATTAATAATTTCATGTAAGTTATGTGGTGGAATGGAAGTCGCCATACCAACAGCGATACCAACAGTTCCGTTTAATAAGAGGTGTGGAAGTTTCGCGGGGAAAAATGCTGGCTCAACACGCGAGTTGTCATAGTTCTGATTCCATTCAACCGTCCCCTTTTCTACATCAGTTAATAGTTCGGCGGAAATTTTTGTAAGACGCGCTTCCGTATAACGCATTGCTGCTGGCGCATCACCATCTATTGATCCCCAGTTTCCCTGTCCGTCTACTAGTGGATAACGAAGGGAAAAATCTTGAGCCATACGTGCCATTGAGTCGTATATAGCTTGATCTCCATGCGGGTGATATTTTCCCATAACTTCTCCAACTACATTTGCTGATTTTTTAAATTTTGTGGTATGCGTGAGTCCCATGTCCCACATTCCCCACAATATTCTGCGTTGTACTGGTTTTAATCCATCACGTACATCGGGAAGAGCACGCGAGACAATAACGGACATTGCATAACTTAAATATGATTTTTGTAATTCGTCGGTGATTTCTTGTGGTTGGATTGACTCGTGTACTATTTCAATATTTTTTTCTTCTTTTTTCATACTATTATGGTAATTGTGTTGGTTCTAATGGTTCTGGGTCATTTGGTATAAATGGTGCCTTTTGGGGTTCTTTTTTTATTATAATTTCCTTCTTTGTAGTGTAATCAATTGCGCCCTGTATTCCTTTTGAGAATTGTGTTCCAAATGAACGAAATGAGTCCAATGTATTATTTGAAGTAATTTTTACTCCTTCTATTATGGTTCCAAAAAGTGATGGGTTCTTTTTTTTTGATTCTATCTGTGAAGTATTGGAATTGTCCGTGGCACTAACGGTACTATTTGATAGTCTCGTTTGTGGTAGTGTTGCGCTGATATATATAATCCACAAAATTATAATTGCACACATAACGATTGTGGTTGCACCAATGATCCACCAACGCTTCACGGTGTCATTTGCGTGACGTATTTTTTCAATATGCTTAGTGACCACCTGTTTCATAAAACGTTATGATTGTAACCAAACCACTTTTATGGCCTTTGGTTCAATTTCCTTTTTCTTTATGGTAAGTTTCTCCTCCGGTTTTGCTTCGCGATTTAGTTCCTTAAGAAGCGCGAGTGGTTTTTCTGTGAGTGAGGGAATAACAATCCCCGGTTCTAATTGACGAATAAGTTTTGCAATTTTTGTGATTTCAAGAAATGGAGTTCCGCCTGCGGGCACAATCAAAATATCAGCATCGGTAAGCACCCCAACGGTTTTCGGATCAAGTTCTGCGAACAAGTGACCCAATATCGCAATCGAAATATTGTCAAAAGTGATGCGATATGCGGTATTTTCACATTTTGCTTTTTCATTCCATCCACAGGAATATCCATGAATACGGACGCCACCAATTTCATACTCCCCTTGGTGTTCAATCCAAACCGGGGCACCCTCTCCTTCTTGTTGCTCTACAAGTGTTGGCTTGACTGTATTTATAATTACTTGGGCACCTTTAAATGATCGTTGATTTTCAGGATCAATAAGTACCGCATAATCGCCAGCTTGTATTTTAAAATAGTTTCCTCCTTGGTGTGTAATAACCATATCATGAGTAGTATATGTCAAAAAAATAAATATTTGAATAGTGGAGATGTGGAGACTGACGATTGAGTTTTGGTTATTCGTCTTGTGTATTTTTAAAATAACCTTTTATTGCCTATTAAAGTTGCTTTTTTTTCTTAAAACACGTATTCTAATGCGGTATGAATATAGTAAAGAATGGAATGCTGATGCTCGCGCAATTAGTAAAAACTGCGCCTCAGTTATTCTCCCCTTTGAAGGTTGGAGACCTTGTGGAGGGAAAAATAATAGAAAAAAGTTCGAACCGTATTCTTCTTGATCTTGGAAAGAATGGGACTGGTGTTGTATATAGAGGTGAATTACAAAATGCGCGTGATCTTGTAAGATCTGTTGAGTGTGGAGGGGTAATTAATGGGAAGGTTGTTGAAATTGATAATGGAGAAGGGTATGTTGAGCTTTCACTTACTGAAGCTGGGCGCCAGAAGGCGTGGCAGGAGATTGATGAGCTGAAAGGGAAAGATGAAGCGTTCGCTGTTAAGCCAACCGGATACAACAAGGGTGGACTTATTGTAAATATTCGAGGAGTAGGAGCGTTTCTTCCTGTTTCGCAACTATCGATTGATCATTATCCTAAAATTGGCGTAGGAGACAGGACAGATATTGCATCAGCACTTCAAAAACTTGTTGGAGAAGAAATTATTGTAAAAATAATTGATGCAAATCAACGAAATGGAAAGCTCATTGTCTCAGAAAAAGAAGCGGTGGAAATTTCTTCTCGCGAGTTAGTAAAAAATTACTCCGTTGGGCAAGTTATTGAAGCAATTGTTTCAGGGGTGGCTGATTTTGGAGTGTTTGTGAAATTTGTAGACAACCCATCAGTTGAGGGCCTTATTCACGTGTCGGAACTTGATTATTGTGTTGTAGAAAACCCAAAAGAAATTGTGAAGATTGATGAGGTGATCAAGGCAAAAATAATGGAAATAAAAGATGGCAAAATTTCACTTTCTATCAAGGTATTAAAAGAAGATCCTTGGGCTGCAAGTGCCGAGCGATACAAAGAGGGATTAACTGTTCAAGGAACAGTGTATATGTTTAATCCATTTGGAGCGGTAATAAATATAGACAAAGAAACACAGGGATATGTGCACGTAACTGATTTCGGAGGAGCAGAGGAAATGAAAAAGGAATTAATACCTCAAAAAGAATACACATTTGTTGTTGAAAGTATCAAGCCAGAAGAGCGAAGAATAAATTTGAAATTAGTGAAATAAGAAAATAATAATTTTCCCAAATCCCCTATTTTAAGGGGATTTGTTGTATTTTCTTTTGAGTTGCTGTACAACAAAGATATTCATTAACAATTAATTGAAAGGAAAAAGACATGGGAGAGATGACTGAGAGAAATAAAATGAATAGAATTTTTCATTTTGTTTATTCATTTATTATACCGAGAATTATTTCATTTGATTCTCGAGGACAAGACAAAATTTTTGAGATGTTGCAAAAAGAAGTGGGATTAAATTTTTTAGTGCGAGCAAAAGAGGGAACATTTCAAGAGCTTGTGCGACGTGCAACAATGCGGTCGCTTTTATCAGAATCATTAGGCGAAAAAGAGCTTAATTATTTTCCGCACAAAAATGAAGTGAAGGGAAAATATATGATAAAATTATTCCCTTTCTTAAAAGGGCAAGAAGCACTTGCGAGGAAAGAAATGAATTTTCTTGGGTATCGAAATTGCACTGGATGTGAATTGATGGATCTTGTTTTTGAAGAAAAAATTCGAATGAATATGGTTTGCATCGTCGCTGGCGCATCCGTCGCAAAACGTGAAAATAATGATGGAGAAATATCTCCGTCTCTATTCATTGATAAAAAAGGAAAATTTTATCTTGTAATTTATAACTATGAATCATTGGATGTAAATATCCCCCTCTTCTTTTTGGGAGCTCGAAATAAATAAACAATTACTCCGCCTATGAATAGGCGGAGTTTCTTTTTTTGTATTTTACTGTATAGTAAAAAACGTTCCATCAGAAACAATGTTTGTTTCACGGGAATTATATACATTATGCGAAGTCGAAATTATAACAACAATAAAAAATCGCGTTCTTTTATGATTGCGATCTATTTCTAACAGAATGAAATCACTTTGGAAAAATATTATACTTGCGGTCATCTTTCTTATTATTACTACACTTCTTTTTGGGGCGATTCTTGATACGCAATCAAAAGCACCAGAAGAAACAAGCATTAGCAACGTGGCAAAGAAAATAGCAAACGGAGAAGTAAAAACAATAACAGCACAAGAAAACAACCTTACGCTTGATCTGAACGATGGGACAAAAATAAAATCAAAAAAGGAACAGGGAGTTGGAATCTTAGAAACCCTATCAAGTTATGGAATTTCATCAAGTACATTGGGAAAGATTGAAATAAAGATAGAAGATCAAGGTGGGGCGAAATATTGGATGGGGGTTCTTCTCCCGACGCTTATTCCGTTGGTTATTATGGGACTTATTCTTTGGTGGATGCTTCGCCAAGCAAAAGGTGGAGCAAGTCAGGCATTTTCTTTTGGGAGGGTGAATATTCGATTATTTTCTCCGTTAAAAGACAAAATTTTATTTAAAGACGTCGCAGGACTCAAAGAAGCAAAAGAAGAATTGTGGGAGGTTGTTGAATTTTTAAAAAGTCCAAAAAAATTCCATGCGATGGGAGCAAAAATTCCTCGTGGGGTGCTTCTTATGGGAACTCCCGGAACCGGAAAAACAATGCTTGCGCGTGCTGTTGCCGGAGAATCCGACGTTCCATTTTTCCATATTTCAGCATCAGAATTTGTCGAAATGTTTGTTGGTGTTGGGGCATCTCGTGTTCGTGACCTGTTCCAAATGGCAAAGAAATCGGCACCTGCAATTGTTTTTATTGATGAAATTGATGCAGTGGGACGCGAGCGAGGAACGGGAATGGGCGGTGGACACGATGAGCGTGAACAGACGCTTAATCAGATTCTTGTTGAGATGGACGGGTTTGAACGGGATACCAGCGTGATTGTTATTGCCGCAACAAATAGACCCGATGTTCTTGATCAAGCGCTTCTTCGTCCGGGACGATTTGATAGACGCGTGATACTCGATATGCCGGATATAAAAGACAGAGAAGATATTTTGCACATTCACTCAAAAGGAAAACCGCTTTCAAAATCATCTGATCTTCATGTGGTTGCACTTCGTACGCCAGGATTTGCTGGGGCGGAACTTGCGAATCTAATGAACGAAGCAGCGATTCTTGCCGCAAGAAATAATCGAAAAGTTATTGAACAAGAAGACTTGTTGGATTCGATTGAAAAAGTATTACTTGGTCCTGCACGAAAGAATAGAATTA
The DNA here is from genome assembly GCA_041659005.1 of Minisyncoccota bacterium. GTDB lineage: Bacteria > Patescibacteriota > Minisyncoccia > UBA6257 > GWB1-50-10 > LiPW-41. The sequence goes on along the minus strand of JBAZZD010000003.1, from coordinate 4,603 downwards.
TCAACGACCATGAAAAGCGAGTGACCGCATACCACGAAGCGGGTCATGCAATTGTCGCGGCAATTATTAAAAATTCAGATCCAGTACATAAGGTCTCTGTGGTAAGCCGTGGCGTGGCAGGTGGATACACACTAAAACTTCCAATGGAAGAACGACACTTAAGAACAAAATCAGACTTTGTTGGAGATATTGCAGTTTCACTGGGTGGATACGCTGCTGAGCAGGCGGTATTTAAAGATATCACTACTGGTTCCTCGAGCGATATTCAGCAAGCAACCGATATGGCAGAGTTATTAGTAACAAAATATGGAATGAGTGAAAAACTTGGGCCACGCGCCTATGGAAAGGGGCAAGAGATGACATTTTTGGGGCGGGGATTTGGAAATGATAAAGATTATTCTGAAACGGTAGGAACTACTATTGATGGAGAAATTAATGAATATCTCCAAAAAGGATTGCAAACCGCAAGGAAAATAATGACCACCTATCGCAAAGCGCTTGATGGCGTTGCGGCGGCGCTTATTGAAAAAGAAACGCTTGAACAAGAAGAGTTTTATAAACTTCTTAAAGATCTTGGAGTTTCAGCCGATTCGGTAACTGCAAAATAACTTTTAAGGGCAACAGCTGTTTGTTCTTTGGAACCAGAATATTTTTTTGCTAAAAATTTTCTTTCCGCTCGACTGCCTACGCAGTCTGCGCGATATTTCTTAGAACAAAACGGCTGTTTTTTGTTGTGTGGGCGCTGAGATCGGGATTTTCTCAACTAATTGTTTTACTAAATGGTGAATACAAACATATTGAGATTGCCCTCGCCTCTCAGTCGTGCCGTCACACTCCTTCGGGCTGGGCACCGCCTCGCCGTGCTCGTTTGCTAACTCGCACATGCTCCGGCGTTCAATCCCCGAACACTCAACAATAAATTGTTTCGTTCCATTGCCTACATTAACAAAAATCGCACATACGTGCGTTTTTGTTTTTTGTGGGCGCTGAGGGGATTGAACCCCCGACCTTCTCGGTGTAAACGAGACGCTCTACCACTAAGCTAAGCGCCCAAAACGAAACCATTTAAATATTATATTTTTTTAAGACAAAAATCAAATTTAGTTTCATATTATGTTTTTAGTCATCTTTTTTATAAAATAAATAAAGAAGAAAGAGAAAGAAAACACCAAGAAATGAAACAAAAAGTCCCCAAATTTCCTCTTTACTTCTTCCGAATGTCATAACAATTTTTTGCACAGAATTATTGTTCGATTTTGCAAAAGTTAACATTTGTCCAGAATTTACCAAAAAGATTTCTTCATTATTACTTCTAACCCAATTTGGAAAATATGATAAATTAATAATCCACGCACTCTTTGTTTCTTGTTTTTGAGCCTTTAGAGTATCTGTTTTTGCAAGGAATGAAACAGTGTGATTGTTTATTTGAATATCACTAGGGCTTATATACAATTTTTCTTTTTCTATTTCTTTTATGGAAGAGAAAATTAGACTTGAAACTTCATTCATAAAGTCCTGTGATGTTACATCAATAACGGTGACATTCTTTGGAAAGGCGTAACTATAATTGGTTAGCTCTTTTGAGCGAAGCGCGAATAATGGTTTTTTTGAATTGATAAGAATATCAAATATGCCCCTCTCTTTTAGACGGGGAACCTCATCGGATAAAAATATAAAATAATCAAAGTCTTGTAAGGACGATGAGTTGGCACTTTCTTTATAATCAAATGCAATTGGATAATTAAATAAGTTTTCGTCTAAGAAAAATGAAGAAGACAAGATTCTAAAATTGTCCATTCTATTTTTTGAAAAATCAAAATACATACCCACTGGTCTTGTTTCTTGAAAAACAAGCGGTCTAAAACTATTGAGATGATACACATCATAGTTTTCAAAAGAAAAAAGTTTTGTTACTGACGGAGAATATTTCAGCTCGTCTCTAAATGTTTGTGAATGCGCAATTATTGTATCAACACCAAAAAGTCCAAGTCGCGATAATTGTTTATCAAATGATTTTTTTTCTGAAAGAAAATTTGAAAGAAAATCAAATCCCCACGTCATTGATTTTGAAATACTTCCCGTGACATATTGAATGAATGGGTTTTGATAAGTTGACTCAACATACAGCCCATTAATAACGGGAATATTAGCTTTTAAGGGGAGCATCGTAGTTAATTCGTGCGGATATATTTGTGATTTCTTATCAATATACAAATTTTCCTTTGACGTATAATTTTCTACAAATACTCGCTGGGGATGGTAATCTATAAGCTTTTGAATAAGCGTCTCATATCCCTCCTCTTGTTTTTGTGAAAACGAAAATTCGTATGGTTGGTTTGTGCTAAAAAAACTAAAAATTGGAACCGTATTAGTTATGTTATTTTTTTCGAATGAAATAGGAACAAAAATTGCTCGAATTAATACAAAAATAACACATAAATAAATAAGAATATTTAAGACCCCTCCCTTTTGTTTGCTAGTTTTAATTATGTATATTCCCTCTAGTGATAAAAGAAGAAAAAATGATAAGAGATAGGGAAATGCTCGATAGTAGTGGAGTGAAAGCGTGGGGAAAAGGAAAGCAAAAAATTCTCCGCCCGCAATAAAGAAAAAAAATGTAAAAAATGGAACAAAGAGGAACAAAGAAAACGTTTTTTCTAAAACATTTTTTAAAAAGAAAATAAAAAATAAAAAAGCAGCAAGATAAAAATAAACAACCGAGTTAGTAAGTGATTCGTGGCTATAAGTTAAAAATGGGAGAAGTGTAGGCAATAGTAGTTGTGAAATAGGTCCAGCGGCACTACTTGAAGAAAGAGAAAGGTGCTTTAAAAAAGGAACAAGAAAAAACCCGCTAATCAATATTCCTGAGACGAGTATTTGAAAAAAACGTACGAGCATATTCCATTTTTTCATAAATAGGAGACACAACACCAAAGAAAATATAACCAAAAGGGAAAAAATACTACCCAAAATGCTATTAGTAATAATTATCGCAAGTATAAATGGAAGGAGAAAAAGAGCACGTTTTTGTTGTTTTTTATTTGTTGATTGAAAAAAACGAATTGAGAGTGCAAAAAAAACAAGGTTTAACGCTAGCCCTAGATAAGAAGAGATAAGTCCAGCAGAAAACACTGATCGCCAACCGATGCCAAGTGGACCATAGTGATATTCGAAAAAGAAAAAATAAACACCAGCGATAATACCAAAAAATGAAAATTTTTTACCCCATAATACAAAAGACACAAACCAAAATGCATAAATAACAGAAAGTAAAATTAGAAATAATAAAATTCTCCAAACTAAAATTAAAGAAATACCACTAATAATATGAAAGAATGCGCCAACCCAAAACAAGAATGGTCCATAAAAATACAAAAGAGGAAGTCCTCCTAACCAATATGTGTCGTATCCGAACAGTTGAAACGAAGAAAATAGCTCAGTTGTTCTTTGGAGGGCATAGTAGTGAGGAAAGGTATCCCAGCCAGGCAAAAACCCATGAGAAAAAAATAATGGACCGAATTTAAAAAAAAGAAAAATAATAAGTATCAAACAAAAAAAATACAACCATATTTTTTTAATAAATTCACAAGTTTTTTTTATTAATAACTTCATTTAGTTGGAAACGAAATAGAAAAACCAGATCCGTTGGTGCTGTACGATTGTCTGTATTTTTGACTTTCTAGCATCGCTGCTAGTGTAATAGAATTAAGGCCGGTCGCCCCCATATCAAAAGTAAAAGTATAGAAGCAGGAATGATATTGAGTAAAAAGGCCAGTTATAGTTGATATTACACCGGATACTTGGCACTGGCTTTTGTTTGTTGGGTCTATTGGTAGGCGAGAAATAGGAGATCCAAATGATATTAACGTAAAATCAAGAGGTACCCAACCAGTCCCGTCAATTTTTGTCTGTCCCATCGCTGTTTCGCTCGTGGCTCCATAAACACTTGTTGTGAATGGAAGAGGTGTTCCATCTGCAAGATAAAGACCAATAGCACGCTTGATAAGCGCAAGATCTTCTAAGCGGGTCGCATCTCGTGATTGTTTTAAAAGTTCGCCGGGGTTAATAACTACAATAGTTACTGTTGCTAACACTGCCAAGATAGCAATAGTTACAAGAAGCTCAATAAGCGTAAATCCCGTTTTTAGGTGTCTAAGTTTTTTCAAGATTCTACCGATTAAAGAATTGGCAACGAAGAGGTAGAAAAAATTCTCCTGTGTGAGCCAGCACATTTTTTGTTTTATATTAAAAAATAATCTATGCACTATTTCTTCAAGATATCAATCTTATCACATAATTTCAATATATATTGAAATTATGTGGATTGCGTTCTATAGGGACTTGTAAAGTGTTTGCTGAAAATGTTAAACTCACAGAAGAAAACTCGGTCCATAGCTCAATGGTTGAGCAAGCGTCTTATACACGCTAGGCTGCAGGTTCGAGTCCTGCTGGACCGACATTATTATTAATTTAATCGAGACGACTGCTCGTCTCGATTCAGGACTCGAACGCCGGAACGTTATTTCGTCAGCAGACGAAATCGTGAGGCGGTGCCCAGACAAAGATGAGCGACGGCGAATCTTTAGTCGAGGGAGAGTCCTGC
>JBAZZD010000002.1:0-97891 GCA_041659005.1 Minisyncoccota bacterium | reverse complement strand
TTGTCAATATTTTCATCATTTAATAATTCTGAATTTTCTGCCGAGCAGCAGCCAACACTCCTCTTAAACCTTGAAATCGGAATGGTAAGAATTGCTCGTACGTTGTTCCCATTTCCCAATGTGGTAGATTTTGAAAATAAGTTATAGCAATATATTCGTTTTCGTATCACTTGTATCTCCTTTATATTGTTGTAAACGTTGTCTGTATAATAATATAAATTGAAAATTCCGTCAATTATAAATTGAAATTCTTGCAATAGTTCTTTACAATATAAGAAATGAGTCCCGTTAGAAACGGGTCAGTTCAAACAAACTATCAATTATGCCTTCTGCTTATAAAAGTGCATGCAGTGTCGCCAAACTAAGATTATCAGTTAGAACTAGTCCCACATTGTGGGACATAATTTCGGCAGTATATCTGAGTAATCCAATGAAAAGTTATAAAACAAAACAAGGGGTCGTAATCAAATACAAATTACTTCCAACGGGATGAAAGTGGCGATTTTGCACGACTATCTGAATCAGTTCGGTGGTGCCGAACGTGTGTTAGAAATTCTTCTTGAAATTTTTCCTGATGCGGATTTATATACCCTTTTATATGACCGTGAAAAAACATTTGGTATTTTTGAACGAAATCTTGTTGGCACAAGTATTCTGAATAGATTTTCTATTGTAAAACGAAAGCACCGCCTCTTCATACCGCTAATGCCAATCGCATCAAACATGCTCACTTCAAAGAAAGAATATGATCTTGTTATTTCTTCTACCGCCGGATACGCAAAAGGATTTCATATAAAAGGAAAGTATCATATTTCCTATTGTCATAGTCCACTTCGATACGCATGGGAAGTAGATTATTTAAAAAATCTTCCGTTTGCCCCGTGGCCATTAAAAGAAATGATTATTAATCCTGTTGCAAAGATATTGCGAAAATGGGACATACATGCTTCAACACATGTAAATTTATTTGTTACCAATTCAGAATATATAAAAGAAAAAGTAAAATCGTATTATAGAAGGGAGGCAGTGGTAATTTATCCACCCGTAAATACACAAGTATTTTTTCCAGAACCAAAAAAGCAGGAAAAAGAATACTATCTAATGGTTGGTCGCCTTTTATATTACAAAGGCTTTGATATCGCAATTAAAGCATTTAATCGTTTGCGAAAACCACTTATTATTGTTGGGAATGGTCCAGAATATGCAAAATTGAAATCACTTGTAAAATCCCCGTTAATTGAGTTTCGCAATTCAGTTTCTGATAATGAGTTGCGAATATTATATTCAAATGCAAAAGCATTTATTTTTCCGCAAATTGAAGATTTTGGGCTTGTTGCGGCAGAGGCACAATTGTGTGGATCGCCGATTATTGCATTTAACCAAGGCGGAGGCGCAGAAATCGTAAGTCATAAAAAAACTGGGATTCATTTTAACGAACAAACTCCCGAAGCAATTGAATGTGCGGTTCGTGAATTTGAAGCTCTATCATTTGATAAAAAAGTAATTGTAAAATCAGGAGAACGATTTACAAAGGAACAATTCGTTTCTAACTTTAAAAAGGTTGTCCGTGCGTCTGGATTTAAGGGGACACTATAACCATCATGAATATTTTAATTGATGCACGCCTTTTAACACGTGGGCATATTTCAGGAATAGAAGACTATGCTCGTGGTGTAATTAATGAAATGCTTTTGTGTCATAAAGAACATACTTATGCATTTTTTTGGAACGGAGTAAAAAAAGTTGAGTTTCCGAAATCGTGGGAATTACCAAACGTCTCGGTGATTAATTGGTCTATTCCTAATCGCATACTTGATATATTGATTCGTGTGTTTGGGTGGCCAAAAATTGATACAATATGGCCTGCCGATATTATTTGGAGTCCACACTTCTTTCTTCTTCCAAAACCAAAGCGCGCAAAACGTGTTATTACATTTCATGATCTTTCTCCCGAACATTTTCCTAAATTATATCCATTGCGAAAACGAATATGGCATTGGCAACAAAATTATGTACGTCAGATGCGAGAAGCAGATCATCTGATAGCAGTATCAGAATTTACGCGTAACGATATTGTAACAATGTTCGGAATTGATGAAAAAAAAGTAACTGCAATACACTCAGGAATAAATCCATTTTTTAAGACAATACCAAAAAGTGACGGTGGTTTACGGTTGTTTCAAAATGCAAATAATTTAAATCATCCATATTTTTTATTTGTTGGCACTCTCGAACCACGAAAGAATGTCGCGGGAATTGTTAGAGCATTTACCGCATTTAAAGATCGTACAGGACTAAGGAATTTTTCTCTGATAATTGTTGGGAAAAAGGGTTGGCTTTTTAATTCAATTTTTCAAGAAGCGCATCAATCGCCGTACGCGTCTGACATTCAATTTTGGGGTGAGGCAACATACGAAGAACTTCGATATTTATATAATTGTGCTTTTGCATTTTTATGGCCTTCGTTATTTGAGGGGTTTGGGCATCCACCACTCGAAGCACAGGCATGTGGAGTCCCTGTAATCGCGTCAAATAGGTCCTCACTGCCAGAGGTATTGAGGGACTCTGCACTTCTCGTTTCTCCGCAAAATATTGAAGAAATTGTGGTTGCTATGGAACAACTTGTATTGCACAATGAAGTAAGAGAAACATTGATTGTGCGAGGATACGAAAATGTGAAACGATTTAATTGGCGTATAACTAGTGATTCTCTGATTAGGGTGATTGAAACAATGCATAATGTCCGATAGAGTTCCAATAAAAAATAATGAAGGAATTGTAGTGGATATAAAAAGTCCGCAAGTTAATTATTCGTGGTCAGTTCGTCATGGAGTGGTAAATTTGCGTCATACCGCACTCAACGTTATGAGGCGAGGAAAAAGAATTAAATTTTTTATCCGTAGCGCGGTTATTTTTGCATCTTTTTTGTTTTTTGCATTTGTGGCACATACGTCATACACCTTGTACAGGGCAAATGGTGAGGCGCAAGAAACGGGTGCACGCATTGCAAACAATATTCGTTCTTCTGTTTTATCACTTCAATCACTTGATTCTGCAGATGCAAAATTAGGATTCAGGAAGAATATGAACGAGTTTAAAAATTTGGAGACATCATTAAATGGGAGTGGAGTTACAAATATTGTAAGCGCTCTTGGAAGTATTATTCCAGTATTCAATGATGTGGGAACGGTTTTGAAAAACGCCGCATTACTCAATACAAACTTCTTTGTGCTTGCCGATTCGTTAGACACGTTGAAAAAAAATGGGTTTTCTTATTTTCAATCCGATGGCGAAGCACTTATAAAAACATTGGAAGCAACGAGGGATTCAATAAAAAATATTTCAACTGATGCGGAAACAATGAAGAATGCAACTAATAAGTTGAAATCGTATTCGGCGTCCGCTGAAATGATGGATAGGGATATCGGCAATATGTATCTCTCACATAGTACAGAATTATATCGGGCAGAATTATTTTTGAATTCTTTTATTACACTTCTCAATTCAGAAAACGAACGACATATTCTGTTGTTATTTCAAAATCCATCAGAAATCCGTCCAGCGGGGGGATTTTTAGGAAGTTATGCCGATATTGCGGTTTCAAAAGGACAAATGACTACAATGGACGTTAGAGATATCTATGATCCCGATGGACAATTGGATGCAAAAGTAGTTCCACCAAAAGAACTGCAAACAGTTACCGAAAAATGGGGGGCGAGGGACGCAAACTGGTTTGCAGACTTTAAAACATCCGCGGAAAACGTAATATGGTTTTTGGAACAGTCAAAAATGTATTCAGAAAAGAATGAAACATTTGATATAGCAATTGCAATAAATATTCCCGTAGTAGAATCATTAATTGAGCTTACTGGCCCCATTGCACTTCCTGAATATAATCTTGTTATTTCTACGGAAAACTTTTTGCGCGAGGTTCAACGGGAAGTTGAAGCAGGAAATGACAAAAAAACGAATGGGCAACCAAAAACAATTCTAAAAAAGCTCGCACCAATAATTCTTGAGCGACTAAAAATATTAAATGACGCAGAAAAAGAAATGCTTATTGAAAATTTAAGTGCACATACCAAACAGAAAGATATTATGATCTATGCAAAAGACCCATCCATTCAGTCATTTTTGCACACCTATAGCATTGATGGCTCACTTCGTGAACTTTCAAATAATTTTTTTGGTTCGTACCTTTCAGTAATTAATACAAATGTTGCGGGAGGAAAAACAGATGCATTTATGAGTCAATCAATTGATGCAACAGTTCATATTGATACCAGTGGATCATTGCTTACCGATGTTTCAATCACGCGGAAACATAATGGGGGAGACGAGAGAGATCCGTGGTGGAACGTTGCAAATAAAAATTATATTCAAGTGTACACTAATCCTGCCTCTTCTCTTGTTTCTCTCTTAGGAAATTCAAAAAAAAGCGCCCGTTCAAGTTTTGATTATGGAATAGGGGATTTTATCGTACGCGATGAACTAAAAAAAATAGAAGATAGTAAGGTATTTCTTACCGAATGGAATGCCTGGGTGTTTTCTGCATTTCAAAAAACAGGATTTGGTTCATGGTTCTTTGTTTCTCCAAAAGAATCTCGAACAATTTCATTCAGATTTCACACTGATAATGGTATCGGCGCTGGACCAAAAGAAGGAGCAATTTATGAGTTTTATTATGATAAGCAGTCAGGCGTTTCAAATTCACTTTCGGTCACTGTTAATGCACCAATTGGATTTATATGGAAGGAAACAAATACACCAGTGCTTACCTTCAGCACTGATGACGCAAAAGGATTTGAGAAATTTTCAGGAACATTAATATACTTGTCCCGTTAGAATTCGTAATTCAAAATTCGTCATTCGTAATTAGCTTGTAGCCTTTTTACTATTGTAGGTTTCCGATTATTTAGGTAATGTAGAACAAGAATGAAAGAGATTCGGAACTTTGTTATCATTGCGCATATTGACCACGGAAAAAGCACGCTTGCTGACCGTCTTCTTGAAGTTACGGGAACTGTTGAAATGCGAAAAATGAAAGCTCAGTATCTTGATCAGCTTGAACTTGAAAGAGAGCGTGGAATTACGATAAAAATGGCTCCGGTACGAATGGATTATAAGTGGAAAGGACAGGAATATATTTTAAATCTTATTGATACGCCAGGGCACTCTGACTTTTCCTATGAGGTTTCTCGCGCACTTGAAGCGGTTGAGGGAGCAATTTTGTTAGTAGATGCAACACAAGGGATTCAAGCACAAACGCTTGCAAATTATCGCCATGCAAAAGCGGCGGGACTTGCCATAATTGGAGCATTAAATAAAGTTGATTTCTACAAAGATTCTAATGGGGTGGTTGATTATAATAACGAAAGAATAAAAATGATGCGGTATGAACTTTCAGAACTCATTGGCGGTAAGGAAGATGAAATTTATTATGTATCAGGAAAAACAGGAGACGGAGTAGATGCACTTCTCCACGCAGTTATTGAGAAGGTTCCTAGCCCAAAAAAATCAGAGTATCCATTCGGAAGAGCTCTTATTTTTGATTCGTTTTACGATGATCATAAAGGAGTAGTTGCAAGCGTTCGTATGATTGATGGCGGGATTTGCGGCACGGACGAGATTCATTTAGTTGCAAGGAATGTCTCATCAAAAATAAAAGAAGTTGGATATTTTTCTCCTCAATTAAAAATGCTTCCGCCACCACAAAAAATTACTGCGGGAGAAATTGGATATATTGCAACAGGAATACGGGATCCAGAAAAAGTTACGATTGGGGACACGGTTATTGTTGGAGATGTTCGCGACAAGGAAAAATTTATGCTCCATGGATATAAAGAAGCCATGCCAGTAGTATTTGTTTCTTTCTACCCAGAAGAAAGTGATGACTATGAGTCCCTTACGAAAGGACTTCAAAAATTAAAATTAAATGATTCCTCACTTTCGATTGAACCCGATCAAAATGAAGTGCTTGGACGGGGATATAAAGTAGGGTTTTTGGGACGACTACACTTTGAAATCATTGCTGAACGTCTACGACGTGAATTTAATGCGCCAACAGTGAATACCTTTCCTTCGGTATTATACAAAGTGAAACAAAAAGGAAGTTGGATTTCTATTGTAAAACCCGAAGAACTTCCACAAGAATATGATGAAATTTGGGAACCAATGATTCGACTCGATGTAATTGTACCAAGTGGGTATCTCTCAAATGTGTTGGGGCTACAAAGAATGTTTAGAATGTCAGAGGTACACACCGAAACGTTAGTTGATAGAGTGCGAATTACTGCACGCATGCCACTCTCTGAGCTTATTAGTGACTTTGATGATCAAATTAAGTCATCAACAAAAGGAATGGCATCATTTAGTTATGAATTTGAAAATTATGAAAAAACTGATGTGATCCGCGTTGATGTTCTAGTAACCCACGAATTAATCCCAGGACTTTCTCGTTTTCTTCCAAAGGATCGCGCAGAACATGAAGCGCGACAAATGGCAGGACGTTTGAAGGATTTACTCCCACGCGAACAATGGAATCAGCCAATCCAAATTCAAGCCGACGGAAAAATTATTGCCCGTGAAGATATTCCTGCAATACGAAAAGAGTTGGGTAATTTTGGTAAGAACGGGGGAGACAGGACACGAAAAATGAAATTATGGAAAAAACAACAGAAAGGAAAAAAGAAAATCGCAGAACGTGCTCGCGTGGACATCGCCCCCGATGTCTTCAAAGAACTCCTAAAAAGGTAATAGAAAACTATCTTTCATTTGTAAATTATAAATTGTCAGCCTTAGACTGATCTGCCTTGGGCAGAAAATTCAAAATTCGTCATTCGAAATTATTTTATTCCAAACTCTTTAATTCTCGTTTATTTGAAATTTATAAATTATAAATTGAAATTGATTGTGTTATCCTATTATTATGAGTCAGTATTTCATAAATAAAATGGAAAAAGCACCCGATAGGCACGTAGTAATTTTGCTTTTGTCTGCGGCATTTATTCTTGCCCAATTTATTGTAGAACTTATTCTTGTTTCATTTCTTATTAATGTGTTTCCTCCCGTTGGAACATTTTTATATGGAACAAAGTGGATCCCAACTGTAATTCATATGACACTTACGGTGATTCTTCTGTGGTATGCCGGTACATGTGGTGATCATTATTGCCGACACATGAAAAAAAATGATTTAAAAAAATGAAATTGTGGAAAATTTTGGTATTATGTTTGCTTGTTTTATTCCTCGGATGGGGGATTTTTAATTTACAAAGAGAGAAAAGAGAAATGAAAAATGAATATTTAAAAATTAAAGAAATAACCGACAGGTTGACCGAAGAAAACAAAAAAACGAAGGAACAGATTGAATATTATAAAAATCCAGAGAATCTCTTGAAAGCGTCACGAGAACAGTCTAATCTTAAAAAAGAGGGCGAAACTATGATAATCCTTGTTCCAAAAACATCTTCATCAACCCCTCAATAGAAATGTGGAATTGGTTCAGTGGTAGAAGCGAGATTCTTCCCGATTTGTCTAAAATTTAGAGTTTACGAGAAAATTTTAGATACAAATCGCAATCCCGTTAACAATTTGTGATCATGGTTCAGTGGTAGAATGACTGCTTCCCAAGCAGTAGACGCGAGTTCGATTCTCGCTGATCGCACACAAAATAGAACAAATTGTGTTGGGACCAAGGTTGAGACACGGGTTCGATTCCCGTATTCCGCACACTTCGACTCACTTACGCCCGCTCAGTGTAAACACTTGGCTGATTTTCCTGTAACAAAAAAATCAATATTGTAAGTCGAAGTACCCTGAGCTTGTCGAAGGGCTATAATTCGACTCACTTACGCTCGCTCAGTGTAAACACTTGGCTGGTCTGGTTTTTATCGTTTTGTATAATTTTTCAATCTTTATTCCTCTAGGATATTTACTGCGAATAGGACATTTTTTAACTTTTCGTTTGCATTTTTTCATTTGAAATTTGAAACTTAAAATTGAGTCATTCATTCCCTTTCTCTATAAGAAAGGGAGTGTTATACTAATAAAAAAGCCACATGTCGCACTATTGACTTATGGCGTAAGTCGTTGTATAATACAAACAATTAAAAATGGATACAAAAAAAATTGAGTCATTGCTGAATGTCGATCTTATAAAGGAACTTCATCTTGATGGTCTTCCCGATGCAGAACGAAAAAATATACTTGATGAAATGTCAGAATTAATTGCACGCGCAATTTGGCTTCGTATTATGGATAACCTTAATGAAGCTCAGGCAGAATCATTGGAAACACTTATTGATACTGCGACCGATCACGCAGAAATCACAAACTTCTTAAAGCAAAATATTCCTTCTATTGAAGAAATTATTCGTGAAGAAGTCGCAAAGTATAAAGAAATGATGATGCCGGCACATTTATCATAAAATTCACATGAGCGAACAACCTCCAAAACCAAAAACACAAAAGGAAATAGAGGAAGCCAAAAAAAAGATGGTGGATTCTTTTACACCCACACTTAAACAACGTGTGGTTGATTTGAAAATCGGTGAAGCAAATGAAGACGAAAAGGAAAAACAGTTGAATTCTATTTCTGAAGAATCGAAGGATAGTTATGACGCAAAAAGTGAAATAAAAGAAGAGAAGGAAGAAAGTGAAAGCGAAGAAAATTTAAACAGTCTAAAAAACACACAAAGAGATTTAAACGAAATAAGTAAAATTATTTCTGACCCAAAAAGGGCGGAAGAGATTCCAGAGGAAATCAGAGAAGGAGTTTTAGAAGACTATTTTATTTTAAAGGAGAAGAGGGATCTAGAGAAAAAGATGCAAGAAGACATTGATCTTTCTAAGGAAAAGAAGCCCGATGGTGACAGATCAAAATCTGAATCAATACCCAATACAAAAAGGGGGAAAGAAAAGAAAAAACCAGATTTTACTCCAGAAGAAATTTCCAAATACGGAATTAGAAGCGATGAAGAGAACGCGCGAGCTATAAAACAAACAAACGAGGAACTAAAAGATTTTTATAATCAAAAAAAAGAAAGTGACTCAAAAATAGAGCCTCCAGTTATTCTCCACGAAGAGCCACCAAGACCAGAAAATCCACCATCATTAAATCAGGAAACTGAACCACGAACTACTAGTAATAATGTGGAAGCCCCAGCAGTAAATCGTGATGCACCACCCGCAACTGCTCGCACAGCTGAAGCAATACGAAATGTTGCTCCAAGTGTTCCAATATCCGTAGAGCGAGGCCCAAAAAAGGAATATACACCCGATCAAGCACGAAAAGTGTTAGATCTTCTTTGTGGGAATGGTGATTTTTCTCTTGTTGCATATAATGCAAGTGCGGACGATAGAACATTACTCCAAGATATTCTTAAAAAGGACTGGAAAATGATTTCTCCCGCAGATAAGGCAAAAGTTATTCCAGTCATTGAAAGAACATTTACACAGAGAGTAGTTGATAAAGCACTTGAAGTGTATGAAATCAAAGATGCACGCGAAGCAATCCGCATAGATGTTTTGAGACACGCAAAAGAAAAAGGAATTTCATATGAAGATTCTCTTAAAATAATGAAGAGCAAGCTTCGTGAGGGAGATCGCTCCTATTCAAATCTTGAACTAAGCAACCGTTTTGAGCCAACGCTCAAGGAGCTAAAAACATTGATGCTTAAAGACAAAGCGGCAGCCTTGGAAGAAGAATTTAAGGGACATGGATATACACCAGAACAAATTGATGCACTCCTTGTTGAAAAAATAGTGACAGGAAAAAAGACGCGTATTTTTAATGGAAAGAAAGGAGAATATGAAGAAGTAAATCTAACAAACTCATACGAACAACTCCTTTTGAAGATGGTGTTCCGTGAACAACAGATAGACCAGAGAAAAATTGAAGAAATTTATGAGGCGGAACAGCTGAAGCATCCGGGGATTTTCAAGAAAGCGATGACTCAACTTTCTAAAATTCAACGTCCATATCGTTCCGCAATTATTGGTGCAGTAGTTGCCGGTGGAGGTCTTGCATTGGGCGCCGGAGCAGTTACTGCGGCAGCAATGTCTGTTCCACTTTATATCGGATATCGTGCAATCCGTTCAGTAACTGGCGGAACGTTTGGGTACTACCTCCAAAAATATGTTGGAGAAAAAATAGTTGATTCAACGTATTCGCATGATGTTCGCAAGGCATATGAAGAAACTGTTGAAGTAAAAGCAGACGAGTTAACCAGAGATGAACAATTGAGGGAATTAGTGTTACAGAGAAATTTTGATACCTTTGCAGAAAAAAATTATGCATATGGGAAAGAGGTTGATTTAGAATTTAGAAAGAAAGAGGCGGTAGCAAATAAATATCGAAAATGGAATCGTGGACTTATGACGGTTCTAACCGGTGTTATTGGAGGAAATCTTGGTGCACAACTCATTGATACGGGTGCAGACGTAGCGATGGGGGCTGTTGCCTCAACAGGGGCGGAGCATATTGTGAACGGTCCAAAATCTGGAGAAATAAACCCAGAACATATTCCTCCATCTTCAGGACACGTTGAAGATCTTGCAACTGCGCACAAAGGCGACTCGGTATGGAGGCTTATTGAAGAAGATTCAGCAAAGAATGTAAAAGGATTCAGTGATCTAAATGAGGCACAAAAAACTTATTTCATTGATCACTTGAAAGATCAGGTAACTGCCGATCCACATAAATTTGGATTGGAAAATGCTGATCAAATAAAAGTTGGATACGGAAAGGAATTAGATTCTTTATTTGAAAATAATCAGGATATTCAAAATGCACTTGAGTCAGCAAAACATCTTTCACGCGAGCAAATGGAAAGCATCATGCAATCCAATGCTTCTCAACGTGCGGCGTTTCTTGAATCAATGAAACCAAAAGTTTCGCATGAAATATTGGGAGCAAAAACCAATGTACTTAACGAAGTGGTGGTGACTCCCGAAGGGCAGACAGAAACATTTGTAGTAAAGGGAACTGACGCATTTGGCGTTGAAACAACAAAAGAACTTCCAATTGATATCAAAGGAAATAACGAGCTTTCCCAAGCATATTTAAATTACAAAGGAAATCCAAATTTTGTTGAAGGAACTCAACCACAAGACTGGGCAAAAGCAAACGGAGCTGAAAGTTTAGTAAAACTTACTGAGCAACATCCAGAATATCTTAAAATTGGGGCGGTGCGCGACGCACTTCGTGAAATTCACACCAACAATCTTGTTGATGAACTTCATGAGGGTGGTGCATTTAAATTTCTTAATAGCTCTGACAATGTAGATTTAATGCGAGAAACAACTGGACTTGCAAAGACATATGGATTGGATACCTATCGTGCACAATCGTTTACGGACTATATTGCACAAGGACACGAAATGAACGAGCAAACATTTACTCAATTTACCGATCCAGAAACTGGTTCG
This sequence comes from Minisyncoccota bacterium, assembly GCA_041659005.1. GTDB lineage: Bacteria > Patescibacteriota > Minisyncoccia > UBA6257 > GWB1-50-10 > LiPW-41. The sequence continues at coordinate 86,461 of JBAZZD010000002.1, read as the reverse complement.
TTTCTTTCAGATAATTTCCAAGGAGCAATTAGTAAGTTTCACGAGCTTGAGACTCTCACAACACCTCCTTCAATTCCCGATGGTGCAACATCTTCGTTCTGGGAACCACGTTTACTTTCACCAAATAATATTTCCGAGCCAGTTGTTGGGCTTGTAAGGCAAAGTGCGCCCGATATATTTGAATTTAAAACACCAACGGGAATTATTGATTCCAACTTAACTTTCGAGACAATAGATAAAATGATTGTAAAACCTCCAAGCATTCAGAAATAGGACGTAGATTTATTAAAAATCCAACCTTGTTACAAGGTTGGATTTTTATGTTGTGGGTCATAGGTTGTCTGTTATTGGTTATTAAAATGGACAACTCTTCAAAATTATGATAAAATAACTTTAGTAAATTAAAAGGAGTTATATATGCAAAAATTTATGGAGGGCGCATACAATGCGCTAAATCGTGTTATAGCGAATGTTCTTCGTCCATATGCGATAAGTACTCGCGAATGGATAAAAAAACGTCGCGAACGCAGAGAAGACAAACATGAGGAATTGATAACAACTATCCTCAATTGGAGAGTTCAAGGAGAAGCGATTGTTACTGTTCCTAATCTTTTGTCAGTCCTAAGACCATTTCTCATCACAATAGCAATGATAATGCAGACATACGGCGTTCCATGGTATTTTGTGTCACCGATAGTAATTATTGCCCTACTCACCGATAAATTTGACGGGGCATGGGCAGAAATAGATGGACATACCGCATTCGGTGAATGGTTTGACCCTCTCTGTGATAAGGTGTCCCTTATTATTATTGTAATGCCATTTCTTGGTCAGCTTTCTCATTGGGTTATATTTCCAATGATTGGGATTGAATTATTTTTGCTAATCATTGCACTCGTGGGATTTACATTGCAAGGATTAAAGAAAAAAGAGAATACAAATTTTCGTTCCAACATTTTCGGAAAAGTGAAATTTTCTCTCCAAGCAATTGGAATCCTCTTAATAGCATTTAGTGAAATTTCATTTGCAAATATCCTGTTTGCAATTTCACTTCCATTTGCCATTATAAGCATAGTGGTAAAAGCATACACACTTTCAAAGCCCTAATAGGGGCTTTTTATTTTTCTCCATCATCCCTGCCTACGGCAGGCAGGCTGACCCGCTTTTGGCGGGGGAGAATCAAGTATCAACCATTGCAATTTGTATTAATACATGGCAGAATATTATCATATTTAATAATAAAAAGAGGAGGCAGTAATGCCTAAGGAAAAACTCTACTTATATAATTTATTCGGAGAAATAAGAGAATTTGGTCACAGTGCGACCCTTACAACTCCAATTTCGAATTTTAAGCATGTTAGCGGATGTTCAAATGGGAGCGCGACGAATCTTTTCGCACAAGATATTGGAAAAAAATACAATGTTAAAATTCTTGATCCGTTCTTGATCGGGGAGTGTGAATTCCTCGGATTCGGTTCTTGTTATATCGATGAGATTTATAAATGGGAACATGAACAACATTGGTGGGTAGTTTTTAAAATTCTAAAAACTGGCGATCGACTTTCAGTAAGTCCGTTTTGGTGTGATATCGAACCTCTGTCTTAATCTTTTTCCCCGCTAATGCGGGGTCTTTATTTTTGCTAACAAAAATACCCTGAGCTTGTCGAAGGGTTTATCTTTTTTATATTTTCTCCATTTATTTTAAAAAAAATGAATTTCACCATTTGAGATTTGTAAATTATAAATTGTCAGCCTTAGACTGATCTGCCTTGGGCAGAAAATTCAAAATTCGTCATTCGAAATTATTTTATTCCAAACTCTTTAATTCTCGTTTATTTGAAATTTGTAAATTATAAATTGAAATTCTCCTTTCTCTTCATTCTCTCATTTGAAATTTGTAAATTATAAATTGAAATTTTTCTCTGTATCTTGTTGTCAGTTCTATATAATGTCATGATTCATCTATGCCAAAAGGGTTTTGGAAAACAATTGAAAAACCGTTTGTAGCAATCGCACCGATGGCAAATGTAACCGATGTTGCTTTTCGCGCAATTCTTACAAAATATGGGAAACCGGACGTCATGTGGACTGAGTTTGTCTCCGCAGATGGTCTCTGTAGTCAGAAGGGGAGGGAAAAACTCCTTCACGATCTAAAGTTTTCAAAAAGGGAACACCCAATTGTTGCGCAATTATTTTCTTCAAATCCAGAGAAAATATATGAGGCAACGAAATTGGTTGCTTCTCTGGGATTTGATGGAATTGATATTAATATGGGATGTCCAGACAAGTCAGTTATCCGACAGGGTGCGGGTGCCGCACTTATAAAAAATCCAAGGCGAACAGTGGAAATTATTGCGAAGGCCAAAGAAGGAGCAGGAAAAATTCCTGTATCGGTGAAAACAAGAATTGGATATTCTAAAGACGAAGTAGAAACGTGGATTCCACTATTAGCGGAATCAGGTCTTGATGCAATTACAATACATGGTAGAACAATGAAAGAGGCCTCTAAGGTTCCCACACACTGGGACGCAATTAAACGCGCTACCGATATTATCCGCTCATATAATACGAAGCGAACATGTCCAATAATTTTGGGAAATGGCGACGTTTTAAATAGGCAAGAAGCAATAGAAAAATGTGAAAAATACGGGGTTGATGGTGTTATGATTGGGCGTGGTATATTTTCAAATATCTACGCATTCAGGAAACGAGAAAAAATATTAACTATTGATGATAGGATCACGATCTTATCGGATCACATAAAACAATTTGAAGGGATGTATAAAAATGACAAAGAATCATCAATAAGAAAATTTGATTATTTGAAAAAGTTTTTTAAAATATATATATCTGATTTTGACGGCGCGAAAGAACTTCGCATAAAATTAATGAACTCAAAAGATATTAACGAGACAAAATTCATCATCAAAAATTATACTTAATTGTGGATCTGTCTTCTCGAGTTGTTGGTCGTCGGTTGTGTGTTGTTAGTTAGTGGGGGATTGACATCCTCATCGGTCTGTGCGATAATGAAAATCCAATTGCAAATTCACAAAAAAATAGGAAAAAAATGATTAATTTCAATCGGCAAAGTTTAGTGGTGTTTGATACTCAAACTCCTGTCCTCACTAATGAGAAAAAAGCAGAATATAAAAAACTCTTTGGGAAAAATGAATTTATGGTTCTCGCGGTTGAGGAAATACCCGAGGAAAAAATAGAAGCTCTTGGACACCACCAATTTATAACGGTGGAGGTAAAAGGAAGGAAGATGAAATTAACCGGTTCAATGTTCAAATTATACGAACCAAAAAAATGTTTACATACAAAGTTTTTCGAAAAGTTATGCGCCTCCCAAAAAAAGGTAAAAAAAGAATAAGTTTCCCGCCCAATATGGGCGGTTTTATTTTGCGACAATTCAATGTATCATGTGCATATATGCGGATCCAAAAATACTGCTCGGAAAAAGGATTATGTTCCCGAAGAGAGGCTGAAGATTATATTAAACGTGGATATATAAAAGTAAACGGCATGGTAGTACGTGAAATGGGAATACAAATTGATTCAGAAAAAGATAAAATTGAACTCATAATTCCAAGAAAGATAACCGAAACACAAGGGAAAATTACTTTGTTATGCTATAAACCAAGAGGATATACGTGTACAAAATCGCGGGATGAGGGACCGAGCATTTTTGTATTATTTCCTGAATTCATGCAACTAAATACTGTAGGAAGATTAGACAAAGAAAGTGAGGGATTGATTTTGCTTTCTAATGATGGACGAGTAACAAAAGCAGTCACGGGAGAAGAACGAAAAATTGAAAAGGAATATGAGGTAGATGTACGCGAGGATGTTTCTCAAGACAAATTAAAACTATTAAGTCGTGGAGTTTTGATTGATGGAATTCAAACATTGCCCGCGATAACAAAATTAGTTGGTCCACATAGATTTAGAATAGTCCTTCGGGAGGGTAAAAAACATCAGGTTCGTCGGATGGCAGATGTTGTACAGTGGACAGTAACAAAATTAAAACGTATTAGAATTGGTTCTCTTACCGGTCGTGGCTTGGAGCCAGGAAAAGGAAGACAACTAAGTGGGAAAGAAATATCAGAAATTGTCAAAATATAAAAAATTAAGTATGCTAAAAACATGAGAGGAAATTTTGGTGGAAACGATTTTAACTTGCCGTCTTTGAACAAAATTTCGTTTGAGCAAGGAGTAACACGAGCAAAAAATGTGATAAAAAAAGAAGAGGTTCCTTTTGAAAAGTTTGAATCTTTTTTTGGTTCTGAAAATATCCATGCAGATAAGGCATATGTTGCAAATCGCAAAGAAAAATTTGAAAAAAACAAAATAGACGAATACGGATCTAACTGTGCAACTATTTTAGAAGCGATTACACATATGCGTTTCAAAAAAGGAGATTGGATAGATGGTCTTCAAGCAATAAAAACAAATGAGTTTGACGACATTGCGCACGGAATAGATGAAGTGTTACGCGTTATTAATCCTGAAACAAAGGAAGAAATGACGCTTGCAATTGATATTCTTTCTGTTGGTGGTGGGCCATTAAATGAGGGAATCGAAAAGAAAATGGAACGAATTCACAATGATATTGTTTCAGATCATCTTCCAGAAGTTAAATATTTTCTTGATGAGGAAACAGGGAAAGTTGGAATAAAAGATATTCCAAGAATCATAATTGCTGCAGATGTAAAAACTGTACAAGAATTAAATGAACTATGGATGGAAAAAAATATGGAAAAACTTGCAAAACATCCGTTACGAATTCAGATATTGGAGAAATTTATAGAACAGGGGAATGTCTTTGGTTCATTTGCGAGGCGAAATGAAAGAATTGAGATCGCAAAAAAATATGATGCTATCCGCCTATGGGCAAAAGAAAAACTAAAAGAAAAAATTGGGGTAAACCAACAATATTGGAATGATAATGCTTCATTCACAATTTCCAATGCGTTGTATCGATTTAAAGAACCCAATAAACAAGTAAGAGCTTCTAAATGAAAAAAGACGTTATTCTTTTAATAATTACTATTTTACTTCTCTTTGCGGTTGCACTAATAGAATGGAATCTCTATTTTTGGTTAGTGTGGATTGTTATATTTTTTATCGTCGCATATTGGTTCAAATCGAAAAAACCCTAATCAAATGAGATCACTTGGAAAGATATTTATCGGTGTGTGTATATTCATTCTTATAGTTGGTATCGCTGCATTTTTTTTAAAATAAAATCCCCACATCTGTGGGGACAATTTAATTGCATATTTTCTCATGCGCTTCCATGAGGCCAAGATTGATGTTCTTTCCGCACCGCAAACAAACAGTACAACACGGGATCGCGCTCTCGTGTTTCTTCTCTTCTTTGGTTATTACGTGACAATCGCAAATGCACACCGTGGGATCATATTGCTCATCGTTACTAAATCCATTTTTAATTAATGAGTGGGCAAATGAATTCGTGTTTTTTATTACTGCAAGATCAGCAAGGTTGGCGAACAACTCAGATATTTTATTTTTTATCTGACTGATTTGCTCTGCAAGCGTTTTTTCCTGCAAATCTGAAATAACAAAATTTTCATCTCGAACTTCATAGAGAATTGCAAGTGCACGATTAATTCTTTCTATTTTTTGTTCAAGAAGTTTAGTGCTTGTAATTTCACAATTAAAGCTTTCAACCATGTCATTAAAAATAAGTGCCCTCTCTTTTTCTAGCTCTCTTTCGGCAGTAGTCCTTTCTTTCTCAAGTTCTGAAATTCTGACCACTATAATATTTTTCGCTTTCATGATAAATCCTCTTAATGTTTATGTTCTACGTACAGGATATTCCGTATATTTGCCATGTCAAATTTCTTTTGCTACACTACTTATAGTTCCTTGCACTACTTGCGAACCGTGCATATAAAGATCTCAAAGTGGAATAAAAAAACATACCACGCACACAAGGATTAAAATATCCAACACCTTGTGTGTAAAGTGGAAATTCCGAACCAATATCCAATGGTAGTCGGATAAGCCCTTATTTGAGATTTTTCCTCCAATAAATAATGATGAGTGAAAATCAACAGTGGTGATTAAACTTATAAATTGTTTATTTCTTCCCCGGCTCATATCGAGCCGGCTTTTTATTGCTCTCTCGCTTGTTTGCTATTGAATGAAATTTATTGTAAGGTATGTTTATTCATTTACAAAAATAAAAAGGAGCCGAAAATGGCTGAATCAGTAAAAATCGTATCCGAGAATATATGCATTTATTTGCAAGTTCCGTATGAGTATGTTATTGACTTTCGAAAATCCCTAAACGAATCTCCGTCTGTTTGTGTGAAAAAGATTTCGTATGCATCAGATAATGGCTTTCGTCTTGAGTTAATACAAGAAAAAAAGGCTGCATTTTATCTATTTTTAAAAAGTTTTTTGGAAAAACATCATTTAACACTTGTCGTTGATTCAGATGTCAAACTGACATTTAGAGATTTAAATATTGGAGATGAATTCATCTCTTGTCCGATGCCGGTAGATAATTCCGACAGTGACAGGTTTCTCAATTCGCGCTGGACCTTTGTAAAAATAGAACCACTTCACAATGGCGAAAATGCTGTCAGGAAATACGATAATGCACCGGTTGAATTTTATGACACTACTTTGGTTGCAAAAATTAAATAACCCCCAAATGGGGGTTTTATTTTCAATTTTTTGAAAATTGGTCACAAACAGCAACTATTGCATCTGCAATTCCTGTTCTTATTTGGATGCATATCTTTTTAATTAGAAATTCAAAATTCATCATTCGAAATTAACTGTCCTTATGGACAATTCTCTGCCTTCCTAAATCCCGCCTCAATGGCATCGTCTTCAAAACAAAAATACTGCTCTCCTTTCCGCTCATCAATTTTTGTCTTTTCGTAATTGTCACACCCAGGAACTAAGTAGGTTTTTCCATATCCTTTTTCTGAAATATTTCCCTTTACTATACATTCAGGAAATGGGGGACCAAGATCAATTTCTCGTTCCTCATTTGCCGGAGTTGTTGATGCAGCCTTGCACGCACTCCAAAGTCCTTTTCCAAGTTTCTTTGCTTCTGCCTCGGCAGTTGCAAATAAATCACGATATCGATTGTCGGGCGATTCCTGTTGTCGCACCGCATATCCCTCACGAACCATTCTTTCGTTTATCAAGATACTGTCTTCTGTTACATCAGGATTGGGGAATATAGCATATCGAAGCAATCGTCCATACTCATCCGTTCCTGAAATATCTTTTTCAAGTTTTATTTTCTTGTTTTCAATTAGCGATTTAAGATATTCCGTTGAACTCGCAAAATAACACTCTTTTTCGTCTGGAGCATCAATACCAATAAGTCTAATTTTGGGGCCATCTAAAATTGTGAACGTGTCCCCATCAATAACATTGGAAACCATCTGCAAATCCGTATCAACCGCATAAGGGACTGGCGCGCCAGTGTCTTTCACGATCTTATATCCCGTAAGTCCTAGAGCAGCCATAAGCGCTACAATAGCAACAATAACCGCTGTTTTGTTCATATTTTTATTATAAGATAACGTTAATAATTATTGAAATAATATTTTTACAATTTCTGATTTTGTGCCTACGCGAAGAGGGGGGCCCCACGTTCCAACGCCACTTGATGTATATACACTCATATCATTATAAGGATGTAGTCCATATTCATATATCCCATATACCATTTTTGTTATGTACATAAATGGAAACACCTGTGCAACATGCGTGTGTCCCGATATTTGAAATGCAACATGCGCATCAGACGCAATATCTAGATTTGTCGGTGCATGTTTTAAGAGAATTGTTGGAAGTTCAGGTTTTATGAGTCTTTTCAGTGTAGTAGTAAATGTGTCCCTATTTTCTGAATCTCGATAATCTACACCGACAATATTTACCCCATCAATAACAAGCGACTCATTTTTTAATACCGTTATACCACTTTCTTTTACCACATTAATGAATGAATCATCTGCAGAAAATTCCTCATGATTTCCACTAATAAAATAGGTTCCGTATTTACTTTTTATATTCGCAAGTGGAGTTACTGCTTCTTTTAAATTTCCAGCAGTTCCATCAAAAACATCTCCACCTAAAAAAACGATATTAGGATTAAGCGATTGAATCTTTTCCGCAATTTTCTTGCTAAATGATGTCGAATATACCTGCCCGATATGAATGTCGCTTATCCATACAGCAGTTTTTCCCCTCCATGCATCAGGAAGATTTTTTATTGCTGGGGTAATTTCTGATATTTGTATAGTGCGAGCATTATATAATCCATACACTCCCGCACCAAGTCCGATAAAAAGAAGTATCGTTCCTATTCCGTGAATGATTGTTATTGAAAAAATGTTTCCAAAACCAAATCGGACAGAAAAGAATATTGCTGAAGCAACAAATAGATATAACAATAATCCAAGCCATGTAGCAGCTCCAGTGTAAAATGTTTCAGTAAATGAAGAGTATATTTTTGAGCCGACAAGCGATGCGATCAGGAAACTAACAGAAAGTAACCCCAATAGTATTTTAAGTGTAAATAATATATTAGTATTTTTTATTATAAAAATATCAATAATTCCACGATACAAAATATAATGTGCACCAAAAAGAATTATTTGTATAAGCAATAAAACAATAATAAATAGATACCGCATATAGTAAATTATTAGTAAAGCTTTTGATTGTATGACTCAAGTTCAAGTCGTCCACTCTGTCCCTTCTGCGGATTCCCTTTATAAATAGTCACCCCACAGTTTATTGGAAAATCTTCATAATCAACCTTCATAAACTGCTCTCTGTCCCATCGCTCAAGATTCGCGCGTAGAGACAAAAGGGTAAGGTGATGTGAAATTGAAAGTACTATTTTTTCAGAATATTCACGCGCAGTGGTACTTAAAGAACTTCGTACTCTATCTCGCACATCTGCTTTATTTTCTCCATTGGGATATCGATATCCATAATCTCCTTCAAGTTTGTATAAAAGTCCTTGAAGCGGATTCAGTGTAAAATAAACACTTCGATCATTATAGAGCGTTGAAAGTCCATGTTCTTGTTCTCGAATTCGTTCTTCGGAAACTACGCGTACATCTCTAAGTGCCGGCCAACCCTTCTGAATTTCTTCCAATGTCTGACGTGTTCGTAAATAAGGAGAGACAAACACAACATCGGGAATATACGACTGTTTTGAAAGTTGTTCTCCTGTTGTTCGTGCCTGCGCGCGTCCCATGTCAGTAAGGGGAGTATCATAGTCATTTTGATCTAGCCTGCACTCATCCCATATCTCATTCGCCATATCGGTTAATTTTTTACTTGGCCAATCGGGTGTTGTGGCAACTGAAAATTCATTACTAAATAATTTTCTAAATTCCTCATAATGCTCAATGTGCTGCTTCTTTATTTTTAGTGCATTAAACGCTGATTCTCCGTGACGAACAAAGATGAGTGTCGTTGGCCATTTCATGTAGTCAGTATAAGGCATTCTTCGAGTGGGATAAAGTTCTGTAATATATTTATAATGTTTCGTGTATTATATATATAGTTCTATCTTTATGAAAAGCGAACATAAATTAAATCGTTCTCGTCGCGTCCTTTCGTATATAAAATTACATAAATTACTATCAGCCATCATTCTGATAGTTCTTTTTGTTGTTATCTATTGGATTTTTGGTGGTTTTTCACCCGCAATAGTGCCAACAAAATATGTAACTGCAAACGTATCTAAGCAAACCATCATGGTTACTGTAAGCGGAAGCGGTCAGGTTTCAGCAAAAAATCAAGTTGAAATTAAACCAAAAGTTTCTGGAGATGTTACTTGGATAGGCGTTGGAGCTGGCATTGAGGTTAAAAAGGGTCAGGCACTTTTTTCAATTGATTCAACAACAGCACAAAAAAGCATTCGTGATGCAGAATCTGCACTTCGAGAAGCAGAATATTCGTTAGAACAAGATACCGCACAAGCACCAATCGATTACAGTAAAAAATTAAAAACACTACAAGACTCAAAAGAAAGTCTTGAGAATGCATATGACGATTCATTTATAACTATTTCAAATGCGTTTCTCAATCTTCCATCAGTAATGACAACGGCAGAAAATGTTCTTCATGGAACAGATCTGAGTCAAGGTGGACAATGGAATGTTGATGCATATCGCAATCCATTTAATAACCAGGACGACAAAGACAAAATCACTTCTTTTGCAGAAATCGCGAAACGTGATTATGCAATCGCAAGAGAAAAATATGATACTTCTATTTCCAAATTTAAAGTACTCACAATGTACTCAAACAATGAAGAGATAGAAAATGTTTTATTAGATTCTTCTGATGCGGCAGTTGCAATTACACAAGCATTAAAAAGCGAAAAAAATCTTATCGATACAGTTCTTGATATTGCAGAACAAAAAGATATTAGACTAAATTCATATATTTCAACCACCCAAACGACTCTTGCAAGCAAAATTGGGATTGCTAATACGCAAGTTTCCGCATTATCCACACAAGATCGCACCGTTAAAAATCTAAAAGATACAATATTAGAAACTGAACAGGGGATAGCTGTTTATAAAATCAACAATGAAAAGGGTAATGACCCACTTTCTCTACAGTCAGAAAGAAATTCAGTCCAAAAAAAGAGGGATACGCTTGCAGATTTAAAAGATGAACTTCTCGATTATACAGTTAGAGCTCCGTTTGACGGAGTAATTGCGAGTGTTGATATTGAAAATGGCGACTCAGTAAGTTCAGGAACAGTTTTTGGGTCGCTAATAACAAAACAAAAAATTGCGGAAATTTCCTTAAATGAGATTGATGCTGCAAAAATTAAAAATGGGCAAAAAGCGACCCTTACCTTTGACGCCGTTCCTGATTTGAGTATCTCTGGGGTAGTTGCTTCAGTTGATGCACTCGGTGCTGTTTCTCAGGGCGTAGTATCATATGCGGTAAAAATAAGTTTTGACACACAGGACAATCGCATAAAATCAGGAATGAGTGTAAGTGCTTCAATTATTATTGATATGAAACAAGACGTACTTGCAATTCCTGATAGCGCAATAAAAACACAAGGGAATACAAATTATGTTCAAGTATTTTCCGTCATTCCAACGAATGGCACCGCATCTACTGGATTTACGACAAAAGAAATACCAACAGAAAAAACAATTGAAACAGGGATTGCAAGCGACAGTTATACAGAAATAATTTCCGGTCTTACGGAGGGCGAACATGTTGTTGTGCGTACAATCTCGGCAACTACCGCAGCAACTAAATCAACAACCCCAAGTTTGTTTGGTGGCGGCGGAACACGATCGGCAATACCACATTAAAATGATAGAAATTCTTGATGTAAAAAAAATTTATAAAACTGCGGACATTGAAACTATCGCGCTAAATGGAGTAAGTTTCAAAATTCACGATGGAGAGTTTGTTGCAATCATGGGACCATCAGGATCGGGGAAATCAACGTTAATGCATATTTTGGGCGCGCTTGATACGCCAACAAGCGGATCATATTTTCTTGATAATCATGATGTATCTCGCTTTTCTGATGATGAGCTCGCCGATATTAGAAAAAACAAGATTGGTTTTGTATTTCAAGCATTCAACCTTTTACCTCGCGCGACCGTGTTGCGAAATTGTATGCTTCCACTAATGTATGCGGGAATAAGTGCGCACGAACGCGAACAAAGAGCACGAGAGGCGTTAAAAAGTGCTGGTCTTGAAGAAACGCACTTCTTTCATCGTTCAAATCAGCTTTCAGGAGGACAAATTCAACGTGTTGCAATTGCGCGAGCATTAGTAAACAATCCATCGCTTATATTAGCAGATGAACCAACGGGAAATCTTGATACAAAAACGGGAGAAATTGTATTAGGAACATTCCAAAAACTGAATAAAGAAAAGGGAAGAACCATTATTCTTATAACACATGAAACAGATGTTGCAGAACATGCTGAACGAATCATTCACATACGTGATGGTCTAATTGTAGAAGACAAAAAAAATCATACTCGTCGAATGGCACACCACGCAATAAAAGAAACAATATGAAACTTGCTGATACACTAGAAGAAACATATGAGGCAATCACTGGAAACAAAGCACGTTCAGGACTTACCATGCTTGGTATTGTAATTGGAATTGCTTCAGTTATCGCAATGGTTTCAATTGGGCAGGGAGCACAAAATACTATTGAATCAAATATCCAATCAATTGGTTCAAATCTCATTTTGGTAACACCAGGAGCACAACGTGGCGTTGGAGTTCAGGTAAGTCAAGGACGCGGATCTGCACGAACTCTTGTTCAAAGCGATGCAGATGCAATTATAAATACGGTAACTGGAATTAGTTCAACTGCCGCTGAACTTTCTGGTAGATATCAGATAACAGGAAAAGGAACAAATACAAACACACAAGTTGTTGGTACGGTCACAAATTATCCAGATGTGCGAAATATAGAACTTGATAACGGATCATTTATCACCGACCAAAATATTCGAAGCTTAGCAAAAATCGCAGTAATTGGACCAACTACTAGAGACGACTTATTTGGAGAAGGAGTGGATCCAATTGGACAAACAATTAGAATAAAACAAATTGAATTTAAAGTCGTTGGAATAACTAAAGCAAAAGGAAGCGGTGGTTTTGGAAGTCAAGATGATATGATTTTTATTCCACTATCGTCCGCACAAAAATTCCTTGCGGGAGATGATTACGTATCAACAATAAGTGTAAAAGCAGAATCACCTGATGTAATGAGTGATGTACAGTCGCAAATTACCACGCTACTTTTAGAACGACACCATATTTCAGATCCAACGCTCGCCGATTTTAGCACAATGAATCAAAGCGATATTGTGGCAACAGCCTCAAGTATTACTGGCACACTTACTATTCTCTTGGGGGCTATCGCAGGAATCTCGCTTGTTGTTGGTGGTATTGGAATCATGAATATGATGCTTACTACCGTAACTGAACGAACGCGTGAAATTGGACTTCGAAAAGCAATTGGAGCAAAACGTGCCGATATTAGTTTTCAATTTTTAGTAGAATCAATTGCACTAACATTTGTTGGAGGAATTATTGGGGTAATTCTGGGGTGGCTCGTTGCATATGGTGTTTCGTATTTTGGTATTATGCAAACAAAAGTTTCTCTGAATTCTGTTTTGTTTGCATTTGGTATTTCTGCAGCAATTGGAATAATCTTTGGATACTATCCCGCAAGTCGCGCCGCAAAACTCAATCCAATTGAGGCATTGAGATTTGAATAAACCAAAAACATACAAGAAACGGCAACCATGTCTAGCGAGCGAATATTAAGAAGTACACACATATATATAAATAAAAAAAACCGTCCAAAATGAGGACGGGTTTATTTAACGCTTTCGTTCATATCACGTTTATTTCCGTGGAGAATCTTTTTTTGACCTATCTTTTTCTCTTGAGGGAAGATCCCTATTTTTATTTCGGTCAGTTCCTCGTTCTCCGGAAGAATCGTTTCGTATTCGAATAGACGGACGGGATTTTGATAAAATCGGATTCTTCCATTTTGGTGGATAGTGTATCCATGGTCGATTATAACGATAATCCCAGAAACCAAACCGGTGATGCATATCCCAATATAACCCAAAAGGATACCAGTTTTCCCTCCAAAATGGATACTGATAGTAAGGGAATAGATACGGATCGTTCCTTAATATTAATATATGAGGATTAATTCCTCGCGCAGAATCAACGACGGTCGATTCATGTGAATATTCTCTTGTTTCTTTTTGAATTTGGGTGTAACACCCACTCAAGAAGAGAAGAGAAAATAAAAAAAGAAAGTATCGTTTCAATTTAGAACTCCTTAATCTCGAATGACATCGAGGGTTTATTTTTTTAATTCTTTCTCTACTATTTAGTGTACCACTATAGCGCTTTGGTTACATTACGTTTCCTTAACTTTTCTGAAAAAAGCTTAAAGAAAAAAAACGCGGCGAGAAGTGAAAATATTACATCAAAAGTAATAAGTGGGCACTTTATGACTTCATTAACATCAAAAAGATGTACAAAGAGAACAAAAAACACAAAAAGGGCCCAAAACATGAAAAAAAGCATAATATTTTTCATTTATATCTCCAGATTAATTTGTAAAAAACTGACGATACTATACCACCGTATATGTAGTAAGGTCAATTTCCTCTAAAATTAATTAATAAAAAAGAATACTAATGAAAGCACGAGAAACACTATATAGGGAAGAGCAATGTGCGGAGTAAATGAATAAGAAAACACATGGCTTAGGTCGTATTTTGGAAGACTTGGAGAAACAACATCAGAAGAAATTTCTTCTCCTTTGAAGACCTTAGCCAAAAGCACCGCAACCTCATCCCTACGCTTCTTATAATTTGTTCTGAATGTTTTGTTAATCCCGTCAAAAAACCAAAAAGTAAGTACAAGAACAATGCCTAATAGAAACAATTCGTGTTTTCCTGATTGAAGTGCCCACCCAGAACTTGCCACCCATAGCGTGACTGACCACGCTTTGATTGTGGTAGAGGACTGATCATATTTGTCCATTTGCTGTTGAGTTAATAAAAACTCGGTTTTTAATATATCAAATTTTTTCTCGTCCATAGGAATAGTATACCGCAAAAATGCACATATTTATGTATAACGAATTATTGACAAATTATATATTTGGTGATATAATGCAGACATCATTAATTTATTAATAAGGAGAAGAAATTGAAAAAGTTATCAACTGTTTTTTTGCTTGCGCTCGTTATCGCTTTTATCATTCCAAATCGTGCATTTGCACAGGACGAATTGAAGTTAGAAAGTGTTGATATAAGTTTTGGGAGAGGAATACTTTCGAGCGGCATTGATATGAATGTCGCATTCAAAAGTGAAAACACTACATTCCGTCTCACTGGAAATCAAAGCCGTGTTTATGGACGGTTCCAACTGACAAAACTTATTCCAACTCTAAAACTTGGGGTGACTGCAGGATTCTACAAAGACGCTGCATGGGGTGGAGTACAAGTTGCATTTCAACCAGTTAAATTCTTTTCGACCCTACATTGGTATGGAATTATGGCCGGCCTTCCCGATAAACCAGAATGGAAATTGAACGAGTTTATTAATTATCATTCAGCTACAATTTCAGCATTCAATTTTGATGCAACGTATGCAGTACTCGGTTTTACGAAAGTATGGAAGCGGTGTGTAGACTTAAAATACACACAACAAATAAACAGCGGATGGAAATGCTACGCTTCTGCTGGTTACGACATGACGAATAAATTCCCATTATATTCAATGGGAATACGTTACACAGTTCCGCAATAAAAACTTTTTTATCACAATTTTACAACGCCCCATTGGGGCGTTATTTTTATGTGATTGAGAAAATTCTCTTTTCTATCTCTTCATTCCAGTTATGTCCGCTCTCAACCTCAATAACCATAATTCCTTTTGAACGCAGAAATTTCACTGCTTGCTCGTCACAAAAATATCTGTCATTTTTCCCATGAACTACCGTAATATTTTTATTTTGTATTGGGTCGTCAAAAATAATTGAAAAATCCGTTCTCAAGAGCCGTACACAACGAAATATTTCTTTGCTATATCGTATAGGATTTTTAGTAAATTTTTGTCTTTCTAAAAAAAGTCCCTCGTGTGTTACATAATTAAGCCATTGGACAAACCATCTAAATATATTCCTTCGTGGAAGTAGGGGATTAACAAGTATAATTTTCCCTTTAATCTGTTTAATACTTTTAAGAACAGAAAGAGTGCCTAGACTTAACCCCACGACACAATCAGAAGACGTGCACTCTCCGTCTAATTTTCCAATACAAACATGGAGATCCTTTTGATCCTCATATAAGTGCAACGATTCCATCCACCCAGGAAGAAGTAAACAGTGCATAGATATTACTTTTGTCTTTCTTCAATACCAGAAAACGAAGATGCCAATCTCATATCTTGTCCAGAAATCTACCCAACACATCATTACAGGCGAATTCAAATGATCTGCTTATTTCATCCGGTGCAAAAAAGCTTGAAAGGGATTCTGCAATCTCTTTCTGTCCCTGTGGCTGTTTCTTCTCCAATTCATCTTTCTGACTATCGGAAAGTCTGTCGCTTAGCTGATAAAGCACGTTTAAGTATATTGCCCGCGAAAGGTTATCCAGTGTTTTTACTTTTTGATCGGAAGTTAGGCCGATCGAATCTAAAATGCTAGATAAAACATTTATTTTATTCTGCGAATTTGATTTGGAAATTGGTTCCATAATATTAAATATATTTTTTATTTTTTCGGTTCAATCTTCGACCCCTTCATCTTCTCATGTACTCGATTTAGTTTTTCGGTGATCTTCGGACCAAGGTGCTGGAATACATTATTAAATGTTCCCAGAGCAACAGTACTACCGATAAAAGGTAATAGTTGACGAGCTTCATTTTCTCCTCCGAAAACTTTACCTAAAATAACAAGACCAATACAAGTCATTACTGTTAGATTCATTTTCTGTAAACCCTTGATTATCCGTAACTTCGTTTCTAGTTTTTTCTCCTCTCCACGCAAAATATCATCCGACAAATTGACACATGCTTCTGGAGATAAGTTAGCCTCTCTGTCTTCTGACTTATTTTTGTGATTTTTTTCGAGCGAATGCCTTTGCCTTTCCATACCTAAACATTATACCTTGACTAAGAAGAAAAATCAATTATATGTGGTAATATGCAAGGACGTTTGATACCATGCAAGACATGCGCGGAATGTGGTAATCAGCACGAAAACAACAATACAGGAAGAAGTAATGTTTTTTTCATATTATTTAGCAATAATTAAATATTTTCTACTTTTTTTCAAAAAATAGAGCCCCACCAAACAAATAATAATCAAGAAGAGCACCGACCCTCGATATTGAATATTTTCACCAAATTCCCTAAGTGAGAAAAAAATCAGAAGCCATAAGAGTGGTCCAACAATTGAGGCGGCTCGCTCAAATACAGTAAAAATACTAAAAAACTCCGCCTGCTCATTATGGGGAGAAATTTCTGAGTAAACAGTTCGTGCCAACGAAAATAGCAATCCATACGCAAGCCCACAAATAGCAAGGGAAATAAAGACAAGCGACGAAATTCGTGGAATAAAAGCGCACAGACAAAAACAAAATGCATATAAGATTGCAGAAACCCACAGTGCCTTTTCCTTGTCTTTTAGTTTTATTGCTAATTTATTCGCCATAAATCCGCCAACCAATCCAAATGCTAATCCAGTAATACCCGCGTATGTAACAAGTTGGTCCGAAAAGAAAAATATTCGTTTAACATAAATAGCAACATAAAGTTGAAAAGTGAGTATGGCATCTGACAAAAGTGCATACCCAAGAATAAAGTAAAATATTCGTTTTTCGTTATAGATCTTTCGAAAGAACTTCTTATATAAAAAATGCGTCTCGTTTGGGGTGCTCTTTGTGTCTTTCTGAAGAAAAAAGGGAATCGAAATAAATGCGAACAAAACACCCCCAAGGAGAAGAGACAGCGGTTTTCCGTTCAATCCAGCGATTATTAATGGTGTCCCAATAATTGGTCCTATTACTGCAAGCGCAACAGCGTTTCCAAGTTGTCCCAACCCCAATCCAATTCCAGACACCTTTGCATTGTTATCGGTGGTAGTTATCTGTCGCAACATTGCTGAATAGAAAACATATGATCCCTGAAAACAAACCTGAAACAGTATATAAAAGAATGAAAGAACACATAATGCAAGCACACTAAACGAATTAATTCCTTGCATCATAAAAGCCATTACAAAAAGTGATGCCACCATTACCATTGATGCGATTTTAATAAAACATATTCGTTGTCCCGTTCTATCAGACCAACTACCAAAATAGGGGAGAAACAACATGAGCAACCCAGTAGCAATAGATGCGGAGACACCAATCCATGCGTCACTTGCACCTCTTTCGGTAAGCATGAGCGGATAGTAAAAGATTAAAACAATAGAAGCAAAAGAGTTTGCAAAGTCGTATAAATACCAAAGTCGAATCGTCTTTTTCATTTTATTTTTTTATAAAATCAATAATTTTCTCTGCAACATCTTTTGGGGAAAAATTGTCGGTGTTAATAACATGAATTGGGAATAATTCAAAATCCTTTTTAAGAGTGGCGACATAGTTCGCATTATCGTCAGAAAACTGTTCAACGGTCTTATTGTGTTTTTGAAAAAATGCTTTTTTGCCTTCCTCTGTGGGATAACGATTAATGATCCTTTCTCTGATTGTTTCTGGTTCTGCGTGAAGAAGAATAAATGTAATGTATTTATTTTCTTTTAAAGAATCAAAAACTTCGGTGGGCCTAGAAAACCCTGAAATAAAAGTGGAAATACCTTTTTCCAAATTTTTCTCTGCTTGCTCTTTGAAAAACTTAAGTTCACTTTGTCTCCATCCTTCAATTGATTTATATCCACGTTCATCAAGATCATGAAAGTCGTATAACTCTTTGGATAAATTATTTTTTAATTCTTTCAATACTGAAGTTTTCCCCACACCACAACTTCCCGATATAAAATATATATTATTATCATTCATTGGGTCGTTAAAATTATCCAATAAATAAAACACTTTATCAATATCAAATGGGGAAATAAGCAAAAATCCTGTTATAATTTATCAATGAAGAAAAAACTTCTCGTAAACTGGCTATACTACCGTCCAGTAGGACATGCTATTGAACCTCTGAAAATTACGAAGGCATATTTTCTAGCAAATAAAAACTTAGAAATATATTTAATTCTCAATGCAGATTCTCCCGTTGAATTAGCAAGAGCTTGTCCGTGGATAAAAAGGGTATATTCCGTATCGTTAAAAGAAATTAAAGAATCTGGAAAACAAGCAAAATCAATACAACAAATTCCAAAAAAATGGGATTATATCAGTATTGATAATCGAGCTCGTCATTTTAACCTCGACTATGACGACGTAGATCTTATTAATGCACATAAAATACTTGATAAACATCTAATCGCAAAAATTGATAAGGGATATGTTGAACAAAGTGGATATCACAAAAGTAGTATTTTGCCTATAGTTCCTAATCCAAAAGTTACACTTCCAATTCCAAAAGAAGCAAAGAAATTTGCTAAACAATTTAAACATAGGGGTCCGAAAATTTGTATTATGCTTGGCGGTTCTGCGGGCGCCAAACAGAGTCCGAGCATTGATATGTGGTTAAAAATTTGTCTTGCACTCTTCAAATCAATTCCAAATCTAAAAATTTACTTTACTGGCGTAAGCAAAAGTAATAATAGGAGAACAGATACAAGTGATTTTTCTTTAGTAAGAATAAATCTTCTAATAAACCAATTACCAAATGCTGAAATTGTTTATGATGTTGGCATATGGAACCAAATAGCATTTATTGCAACATGTGACGTTTTTATCTCACCTCACACAGGTTTTGCATTTATTCCTCCACTTGTGGGAACTCCTTGGCTTGAAATTGCTACGTGTCGTTGGCCCGCATACTTTTTTAATGATTTACCATTTTATTCGGTACTTCCAAAATGTGGTTCTTACCCTTCAATGATGGATAAGGACAAGAAATGTAATAAGTTATTAGATAAAGGCAAAAAAGCAATTTGTGTCTCTGATGAATTATTAAAAAAGAAAATCTCAGAGATAGTTAAGGGATCTAAGCTTTTGTTAGATAAAAACTTTACATACGACAAAGCAGTAGCGCTTCATTTAAAGAAAATTAAAAGGGACTATGATATAAAAAGATTTTTCTTTTTTGGGGGTATAGAGGGGATTACACATAAAAAATGAAACTCGTTTGTTAGGTTTGAGTTTATATAGGTTTTTTGGTAATATTCACCTGTTATTGCGGGATTCCGCCTACGGCGGATAAACTAAAATGGTAGGACAAATATAATTGCGGGATCGTCTAATGGTAGGACAGCGGACTCTGAATCCGTCAATCTTGGTTCGAATCCAGGTCCCGCAGCAATGCACACAATAAAAATATCCGTTATTAATAACGGATATTTTTGTGCCTTGCGTTTGTGGGATACTGGATTCGAATAGGAGATGGCGAAGGAAGAACACTTAGTCTTCCTTGGCGGAAATACTAAAACCGAGGGGTTTTAGGGAGCGAGTGAATTACGAGCGACGTTCGACTCCGGTCCCGCAGCCGATTTAACGAAGGAGAATGCACCGTAAGGTGCAAATATAAATAGGAGTATGAATCGCGTCGAAAATGAGCACTATTTTCGACGTAAACCAACACAGTATAAAACAAAAAAACCGCATACTTTTTTCGGTTTCTTTCTTTTAGCACTGTACCTTTTTATTTGGAGTTTGGCCAAGCTCTATATGAGCTCAGCATAACTATATCCCGTGCTGTCACGTCAAAGATCAGACTATCTTCTTACATTATTATTTCTTCTCCATTTGGTGTCAACAATAACATAAAAGCCCCCCTCTTATTGCAGTCTGATTTCTTTAGATTATCATATATGTTATGACGGAAACAATCATAGGCCTTACTGGGGTTATTATTGGAGGTTTAATCGGAATAATAGTTCAAATTATATCTTCACGCTCTGATCTAAAAAAGTGGCAAAAAGAAAGAATAATTGAATCATTACGAAATAAAAGGGAGAGCTTAGATAGAAAAACTAAGGAATACAAAGAGAAGCTTATAGATGGTATGGAAAATGGAACCTATGAAGCTGAAATGTGTTTTGATTTTTTATATCTATTTCCTCAAAACGTCTGTTCCGCTTTTGATCTTTTAATAAATGAGAAAGATCCAAAAAAAAGGAGGGATTTTTACCACAACGTCATTAGTGAGATGAAGCAGGCATTATTAGATATAGATAAAAAAATTGAATTAGAAATTTATAAGAAATAATCAAATGTTTTTTAAAAAAACAAAACCTGGAACTGTATATCTTGGAGAAAGCACAAGACCAGATGGATCTAAACAAATTTATGCTGGAATGACGCGAAGACCCGTTTGGCGTCGATGGCACGAGCATATGAGGGGTTGGGGTGGAAAATATACAAGTCGTGGCACTTGGTTTAAACCATTAGCAGCCTTTCAAAGTAGTAACCCACGCAAGGCAGAAAAAACAGTAAAACAAATGTCATCTTTTCACAAGAGATTGTTTGCGAGATTCATCGCAAAACGATACAAAAATAAACAAATTAATTAACAATGAGGAAATATCTATATCTACTTGTTCTAATCTTTATTACTGGCGTTGTTTCTGGTTTGAGTTTTCGATATATTACGCAAAACGGTAATATTCTCGGCGCAATAATTATTGCAATAATTATTTTTTCACTTCAGAGAATAATTGAAAATCAATATTTAAAACCAATTAATAACCAAAAAAAGATAGTTGAAGAAATTGCTGTCGATTTAATCAAATATGCAAATTTTTACGGAAATACTATTTTTTGCGACATCATGAAAGAAGAATACAAAATTGCTTCAAGTAGAATACGGGAACTTTCAGCACTCTTACAAGTAAAAACAAGCAACATTAATTTTTATTCATTTTTTTATATTATTAAACTCATAAAAATGGAAAAAGAAGATGCATTAAAAGCAGGAACAATTCTTATGGCTCTATCAAATTCCTTTTTTGATTCTGAAACTTCGACACAAAATACAAAAAATGCAGAACAAGCAACAGAGATTAGAAAATTACTGAACATATCAGAATTCAAAATATATTAAAAAGAAGAATTATAAGCTCTTGAGATTGGTTCGAAAATCGTCCAACACCCGCAGCCAAAAAATAGAATCGGTGTTTTCGCCAAAATGCGGAGCGTCGCAGAAGAGGAAGTTTTTTTGATAGAATGAAGCTTATGGATAAGGATGATAATAATTTTTATAAGAAAAGTTCAAGGACATATCGAAAATATGAATTCCATGGACAGGGAAGATTGACTCAAGGCGAACAGCCAAATTTTTTTGAATATCTTAAAAAACATGCAAATAGAAATTTTAACGTATTGGATGTGGGATGCGGGTCTGGAGAATTAACTCTAAAACTTTCTCCATACTTCAAGAAAATTATTGGTATTGATCCATTTAAAGAATATATAAAAACTGCAAAGCAACAAAAAAAGAATGATGGCATCAAAAATGTTACTTTCCGAATTGAGGACGGAAGAAAATTACCCTTCAAAAATGAATATTTTGATATTATTTTTAGTTCAAGGGGTCCACTTTCTGCAGATATCAATTTTATGAATGAAGGATCACGTGTTCTTAAAAAAGAAGGAATTATGTTTGAAGAAACGATTGGTGAAAAAGATAAAAGTGAATTAAAGAAAATTTTTGGAAGAGGACAAAATTATCCAATACAAGAAACGAAACTCAAATCAGTAAAGAAGTTATTGAAACAATCCGGAATGAAGTTGATTGAATCAAAATATTTTTTGTATTATCAAATTTATCCTTCGATAAATGAGGTTATAGAAATTCTCGAGAGAGCTCCGATAATTCCTCATTTCAATAAAATTAAAGATAAGATATACCTAGAAAATATAAGTAAAAGATTTAATACGAAGAGTATAAAATTAAGCAGTCATAGATTGCATTGGATGGCAAGGAAATAAAACACGTTTTTATGCGTTTTTTCAACTATAATAGGCGTAATGTCACTCACCGTAAAGCAGAAACAATGGATTGGGCATCTCTCAAACGAAAATAAAATAACTATCGTTCCGTTTGATACTAATGCAGAAAAGATATTTCAAAGCGTTAAGAAAATAATTGAGATAAATACTGATATTCAAGAAGTAGTGCATGGGGGAGCAACAGCACTCAAAATTTCAGGACAAGACGAAATTGATATTTTTGTTCCGATTTTAAATAATCAATTCAAGCAATACACAAAAGAACTTTCAAAACTATTCGGAAATCCAAAAAGTATCTACAAAGAAGAAAGGGTGCGATTTACTTTTAAAAAACAAAATAAGCGAATTGATGTATTTTTAATTAATAAACGCAAAGCAAATTGGAAAAATCATATTTTGTTTGAGACCTATTTAAAAACTCACCCAAAAGAACTTACTCGATACGAACAATTAAAAGAACAGGGGAGCGGACTCTCCACACGCGAGTATTATAGTAAAAAAACAGAATATATAAACACCATTCTAAAAAAATCCGCCGGTTAATCGGCGGAATAAATTTAAGCGGGCTCTTCGTCTTTGAGAAGCTCCAAAAGATCATGAGCTTCTGCAATTTTGTCATCAATTGCTTTCTGCGGAAACATTTGTTGCGCCCACTCTGTGTGGAACTCAAGATTTTTATGAAACGCGCCTTGCGCTTCAAGAATCTCAATCGGTTTTTTGTTCCACTCGGCCGAAAGGCCGAACACAATTTGTTGAATCCATGCTTCGCAGAGTGCCTGACTCATGTCGGCATCCCGAATGATTCGTTCAGCTAACGAAAGAGTTCCAGATGGAACTTTATAAGGAAATTCGGTGGATCGAACTAATATGATAATCTCCTCAATATATTTCTTATCCTCTTCGAGGATAAATTTCTTAAGTCCCCGTATGGCCCTCTCAATGTTCAAATCATCATTCCCCATAAGGCCGGAATGATCGAAATCGTGGAATAATGCTGCAATAAGTAAATTGCGCATCTTTCGCGAAGGTAATACTCCACGATAAAAAACACATGCCTGATAACACAACCACAGCACGTGGAACATGTGACGAAAGTTGTGATAAGGATATTTCAAATTTTGGGCATTTAAAAAGATCGCCCTAAAATATTTAGCGAGATTGCCCTCGTAAAGATTACTATCATTACGAATAATTGCGGGCAAACTTCCTTGTACCGTTTTCATTTTTTCTCCTATCGTTATGTTAAATAATTCTACGATGATTATGCATTATTACACAATTATTGTCAAATAAAAACCGTGCATTGCACGGTCTTAATCAATATCAAAATTGGGAAAGAGATTCCAGTCAAACACTGTTTCGAGAAAATCAAGAATATCAAACAACTCATTCTTGCATTCCGCCTTCGCAATATAGATATTACGGCGATAAAAATCTTTTCTCCGGCATTCAAGTTCGGCAAGAACGAGAACCGCAAGCGCAGATTCATCTCCAGACTCCAATCCTGCAGAAACCGAAACAACGTGCCGTCTTCCTGAAATTGCTCCCGGGGAAACATCTCCATTACTTTCTAAAGACGAGGTTGCCCGTGGATTTAGGTATAACCAAACTGCTTTTTTTTGTGAAACACCTGAATATTCGTCACACATATCCGAAGTCAATAATCCAAAGGTTTTCCCGATAAGAAGATTTCCAGTTTTTTTATCAAAGACTTGGATAAACACTCCTGCTTTCTTTAAGTCTTTGATATGTTCCATCTCCAGCACGCAGGTAATAAGATCTTTTATCCTTTCGGATATTTGCTTAAATTTCTTTTTCCGTCCCATCACGTTCTCCGAAATAAATGTTAATGATATATCTAAAATATGAGTAAAACTCCCAATAGTCAAGAACAAGAACTATTACCAAAATCCTAAAATATAAAGCCGCGCTATGTGCGCGGTTCTTTTAATCCTGCAAATGCTTTATTTACTATATGAAAAATAAAAGCATTTATTTCGTTTCTACATCCCGCCTTTTCAACACATTGGATTCTTCGAAAGATGCATCTTTCTTCTTTTTCCAATAATGAGAGGATTAAGATGGCAAGCGCCGAATCGTCTTTTGGGTTAAGTCCCGAAACGGTGACAATATAGTTTTCTCCCGAAACACCTCCACCAGGGACATCTCCATTGCTTTCAACAGTTGAAAGTGCGTTGGGATTGTTATTCAACCAATATGCCTTTTTATTTGCAAAAAGGGAATATTTTTTGTACTTTTCCGGTGTAAGTACCCCAAATGCTTGCGCAACGATCAAACCCTTTGTGTTCTTGTCCGAAATGTGAATAAAAACTCCGGTTCGTCCTTCTTTCTTGATGTGTTCAACATCAAGAACTTTTCCGACAAGTCCGGAAATTTCTTGAATGAGTTTATCAACATTCATTTTTCTTCTCCACTGAAATTGTTAATGATAAATATAGGATAACAGCAAATAGTTGATTAGTCAAGGTTTATGATTCGGCAAATCGTCTATAATAAAATCAATGGAAAACTATGCATACTATAGTGAATTGTTAAAACCATCATGGGCTCCGCCCGCGTGGATTTTTGGTCCAGTGTGGATGGTATTGTATCTTATCATCATTGTTTCATTTGGATATGTATTAATAAAATATACAAAGAAACAATATGCGACAGGAATATTTTTGCCATTTTTTTTGAATGCGATTTTTAATATTGCATTCACCCCAATTCAATTTGGATTAAAAAGTAATATCCTTGCCACTATTGATATCCTTTTAGTCCTTGGAACTCTCGTGTGGGCAATGAAAGTAATTTGGCCACGAGCTCGTTGGGTAGCGATAGTAAACTTCCCATATCTTGCATGGGTCTATTTCGCAACCATTCTTCAAGTTACCGTGACCGTACTCAACTGGTAATAAAACACCTAGACAAAAAAATCACTCTTTTATGCATACGCCTGCCTGCGCAGGCAGGTTTGGAGTGCGCTGTATAAATTGTGAAGAGAAGAAGATTAAAAAAAACATAATCTATAGCGTTGTTTGAAGCACCTCGGGTGCTGAGTTCGCAATATACGCCCAGACGAAAGAATTCCTGTTTTTATACGTACGTCGGAATACAATAAATAAATTCACGAAAAAGGGAAACTTGAAAATATAATCCGCAGCACTGTTTGAGGCGCCCAAGGCGTTGAGTTTGCTGTGGATTATTTTTTTCATTTCCTTTTTGAGTTGAATTTATATTGTATGAAGATTTCATATAAAAATAGGAATTTTGGAGTAAACCTTGCTAATACCGCCCAAAAGCGATATTGTTGTTTTATTCTTTCACAATTAAAAAGGAGAAAAAATGAAACTCCAATATTCAAAATTTGCATTAATCGAAGCTCTTGTTTCTGTTTCAAAAAAGGTTCCAGACAAAAAAATGGAAGAGACGTTCAAAGAAATAGAAAAAGATCTTGATGATAAGCTTTCAAGTAACCAGACGGATATTAATAGTCTTGTGGCAAAACATAATAATATTTCTGTTGAAACGCTGATAAATAGTCCAAATCTTCAAGTTCTTCAATCTCAATATAGAGATTTTCTCTATATCTCTCTTGCCAACAAACTTCAAGAAAAATTAAAAATTGAAGAAAAAGAAGCATGGGCAATTATCGCTGTCGCACTTAACCTTCTTGATTAAAATCCCCGCATATCGCGGGGAAATTTTTATTTAATCTTCTTGCACTCTTTAATAATTTCTTCAGTAATGACGCCGGAGGTTGCAGTAGTTTTTTCATGAAGTAGTTCAAGGTTTTTTGAAATAAACAGACCACCAAAATTGTATAATATAATATATGAATAAAACTGTCTTAGGGGTCATTGTTGTGGTAGCTGTTATAGGTGGGGGAATATATATATTTTCAAATAAACGACAATATAGCACGCCAGCGCCAGAACAAGTTTCGGTTATCAATAATAATCAAAAAGCACAGCAAGGTACAAGTACAACACTAGCAGTATCACAAACATTTTCTGCTGCTGATGTTGCAAAACATAATTTAGAAACAAGTTGTTACACTATTATCCGAGGCAATGTATACGATGTTACTGCATTTATTCCAAAACATCCCGGAGGAACTGATCCAATCCTCACAGGATGTGGAACAGATGGCACTGAGGCATTCGTAGATAAACACGGAGGAAATGAAAAAATGGAAACAATACTTGAAACAATGAAAATCGGAGTATTAGCAACACAATAATTAATTATGTTTACTGCACACATTATTTCACTTATTTTTTCAGGAATTATTATTCTGATTGCCGACCATGATGCGTTTTCGTGGTTTCGAGGAAAAATTAAAGTACTGGATAGTAAAAAAATAGATCGTCTTCACATCGCCACGTGGATTGGTTTAATTGCACTTATCATTACTGGTGGATTTCTTTTTTATCCCGCCCGAAACTATTTAATACATAATCCATTTTTTATCATCAAAATGGTGTTTGTCGCCATTCTTGTAGGAAATGGATTCTTGATCGGAAAACTCACTCATGTGGCAACACAAAAATCATTCTCCTCACTTACAAAAGGGGAGAAGTGGCCATTATTCCTTAGTGGAACCTTGTCAGCGATGAGTTGGATTGGTGCCACAATTGCTGCATTTTTCCTATTTGACTAAACACTTGATTTATTTCGTTGTATTGAAGCTGTCCACAGTGTCAAGCATTACGGGAGTATGATACAATTATGAAATAAACATATGCACACCATACAAGAAAAATTATTAGAACTCGCCAAAATGAAAAATCTTGCATTGTTCTCTTTGCGAGAAATTGGTGCGTTTATCGGTGAAACCTCACCACAGAAAATAAAACATCATATGGGTCAACTTGAAAAGCGTGGACTCTTAAATATTGATAAGGCAAAGGGAATTATAAAGAACACACGAGATAACTGGAGTAAAAAAACAAGTAAAGGACAGGGAACCTTGTTAAGCATTCCAATTCTTGGATACGCAAGCGCAGGGCCCGCAACTGCAATTGCAGAAGAAAATATTGAAGGATTCCTTCGTATATCGGAATCGCTTATTCGTCCACGACCAACTTCGCATGTTCTTTTTGCAATTCGTGTAAAAGGACCAAGTATGAACAAGGCAATGATTGAAAAGAAAAAAATTGAGGATGGCGATTATGTAATTGTGGATACTACCGATCGAAGTCCAAAAAATGGAGATATTGTTCTTTCTATTATTGACGGAATGGCAAACATAAAGCGTTTCTATAAAGATGACGAAAATAAACAAATTATTCTTATTTCTGATTCAAATCAAGATTTCCCACCAATCTATATTCATGAAAATGACAACTATATCATTAATGGAAAAGTGGTGCAGGTTATCAAAAAACCAAAGATGTAATATTTTCCCATACTTTAACGTAGTATGTGTATGACAGAAGAAAAAAATAATACAGAAAATGTAGGATCATGTTGCATGTTCTGCAAAGGAGGGAAAATGATGCACAGTCACAACGGAATGCACAAAGGTTGCCATGTTTTTCGTTGGATTTTAGGTCTTTTAATTCTCTGGGCAGTATTTATGGGTGGAGTAAAAATCGGAGAAATAAAAGGAGTAATAAATGGAGAGAACTTCGGAGGATCACGTTCTTTTGGACGATATGGAACTGGGATGATGCGTAGTGGATACGGATTTCAAAATCAACAGAATGGAGGATGTGTATATAATAAAGCAAAAACTATTCCTAATAGTAATGAACAATCAGCGCCAGATGAAAAACTTTTGCAGTAAATTCTAAAAAGAAAAACCCCCCGACAGGGGTTTTTCTTTTGTTTTCAACTAGTGGAAACTGAACCGACCCAACGGGCAAGATTCTACTGGTTGGTATTTCAATTTAAAACGGGAGTATACTGTGAATATGAAGAAAATGGTAGTTGCAGGTATTTTTGGAATTGTCGTGCTTGTCATGCTTGTTTTTCTTATCACCTCAAATTCAGCGGTAACCACACCAGATCGAGCAGTCACTACGTTTTATGAATCGTGGTTTCAAGGAAAATTTATGCTTTCAGATGGTTCGTATCAAAACGCGGATCAACTTTCTTTAAATTTTAAAAAAAAGATTGACTCGATTGTCTCATCATTTTCAAGTGGGGGATACGATCCAATTGTATGTGCACAAGATATTCCTAATAACTTTGAAGTGTTTCCGATTGCCACAAATGGTGAAAATGCTGAAGTAAGCGTCCGCGAATACTTTGATACAATCGTTAAAGATATCAAAATCTCCCTAGCACGTGAAAATGCATTATGGAAAATTACTGATGTCATTTGTGGCGATATGCCAAAAACAGATATAACAACTGCTGCTCAATTCGAAAAAGAAGGGAATATTGTACAGAAAAATGGAGAATGGTTATTTGTATATGAAGAACCAGGAAAACCGGCACTTACCACAACGCTCGATTTTTCGAACTGGCAATGCGAAAGTGACAATAACCAATGCACACCTTCATTTGAAGATGGAAAACGTGCAAAGATAACTGGTAAAAAAATCAACGAAAATACTATTCTCGTTGATTTATTAACTGAACTATAAAAACTATTAAGGTCTGAACCTGCGCCTCACTCCATTCCTTGAAGGAGCTGCTGGCCTTCGATCTCCTCCATTTCTTGATGGCATTGTTGTTGTTGATCTACGTTCTTGAGAAAACGAATGTGTATGAGCTGGTGCGCTTGAGCGTGAATGAGAAGAACTAAACGATCGTCGTGGTCTATCATCTTGAGAACGACCTCGTGATGGTCTATGAGAACGAGAAAACGAAGGGCGTCGCTCTTCTCGTTGTTCAATTCTGTGTAGTGGATGTGCCGTAGGAAGCACAGGAAGTTTTGAAACAGGAAGTTCTTTCGAGATTAATTGTTCAATGACACGAACATCACGTTTTTCATCAGGTCGTGCAAATGATATTGCCCGCCCGACCTCTCCCGCTCGTCCCGTTCTACCAATTCGGTGTACATAATCCTCTGCGTTTTCTGGTAAATCATAATTAATAACAAGTTCAATATTTTTCACGTCAATACCACGCGCAGCAATATCAGTCGCGACAAGCACGCGATACGTTCCATTTTTAAATCCTTGTAGCGCTTCTTTTCTTTGATTAAGTGAACGATTTGAATGAATTTCAGTTGCTGGATTTCCAAACCCACGAACCATAAAAGCAATGCGTTTTGCTCCATGTTTTGTTCGAGCAAACACAAGTACTGATCCCTGATACTCTTGAAGAATTTTTTCAAGAAGTCGTGGCTTGTCTTCATGAGGAACAAAAAATACTTCCTGCGCAACGTCTTTTGCGGTACTTCCTTGTGGCGCAACTTCAACACGTATCGGAAGTGACAAATACATACGAGCAACTGAAACAATTGATTCGGGCATCGTTGCTGAAAACAACATTGTTTGTCGTTGTTTTGGCAGAAGCATATGAATTTTCTTTAATTGTGGAGCAAATCCCATATCAAGCATTCTATCTGCCTCATCAAGTACAAGAATTTTTACATTTTGAAATGATACCGTTTTTTGTTCGGTATGATCGACAATCCTTCCTGGAGTTCCAATAATAATACTTGGATTTTTTGAAAGCTGTCGCAACTGTGTTCCAAATGGCTCGCCACCTATTAACACTGCGGTTTTTATTCCAAGTGGTTTTCCAATAGCCGAAATTGCCTCATCAATTTGAAGTGCAAGTTCACGAGTCGGTGCAACAACAAGTGATATTCCTTTTTTCTGAATTGCATTCTGGATAAGTGGAATACCAAACGCAAGGGTTTTTCCTGTTCCCGTTTGTGCAATTCCCATAACATCTTTTCCTTCTAACAGGGCAGCAAGTGCCTGTTCTTGTATAGGAGTTGGAGTAATAAAATTTAGTTTTGCAAGCACTTCCAAAATGGCTGGTGCAATACCAAACCCGTGGAATCCCTTTCCGTTTCGATTCATAATAGTGGTTTAATAATATAATAAATATATTATTTTGTCAATTTAATGTTTAATAGTGCATATCTTGTGGCAGTCCTCCCTCCATCTGAATACGCAAAAGCTTCAAATTGCCGTCTTTAATTTCTGTTTTAAGTAGTTTCATTCTTTTTTCATTCACGAGCGTATAAACCCCAGGTTCTGGATTGAGCGCGTGAACCATTCTATTAATTTTTTTAGCCCGCTCGTTTTCTCCCTGCATCGCAAGTTGCAAATCATCATGATCAATAAATCCATCTTGCGAAACAAATTTCTTTGTAAATGTTGCCTCAGAATGATTTTGTTCGGCACCTTTTTCTTTTCCATTCATAAGTTCGGCAATAATTTCAGAAAGCATTGTGCCCCCAAGATGCGCGAGCGCATCATGGAGTTCTAAAAAGGTTACTGCGTCACAATCAAAATCTTTTAAGAAATCTGTTTTTATTATTGGCCCATGATCAACGTCCTTATCAATAAAATATAATGAAACTCCTGTTTCTTTTTCTCCAAATAAAATTGCGGATTGAATGGGAGATGAACCACGAAGTTTTGGAAGGAGCGATGGATGAACGCCTACCGTTCCATATTTTGGAATATCAAGAATTGTTTGTGGAATTATTTTTGCATACGCAGCAACCACAAATAAATCAACATTCATTTCTTTAAGCACTGCTTCAATCTCAATTAATTTTTCTGGTTGGAATATTTGTATTGAATTTCTTATTGGCTCGGATAATTCACTGAGGTATTGCTTTACTGGTGGGGGAGTAATAACTTTTTTTCTTCCCACTGGTCGATCGGGGTTGCACACAACTGCTACGGGTATGTGTCCTGCATCAATAAGATGCTTCAGCACTATTTCTGCAAACTTTGGAGTACCGAAAAAAATATATGACATGAGTGCTATTTTTTTATTTGGATCTTTCTTGTGCTCTTTGCTCTATCAATAAATAGATGTCCATCTAAGTGATCCACCTCATGTTGAAAAATACGAGCAAGAAGCCCCCACACTTTTAGTTTTATCTTTTTTCCTTTTATATCTTGTCCCTCAAGAGTTACGCGATATGCGCGAGGAGTCGGACCCCATGTTTCTGGGACGCTCAAACATCCCTCCTCAACAGTTGAAATTTCTTTGGAAGATTTTATTATTACTGGATTAAATATCGCATAAAACTTCTGTTTCCCCTGACTATCGGGAGCCTCTGCAACAAAAAATCGTTCATCAAGTCCTATCTGGTTTGCTGAAAGCCCAACACCATTCGCACGTTTCATTGTCTCGCGCATTACTTTAATAAGCGCACGCAATTCTTTGTCTGTGTAATTATCAAAATTAAACAAGACTGTTTTCTTTCGCAGAAACGCTTCTCCTTTTCCCTCTTGTATTGTTACTATTGGTTTTACTTCTTTTTGATTCATTGCGTGTTTCTTTTTGATTGTTGAGCTTTCCAAATTCAGAGAAAAAAACCCTCATGAAATACGCCCCTTTATTTTTTATTTCTTTTTGTTCTGAAATTCGCTTAGCGACTGAAAGCAATGCAGTTGCACCATGTTGTTTTGCAAGTTTCATGTACAGTGCTTTATGCGCCTGATCATGAAGCATTTCGGCAACTTCAAGTCCAGTAAGTTGATAATTCCTATACACATGACTCTCTTCGCCCCGCTTTTTTAATAACTCTAAATAATTCGGATCAAGCGGCATTTCAATTATTCTATGCTATTATTTATTGTATGAAAAGGTTGTTCGTAGCGTTCGAACTGCCTAAAGCGACACGGGATTCTATTGATGTGGCGCTCTCTTCCTTTGTGAAAAAATTGCCGCTTGACGCACGCATTGTTCGTTATGAAAACTTGCATATTACCGTTTCCTTTCTCGGTGATCAGAATGATGAGCTAATTCATGGAATAATGGAGTCACTCAAGGGAACATTAATTCCAGAATCGCTTTCCATTCAATTTCACTCAATTGATTATGGCCCACCAACATATGAAAAACGAATGGTATGGGCATCGCTCACTCGAGAAACATCTAAAGAGATAGAACTAATAAAATTATCGCTTGAAGCGAATTTGTATCGAAACGGAATCCAGTGGGAACGAGAAAATCTTTCTCACTTTAATGGACATGTAACACTTGCTCGATTTAACGCACGCGCGAAAGAACGGCTTGAACCAATTTACACACAATTTAGCGAAACATTTCATCCAACAGAACTCACACTTTTTGAGTCAGAGCTCACTCCACAGGGTCCAAATTATTTCAAAATAGAAAATTGATGAGAGACATTCTTTCACATTTTTGCATACATTCACGAACTCTGATTTAATTAAGACACTATGTGGAATAATAAATGGAGGGTTTCTGTTGGTGCATTGCTTATCTTAGTAATCATTGGTGCATCATTATTTGTTGGATATTCATACGGAAATAAACGATCAGTAATAATAACTGATCCGCGCGCACTGATAAAATCTGACTTCTCATTATTTTGGGAGACAGTTGATGTAGTACAAAATAAATATGTTGATGCAAGTGCAATAAAAGATGACTCAATGTTATATGGAGCAATTCGTGGAATGGTCGCTTCACTTGAAGATCCTTATTCAGATTTTTTTGATCCATCGGATGCAAAGAAATTTGACGAAGATCTTGCTGGCGAATTTGGTGGCATTGGGGCAGAAATCGGACTGAGAAACGGACAAATTACTATTGTTACGCCACTGAAAGGGAATCCAGCGGAAAAGGTTGGATTATTGCCACTTGATAAAATTCTTCGAATAGACAATACAACCACAACAAACATGTCTACAGAAAGCGCGGTAAAAATCATTCGCGGAAAACCAGGAACCGTTGTCCGTTTGCTTATTTATCGTGACTCATTCAAAGAGCCAAAAGAGTTTACTATAACTCGTGCAATCGTTCAGGTTCCGACTCTTGATCTTGAAATGAAAACACTTCCAAGTGGAAAAAAAGTTGCGCACATGCATCTTTATAATTTTAATGCAAATGTCTCAGAAATCTTTTATAAAAAGGCGGTTGAGGCAAGGCAACAAAACGCCGATGGAATTATTCTTGATTTAAGAAATAACCCAGGAGGATTCCTTGACGTGGCAGTTGATTTAGGCGGTTGGTTTTTAGAATCTGGAAAAACAGTAGTAATTGAACAAACGCGAACAGGAGAAGAAACAGTTCGCTCTGCCCACGGAAATCAATTGTTTATAAATATTCCGCTTGTAATATTGGTAAATGAGGGAAGTGCATCGGCATCTGAAATCCTCGCGGGAGCAATTCGTGATATACGCGGAGTAACACTTGTTGGAGAAAAAACATTTGGAAAGGGAAGTGTGCAGGAAGTGATTGATTTAAAGGATGGATCAAAACTAAAAGTAACTATTGCACATTGGTTTACGCCCAAAAAAGTGAAAATTGATAAACTTGGAATTGAACCAGATATAAAAGTGAAAATGACCGAAAAAGATATTGAACAGAAAAAAGATCCTCAGCTCGAAAAAGCGCTTGAAATTATAGAAAAACAAATGAAGTAATTTATGAAAATAATTTTTTTGAAAGATGTAAAAGGAGTGGGGAAAAAGGGAGAAATAAAAGAAATAAACGATGGATATGCTCGTAACTTTTTTATTGCGAAAGGGCTAGGTGCTCAGGCAACCTCAGGAATTATTAATAAGGTTAACAAAGAGCAATCAGAAAAAGGCGAGGCATACAAACGAAAAGTGCAATCATTAAAAAAGATTGCAGAATCAATGAAAAATGCTACGCTTCATTTTTCACTCAAAGCGGGAGGAAAAGGAGAATTGTTCGGCTCAGTAAGTACAAAAGATATTGAAAAAGATATTGTTAAATATGATGCACATGACGCTCGAGCAATTCTTGATCATCCAATTAAATCGCTTGGTGAACATAAAGTTACAATTGATCTCGGAGAGGGAATTACCACAGAAATTCTTGTTGAGGTAAAAAAAGAAAATTAGTAAATATAAATATCTAAACGACCGTTTAAATATTTATATTTTATGTACCATTCAAAAAACCACGAGCGTAAGCTCGTGGTTTTTTATTTCAATTATTATTTTACGTTTATTACTGATACCCGTTTTTTTGATCGATCGAAATTTACTTTTTGTTTACTCGAAAATTTTATCGTTCCCGGAACTTTCGCGTACAATGTATCATCGCCACCACGAAGAACATTAGTTCCTGGATGATATTTTGTTCCACGCTGACGAATCAAAACTTCACCCGCTTTTACAACTTGTCCATCAAAACGCTTCACGCCAAGACGTTTAGATTCTGACTCTCGTCCTAATTTGGTAGATCCTTTTGCTTTGGTATGTGCCATAACTTATTAACCAATATATAATAATCTAGATGTGCATTCTATGTCAAGGACTACGAATATCATTTCTTATAAATGGTCTCCATAAAATATAAATAATCTTCGTAAAAGTAAAAGAAATACACTTTATTGCAAACGCAACCTAAAGGGATTTGAACGATGCAAAAAAGTCTATTTCTTAATTCCTTTTACTCAGTAATTTATCTATTTTATTCCGACATATTTATTCGAAATGATATTCTCCGTAAGCGGAAAGAAATTGTTTATACTAATTAAAAGATGTCTAATTTTACAAAACTCCCGATAGAACCGGACGAACACCAGAGTCCACAGTGGGTTAAAAGAGCTCTTTTTTGGCTCGTAATTGCCCTTATAAGCGTATTTTTCTTCTCTCTGGGATATTTCTATGGAAGGGGAAATGAACCCGCAAAAATCGTTATAGAGAAAAACTTTTCCCGTTAGTGAACATAGGGTTGCTTTTCCCATAAAATTGATAAACAATGGATCTATTCATTAAAAATAAATGAGGAATACCGATGGATGAACTTATTTTTCAGATAAACATTTCGTACCTGGCGGCAATGACAGTCTCTTGTTTTTTTGGGATGATTTTCATGATGCCAATAATACTGTTTCCACTAACCATGTTAGTATTTATCGTTTCTTATCTCCTACTTGAAAGTGCCCTACTTAGCGAACTCAGTGGCGCGCTTTACCGAAATTTCTATGCACGAATTAACTTTCCAAATTTTAATATACAAAACTACTAAAACCGGGCCCCCACATTGATGGGGGATTTAATTTGCTCTCATTTCCATTTTTTTTCTTGCTTCTCTATATCACGAGGAAGAAAACTTTCGGTAGTTGTATCACCAATGTCCTTGCGCACTATATATAATCTCCTATGTTCATTATCATAATATACGTCATCAGTTTGCCTTCCTCGAACTGTTTTTGGTCCTGTAATAACAACGGGTTCAAAATTGAAAACTTCGACAACCACCTCAGATAATTGTTTGATTGAATCAAGATAATTATCTCTATATTCTTTGCTATTGCTATACTCGCCATTTAAAAAATGATTTCCACCAACAATTACCACATCAACAGTTTTATCCACACTTTTTTTCTTTAATTCTTGCAATTGTTGTCTAAGGTCATTTTTAAAATTTGTTTTCCAAAATTCTTCATTTAAAAAATGAGCGGGATTTTGATGACTTAATAGTGATATATTTTCTTTTGTTTCTTTTTTTTGACCGGCTACTACTAATCCGGTGCAATCGAGAAATTTTTGAGAAAATTTATCCGAACTGTCTATCGGTGATATAACAAATGAACCATCTCCCATATTTTTAAATCCACGCACTTTTTGCTCAATGGAATCACCAAAATAATCCACATCAGTAAGTTTTGTGCTATTTTTTAAAAAATCTTTTATATTATGATCATTAAAAGCTTGATTGGGAGTTTCTATACAAGCAATAATCGGACTTACACCCTCTTTCAGATGTTCTGATTTCAAAGAATTTATTGATTCACTTGAAATTAAAGGCTTAGATCTTTTTGATATAAAACCCTCGCTGAAAAAATTCATTTTTTTATTATACAACGAAAAAAAGGGGGAAGAAAATTCTTTCTTTTCGCGTTTTAGTGCGCAGGACGGCCTGCCTGCCGATAGGCGGGGATTTGCCTCTCGCATGATTTAGTAAAATCACCTACTGGGCTGCCGTGCTCGAAACCTACGGCTTCAAAATCAAAGATTGCGGGTCGCATAATATGCGACACTGCTGTTTTCTAAACTCATTTCATTTGCTAAGAAAACAGGGAGCCCGCGGTTCAAATCCGCTTTCGTGTGACACAAAAAAATCCCATTCATCGGGATATTTTTTGTTTGTGCGCGGGACAGGGAATTGAACAAAATTTCGCGGACGAAATTTTCTGACACCTTGCGGTTTCGAATAGCTAACCACGCCCCGCATTGCGGGGCGACCCACCCCTCGTTCAAATTCTATCCGCATAAAATAACATCCGCATTGCGGATGTTATTTTATTAGTGCGCGGGACAGGATTTGAACCTGCAAGCCCTTGCGAGCGCTACCACCTCAAGGTAGTGCGTCTACCAATTTCGCCACCCGCGCATTATTAACTGAATCAGTATACAAAATGTCGGAAAATAGTAAACCCCTCCATTTGGAGGGGCTGGCCTTTATGTACGCCGAATAATGATAAGGCCAAAAGAAATCATTAATTCGGCGAAAAGTATGGGTCAAACATCTTTTAACTCCGCAATCAAATTATTAATGTATTTGCATTATATCATATCTACTTGACTTTGTCAATATAGTGTGATATAATACGACTATCATTAAAAACTTAATAAGGAAACGCAAAATGGTACGCAAACTAGCGCGAATCACACTATTTCTTTTTCTGGTATATCTCCCAATTTCATTCGTTATGAATCAATTTACAATGCGCGATAAACTTTCGGCAACTGCTGAAAAGTTTGAACAAGTTGTTGATGATCATCAACAACGAGGTGTTAGATTTTCAGGAGAATTAGATTCCATCCTTACGGAAAGAAATCAAATTCTCATGCAAGAAAAATTCCTGAAGATAGGAAATTGGCATTCAACCTCGTTTTTCAGAACCGAACTAGTGGTTTATCTAAACGCATCATGGATGCCATCTGACATATACCACATGATGGCAAAAATCTATTTTTCTGCTGATACTGCCGATATTACATTCGGTGAGTATTTTTTCTTTGTTCTTTTCCTCTTTCTCCCTATATTCTTATATCTAGGGGGGTGGTATTGTGTGCTATTTATTCTTCAAAAACCCGCTCAATAGCGGGTTCTTTTTTATTTAAAAATTAAGTTTTTCTGCGTTTATTTATTACCGCTAGCGAGAAGTAAAATAGCAAATAATATTTGTATTTTATTCGAGTGACGTGGGAAAAAGAGCTTGCTCGTTAAAATTACAAAATTAAAAATTTTCGTATATAATGAATCCAATGGTCAAGTATCTACCATTCTTCAAACATCATAAAATCTATACTGCGCTTATTCTTTTGAGTGTCGCTTTTTCGTTCGTTTCACTTTTAATAACGATCACCAATTATGGAACACTTTCAGAATCAATAATTATCAAGTTTGACCAATTAAAGGGAGTGAGTGTATTTGGTGAAAAAAATAGTATGTGGGGAATTTGGCTTTTAGGATTTACCATACTTGGCATAAATGGAGTGCTTATGTATGAATTCTGGAATCGTGAACGATTTCTTTCATATCTTTTTGCTGCTGGAAATGCATTTCTTGCATTAATGGTGTTTATTATCATTACCGTATTACTTTCTAATAACTAAAGATTATGAACACGGGAATACTTATCACAATATTTATTTTCTTAATCATCGCGGTTGGCGTTGCATTTCTTTTTATTATCCGCTTGCTTAAAAAAACACCACCAAAAGAGGATAATTCGTCATTGCTGTTATTGCAAAATCAAATTCAAGAACTTTCTCGAGCGATCGATTCACGACTCCATGAATCATCTCGTTTTATGCAAACTCAATATGGCGAGTCACATAAAATTATAAAAGATGTAACTGATCGACTTGCAAAACTTGATGAAACAAATAGGCAGGTAGTTGGATTTGCCGATCAATTACAATCGCTACAAGACATTTTTAAAAATCCAAAACAACGAGGAATCGTTGGTGAGTATTATCTTGAGACACTATTAAAAAATGTTCTTCCACCAGGGAGTTATGAAATGCAATATCATATGGGAAGAGATGATGAGGGGAAGGAACTCATTGTTGATGCGGTGGTATTTGTGAAAGACAAGATAATTCCAATTGATTCAAAATTTTCGCTTGAAAATTATAACCGTCTTGTTGAAGAACATGACGAAGTAGAGCGCGCACGTCTCGAAAAGAAATTTGTTGGAGACTTAAAACTTCGAATAGAGGAAACGTCAAAATATATACGTCCAGAACAAAATACAATGGAATTCGCTTTTATGTTTATTCCTCACGAGGCAATTTATTATGATTTACTCATTAATAAAATCGGAGTATTAAAAGATGAAAATACTGAAAGCTTAATCCAACGTGCAGCAGGAAAATACAAGGTAATTATTGTTTCTCCGACATCATTTCTTGCATACCTTCAAACGGTGCTTCAGGGACTTAAGGCAATGCAGATTGAAGAATCCACAAAAGAAATTCGAAAGCGTGTTGAGGAACTCGGGAAACACATCGGCGCACATGATCAGTTTATGCAATCACTGGGAAAGTCACTTGAGACAACAGTAAATCATTACAATAAAGCATCCAAAGAATTAGGGAAAATAGATAAGGACGTGTTACGAATTACAGGAACAAACACCGGAATTGAACCACTTACTCTTATTACTCCCGAGAGAGATGAATAACACATTGGAACAACACGTATACGAATTTATTTCGTTTTATGGAGCTATGGGACGAGCAACCTCGCTCATGGAAATTAAAACCCGCGCACCCATTAAAACAGAAATCTCTATCAGTAATATATTTGATGCATTAGACATCTTAATCAAAAAAAAGAAAATTATTTTTGGAAATGGTTTTTATGCACCAAAAGAACATTCAAACCTCTTAAATACAAGAACCATACAAGATTTCTATTTAGATAAAAAATGGAAACGGTTACTGCGAGGCGCTCGATGGTTTCGATACATTCCATTTATTGATTTTGCGGCAGTAAGCGGATCAATTTCATTTGGCGCAATTCGTGCATCATCTGATTTTGATATTATCCTCGGAGTAAGGAAGGGGAGAATCTTTACCGCACGTTATCTTGCGGGTGCATTATTTTCTCTTTTGCGCGCACGCCGTCTTGATGATCTTGAAGCAAGCAGTCCGAACAAATTTTGTTTTAACCATATTGTAACCTCCGAAACATACGAAAAAGAACCGCACAATTATTATCGGTATGAATTGTACCGACACATGATTCCCATTTTTATTACAGGAGATTCTTTTTCTAAATTTATTGAAAAAAATAACTGGGCAGACATTTCAGTATTAAATATCGAACAAGCAAAAAAAATATTACACCAATCAAGTAATATAAAGCGATATATTGAGTTGCTTCTTAATGGGCGCGTTGGTGATTATATCGAACGTTTTATTGCGCGACCAATTGCAACAAAACGACTCGCGAATTACATAAATCGGAAACAAGCAGGAGGAAGAGTAGTAGTAAATGACAAAGAACTTGAGTTTCATTTTGCACTTAATTACGAAGACCAATTTTCTAATTTTTCGATTAAAAAGTAGAGATAAACCCCTCAACCAGTTCTGGGTAAACAAAAACCCACCTCGCTTGCGCGAGGTGGGAAATGGAAGAATTTCCTTATGCCTGTAAGGGCAAGAGTAAATTCACTCACTCAACACGGTCATTGTAGCATACATCTATGAAAAAAGCAAGGGGTTTCTACTAACGCTGGGACTTCATTTCTTTTCTCATGTAATATATTGCCTTAGTGAAATGGTATGTTACTATGTATCCATAGCGGTATTGGGCGGCGCGGGCGACTACGGATTGCGCACTCGCTCAACAACATTGTTAAAATGGAGGTCACCACCGTAGTCGCCCACGAATCCTGATACCGTTTTGTCTTACAAAATTTATGTCACTGTTCTCAAAATTATTTGGATTTGATGAAATTAAGGTCTTACGTGAACGTGTGGCTGAAATTAACGCACTTGAACAAGAACTTGAGAAACTTTCTGATGCTGAATTATTAGATTCTGCACAGAAATTAAAAGAAAAAATTCTTGCTTCTTCTGATACTGAAGAAGCACTAAATAGTACACTTCCTCGTGCATTTGCGCTTACACGCGAAGCGACAAAAAGAAAGCTTAAACAACGCAATTACGATGTTCAACTTATGGGTGGAATTGTGTTGCACGAAGGAAAAATCACTGAAATGTTAACCGGAGAAGGGAAAACTCTCACCGCAACTTCTGCGGTATTTCTTAATGCACTTGGAGGTATGGGGGTGCACGTGGTTACAGTAAATGACTATCTCGCACAACGCGACACAGTATGGATGGGGCAAATCTATCACGCAGTGGGACTCACAACATCATGCATAGTCCACGACAATGCGTATATGTATGATCCGACATATGAGGG
Organism: Minisyncoccota bacterium; assembly: GCA_041659005.1. Lineage (GTDB taxonomy): Bacteria > Patescibacteriota > Minisyncoccia > UBA6257 > GWB1-50-10 > LiPW-41. The sequence continues at coordinate 45,227 of JBAZZD010000002.1, read as the reverse complement.
AACTGATGCAGATAAAGAACGTGATGAGCTTGGAAGTTTTAGAGTTGTTGAAAAATTTTTACGCCCAATTTCTCGACGAGAAGCATATGCAGCAGATATTACCTACGGCACAAACCATGAATTTGGTTTTGATTATTTGCGCGATAATCTTGTCTCCTCACAAAAAGAAAAAGTTCAACGTGAACACAACTTTGCAATTATTGATGAAGTTGACTCAATTTTAATTGATGAGGCGAGAACCCCACTTATTATTGCCGCCTCAGATACCGAATCAAGTGGATTTTATAAAATATTTGCGCGAATTGCAGAACGACTTATTCCAGAAGAGGACTATACAATTGATGAGAAATTAAAAACAGTTTCAATATTGGAATCAGGGATTGAAAAGGTTGAACGGGAAATGAACATTGAAAATATGTATACTCCAGAAAATGCTCGTCTCGTTCATTTTCTTCAAGAAAGCGTACGAGCAAAGTCACTATTCCACAAAGACAAGGAATACGTCGTGCGCAACGGAGAAATTATCATTGTTGATGAATTTACCGGACGAATACTCCAAGGACGAAGATACTCCGGGGGACTCCATCAAGCAATTGAGGCAAAAGAGGGAGTATTTGTAAAAGAAGAAAATAGAACATATGCACAGATCACAATCCAAAATTATTTCAGACTTTATAAAAAGATCGCGGGAATGACTGGCACGGCACAAACGTCTGCTGAAGAATTTCACAAAACCTACAAACTTGACGTTGTTTCAATTCCATCAAACCGTCCAACAATTAGGAACAACATGGAGGATGTTATTTATAAAACAAAAGATGCAAAATATCGTGCAATTGCAAAAGAAGTGAGACGGCGTCACGAAAAAGGACAACCAATTCTTATCGGCACAACATCTATTACTAATAACGAGGCAATCTCTCAATATCTTATGGAAGAGGGAATTATTCATGAAATTTTAAACGCAAAAAATAACGAACGTGAAGGAGCGATCATTGCACAAGCAGGAAAATTCGGAGCGGTAACCGTCGCGACAAATATGGCAGGACGAGGAGTTGATATTATTCTTGGCGGTATTCCATTTAATAAAGAACTTGCAGAAAAAGTAAAAGAATTGGGAGGACTGCACGTAATCGGCACAGAACGACATGAAGCACGACGCATTGATAATCAGCTTCGTGGACGTGCAGGACGACAGGGTGACCCAGGATCCTCACAATTTTTTCTCTCAGTTGAGGACGACTTAATGCGTATATTTGGAGGAGATCGCATCGGATCAATAATGAAAATGATGAATGTCCCCGATGACATTCCAATTGAATCAAAAATTATTTCAAAAGCAGTAAATCAGGCACAACAAAAAGTGGAAGGAAATAATTTTGATATCCGCAAACATCTTCTTGAGTTTGATGATGTGTTAAATAAACAACGTGGAGCACTCTATGGACGCAGAGCAAACATTTTACGCACAGGCGAAAATAATACTATCCTCCCAATAGCGTGCGATCTTCTTGACTCATTTTTGAATCACTACGAAGCAGCAATAAGACACGGCTCAGAAAATTTGGATGAAGAAGATATAAAAAAATTAGACGAAGCAAAAATGCTTCGCACGAAAGTTCCTGAATCAATTGAAAACGAACGAGCATTCATTGTAGGTCAACAACTTATTCGAATTCTTGATACGTTATGGATCGAACACTTGGAGCACTTGGAGTCCCTTCGAGACACAGTAAACCTTAGGGCATATGGTCAACACGAACCGATCGTTGAGTATCGCCGTGAGGCACACATTCTTTTTGAGCGACTGCTTCGCGCATACGAACAATTAGTATTCAATTCAATATTTCCAATATTTGAAATGGATATATCAAATATTCAATTAAACAAACCAGCACAAAAAGTTATTCCTCCGGCTGATGCTAAGCATATAGGAAGAAACGATCCATGTTATTGCGGTTCAGGAAAAAAATATAAGAAATGTCACGGACAGTAAAATGTAAAACATAAATCCCCTCGAAAGAGGGGATTTGTTATCTTTTATTACTCGAGCCAGCCAAGATCTTTGAGAGCCTGACATTCATCGCATAAATCTTTTGGTTTTGAGATATATGATTCCGGTAGGGTATCTGCAAGGTGACCACAGCTTTTGCAATAGAAATACATTGGCGAACCAGCATAGAGTGATGTATTATCAATCTGTTCCGGCTTGTTCTTCCTACGTTTTTCCAACTGTTCAAGTGCAAACTTTTTTCCTTTTTGGGTTGCTAACTCAGACATAGTGTCTCCATATTTTGTTTGAAAAAATCATCCTTAGAATATACTCAAAAATAACCAGAGTCAATTATTACTCATCAAAGAAATTCTTTCCTGTTTTGTATGCTTCAAAAAATGTATCCAAACGATAGAATAATCGTTCCATCGGGATTGCATCAAGTGGATACCATTCCCACCCTTCACATTTTTCTGGTTCCATAGTTGTGGGCTCTCCTGACGCCCAGTCAGCAACAAAGCCAACGTCAACAAAGTGTTTTGGAGGATACCCCTTAAGATTTAAAAGACGAAGAAATTTAATGTTTTTGATTTCTATTCCTGTTTCTTCACGAACTTCACGTCGTAAACACTCCTCAAACGACTCCATGTGTTCCATCTTTCCACCAGGAAATGATAAGTCTCCCACACCATGTGTGCTCTTTCTTTTTCCCATTAAAACATTACCATTTTTAAGGATCATCACGGCAACACCTACCTTTGGCCAATATTCGTGATTTGCATCATTCATATATTTAATAATACCGATTTCTTTATATAGAAACTAGTGTATCGCTTGCTAAAAGACAAATTTAATGTTTTAATGAGCCATTCATTAAAAAGGAGAAATACCATGAATGAAAAGGAACTTATTGCATTTATCGTCTTTGCAAAAAAGAACGGATATGCAAATAAAGAAGGCGCAACTGAAATAATTAAGTATGAGAAAAGTGGAGCAGTAAAAATTATTGTACGACGTGGTGATTGGGAATACACCGATAAATATATTGGAACAGATTCTTTCCTAGGATCTGAAGTCGTATTATTCGAAGGAAAACCGGTATGGGGAATGTCATATCATGGAAGAATAATCGCAAAAAATGGAACAGAAAAGAATATAACTTCCTTTCTGAAACTTGCACTTCTTGAAGTAGATCAAGATAAACCATACAGAGGGCCAGAATTCTTTAAGAATGAGAAATATAATTTCACATACATCAATATTTCTCATGGGAACCTAAACTTCTTTTCTGGTGAAGAAATGATCTCAGAAAAAGATGTTGGTGAAGCATATGAACTTCGTTATATTGGTGGAGCGATATAAACAAACCCCCGCAAAAAGCGGGGATTTTTATTACATCATTTCAAATATCCAATTTTTTTGAGCCATTCTTCGTGTTCCCATTCCCATAATCGTTTTGCACCAAGAAATGCCTCAAAATCATTTTCAACATTATGAAGTTCCTTTAATTCAATATGCCCAACAAGTGGGCCAAACTCGTGTTTACACGAGCGCATAAACGGATCATCCCATTTTATCTTTACCTGTTCGCGTCCACCTTTTGCCCGAAGTACTGCGCCACAATTCATACAAGGCCGACTTTGATCAATTCGCAATATCCAGCGAGTAGAAAGCTCTGGAACTAAATCTTTCATTGCGTAAAAATATGCAGAAGTTTGAATATTATAATCTCGATAGATTTCTAAAGAGGTTTTAATATCAAGTATTCCAAGTTTTCCGCCAATTCGTGCAATTGCATCAAGTGTTCCTGCATATCTATGTTTATCACTCGTAAGTCGTACCTCAACATGTTTTGGATCAACTTCAATATTGTTTTCTAAAAGATATTCAGCGAACGCAGACATTGATGGAGTAATAGAGTAGGGAATAACAGGTTTCTGTCCCATAAGAATCGCCTCGGCTGCCTCATGAATCATTGTTCCTTCTACTGCTGACTGTTCCTTCACCTGCTCTGCCGCACGATAGTTTGGCATTTTCGCATAAAAATAGTAGAGTGCCGGTTTCGCTTTTATTTCAACAATCTTTGTTACGCGAGGATACCACACATCATTATCAAGTGTATATCCGCACGCATCCTTAAATTCATCCGCGGTTTTAAAATCGTCCATCCCGTTAAAGACAGGAAATGTTTATGCAATCAAAACAAATTACAAAAACATCTTCTGATATGATTTGCGACTTCGTGTTGTTTAAATTAATTTTCATAACTATATCATTCAATTGTACCAGTGATTTTTTATTTTATTTATTGACATAATTCAATATAAATAGTAAGGTACAAAATGTACATTAATTAAAAGGAGATAAATATGTACTACAAACTTGCATACCCGTTGAAAGAACGCGGCATTAAAAAACCAATAGGAAAAACAACCATATTGGGACGGAAAAATGAAATTTTTGTCCACACGTTCCAAGCAAATAACGCTACCGAGGCGAAAAAGCACGCGCAGAAACATCTTAAGTCTGCAGCAAACGACGACGTGCTCGGTAATGGCAAAATCACGTTGCGCGAAGGGATATCTGCACGTCCCGGACACTTCCAAACTACAAAAAATATTCCATTCACATACAAATAACAATTTCCAGCATATAATGCTGGATTTTTTATTCTAGATAATCATCACAACAGATAAATGCACATTATATGGGGGAGTACCCCGACCCAGAAATAACAGCAAAATGTTCAATTCAAAAAACAATTTTATATATAGAAATAATTCAAAAATAAAAATTGGGAATAAAAATACAAGCAATACAACAGATTAGAGAAAAAATGATCACCTTAAAAGGATATAGGGAAACCCAGGGGAAGTGCACAAAGAGAGGTATTTTGATATTTAGATATGTCGCACAATATACCTTTTGCGACATAGCCATCGCAATAAAAGGCGCGTCTCCTATACGACGAAAGTTTTCCATAAGTGGCTCTTTACGACATATGCACTCTTTTTAATGCGAGTACAAACATTTCAAATACATACCAAATCTTTTTAATTGATATATGTGGATTTTTTATAAATTCCCTCCTAAATCATACCAAGGATATTTCGTATGATATCAAAAATATATTTTATAAATTGTCGGATGATATCCGTAACTCTACCGACAAAATCAGGCGTGTTGGCCGGATTTACCGTACTTGTGAGCCCTGAAACCTGTTCTAATAGGTTTATTGTAGATTCTGGGGTTATTTTCTGTGAAGATCCGGCATTTATCCCAGACAATGCCCAATTAGCGGTCATCTTCTCAAAATCAATTCCAATTTTCGATTCGATTTTCTTTCGTGCATCATTTGCAATGTCGAGAACTTCTTTTGCGGGATCAGGCAAAAAACTTTTTACTATTGATTCCAGTGAACTCGACGAATTAATCATCTGCGCATTTACTTTGTTAGAATAGAAAAAGAAATTGAGAACCAAGAATGTTACTGCGATGTTACATAAAATTATTTTTTTCATATACGAAATTGTTATTTACATCCAGAATCCCTTCCATGTGGATATCCAGCAATTGAGGGTAAATATGTTGCTGGATCAATCGTAACACCAATTGGTACTACTCCTGCTGCCGGTGGTATTGCTTTATATTGTAGTGTAGGCGCCCACAGTACACCAAAATGTAAATGAGGCCCAAACGAGTACCCAGTATTTCCGGAATATCCGATAAGAGCACCCTTTTCTACTTGCGCTCCTTCTTTTACTATTTGCGAAGACAGATGTCCATAGAGCGTTGCGAGATTATTATCATGTTTAATAACAATATATTTTCCGTATTGATATTTTGACCACCGAGATGCTCCTCGATCGTTATTTCCTACCTTTGCAATTTTTCCTGATTCAGCAGCAAAAACTGGTGTTCCAACAGGAGTTCCAAGATCAAGACCATTATGAGATTTTGTCTTGTATAATTTTAGTGCAGAGGGAGTCTTTCCATAGCATTGCGTAACGTATGGTGATTCAAGTGGAAAATTCAAAACACCAAAACGCTGTATGGGCAAAAGATTTGGATTGAACGACGTACGCAACCTGTCTTCAATTTCAGAAATTGCATTTCCTATTTCTTCTTGACGTTTATCAAGCTCTTCAAGCTGTTTTGCATATTGCTGTTCTTGTGATTTTGTAACTTCAAGAATTTTCTGTTTTTCTATTTTTTGTTCCGCAGTTATTTGTTGCAAAGTTAATAGTGTATCTTTTTGTGTTTCTTTTTGTCCCTTCTTTTGTTTTGTTGATTCAATTTTATTTTTATATTCGGTTCGTAATGACTGCAAATCTTTTATACTAGTTGACAAAGCAGAATTTAATGTTTTTATACTTTCCGCTTGTGCGATACTTTCGCTCAATGATTCACTTTTCAAAATTCGTTCAATGAATGATTCATTGTCGGCCTGTTGTATCTCCCCTATTAACCGCCCAATCGCTATCTGCTTTGTTTCAATTTCGTCCTGCATGTCACGAACGTCATTTCCCAAAACATCAATTTCCATATCAAGTTTTTCAATATTTACCGCACTTGATTTTATCGAAAGATTTAGCTGATTAATGCTGGTATTATATACTTGAATGTCCTTTTTTAACGAATTCCCAACTTCACTCACTACATCAAGTGAGCGTTGTAATGAGTCTCTTTGTTCTTTTATTTTTTGAAGCTCGTTGTTTTTTTCTTCAATACTTTTTTCTAGATCACCAAGCGCATTAGAGAAAAATGAAAAAGGAGAAGATTGCGCTAATGTTTTTTGCGTTATAAAAAATGCAAAAACTATCACCACACTCATTGCAAATAGTATGCTGGGTATTTTTTGCATATTAAGAAATCTTTTGAATCGCATCAATTATTCTTTTTTCTGCCTCAATCGGTCCAAATACTGAAAGGAGCTCTAGTGGCCCAGGTGAATTTTGAAGACCAGAAAATGCAACACGAAGAGGCCACAACACATTTCCCTTCCCCTCCTTGTTTGCATATTCCATTATTTTTACACTACTGTCTCCCCCACTCTTAATGAGAGTTAAAATCTCCAATAAATGCTTCTTTGAATCAGATAAAGGAAAATCTTTCCACATAAGAAGCTTAACGTCATACGAAGCAATTTCAAAAAATGGTTTTGCCTCAAGAGGAAAATCACTCAATTTTTTCATTCGCTCTCGCGTGAACTCAACAACTCGAGTAAGTTTTGTAGTATCTACCTTCCAGATCTCAGGAACAAAAGGAAGAACCTGCTCAACAAGATCTGGAAGTGGAACCATTCGTATATGCATCGCATTTAACCAATCGAGTTTCTCTGTGTTATATACCGCCCCTGCCTTTTGAACTCTCTTTAATGAAAATTCCTTTTTCATCTCTTCAACTGTTAATATCTCGCGATCATTTTCTGGATGCCACCCCAACAAAACGAGGAAATTAAGAATTGCCGAAGGAAGATAACCATCCGCCCTATATTGATTCAATGAATCTTGTAAAAATCGCTTTGAAAGTTTCTTTTTGCTTGTGTCCAAAATTAACGGAAGGTGTCCATATTGAACACTTGGAAACCCAAGTGCATTTTGAATAACAATTTGTTTCGGTGTATTTGGTAAATGTTCCTCACCGCGAATTACGTGAGTAATTTTTGTTTCATGATCGTCGACAACTACAGCAAAATTATATAATGGTTCTTCAAGCCCTTTTGCAATAATAATGTCACCAAATAATTTTGTATCAAAACTTACTTTTCCACGAACTGAATCCGTAAATTGTATTAACTGCTCTGGCATTTTTATTCGTATCACCGCCCGCTCAGTTTTTGCACGTAGTTCTCCATCCTCACGAGAAATGGAGCGACATCGTCCACTATACTTTGGAGCGATTCCCTGACTCATTTGTGCTTGATATTCAGATTCAAGCTCATCTTCTTTGCAAAAACAATAATACGCCTTCCCTTTATTTAAAAGTTGTAAAAGATATTTTTTATACACATCAATTCTTTCGCTTTGTCGCCAGATTGGTTCATCAGAACTGATTCCGAACCATTCAAAATTCTTTAGAATATCATCTTCGAAACGCTTTTCAGATCGCTCTTTGTCTGTATCCTCAATACGCAAAATAAACACTCCGCCCTCGCGCTTGGCAAAGAGCCAGTTAAACAATGCAGTTCTAACCCCTCCAATATGCAAAAATCCTGTTGGCGAGGGCGCAAAACGTACACGGACACTCATAATCCCCATTATACCTCATATTTTACAATAGTCACCCTGAAATAAGGCCCATAACCTCATCTGCAATACGTTCGGCAGATTGAGAAAAAAAGAATAAATCTGTTTTTTCTCCTCTATTATTTGGTGTAAATTCTGGAGAAATGAGTGCACGAATACGAGATTGAAGTGTGTGCAACGTCATATTCTCTTCCTCAAGCACGAATGCATAACCCGTTTTTGAATATGCATATGCATTTACTTTTTGATGATCTCCTGCAGACTCTTCAAGTGGAATAAGAATTGTTGGAGTCTTAAATGACGCAATCTCAAAAATTGCGCCAGAACCGGCACGAGAAATAATCACATCAGCAGCAGTCATTGCATTTTTCATTTCTTCGACATCCATAAACGAAACTGCCCGATACCTCCCATGAAGTTCCCGCGGAACAAGCGCCATAATTTCACGCATGGACATTTCAATTTCTTGATAATTACTCTGTCCTACCTGATGTAGTATTTGTACGTCTTTAAGTAATTCTTCAAGATTTTCTGTTATAAATGAATTAATGCGTTGCGACCCCTGCGAGCCACCAACAACAAGCGCGAGTGGAAGATGCTCATCCATTCTCCAAAAGTTTTTTGCTCCAACTTTTGACATTCTATTTTTTATAAGCTCATCGCGAATCGGATTTCCCGTCGCTACAACTTTCTTTTCATCAAAAAATTCTTTTGACTCAGGAAATGAAATGCAAATTTTTCTTGCAAATCGTGCAGCAACTCTATTCGCAAGTCCGGGAACTGCATCAGATTCATGAATTACTATCGGAATTCTGTAAAACCATGCAGCAAAGACGACAGGAATTGATCCAGGTCCACCTTTTGAAAAAACAACATCAGGCATGACCAAAAGGAGCGAAAATAATGCCTGTACTATGCTTATAAAAAATTTGGGAATATCAAAAACATTTTGAATTGAAGCATATCGACGTAATCTACTTCCAATAATTGAATGAGCGCGAATGCTTCTAAAATCAAATTCATTTTGATAGATTCCAGGTCTTCCAAAATAGTGAAATTCAATGACGGTGTCATCATAGGGTCCACGTTTCTTTGAAAATGCATCGCATACCGCAAGAAGCGGATAGATATGTCCACCCGTTCCACCACCAGCGATACCAATTCTTACTACATTATTTTTTCTCATAATTATCGTTTATATTTTGATACATTCGCAATAATGCCTGACATAGTAAGAAATACTGCGAGTGCAGTACCGCCATAACTCACAAATGGCAATGGCACACCAGTTAACGGAATAACTCCTGATATGGCGGCAATGTTTACGAACGCTTGGAGACCAAGAATACTCATAAACCCAACAACCAAAAACTTAGCAAAATTGTCAGGTGCGCGTGTAGCAATTTTAAATCCACGCCATAAAAATGCAAGGAAAAAGAAAAGAAAACCAACAGCACCAATAAATCCAAGTTCTTCGGCGATAACCGCAAAGATTGAATCTCCTATTGGCTCAGGAAGAAAATAAAGTTTTGAAGTTGATTTCCCAAACCCAACGCCAAATATACCACCAGATCCAATTGCATTAAGCGCTTGATTTATGTGCCACCCAGAACCAAGTGGATCACTTTCTGGGTGTAAAAAAGTTGCAACACGTTTTAACCGATAATTTTCGCCGTCATTATTTTTGACAGCAAAAATAAGTACGCCAAGAGAGATGGCGCCAATAAGGATCATACCAATAAAAAACTTAGGTTTTGCACCCGCAATAAAATAAGTGATAAGTGATGAGAAGAAAACAAGAGCAGCAGTTGAAGTTGCTGGTTGTAATATAAGTAATATCATCACTACCCCAACAAGAAGTGAAAACGGAATAAACCCACCAATAAAACTTTTGCTCCGCTCTTGATTTTTACCAACCCATGCAGAAAGGTAGACAAGAAATGCTAATTTAATAAATTCTCCAGGTTGGAATTTAAAAATTTGAAAATCAATCCATCTTGCACCCCCTTTTTGAATATCAACTAACGGGGTAAAAACGAGAAACAGAAGAACAATTCCAAGAACAAGAAGCGGAACTGAAATTTTTTCCCATATTCGATAATAAAGAAAATATCCAATCAGAAATCCAATTATACCTACTGACAATCCATTTGTTATTTGATGTTTCAAATAATACATACTGTCCCCGGTCTCTGTTTTTGCGAGATCAGATGACGCGCTTGTAAGAATTACAAGTCCAAATATAATAAGTACCGCAAGAAATCCCAAAAAAACAAAATCAGGAGAAGAACTTTTAGGAATTCGTAATTTTTTTATCATGAAACTGTTGAGGTAATTACCATTCCATTACGCACTCCGCAAAATCCATTTTCAAAATTCCATGATTGTGATCCATTTATAAAAACGTGCATTGGTCTATCGTCCGACCAAACAACAATATCCGCATAATTTCCCTCAATAATACCTCCTCTTTTTTTAACTCCAAATTTTTTTGCTGGTATAGCCGTCACTTTTTCAACTGCTTTCTCAAAAGGAATAGTCTTGTTTTGTCGTATTAAGGAGAAGAAATCTGGAATTGTATTTGTCCCTTGATGCTGCTTAAACTCCTTTTTGCCAAACGCAGCACCATTTGAGGAAATTATTGATTGTGAGTTATATATTGCATTTTGTACTGACGGCATATCAACTATTTTAGCGCTCACAGTAGCCCTAAATCTTGTTACAATCATCAATTGGAGAATCATCGATTCATATGATTTGTTTTCACGGAGGGCAAGTTCTCGAATTGACTTTCCTTCAAGAAATTTCAACGCTTTATCAGGAACATGACTAATTATATAATCTCGCGCGACATTATTTTTAATAAATTCGATAATCCGAGACGAAAATACACTTGATTGAATACCTTCGCACATTCGTTCAAATGACTCATCCTGTGCCCATTCGGGAAGTAATTCATACAAAAGTAACGGAATTGTTTCAAATGTATTTACATCAAAGTGCACATGAGCAGCATTTGCGTGCGCCGAAATAAACGCAAGCGCATCAGCATATTGTTTGCCATATTTTTTTATTGGCTGCATATGACTAATATGTATATTACCTCCCGAGTGCTCAGAAATTTCAACACATTCTTGAACTGACTCAAGAATTTTTTCTTTCATGTCACGCATGTGAATAGCACAGACTCCACCACAATGTGCGACCATCTTTGCAATATGTTCAACTTCATAGAAAGGAGTTCGAACCCCATGGATATGTTCCAATCCAAATGAGACACCAAGTGCTCCCTCACGAATTGAAATTTCAATCATTCGTGATATTGAATTTAATTCTCCATCAGTCAGATCTCTAAATACATTCTTTGTAATCCCCTTTCGAAGTCCGGTGTACCCCACCAGTGTTCCAAAATTCACTCCCAGTGGTTTTTTTTCAAAATATAAAAGAAAATCTCGCATTGTATTCCAACTTGCATTTATCCCAGCATTGCTTCCCCACTCCGCAGCGATATCAGGAAGGACCCCAAACAATGGAGCAAGAGAAACTCCGCAATTTCCACCAATGATTGAAGTTATTCCCTGCGAAAGAAAATCTTCTTGGTTGGGCTCATAAAAAAGAGAATAATGATGATCAGAGTGCGATGTCACATCAATACATCCGGGAGTTATAACCATCCCATTCGCATCAATTACCTCATCTCCACGTGTTCGAGACAGTGTCCCAATTTTTGAAATGATCTGTCCACGAATAAGAATGTCCTTCTGTTCTGGGACATTTCCTAATCCGTCATATACCAAGCCATTTTTTATGAGAACAGCCATAGTACATTCATTATAGTAAAAACAAAATTATTTTTCTTGTTCTTCCTCTGCAAATAAATAAGCGGACTTAAAGTGATACTTTAAATTATCAAAAAACGCGGAGCCGTCTTTAGGAAAAAATGTTCGTGCTTCCCCATTTTTTACAGTGTAGACCCCCTCCAGCTGAACATTTTCCCAAAACGTTTCATTTCCAACATAAGAAACGACACCATTATGATCAAGAGAAAAAGTTCCTATAATTGACGTTGAACCATTGTTTTGAAGTTTTTTAATATTAATTTTTCTCATAATTATAAATAAACATTCCTGAAATTTTACTCCGGTCCTCAATTTTTTTACTTAAAATTCTTTTGTCGTTTAAAATCTTTGCAATATTTTTTATTCTCCAAATACACGCATTTATCTCTTCTTCGGGAAGATGTTCCTCAAGAGAGAGTCGCATAATATCCAATATTTTATCATTTTTTGCAATTTCATTTATTTTTAAAATAAAATCTTCCTTAAAATTGAAATCGATGGGACTATCAATCATAAACGGTTTAAATCTATCATTTCCAAACGAAAGCCCATTATCAATTGCGTACAACTTATCTTCCTTCACAAGAAAATTACTCGAATGACGATCCGAATTCCAAATAATATAATCAAAAATAAAAAGTTTTGCTATTTCTGATTTGTACTTTTGTTTGCTTTCATAATCAATTTCACAAAACTCCCTTGCGTCTTCAATAAATCGTTGAGCCGATCCAATCTCATCCTTAATCTCTTTTATTGTAGTTGTTGGCACCATATCAAATTCAAAAAATCGATCCACAATATAACTCGCCCGTTCGCGACGATAATAAGTTCCCTTTTTAACTGCTGTGCGCAAATTGTCTAACTCTCCTTCTTTTGATTTAAAAACAACTGAACCATCATCTTTTAGCTTTATAAATTCTGGCGAATTTGATCCTACTTTTATATTTCTTCTCTCTTCCACTTCTTTTCTCTCAATAAGGTTTTCGTCTGCAGTTTTTTTGCAAGCAGTTTTTATTTTTTGCGGCAAGGTCTCAAAAACCTTTTGCGTAATTTTTTTACTTAGAGACTCTTCTGCAATAAATTCAATTTGTTCATCTTTTAAAATCTGGTCTACATTCAATATGGCCTGATCACATTTCAAGATTTCCTTATTTTCAAGAATTTCTTCTCTTTTGTTCTTTCTTAAAAAATAATGGTGAAAAAAGCGATCCATATATGTAATTAAATTATTGATTATATAAACCGAGCGATAAAGAATAGTGTAAGACCGATTGTGGTAGTTACTGCCGTTATAAACCAAAAACGCATTGTAATTTGAGTTTCTGGCCATCCGAGAGCCTCAAAGTGATGATGAATCGGCGTAGAAAGAAAGATTTTCTTTTTTCTCACTTTTTTGCTAATCATTTGAATAATTACTGTCACTGATTCAAATACAAGAATTGATCCAAAAAATGGTAAAAAGAATACCGTGTTGGTTAACATTGCCATTGCTCCAACGGTAATTCCTAGCGACATTGAACCGGTATCCCCCATAAAAAAACGCGCAGGATAGATGTTAAACCATAAGAAAGCCAGAAGAGCACCAAGAATCACCGCGTTCATTGCGGCAAGATCGAAATGTTTGATTGTAAAAGCAATAACTGCAAACGCTCCAAAGATAAAGAAAAGCGTTCCTCCTGCAAGTCCATCAAGACCATCGGTCTCGTTCGTTGAAAATGCAGAAGCAACAATTACAAACATAAATAAAGGGAAATACCACCATCCAATAGTTATATCTCCGATAAACGGAATATAGAGTGTGTTCCAGCCCAACCGAAAATAAAACCACCATGCGCCAACCGCAGAGACAACGGTGTACATGATAATCTTGTATCGCATGCTAAGCCCCCCTCCCTTTGGCCCAATACGAAGTACACCCAAAAAATCATCAACTAAACCAACGATCGCAGCAAATAAAAGATACCCAAGCGGGAGATACGTTTCTGATCTACTTACAAAATTAAAATAATTTGCAAATCCACCAAATAATTTCCCAAAAATAAAAAATAATAATGCAAGAATTACGACCGTCCCCCAAATGATGACTCCGCCCATCGTTGGCGTTTCTCCTTTATTTTTATGAAATTGATGAAATATGGGTGCGGTAGCCGCATCACGGATGTTTTTCTTCTTTATCCCAAACTTTAAAAGAAGTCGCAATACAATCGGAGTAATAATAAGAGCAACCACAAATGAGAGGGCAAACAACATAAGAACTCTAATTGCTTCAAACGCTACCATATATGATTAATGTATTGTCTTAATTTCTTGTGGATACGCCGACTGTACCCAATTAAATATCTTTTCCTTCGTGTTTACCCTATCATAACTTCCTAAGATTATACAGACAACACGTTCACCTCGAAAAGTGAAGAACCCAAGTACATTTTCTCGCGCCTCGGGTGAGGTTCCCGTCTTTCCCCCCAAAAACGGAAAGTCCTTTACAAACGGGTTTACATTATAAATGACTCTGCTTTCTGAGCTGTTTGTTGACTGAGCAAAGAAACTTTGCAATCGCGTCCAACTCAAAATTTCTGGATGTTTTTCCGCAATATATCGCGCAAGTTTTATAAGATCATTTGACGTGGAAACATTTTTTGGAGAAAGTCCTGACGCATCTTCAAAATAGGTATCATTCATTCCAATTGCTTTTGCTTTTGCATTTAATAACAAAACAAATTTTTCACGCCCACCAGCAACCTCTTCGATCGCGGTGGCTGCATCATTTGATGACGCAAGCAACATTATCGTTATAAAGTCCTGTCCGGAATATACCTCACCACTTTTAAATTCACCCGATAAACCTTCTGTCTCAAGTGCTGTTTTTGTCATTGGAACTTTTTTACGAATTCCTATGTCTTCAATAAACACTACCGTTGTCAGTAACTTTGTGATTGACGCAATTGGCCATTGTTTGTATGTTTGATAATTTAGATATGAAAAGTTTGAATCAAGTGAATATATCATTGCACTTTCTGCATCAATTATTGGATCAGAAACTTTCCAATCTCGTGTTGGATATTTTTTTTGTTTGATTTTTTCAACAATCACCTTGTTCTCTTGCTCAACACCATTCCTTATAGGTTCATCTTTTTTAAAAAGAAGGTTAGAGATTACAACTGAAACAATAAGGAGACAGATGAGTAGAAAAAATTGAACATGCGATTTCATGTGTATTATTCAGCTTTTTCTTTCGGTACTTCATCAAATGGCGTTTCTGGATTTTTCTCTTCATGTTCAGAAACCGAAACTTCCTCCATTGTTCGAGCGAATGTTTGAAGTAACGAATGATATCGCTCATATTCTGGTAACATTTTTACGTGCTGTACACCAATATGTTTTAAAAACTCTTGTGTGGGAGAATAACGAAATGACGCGCCCTTTTCCTCTCCACGTTCGACAAGCCCACGAAGCGAGAGATTCCTCATTGAATAACTAGAATTTACTCCACGTATATAATCAATGGTCGCTCGAGTTACTGGACTAAGATATGCAACAAGCGCAAGTGTTTCAAGTGCCGCCGGAGTAAGTGATTCACGAAATTCATCTTTTACAATTGCCTCACCAATCTCTTTAAGTTCTGGCTTAGTTGCGAGCTGAATTGAATTTCCCTTTCGTAAAATCAAAAGCCCTCGTCCGTTTGATGAACTCAATATTTGTTCATAATGTGAAACTTCTTTCTCACATTCTTCCAATGTAATTCCAAGAATTCGAGCAATCACTGACATATCAACTGGCTCACCATAAAAGAACAGCAATGCTTCAAGTTTTGCAATATTTTCCATATATCTCACTATTTATTCTACCTTTAACGCATCCATCTTCGCAATCATGATTTCGCTAAAATGATCTACTTGTTCCACTTTCACGATTTGTTGCTTAATAAGGTGAAGTATCGCTAAAAACAACACAACAAGTTCAGTCCTATTCCCCTCCCCGTGGAGCGCCCGCAAATTCTGAGGAATATTTGTAAGTTTCGCGATAACTTCTTCAATCTTTGTGCGAAGATTTAAAATTTGATTTTTTACTCTGACTTTTGGAGTCATCGCAGATTCAAGCGCTCCAGAAATTTTGAGTATTGCGCCTAACAATTCATTGGGTCCAATACTCGATGGCGGATAAAATAATACTTGAGCAGAAAGCATAAATTCGCGAGTATACATTTTTGGCATATCGCTCCAACACGCACGAACGTGTTCTTGAGTTCGTTTAAATTCTTGATACAATTTCAATCGAACTTCTAAGTCTTGTATTTCTGCTTGTTCATCAGGAGTTAGTTCAAGCGAAGGAAGAAGTGTTTTTGATTTAATAAGCAATAATCGAGACGCAACAACAAGAAAATCCGCAAGTAATTCGAGCGGAGCATCATATTGTGCGTGCTCACTCAATGAATCTTCATCAATTCCTAAATCAATTTTAAATCCTTCAAGGTAATGCAAAAAATCTGCAGTAACACTCGCAAGCGCTATAGTGCCAATTTCCATCTTTTTTGATTCAATAAGTTCTAATAACTTATCAAGTGGTCCTTGATACTGATCCAACTTTAATTCATACATTAACTATATTATAAAACAGAAAATAAGAAGTAGACAGTATTGCTCCTCTCCATTCTTTTCTCTTCAGTTATAGGTTTTTGGTTGTTTGTCGCAGGTAATTTATCCATGTCTAATCTCCATCACATCCCCATCTTGAACAACATATTCCTTCCCTTCTAAGCGGAGCCATCCTTTTTGTTTTGCCTGACTCCATCCTCCTGCTTCCACGAGTTTTGAATAATTCACTACCTCGGCCCGAATAAATTTATGTTCAAAGTCAGTATGAATTGTTCCTGCTGCCTCAGGTGCTTTCGCACCACGCTCAATCGTCCACGCACGAGTTTCATCCTCCCCCGTAGTGAGAAAACTGATGAGATTTAAAACTTCATATGCTTTCACGATAATTGGAGACACATCTTCAATAAATCCAAGATTCATTATTATATATTGTCCGCCCAACTCGGTTATTTTTTCTTTCAATTCCAATGGGACATCTTCTTCGTCACCATTAAGAAGAAACATCTGCTCTTTTGCGGTAAGAAGTGAAAGATCTTTCATGATTAATTCATGTGCAAATGCTTTTGTGAGTCCACCACTCTCAAGTGTTTTCTTTACCGCTCGTAATACCTCTATATCTTGTAATGCCTGCTTGTCTCCTGCACGCGTTTCTTTTTCACACTTATTGAGTCGCTTCATAACTGTATCAAGATCCTTAAAAATAAGTTCCGTTATAATAATATCTAAATCACGAACCGGATCAGTGGTTTGTTCAACGTGAATGATATCGGAATCTTTAAAGCAACGGAGCACCTGTATAATTGCCTTACATTCTCGAATGTTCGCTAAAAACTGGTTCCCTAATCCCTCTCCCTTGTGTGCATCCTTCACAAGCCCTGCGATATCATAAAATTCAACCACTGCAGGAATTGTTTTCTTTGACTTTGATAAAGTGGTAAGTAAATCAAGACGTTCATCAGGAACAGGGACAACTCCAACATTTGGATCAATGGTCGCAAAAGGATAATTCGCAACAGTCACATTTTGTTTTGTAAGAATGGTAAATAGTGTCGATTTTCCAACATTTGGCATACCAACAATTCCTATGGACAATTTCATAAATTTATAGTATCGTACGAACGTACAATTAACATTTAAATAATAAAGAAAAAAACGAAAAAATAAAAGGAGTTGCTATGGAATTACTTTTTTTGATTGTGCCAGTAGTATTGTTCTTTTATCTTGTGATAGGAGCTATGATTTCCGAGCGATGGTATCACAAAAGGCTGATAATAAGCAGCCATCCAAAAAGTTGCGTCATTAAAAAGAAAATGACACAAATGACACTTTTCTGGTTCTTCCTTTTCCCATATATAAAATTGCGGAGGAGAATTGGGACGTCATAAAAGAAAATATGGAAAAAGAAAAGATCACCACAAAAGAAAATTTATTCCCCGTTGCTGTGCATGTAACAAACCATACACAACAAAAGGAGAGCGGGTAAAATCAAAACACCATATATATCCAAAAAGGTTTTTTGAGAATAGTGAAACAATCGACATATGTCGACTATGTCACAATGAGTTGGAAAGGGAAATTCCAGTAAAACGGGAATTGCCAAAACAAAAATATGTGCTCATTCTTGTTAATTTCATTAAGAAAAAAAATAGTGCAAACCTGTGGAGGCTGCGACATCTCTTTTTCTGGGAACTTTTCTTTCAAAAATAGAGACGCGAAATATCTTTCGCGTCTTTTTTAAATTTATAATAATGCTCTAATTTCAGACAAAACGTCATCAGGAATTGCATCTCGCACCGGACTTACTCCAGGATAACGCCACACCGTAATAATTTTAAATCTCTTCCCTGTATTTCCTAAAAAGGATTGTATATTATCAAGTGGCCTCTCATTCTTCTTCTCTTTTTCTTGTTTAGGATTTCGAATTTCGTCATTCCTGCCTGCGCAGGCAGGCGAAATTCCTTTTTGATTTCCATCAAAAAGAACATACATCACCCACATCTCACTTGTATGCGATGGTTGTCTTCCTACAGCGGATCTCCCGCATGGAGACATTACCGCAACCGCACCATCAAGGACTCCTTCCTCCGTCCTTTTTGGAAACCGAACAATGCGTTTTACTCGCTGTTCTGAAATTCCATACTGTTGCATTTTTTCCCACGCATGCGTAGTCCAAATATATTTAGAATCATTCTTCGGCTGTTTCATAATTTTCCCCTCTTTTTTATTTGAAATTCAAAATTTGTAATTTAAAATTTTTTTCTCCCTTTCATTCAAAATTAGAAATTCGTCATTCGAAATTAATGTTTATCTCTCATACTTCCCCGTTAATTCTGCTCGCATGATAACGTGTCCCTCCATCGCACGTAATAATTCATCTTTTTTTGAACCCTCAGTAAGTTCCAATGCGCAATCAAGTGCATATAACGAAAATACATATCGGTGTGGATCTTTCCCTTTTACTGGGCACGGACCCATATACTTTACCTTTCCATTACTTCCTACTCCTTGTATCGCCCCCGATGGAACAACGCCTTCTTGAATATATTGAGATCGTGGCGGAATATTCCATAATAACCAGTGATCCCATGGAACCCCACGCGTTGCATCAGGATCGTCAATAATAAGCGCTAAACTTTTTGCGGTATCTGGCACATGACGAATTTCAAGCAATGGATTGGTGTCTTCTCCATCACAGGTATATTTTGTTGGTATCATATCACCATCTTTAAATGATGAGCTTTTTATCTTCATTTCTTCCATAAGGATAGTATATCGTATATGGTAGTGGGTATAAAGTATTGATACTTACTACTCAATACAAAATACTTTATACTATCTCCATATGTCCCGAGCGTTTTATCGAACCTATCGCCCATCCTCATTTGAGGATCTTTTGGGTCAGGAACCGATTCAAAAAACACTTCGTGAAGCAGCGCGACAAGACAAGCTCGCACACGCATATTTGTTTGCAGGTCCACGCGGAACAGGAAAAACAACTACCGCCCGACTTATCGCAAAAATTGCAAATTGTGAAACTCGCGCAAAAGATCCTAAATTCAAAGAAAAAGGAGAACCATGTAATCATTGTCAGTTCTGTAAAGATATAGATGACGGTCGTTCCATGGACGTCATTGAAATTGACGCGGCATCAAATCGTGGAATTGATGAAATGAGAAATTTGAAGGAAACAATTCGCGTTGTTCCGACGTCATCATCCCACAGAGTATTTATTATTGATGAGGCACATCAGCTTACTAAGGACGCCTGGAACGCGCTTTTGAAATCATTAGAAGAACCACCAGAATATGTGATCATCATTCTCGCGACTACTGAATCTGATAAAGTTCCCGCAACTATTCTCTCACGTGCACAACAATTTTATTTTAAGCAGGCATCAGTCACGATAATTGGAAAGAAACTTTCCTATATTGTAAAAAAAGAATCTATTTCAATTGATAGCGAAGCACTTGAACTCATTGCCGCAACTGCAGAAGGAAGTTTTCGTGACGCAGAATCCCTTCTCGATCAGTTGTCATCATTTACATCGGGAAAAATAACATTAGAAAATGTTGAATCAATGGTTGGAAAAGTTGGATTTGATAGAATTTGGAAATTTTCTGCAACGGTATTGCAAAACGATCTACCTTCTGCACTCTCTTCTCTTTCTTCGCTTTACGAAACAGGAACTAACATTGTCCAATTTACAAAGGATCTTATCCAACATATTCGCCGAATTGCGGTACTTCACTACAATCCAGAAATGAAAACCGTGTTTGCAAATGAGGTTATGAATGACCACCTTGAAAAACTTGAGGAACAATCAAAGTATTTCACCGATAAACACATTGAACTTCTCAAAGCACTCATTGAAGCCCATGGACAAATGAAATACAGCAAATTCCCCATTATCCCACTCGAAGTTGCAATTATCGAAAGCTTGAAATAGAAAATCGAACAGTAATATTGTATAATTAACATATAATATTGGTTCGATTTTATGACGCACAATAAGTCACTTAAAGAAAGGGCAATAGCTCTAAGAATGGGCGGTCTTTCCTATTCCGAAATACTTAGAGAAATCCCAATCGCAAAATCAACCCTCGCAATATGGTTACAATCGGTTAATCTTTCCAAAAATCAGACACAACGACTGACTGAGCGAAAACGACAAGCGCAACTTCGCGGAGCTTTGGCACGAAAAAATACACGAATTCAAAATACTAAGAAAATCTTTAATGAGGCAAAAAAGGATATACCAAGCATTATTAAAGATCCGTTTTGGGTCTCTGGAATTCTCCTCTATTGGGCGGAAGGATCAAAACAGAAAGAATATAATCCATCATCAACAATGCGCTTTTCTAATTCTGATCAAAAAATGATTAGACTTTTTCTAAAATGGTCAAAAAAATATTTGAACTTAAAATCTGATGATTTTATCTTTGATTTATACATACATAGAACTGGAAATTTAGAGAAATCTCTCATTTTTTGGGCTAATATTGTTAATTGCAAAAAAGACGATATCCATGTATATTTTAAAAAGCACAAACCAAAAACAACACGAAAAAATGTGGGAGAAAATTACCATGGGCTCATTCGAATAAATCTGCGTAAAAGCACTAATTTATATCGAAAAGTCGATGCGTGGATATCTCACTTATGTGAATATTGCGGGATCGTCTAACGGTAGGACAGCGGACTTTGAATCCGTCAATTTAGGTTCGATTCCTAGTCCCGCAGCAATGGAAATTATTTATTTTTTCTTAGAATCTTCAGAGGTCTTATTTATACCTATTGCAACAGCGGTAATAGCAGTTGCGATAGGAGAGTTTTTAAGAAACCGCAATTATAAAAAACAACAAAAAGACGATCTATTAAGAAGAATAATTCATTATAGATATCAATTGACTTCTGATTATAAAGAAAACAAAAATGAAATTTTGGGAGCGTTAAATGAAATTCAATATTGGTACCATAATGATAATGAAATTAAAAAATTAGTCTCCGATACTCTAGGGTCTATAAAGACGAGGAATAAAAATAGTGACGAATTGCTTGTAAATCTAATATTTGAAATTGCTAACCACAAAAAACTTGAGTTATCAAAGACGGATATAAACGAAACATTTTCCCCTCGCAAAACAGATGAGTAGGATTTTATTATAGCTTAAATTATCATGAAAAGCCGGAATCCCAAAATTCTAATTCAACATAAAGGAAACTTAGATTATGTAGATTTTCAGGGTATAGACATAGAAAACAATGGTAATACTGATATAAATGAGGTGGATTTTAAAAATGGCGGTTATTATAACGAGAAAGACGGAGCTACAAACGTTGAAGGAAAATTAAACACTGATACCTCAATTAAAAATAGTGGTCTTTTTAACATTAAAAAGACGGGAGTAGTTAACATCACAACCCTAAAAAATATCAGAGGAATTAATTGGACAAAGTACGGAGCCTTTCTTACTGGTGCGTCAATACTAGTTATGATTATAATTTGGTTATTGTCGTAAGCACTAGCTTTTGAGTAGATACATCGTTTTATTGTCAAATATTTATATAAAATACCAAAAACAATTATATGAATTGGATTAAAAAGATACTAAGTGGAACAAAAACAGAAGCATTAATCATGGATAAAGTTGAGATAAGTAAAAAGGTGAAAAAGACCATTAGAAAGATCACAGTTATTGAAAATGGAAAAGTGGTTGCACTCGGGACTGGCATCGTGATTAAAAATTCAGGGTTGTTATTAACCGCAAATCATGTATTGGGAAATTATGGATTATTATCAAATCCTAAAATTTTTGTTGATGGGATAGAAGATATACCTCGGTTAGAATACAAACCACTTTTATTTGATGTTTCACTTAATATAAATATGCCAGATTTTGCCAAACCATTAAATATTGACCTAGCAATTTTAGAACCAGAACAAAAAATTGATGGGCTCCCTTTTATAGAGACAGATGACGTTTTGGCTCAAGAGGGAGAGAATGTTATTTTGGTTGGTTTTCCAGATGAGGTGGAACCTCCACTGAACTTTGATAAAATGTTGAATTTTGACAACCCCAAACTAGAAAAAAGGAAATCTGAAATAGAAAGTTTTTTTAGTTCATCTATGCGTTTTATGCTTATAAAACACGGCATGATTGGGAATGTACAAAAAGTAACTCTTAACGTACAGGTGGATTTGCCTGAATTTAAAAAATCTCTCACCACTGATGGAGCAGTGTATTGGATTGATAATGCTTCTACCTTTGGGGCTAGTGGTGGACCAGTAATAAATTCATCAGGAAAATTGATTGGAATTATTTGTCAAAAAGGTATGACTAAACAAGACTTCGATTTATGGGTTCCTTCTGGTTCTACTATGGCACTGTCTCACAAATTGATAACGTGGCAAATATAAAACGATCGTTTTTTTTGATAAGTGCGCTTGAGATCCACCAAAGTATTGTTTTGAATATTGAAGGAAATGAGTGATATAATTAACTCAATGATTTCTCCAAATATTAGTCAGAAATTACCAAAAGAATTTTTAACCTACCAAACAACGATTTTGGTTATTTTTTTTGTAATCACAATTCCTTTGAATATACTCTATTTTCTTCCGGTAATAATCCTGTTGGGTATTTATATAAAATATAGATTCGAGTATAACAACTTTTCATTTTCTTATGATGAGAAACAAATCGAAATAAGAAAAGGTATATTCACAAAATCACAAAAAACCATCCCCTTCTCTATTGTTCAAAACATAAATCTTGTCTCTGGAATACTCCTAAGACAATTTGGCCTACGAAAGGTTGAGATATGGACTTCATCTCCATCTCAAATTCAAATTATTAGCGTAAAAAATCAGGGAAATGAGACAGAACACAGGCCAGATGGGATGCTTATTCTTAAAGCTAGTGACGCCGAATTATTGCAAAAATTTATCATCGATCATAAATAGTTGATACCCCTAGCTGTGTCACTTTTGTCACTTTTTAGAAAAATATAGCGCGCTCGAGACGAGTCATAGAATGATATAAAAGGAGCATTACAGGGATTGAACCAATTTGGTTCTAACTCGAGCCCGCCAGCACTTAGATTTTGCCACTGCGGAGCGTTCGCAAAATCAAGTGCCCCGAAGTAGCGAAGCGAAAGCGGGGCCAAGTCGTGATAGGTTATCTCGCTCGAGGAGAGTCAAAAATTGGAATATGAAACAAACCGTATCCTCCATATTAATAAGCACAGATAATGAGTTTATTCTCCAACAAAGGGACGATAAATCTGATATCGCCCGACCTGGAATGATTACGAATTTCGGAGGAAGCGTAGAAAAAGGAGAAAAACCCATAAATGCGATAATTCGAGAAATTCAGGAAGAATTAAGTATTAAATTAAGCAGACAGGATTTTCAATCATTAGGATCCTCCATAAGAAAAAGCTCGCTCGACAATAAAGAACATCTGACTCATTTATTCGTTGCGCGTAATATAAAAAAACAAGAACTAATTTTACAGGAAGGAAGAGAAATTGTTTATGTAGGACTCAATAAATCACTTGATTCACTCAATCTTTCACCTGGGGTAAAGGAGGTTTTGATGATGTTTAAAAATGAACACTCGAGATGGGTTGCAGAATGATATAAAAGAAGCATCACAGGGCTTGAACCAATTTGGTTCTAACACGAGCCCGCCAGCCAATTTTTAAGTGTAAAAATTGCGTCGAAATGAGCACATTTTCGACGTAGACTAAATTGTTTGGAATCAAACTTTTACCACCACGTAGAAAATCTAACTAGCACTATTTTTGTCCCCCTCTAATTCATTAAGAAGGTGGTTTACACTTGTTTTTATATATCGAGTTAGCGATTCAGATCCAAGAACAAAATCTTTTTCATCAATCTTTCTTTTTACGGCTTCCAATTTTTCTCTAAGCTCTTGAGAATTAATTTCTTTGTCGGGGTAAACAACGTCACCCCTATCTTTAAATTTATAACCATTCGCATGCTTCACATCCATTTCAAGCGATCGCACGTGATTAATAACAATAGATTCTGTTGTTGTTTCTAAAAGATTTTTTAGAACGCTCTTAACATCCGTGGAACCAATATAGTTATTTTTATCTTTTTCTATTATCTCAGAAAGTTTTTCTAGATATTCTTCAAGGTCTGGACTTTTCAAATTTACAATTTCCGATTTAAATTTTTCCAATTCTTTGCCCAACTCTTTTGAGGGACGCACACTCAATAAAATACTCTCTTGGTCTAATGATAATGGTATCTCAGCTTCTTTTCTCTTGCTGTTTATTTTTTTATCATAATCTTCTACGGATTTTAAAATTTCTATTTGTTTACCAATATCAAAATTTTCTATCTGCTTAACCAGATCTTCGCGTGATTTTATCCTACTCGAATCTATATCTAAACTTTTTAGATATTTTTCAGCTTCTTCTTTAAGTGAGGATATCTCTTCTTTTGCATTTTCTATCTCTTCTCTACGTATCTTTGGATTTTCACTCTCATAAATCGCTAGTTGTTTTTTTCCAGAAACATACTTATCTACGTAAGCAGAAACTTCTTTCTTGTCTTTATCCACCTCAATATTAGAGTGAGTAGCATAATCTACACGCTTTCCCTCTGGAACTTTCATTATGACAATGCGACCCTCTTCGCCCTCGTTGGGTTTTGTCTCACTCTTGCTTCCATGCCTTCTCGAAAGATCTGTTGCCCACTCATAGGCATAGAGTAAATTTGTCGAAACCGTTGCTCTACCCTCTTCTGCCTTAAACCCTTTTTTCTCTATATTTTTTGCATCTTTCTCAGACGGCGTCCCATGTGTGACATACTCTGGAGACTTCATAATCTTATTAAACGAGAAAAAATGTATTTAGTCTATATCACTCTATTAGTGAAGAAAATTCAAACGTCCTCCCAGACGGTCAGCTCGTCTTTGGAGAAAATAAAATAATTTTATTTAATCGGCATTTTAGGAATCTTCATTTCAGTGATTTCCGATGGTAAAGCTTTTTCTAGAAATTTTTCTAGATTTTTTGCTAAAACCAAATGTTCATTATTTATTTTACCGTCATAAATCTTTCTTCTATCTTTTTCACCAGTTAAATAGTAAGTAATAAAATTCATACCACCAAAAGAATTTTTGGTCTCTTTTTCCTTTTCATCTATTTCCCAATGGCCGCCAATTTTTACATTTAGATTTGGGTTATTTTTTATTCTTTCTAACCACATTCCTATCTCTACTCGTGTATCTTGTGCATAAACACCTTCTCCTTGTGGCCTCGCTTCTGTTTTTGATTCTTTTTCTAACCAGAAAATAAGCATACCTTTTTTTGAAGCTACTTCCATATGATCACTTTCCCAACCCGCCTGATGCGGATATAAAACATCATCTTTTATACCAAAGGAATTTTTTCTATGTTCTGTAATTTTTTTTCTTTCTTCATCATTTTTCGCCATTTTCTCTGCAACATCCCAACGAGATGGATCAGCCACAATACAACCGGGATGGTTTGCCCATAAAGATTCTGCTGCCTCCATTTGCCAACCTCCTCCACCACGAATAGGTCCAGCTAAAAAGAAGACTTTTCTATCTTTATATTCGTCCGGCATAACGTGCTTTGGTTCCAGTAGTAATTTGGACATATTTGAATCATATCAAATTTACTCTAATTTTTCACAAAGAGGGTTCCAACGTCCTCCCAGACGGTCAGCACTTAGATTTTGCCACGCGAAGCGTTCGCAAAATCGAGCGCCCCGAAACAGCGAAGCGAAAACGGGGCAAAGTCGTAATGAGTTATCTCGCTCGAGGAGAGTCAAAATAGTTTTTGCGTTCGAATATTGCTATTGGGTATAATCAAACCATGAATGATGAGTTGGAAAATAATTTTATAAATTGGGCCAAAAATTTAATTGGAACAAATATAATAAAAAATGAAAAAGAACCTCATGGTGATGAAGGCGTCGTCTATAAAATTGAGGCAGGAAAAGGAAATTATTTTCTTAAAATTAAGTTCGGTTCAATCTCTTCAAAAGAGCGGGATAGACTCGAATGGTTTCAGGGGAAAGTTCCCGTACCAAGCATTATTGGCTTTACCACTAAAGATAATTCAAGAGCCCTTCTTATGACCGCTCTTGAAGGAAAAAATCTTGCGGTTCTTTGCAAAGAGTGGCCAGTAGAAAAAGTTATAGAGAAGATCGTCGACGCATTACATACATTTCATGGCATAAGCACAGAAAGTTGGCCATTTGATGAATCCGATACAAGCGGGGTTCTCGTACACGGTGATGCATGTCTCCCTAATTTCATATTTAAGGGCGATCAGTTTTCAGGCTATATAGATCTTGGAGATTCTCAGCTTGCAAGCCCAGAAATTGATTTACGCGCTGCGATTTGGAGTCTGCAATATAATTTGGGCGCAGGACATGGAGTAAAGTTTCTTGAGAGATATGGATATGAGAATACTACGGAAGGCATGGTCGAGAATCTGCGCCTTCAATACGAAGACTATCAGCGTGCCCACGGATTCCTTTAACTCTATATATTATTCTACTTGATGCACTCAAAACGCATCGAAGATGATAAAATAAAACCACTTGAAATTGCCTTACAGGGTTTGAACCAATTTGGTTCTATCACGTTTTTAAAGTGATACAATATAATCATGCAAAAAATAGCAACACGAATTTTTATCTATTCATCTATCGTTTTTGGAATCATCGGTATTTTAGTTGTAATAACTGGCTCAGGACCAGACGCGCCCGATTTTGATATAAGTAAAATATTAATTAGACTCTTGTTTATGACCATCTTCATCATACTGCCTTCATTTGCATTAAGTGTTGCTAGCAAGTATCTGAGCGACAAATCTTAATCCAATTAAAAAGATTCCAACATCCGCCAGCCGATTTAACAAAAGAGAATGCACCGTAAGGTGCAATATAAATAGGATTATAAATCGCATCGAAAAAGAGCACTATTTTCGATGTACTATGATTTATCTATATACAGAAAATCCATATTTTAACCTTCGTTAAGATATGGATTTTCTAACTTTTACTGATTCTATCCTTTACACGTGCACACGCCACAGGCATTGCCTTTTTCATGCTCATGTGTGCATGTTTTGCATTTATTACCCATGCATTGACATGTAGCACACCCCTCACCTTTTTTATGCTCATGCTCGCACGCCTCACATTTATTGATATCCATTAAATTCTTTATTTATTTGTCATTAAAAGCGACCTTTCTCTAATAAGGCCGATTTATGCAACAAATTATTTCAGCCAGTTAAGAATCTCTTGGCTGATGCCCATGGTGGTCCATTATTAAAAAATGATAAGGTTATTGGTTAATGTCACATCTCTATCCAAATGATAAAAATGCAGTTGCAATATCAATGGATGAGATACAAAAAGTATTTCCAGTCGCTCAATAACCGTTTTGCTATAATTGTGGTGGTTTTTTGTAAGAAAATAGGGGTGTATAGTGTAGTAATATGGTGGAGCAAAATCCGGAGCCAAGCGATGAAATCATTGCTTCTCGAATCCAACAAGGAAATACAGATGCTTTAGGAATTCTGATTGATAGATACGAAGCAAGGTTGAAACGCTATGGCATGCGGTTTTTGGCATATGACGACGATATCGAAGATGCTGTTCAGGAAATATTTATCAAGGCATATCAAAATATTCAAAGCTTTGATGCAACAAGAAAATTTTCATCGTGGATCTACCGTGTTGCACATAATGAATTTGTAAATCATATCAGACGACATGCACGCGATCCGCTCCCCTTTCTTGATTTTGAAGTTGATACACTTATTCCTCATCCATTTTCCGATGATACACCAGAAAGTGATCTAGAAAAAAAAGAGATGAAGGAATTAATGGACAAAGCATTAAAAAAACTAAGTCCAAAGTATCGTGAAATTCTTCTCCTTTTTTACTATGAGGAACTTTCATACGAAGAAATTGCTGACATCCTGCGAATACCAAAAACAACTGTCGGCGTCCGATTAAATCGTGCAAAGAAAGAAATAAAAAAACATCTATGACGAATTTAAAAGAAATAATTTTGAAAAAGATTCATGAACGGAAGGTTGTTATGCGACCTCGTTGGCCATTTGTGTTACGCGGAATACTTTTGCTTGTACTCGCAGGAATTATCGTATGTTTTGCTTTATTTGTCGTAATTATACTCACCGCTTCACTTCGCGAAACTGGCATGATGCACCTTCCGGTATTCGGCGCCCCAGGACTGTTTCACCTGTTCATTAACCTTCCTTGGCTCATTATTCTTGGTGTATTTATCGCGCTTATTCTTGTGGAAATTTTATTTAAAAAATTCTCGTTTGGGTACCGAACGCCCACACTTATTTTGTTAAGTATTATTGGTGTCGCTACTGTTTTTGGAGGAATTTTGCTTTCCTCTATTGGACCAAGAGACATTACACGACAAATTCGTAACAACAACTTTGTACGATTTCAAATGCATGAAGGTCCAGAATTTATAAAAATGCGTCCACTCACCCATGGGATTATTCGTGAACTCAATGCCTCAGATATACTTATTGAAACAAACAGTGAGACAATCCGCGTATTATTTGATAATTTAACACAATTTCCTGACGGCAAAGAAGTTCTTTCGATCGGGTCTCCTGTATTTGTTGGTGGATTGCGTACAGGAAACACCGTACGCGCATTTGGAATATCAAACGAACCCCCAGAGTTACAATTTTATAGAAGACAAATGATGCAAAAAAAATAAACCCCCGTTATACGGGGATTTTATTATTGTTCAAGAACAGAGATAAAATATGTTATCGTCAATGGATTAGGGAAAATATTGAGATGATAACGCCAACCGATTCCATCCGATTTTTTTAATGAATAAAAACAAATTTCAGACGTTCCAACTGAAGACAGAATTTCTCCGGGTTGTTTCTTACTCTCTAAGAATTCAAGAAGATTCGGTTTTTCTCTATTAATTTGGAACGCCTCAATTACGGGAAGGGTACAAGTACGAAGACTCAATACTTTCCATGCAATTTCATAATTCCACGAAGGGAAAAAACTTGAGATAACTACACCATTTGATGTGAGGTAACTTCGTAATGAGCTCTCATCAAGCGAACACAGCATATCGTAAAGTTCTTTTGCTTCTTCATCGGTAAACGTTGAAGCCATGAGAATCCCATTCGTCACAGAAAGGAATATAGCGTCAAAATTCTCTATCTTTGCTATCTTTTCAAAATAGCCACGAGATTTAAATTGACCAATAATTGAATTTGCATTTGTCATATATTCCGGCGACTTCCTCAGCTCAAGCAGAAGAATAAATAGATTAACTAAATACTTCCGAGCAAGTTCCGGAAACTGCATGAGTTCGTCGCGAGTATGTTCTACCAATTTTTTGTGGGTCACTTCCATGACTCCTCCAATATTGTTAATGAATAAGCACAGTATCCCATATTTTACACCTTTCGTCAAACATAATATGCGATGACAAACACATAATTCAATTGTTATACCACACAATTATTTTTGTGATACTATAAATAGAATGAAACGCTTTATTGAGAGTTTTACACACGCATTTGATGGATTGCGCTATGTTTGGAAAGAAGAAAGAAACTTTCGAATTCAAATTATTATTGGAATATTATTAATAGTTTGTATGGGAATGGCCGGCTTTTCTTACCTTGAGATGGGATTAATTATCATTGCAATTACCCTAGTACTCACTGCTGAAACAATAAATACTGCGTTTGAGGACACGCTAGACAAAATAGAGCCAAATCAAAATGCGGTTATTGGAAGAATAAAAGATATTGCGGCCGGCGTTGTCGTTTTATGTGTTTTTGGCGCAGTTGTTATTGGAGTTATGGTATTCTTTTCTCATTATTCGTTTTAATATGGCAAAAATTTCATTAACAAAGAATCTTAAAAAATATATATATCCCCTAACTACTACATGTATCATTTTAATTTTTGTTGGAATTCTTGTTGTGTTAGCAGCTTTTATTTCGCAGTTGATTGATTTTGCCCTTGTCTCTGAACAAGAATCAAAAAATAAGGAACTTGAGCTTCAAATAGGAGCAACAGAAAATGCAAAGATACAATATCAAATTAAGAACGATGTTCCATTGTCTGAAATATTACAATCTTCAACAACAGAGACTACTACAACGCCGATAACCAAAGACAATCAAAGTGAAAAAAAAGAACTTCTTTCAATCTCAATACTAAATAGTACTGGCATTTCGGGAAAAGCGGGCAAACTTGCACAATTAATCACGGATAGCGGGTTTAAAGTTTCCTATACAGGAAATGCAAAAAAACGAGAACCAGTAACCATCGTTCAGATAAAAGAAACGTCAAAAAAAATATTCCCTGAATCGTTTAAGGAAGTATTAAAAATTGTAGGGAGTCAATATTCAACAATTGAATCAGTACTTGATGCAAACTCAGAATATGATGTGGTTATAACAATTGGCGCCAATTAAATTTGTTGCTAAAAATCATTTGTTGAAGGGAGAATAGAAAGATCATTTCCAACCTCATACAGTGTCGCATTGTTTCCTCCATCTTTTGAGCCGTAATTATCGTTTATGGTATATTCAGTACTTTCAAGTTTTGCATTCACTTCATAGGAAAGTGGAAATTTTTTACATGCATAGCGATACATGAGATCACTATTTGTTACCTCTGTAGCAGTTACTGTATTTGTTGGATCAAGTGGGAAACTTGAAATCGGAGACCCCCTCCTTAAAATCCCATCAAAATTCACTGGAATCCAGCCAGTACCATTGGATACTGTCGAAGAAGCAACAGTCATAGACTGCCCCCACGAAGTTGTAGACGAAGTCCACTCAATAGGCGGACGCGCATCAGTAATTGTGGTAATCGTGCTAGGAACACTTACCCAAAGTTTTTTATTTGTTTTACTTCCCCCGTCACACCGGTCATTTGCAATACCAGTTATTCCATCAAGTTGTGGCGATGAGGTCGTCGTAAGATATATTCCAAATGCCGATTTAATCATCGCAAGATCAGAAATGCGTTGCAAATCTCGTGCCTCCTGTAATGTTTGAGTTGGATTGATAACAATAACCGACACCACCGATAACACTGCAATAATCGCAATAATTACTAAAAGTTCAAGCAAAGTAAATCCTTTTTGTCCCTTCTGAATACGATTCATAGTATTTAGTATATCACTCAACACATCGAGTAATTTATTTAACTAGGAATGAACTCTTTAAACAAACTTGTCAAGTTTTTTATTTTGTCATATACTCAATAATATGAAGCTTGCATCATTTTCTCAAATTTTTAATTCCTTCGTTCTCTCTCTTACTCAAGCAGATTTTTCTTTCGGAACAAAGGATTTTTTTGATGTCTTTCTTATAACATTTTTACTCTACATCACGTTTCTCCTCATCAAACGCACGCACTCAACATTCATTGTAACGGGAGCACTTATTTTTGGATTCATATATGCGGTTGCAAAATTTTTTGATTTATATCTCACGCGTCTCTTATTTCAAACAATATTCCCCTTCTTTTTCTTTATTATAGTAGTTATTTTCCAGCGTGAAATACGATATTTTTTTGAATGGCTCGCGACGTGGCGATTATTCTCATTTTTAAAACGAAAATCAACACTCACTGAAACAACTATAAACGACATTATGGCCTCGATTCAGAAATTTAAAGAAACAAAAACGGGAGCGCTTATCGTCTTCCCTGGTAGACAAACAATCGACCAATTTATTTATGGCGGAACTGGACTCTTTGGAAGAATCTCGCTCCCTTTGCTCCTTAGCATTTTTGACGATTCAACTCCTGGACACGACGGAGCGGTAATTATTAAAGATAACCGTATTGAAAAATTCGGCGTCCGCCTTCCTCTTTCAGAAAAATTTAAATCGGAACTTATGGGCACCCGTCATTGTGCGGCGGTTGGTATCTCTGAACGAAGCGATGCATTTACTATTGTCGTCTCAGAAGAACGAGGAATTGTTTCATACACATATAAAGGGAAGCTCACACAAACAAAGGAAATGATTGAACTAAAAGATGCACTTCAAGAATTTCTTTCTGATCAGATTCCTGATCCAACCCCGGGCGCTAAATGGCAAGCATTTTTTACTCGTAATACTGGATTAAAAATAAGCGCCGTTACATTTGCTGTTTGTATTTGGTTTGGATTTGCAATTTCTGCGCAAAGTGGAGTAATCAATAGACAAATTATCGCCCCAATCGAATTTAAATCAGTACCAAAAAATTATGCAGTGGAGCTCTCCGCGCCAAAAACTATATCAATAACACTCGCGGGGAAAAATCCCGATTTTAAATTACTCAAAGAAGATTCAGTAAAAATAACAATTGATATCCAAGGCAATCAAACGGAAGGGAATCAAAAGTCTACACTTTCAGAATCAATGATTGAATATCCCCAAGGACTAGAAATAGTTTCATTTACTCCTCATACAGTGAGATACAACATCAAAAAAATAAGTTCTGATTCATTAAATAACTAAAAAAATCATAAATAAATACCCCCTGAGGGGGGTATTTATTTATGAAATTCTCTTTATAACTCTGCTCTCATCAAATCTAATCTTCGGATATTTTGAATATTCATCAAAAGCACCTCGAAATCCAACTGGACACAAAACACAAGCGCAATATCCATCTTTTGTTATCTCCAATAATTCATTTACTTTCTTGGTATCAAATCCCTCCATCGGACAGGCATCAATACCATTTTGCGCCGCAGCAGAAAGAAGAAATCCTAATGCAATATATATTTGTTTTGCAGTCCAATCATCTCCCTCACTTTTATCCATTCCCGCAATTGAATTATTCATCATCGCTTCGTGCTCCGATAGAGAATCGATACTTATCCCCCGTTTTTCTGAAATATCCTTAACATACTCTCTCACATCTACATTTGAAATATTAATTTTTGAGGAAAGCACAAACAGATGTGACGCATCAGTGATTTGTGGCTGACCATATGACACATCTTTAATCTTCGCACGAAGTTCCATATTTTCTACAATATAAAATTTCCATGGTTGAAGACCAAATGACGAAGGAGAAAGAATGAGTGACTGTTTTAACAACTCCAACTGTTCGCTCGATAATTTTTTTGTGGCGTCAAATTTTTTTGTGGCGTAACGCCATTCCAAATTTTCAATGTATTTTTGCATACATAAAGAGTAGCACATACAAGACACAAGAACTCTCATGGCGCCCAAATAAGCAGAAAAAGCCACATATATGTGGCTTTTCAATTATTTCTTCCATTTTTCCGGAATTCCGGAAATAATACTTTCCCAAATTCTTTTTTCGGATTTTGAAAAGAGACTTTCAGTTCTTTCTGCTTCTGCAATTTCTACAAGCGCTCGCAGCGTTTCCTGTACTTCCCTGCCCCCGTAATCACCCATTTTTAATCTTTCTCCGTTCCAAAAAAAATTTTTGCTATTTGAAAAATGATGATCATCTTTCAAAAGCACGGCTGCCTCAGACTTTGTCGCAGCTTGATTAAAGGTATACCAAATTTCCACAGTACTGAGTAAGTCACGTTCGAATTCTTGAATATTGAAAAATCCAAAAAAAGAAAAATAGGTTTTTAGTAAAAATGAATATTTCCGTTTTCTATAAAATCGGAATTCACCAATATTTTCCGAAATTCCTTTGAAGAGAAGGCGTTTGAGTCCATACGAGTCAACCGTATCTCTGCATGCCTTAATAAATAAACCATTTTTTAGATAAAGTAGTGAATCCTGAATAAATCCAAAAAGGTAAATTTTAGGAAATTTTATAGCAATTTTTAGTGCGGGAATTATCAGGACAAATCGAGTATTTCCGTTTTTCCAAAACATTATAATACCTCAAAAGTTATTAAAGAATAAAAATATAATACCATTAAAACGAGTAGCGCGCAAGCAAAGTATTGAAAAAATTAAAACCCTCAAATGAGGGTTTATGCAATTTTGAGGACGGGATACCCATCATCAAAATTTACAAAATTTCCATCGAAATTCCTGACAGCATTTTTTTCTTGGCTTGGTTTTATTTTTTTGAATATCCAATACGCACCAAGAAATCCTCCATGTCCAGAATTATCACCTGGAATTGGGAAGACAAGAAATTTTTCACCAACATTCAAATCTTTGAATATCAATTTTGTATTCGTGTGTGGAGCAAAAATTAGATTATTTTTTCCAGCAAATTGTTGAAGAAAATCATAAAATTTTTCTTCCTCCTCTTCCACTATCTCTAGTATATACCCACACATGTGTGCCTCTTGATCTCCGATATACATTACGTTAGTGTCGTCAGATCGTAGGTAGGGTTTACACTTATAGAGCCCACGAGAAAATAATTGAAAGAAAAAATCTGCGGAAAATTCCTTCGCCAATTCTTTGGGAATAAAAATTTTTAGTAATATACTACGCCCAACAATTTTTATCCAGCGAGTCATCTCAACACCTTTTATTTGTGAATGATGAAAATATCATAGATTACAAAATACTAATAGTCAAGCATAAAAATCCCCGCATATTTGCGGGGAGGAAATAACAAACAGCTTTGAACTTTCATAATGTTGGATAGTATTTCAGTTTCGACTCTGTATACCTGCGTAGGTCTACGTCATTGTCCTCTATCTTTCTATGCATATCCATTACTACTTATTCGCCACCCACTCTCAGGGCATCGAACCCTACCAAAGTGTAACCCTTCACTTTGTCTCCCGATAAGAAGAGGTGTTGTTTATTAAGAAAATCTCAAATCATTATTTCGAGATATGAGTCCTTTTACGATTTCGCAAGTAGTGAAAGGAACTAAAAAAAGAATAACATATCAATTTTAAATTTCAAGTTTGTAGTCTGCACTTTGAATTTTATGTTTTATTTTGGGCTACAGATATCACAGTTACCACAATTTGGAATTATTTGTTGCTCTCCAAAATATTGAAGCATCATAGACCGACGACAACGATAGGAAGTGCAAAATGTTGCTATTGCATTCAACTGCGCCTCGCAAACCGCTGCACGCCCGCGATTGAGCATTTGATCAATAAAATATTTATGTTTCATCAAGTCGTGAGAGCTATAAAATAAAATGCAATGGGATGGCTTCCCGTCTCTTCCCGCCCTTCCTGTTTCTTGATAATATCCTTCTATATTTTTTGGTAAATCGTAGTGCATTACAAACCGAATATCTGACTTATCAATTCCCATACCAAATGCAATTGTGGCAGTTATCACACGAACACCACCCCCCATAAAAAGCTCCTGGTTGTGTGTACGCTCTTTTGTAGTGAGCCCAGCATGATATGGGAGTGTATCTACCCCATCTGAGGTCAATTCTCTCGCTAATCGGTCTGCAGAGGCCCTACTGTGACAATAGATTATCCCCGTGTGTTTTTTATTCCGCTCCAAATAATCCAACACATCATAGTATGCATTATCCTTTGCACGAATTTCGTAATATAAATTTGGTCGATTGAAGCTTCCTGTAATTGATGTGTGGTCAGAAAATGCAAGTTGTCGAACAATGTCATCGCGCACTTTCCGTGTTGCGGTCGCGGTAAGCGCAATAACAGGAACTCCACTCCAATGCTCACGAATAGTATATAAATTTCTATACTCAGGACGAAAATCATGACCCCACTCTGAGATACAATGTGCCTCATCAATTGCGATAAGCGAGATATTTCTTCCTGCCATAAAACCTAAGAAGTCGGGTTTCAGTAATCGCTCCGGTGCAACATAGAGCAGTTTTACCTCCCCCTTATCAACTGCGTTCATTACTATTCGCTCTTCTTTTTTTCCCATGCTGCTATTCAAATATGCGGCAGGAAGCCCTGCAGTTTTTAATGCACCAACTTGATCTTTCATTAGCGCAATCAAAGGAGAAACAACAACAGTAATCCCCGAAAGCATCATTGCAGGAAGTTGATAACAAAGCGATTTTCCCCCACCAGTAGGAAGCAATGCGAGCGTGTCTTTTCCACTTAATATAGATCGAATGATTTCCTCTTGGTGAGGACGAAATGCATCATATCCAAAATGTTCTTTCAATTGTTTCTTGAGTTGCGGCATAACTATGTATCAGAATACCGTTTCAATTCACAATTTACAACTGAAATTTTTGGAATAATTTTTTAATAATAAAAATGGCCCACATAGGGGCCTAATTAAAGACAGACAAGGCAAGCAAAACAACAAGGGTAACTGAAAATGCTCCGATAAGAACTCCTCGTTTTTTTGATTCTTTTTCGTCAGAAATGAATAAGATCAGTACGGGAACAAAAAAGAGAACAAAAACAATTTCTGCAGCAAATATCCTACCGAGCAAAGAAAACGAAAGGAAAACTCCTTCAAGATAGGCAAGAAGAAGTATTATTCCTTGCACAAACGCGCCAAAAAAATAATACATCATTGTATACACTCCAAAAAATTTTAATAAACAGCAGGAAAATTGTTTCCCTTTTTATTGAACTGTCCGATAAGGATGACAAGACGAAGTCGTTTTGCCTCTGCGGCCGGCTTATAATGACTTGAAATTGCAGCAACAAGTTCTGTATAGCAATCTACCATTGTCTGTTCTTTCTCACAATAATATTTTCGGATTTTGTCGAGAAAAAAATTTTTCTCGGATTCTTCAAATCGCGAAACATTCTGAGAAACAGTTTTCCAAAACTTTGTTTTTTCAAGCTTCTTAAGCATTTGATCACGAAGCATTTGTTCGTTTTTACTCTCCGACATTTTCATATTTTCTCCAAAAAAATTATTAAAAAACTAAAAAAATATTACATCGCATACATAGGAATGTCAATATTTATTCCGAGGCAACTTTTTTCAATTTCGTTGAATGTAAAACTTGGCGGAGAGGGAGGGATTCGCCTCTCGCACTGCTGTGCTCGAAACCTTCGGCTTCTCTTCGAATCCTGCGGCCCGCGGTTCAAATCCCTCATTTCTGTACTAAAAACATCACTCTATCGAATGGTATTTTTAGTATTGCGGAGAGGGAGGGATTCGAACCCTCGGTGGGTTTTACCCCACACACGCTTTCCAAGCGGGCGCACTAGACCACTATGCGACCTCTCCCAACGGTTTTTAGAATACCAGCTTATCAGGCTGCAAGCAATAAAAATCCCCCGCATGGCGCGAGGGTGTAAGGTTATTTGGTAAGGATCATCTTCTTGATAGAAGAATAATCATTCACTTGCAACCGGTAAATATACATTCCACTTGCAAGAGAAGAAGCATCAAACTGGACAGTATAGCTGCCTGCTTCTTTTTCTTCATTTACAAGCGTTTGTACTTCATTACCGAGAATATCGAACACTTTTAGTGAGACATTCCCCTGTTCTGGTAACTGATACGTTATGGTTGTAACCGGATTGAAGGGATTGGGATAGTTTTGCAATAAATTAAATTCAATGGGAGTAGTTGATTCGTTTTTGACATCGGTTGTAGATGAAATAATAACTGGAGTTCCACCATTTACACTTCCAGAAATTTTAATTTCCTTTCCGTTATTCTGAATTGAAAAAACAGGTTTTGAAACATCAATTTCTTTTTTGTCCGCAAACACTAACAACTGTTTCCCGTCTTTTTCTCCAACTTTGAAAAGATCTAATGCACCTCCTTTTTCTATCGTAACTCCAAGTGGAATTTTAATTGTGGCGCTGTTAACAGTCCCCCCAGAAAAATAGTAATCAGTTTTTTCACCATTGCTCTTTGATATTAACCCTATCGGCGTCTGATTAGGCTCAGGAATACTCGGTATTGTATTTGACCACATATCCCAAAGAACCGGAGGGGTATAATTGGGGTCATAGAACATTTGTAATTGATGATAAAGATCATTATCATCTGGATTCCCATTACCATTCACGTCCGCAGCTAACTTCTTTTTAAGAAACTGCTCATCATACGGAACCAACCCATATAAAAGATCAAGCGTTGCGACAAGATCCCCGGAGGTTATTTCTTTACTCCCATCATTGTTTGCGTCGCCAAATATGACGCGCGGTCCTATGATGATGTTATTTTCTACGCATTTGATTACTTGATCGTCATTAAAGAACGCAGATCCAAACGCAATTGGAATTTTTTCACCTTCCTTCAATTCATCGGCCAATGAAGCGTAAATATACACAGTGTTCGGCCCACTTATGGGATCAGATCCAAATAATAGCAATCGACTTGCGTCAAATCCTGGACCCATTCTCAAATCACCACCCCAACTCATTAATTTTGCGTTCCACTCATTAGTCCATTCAACAGAATATCCCTGATGGAATATAAGTTTCGGCGAACCAGACTGTGTCCGATAATGAATAAAATTTGCGTCAATTGACTTACATTGGACTCCATTGTTTACATCTATCACAACGGGAATCCGAAAACGTTTGGATCCCGGAGCAACTATTAATTCGATGGGAGAAATACTAACTTGCCCCACCTTTTGAATCATTGTCGATCTCCAAAGAAAATCTGTTTCATTCCCAAAGGCCTGATAAAAATTCATGCTATTTTTCCCAAGTCCATAGACCCGAGAAAACACTATTTTTACAGAACCTAATCCGCATACATCCGCACGAACAGAAAATTCCTTTTGTGTCTGCGACGTAATAATAGATGAAAGATTCACATACAGTCTTTCTCCAGTCAAAAACTGGGACTGCATTGAATACTTTGGTGTTGCTAATGAGATAAGCTCGGTTTCCCCGTCGTACAGGGAAACTGATCGAATTATATCTTGTGGCAACAACCCGCCGGTTTGAATTACATACTCAAACCCAGTTACCGTGACATCTTCAGAACTTGTATTGTTGACAAGAAATCTTTCGATTTCTTGTGTACCCTGTTGAAGTGCACCAATAGAAATTACGTTCGGTCTTTCAATCTTTAACCCGCTTTGGGCAAAAATAGGAAAGAAAAAACAAAAAAATGAAATGAAAAAGAACATCTTTCTCATAATTTTCTCCTTTTATTGAGTTTTTATATTGTTTAAGAACCGGACATACAATAACATATATGCGGAGAATACACAATAGGAGGCTCTCTAATTCTTATTCCACCAATGTTCCTTGAAAATCTTTTCCAGAAAATAGATTTTTTAAATTTTCTATGTTTGTTCCATCAAGCACAATTGAAGAAATTTTATGTATTCTCGAAAAGCGTGCACATATCGGATCAATTGGACTGTGTGTCCCTGGTATCCATTTTTTTGGAATTAATTTCTCATACTCCTTCCACGTAAGGTGTGTAAATTGCTTTGCAGTTTTATAGAAATCAGGATCCTTATCGTAAATAAACGCCGGTTTCCCCGCCATAATAGTAACCCCCGCATGATAGGTGTCCGCAAGCACTCCAGCAATATAATCAGTTGACCATCCAGGAGTCCACCCACACGCAATTGTTACTGGTTTAGTTAGTCTCTTTACCGACTCACGAGAACCAATAATCTTTTTATCTGCTAACGAACCAAATACGGTTTGTAAAAGTTTAGCATTCGCACGTGTTGCCTCAATACCCAACCAATCTCCCTCTCGTATTGTTATTGGTCGAACTCTTTTTGCTGCCTCTTGATAACGACGTGCAAGTCGTCCTCCACCCATTACAATCACGAATTGATATTGCTTAACATAATTCTTCACAAATGAAACCCATTCAACAAGAAGGTCACTATTAATTTCATCAGGAAAAATTACCGAACCACCAAGACCAATAACAACTGTCTTTTTAAGTGAGTATTTCATTTTTACTTGGCCATACTGTGAAGCGCAGCAATTCTTTCCTCGACTGGTGGATGAGTCATAAACAATTTGTGAATCCAAGGTATTTTTGATTCTTCTTTGTTGTCATATGGATCACTTACCCATAAATGTGCAGTAGTTGAATTTGCTGTTTGAAGTGGTGTTGGATCACTTGAAATTTTTTGCAAAGCGGACGCAAGTCCATCGGGATATCTCGTAAGCAGCGCTCCTGAAGCATCCGCAAGAAATTCACGCTTCCGAGAAATTGCAAGCTGCATAAGCATTGCTACAAGAGGAGCTAAAATTGCAAACGCGATTCCCAAAATAAATAACGGGCCACCGCTTTGTCTACTATCTTCATCCCCACCAGAAAAAGCACGGAAAAACATTGAACGCATAAACATATCAGAAAGTAATGAGAGGAATCCAACCAAAATGACCACCATAGTAGAAATCGCCATATCTCTATTTCCAATGTGAGATAACTCATGGGCTATAACTCCTTCGAGTTCTGCCTTATTTAGTCGGCGAAGTAATCCGTGTGTCACCGCAACAACCGCATGTTCTGGATTTCTCCCCGTCGCAAATGCATTTGGTGCTTCTTCTTCAATCACATACAATTTCGGCATAGGAAGACCAGCTGTAATAGAAAGATTTTCAACAATATGAAATAATTCCTGATAGTCCTTTTCTTCAACGGGCGCCGCATGTGCCATTCTAAGCACGATTTTGTCTGAGTACCAATAACTCACGATGCTTAAAATGCTCGAAAAAAACACCGCAACAACAAGAATGCTGTTTGTTCCATATACTCGAGAAAATACCCACCCAGTACCAATCACTAAAATGAGAAAAAAAATAAATAGAACGTACGTTTTCCGAATATTTGCATCTTTGTGTGTATATATTGTTGCCATTTTTATCGCAAATAAGAATTATTAAAATATTTATTTTAATAGAGAACAAGAAAATAAAAGCATTCTATAAAAACTAGAATGCTACTTTTACTGGCTCTTTCGCTGCTGAATCTTCAAGTTCAAAAAATTCACGTTTTTCAAACTTAAACATTGATCCAATGAGATTCGATGGAAATACTTCTAGTTTGGTATTTAAATCACGAACATTTCCATTATAAAATCTGCGCGCTGCCTGAATTTTATTTTCAGTGTCTGAAAGTTCTTCTTGTAATTTTGTGAAGCTCTCTACTGCACGAAGTGCCGGATACGCCTCCGCAATCGCAAAGATGCTCTTAAGTGCCGAAGTAACTCCCATATCTGCTGTTTCCTTTTCCTTCACTGACTGAGCACCGAGCGCACTTGCGCGTGCCTTTGTTACATTTTCAAATGCTTCATTCTCATGTTTTGCGTATCCCCTCACTGTCTCCACAAGATTTGGAATAAGATCATAACGACGCTTCAACTGAACATCAATATCTGCCCATGCTTCTTTTGTTCGATTCACAAGACGAACAAAACCGTTATATGCAGCAACGAACCATGCCACAATAACTCCTACCACTATTAATAAAATATAAAACGGATTCATAGCACCATTATATCAAGATCGCACCATTTTGCAAAAACACTATAAAAAACACGCCCATAATATAGAATGAACGCGTTTTTTGAAATAGTATATATTAGTAGTCCATTCCTGAAGGACCGTGTGCGTGTGGATCTTCTTTCTTTGGTATCTCTGTAACTGCCGCACCAATAGTGAGATACACTGCCGCAACCGAAATTGCATTCGTAAATGCCATTTTCGTTACTTTAAGTGGATCAATAATTCCCGCTAATTTAAGATCACAAATTGCATTTTCAAATGCATTAAATCCAAACCACTCGCCTCGTTTTTCACTCTTGAGCTCTGCAAGTATTTTTGATGGATTTTCTCCACTATTTGAAACAATTGCAGTAATTGGTGCCTCTGCTGCGTGCATCAAAATTGAATGCGCTGCTT
Source organism: Minisyncoccota bacterium (assembly GCA_041659005.1). GTDB lineage: Bacteria > Patescibacteriota > Minisyncoccia > UBA6257 > GWB1-50-10 > LiPW-41. The sequence continues at coordinate 2,789 of JBAZZD010000002.1, read as the reverse complement.
CAGCAACTGCCGAACCCGCCTTTTCCAATCTTGCTTTCATTGCAGCATTTAAAAGTGCGATTCCTCCACCAGGAACAATTCCTTCCTCCATTGCTGCACGAGTTGCCGCAACAGCATCTTCAACGCGCTGCTTTAATTCTTTTTGTGCCGACTCAGTTGGTGCTCCAACTTTTATCACGGCGACACCACCAGAAAGCTTTCCGATTCGTTCTCCTAATTTTTCCTTGTCATAATCGGAATCAGTTTTCTTTACTTGCGCCTTAAGTTGTGTCACGCGATCACTAATAACTTTTTTGTCTCCTTTTCCATCAACAATAGTTGTTTTATCTTTGTCGGTAACTACCCGTCGTGCAGAACCAAGATCGGATAACTCAACAGAATCAAATTTCTTCCCAACTTCTTCAGATATAAATGTTGCACCAGTTACAATTGCGATATCTTGCAACATTTCTTTTTTTCTATCTCCAAATCCTGGGGCTTTTATGCCAAGCACAGTAAAAATCCCACGAATTTTATTTACTACCAATGTTGCAAGCGCTTCTCCGTCAATGTCATCCGCGATAATTACTAACTCCTTTTTTCCTGTTGCAACAATCTTTTCAAGTATTGGGAGAATTTCCTGAATTGAAGAGATTTTTTTATCGGTCACCAAGATTGGTGGCTCTTCAAGTGATGCTTCCATTCGTTCCTGATTGGTAATCATATACTGCGAGATATATCCGCGATCAAATTGCATACCCTCTACAATCTCGTGTGAATTTCCGATAGTATTTGAGTCATCAATAGTAACGACTCCATCGCGTCCTACTGTTTCAATAACCTGAGCTATAAGCTTTCCAATTCCCTTATCCTTTGCAGAAAGTGTTGCTACTTCCTCAATCTTCTTCACATCATTGATTTCTTCTTTTTGACTCTCAAGAGACGCAATAATCCCAATACTTTGTCTTTTTAATTCTTCTGCGAGCTGAATTACATTGAATCCTTTTTCTTTAATTGTCTTTTCCCCTTCCTCAATTAACGCATGCGCAAGCACAACCGAGGTTGTGGTTCCATCACCGACATTATCATTTGTCTTATCGGCTGCTTGTTTCAAAAACTCCGCTCCAAGATTTTCATATTTGTCTTCAAGTTCAATTTCTTTTGCAACAGTAACCCCATCAAATGTTACCTGCGGAGCTCCATATGATTTTTCTACTACCACCGCACGTCCGCGAGGACCAAGTGTCATTGTAACTGCCGTCGCAAGTTTATCAATTCCCTTCTTCATTGCTGCGCGAGCCTCTTCATTAAAAATAATTTGTTTTGGCATAAGTAGTTATTAATTAATCAGTGATTGTTGCAAGTACATCATCTTCTTCGACTAAAAACAATTTCTTCCCATCAAACTCAAATTTGCTCTCTTCTGACCATGGTTCCTTGAAAAGAACCTTATCTCCATTTTTTATCAACATGGGAATTCGCTCTCCCTTTTCATTTATTTTTCCTAAACCAATCGCGACCACAATTCCCTTGCCTTGTTTCTTCTTGTCTACAGTATCTGGAATAACAATTCCCGACTTTGTTATTTTTGCCTCATCCTCAATCCCCTCAACGAGGACTCGATTTGATAATGGTTGTATATTCATATATTTTTATTATTAGCAATCATGACCTTGCACTGCTAATTTTATTCTTTTTCATTTTTTTTGCAAGTATACAAATCTTAAAAAAATGGTAATAAAAAACCCGCTTTTAAGCGGGTTCATAATCGGAAAGCTCCTGAGTGAAATGGTGTTCAATCGCTTGTGAAACACCACCAATAAATGCCATGGCCTCAATAACGAGAAAAAAAAGTTCTGGAATATAACCCATTTCTAACAGTTCAATTTTTTCTTGTATCTTTTTAATGGAAAATGTAAGCCTTGTTCTGTCATCTTTATCGCCGCACTTACTAAATACATGTTCCATCTTTTTGAGAAGATTTTTCGCAGCACTAGCAGACTGATTACACTTTTTCGTTATTTCGCTTTTCGATTCAAGAAAAAGTGTTTTTTTTAAGGCATCAGAAAGCATTGAAGTAAACAGAGCAACCGCATCAGAATAACCAATTTTTGAACTCATTATTTCTACATTTTTAATGTTAAAAATACTATATAACCTTTTATAAAAAAGTCAATATTTTCCTTTTTTCCATAAAGAATACAATACGAATATGAATTTCAAAATTGAAGGTGGAAAACCACTTTCAGGGATTATATCAATTAATTCGTCAAAGAACTCAGCGGTGGGTATATTATGCGCCTCACTCCTCAATAAAAGCACTACCACCATTACTAACGTCCCAAAAATTGAAGAAGTGTATAGAATTGTTGAAGTACTGGAAAGTATCGGAATGAAAGCTTCGTGGAACAACTCTTCACTCACGCTCACTCCTCCAAAAAAATATCTAATTGAAAATCTCAACGAGGAGTCCGCAAAAAAGACGCGAAGTATTGTGATGTTCATAGGACCACTCATTCATCTCTTTACTTCATTTAAAATTCCACAAACTGGAGGATGTAAACTTGGATCGCGAACTGTTGAACCACATCTTTTAGCGCTTAAAAAATTAGGAGTAACAATCACAACAAAAAATGACCATTTTGAAGTAAAAAGAAAAAAACTTCATGCAAATGAAATCGTAATGTATGAGTCAGGTGATACCACCACGGAAAATATCTTAATGGCGGCAGCAAAAATTCAAGGCACCACAGAAATTCGTCTTGCCTCTGCAAATTATATGGTCCAAGATCTCTGTCATTTTCTTGAAC
>JBAZZD010000001.1:0-119104 GCA_041659005.1 Minisyncoccota bacterium | reverse complement strand
TTTGTTTTGTTGTAGATAAAACTACTAATCTGTTCGCGTATAACTGTTTTCAGATAATCAGAGTCAAGATCGGCACGATTAGGAATGTGGGTAATGGTGTTTCTTATTTTCTTTCGCATCTCGTCTAGCATTTCTTGGTTTTCTTTTAGATAGATAAATCCACGAGATATAATGTCTGGATTTTTAAGAATCTTCCCATCCTGTTTACTAAGGGTGGTAATAATAACTACCATGCCTTCTTGCGAAAGAGTAATACGATCACGAAGTACTACTTCACCAACATCTCCAACCCCAAGACCATCTACCATCACATAATCGGACTCAATCTGCTCTTTGGAAAGCATTGTGCAGTCAGAATATATATTTACCACATTTCCATTATCAGCAAGAATTGTATCTTCTGGTTTTAGCCCAAGAGTTTCTTGTGCGAGGTGTGCATTTCTCCAACGCATGAAATAGTATCCGTGAATTGGAAGAAAATGTTTTGGTTTTATTAGTCGCATTACCTCACTCAGTTCTCCTTGTGGGGCGTGTCCTGAGGAATGGATATCAAGCATTTTGTGATGGAACACGAGTGCACCACGACGCGCTAGATTATCCTTAAGGTTTTGAACGCTGCGTTCATTTCCTGGAACAACGGACGATGAGAGAACTACTGTGTCTCCTTGTTTTAATCGGATTTGTTTGTGCTCTCCATTTGCAATGCGCATAAAGCTTCCTTTTGCTTCACCTTGTGCACCAGTACAGAGAAGAATAAGTTTGTTGTCTGGATGTTTATTTATCTCATCAAGCGAAATAATAGTATCCTTGTGAAATTTTAAATATCCAAGATTTTGTGCAATTTGAATATTTGTTTTCATTGAGAGTCCGCTTATTGCAACCTTTCTTCCGAGTTTTTCTGCAATTTTTATTACTTCTCCTAAGCGATCAATGAGAGATGCAAATGAACCAACAAGAATTCGTCCGTGTGCAGTGAGAAAAATTTTCTCAAGCTCTGCTTCAACGATACGTTCTGAAAGTGAAAATCCAGGTACTTCAGCACCAGTTGAATCAAGCATAAGAAGGTTAATTCCTTCTTTTCCAACCTGTTCCCAGATATGAAGTCCACGTGGCTTTCCCTCATGATCATAATCAAATTTAAATTCGCCAGGGTGAACAATGTTTCCTACTGGAGTACGGAAAATAATTCCGATTCCTTCAGGAATGTTATGAACAACATCAAAAAATGTTGCTGAAAAATATTTTCCAAATTGATATGTTTCTCCACTTTTTACCAATTGAAATCGTGGTTTTGGTGCAAGAGGATAGTCCTCTTGACGCTTCAAGATAATTTCTTTGGTAAGATTGGTAGCATAAATTGGAGGATTTCCAATTCTATCCATAATATGTGGAATTGCTCCAATGTGATCATAGTGAGCGTGGGTGATTATAAATGCTTTTATATTTTTTTTCTTTTTTTCAAGATAAGAAACGTTTGGAATAATATAGTCGACTCCAGGAGTTCCTTCCTCTGCAAACTGAAGACCAGCATCAATAATGATTATTTCTTCTTTATATTCGAGAAACATCATGTTTCGACCGATTTCCTCAAGACCACCTAGTGCAACAAAGCGCACCGGTTCCTCTTTTGGTATGTGAGTTTGTGACTCAACTTTTTTATGGATTGGTTTGCGCACAGAATGTGCGAGCGCATCTTGTCCTGGAGCTCCATAACGGCGTCCATGAGATGCGGAATTATTTGTTTTTGTAACCATAATAGAATTTTTAATTCTTAATTTTTGAATTTTTAAAACTCAATTTCCATATTTGAAATTTATGTTTTATTTAAAAATTACAAAATTAAAAATTTAAATTTTTATTGCTGTGCCGAAGGAGGGATTTGAACCCTCAAACCCTTGCGGGTATACGGCCCTGAACCGTACGTGTCTGCCAGTTCCACCACTTCGGCAAAATGGCACTCATGGTGAACAATATATTTATCTTTCTAGGAAGAGATATATGACTCTTTAAAGATAGCAGATATTGTCTATTTTGTCAAAACAAAAAATTTTACTGCGTTGTTGATGTGGTAGTTTTAGATGAAAGAACACGGACTCTGTTTACGCTCCATTTTGAGACGTTGGTAAAGCGCTCTGATGCGCCACGAATAAGCTCAGGAAATGACCCCTCCATGCGTGTGGTATGAATATAAAAATAAGGAAGTGAAAAGAGAAATGTTGCGGGGGCGTCGCTTGTTATTTGTTCATCAACTCGAATTATTTGATTTATTTGTGTTTGAGTAATTTCTTTTGCTTGGCGAACATCTTCAAGGGCCCTATCTACTTCTGTATTTTTATACAATGAAAGATTTAAGCCAGGAAAAAAGCGGAACGATGAGTGCCAAAAAGGGAACAAATCAATTGGATTTTTGTATGTATTTCCAAAAAGAAGCACATCATAATTTCGTGATTGTATTACATTTTGGATGTCGGACATCGGAATTGGATATATAGCAACCTCTGAAATCCCTGCGGCTATCCAATCTTCACGAATTTTTTCAGCAACAACCTCTAAGAACGGCACCTCAGGAACGACTACCGCAAGTTTTATTCCACTTATTGCACCAATTTTTCTTGCTGCCTCTTCTGGGTCGTATGACGGAGGAACGGGTTCTATTCCGAGAAGTGATCGAAGGAGTGGGCCCTCAATTCGAGCTCCCTGTTCTTTTAGTGTTTCTTTCACTATTTTTTCTTTATTGATTGCTTTTCCAAGAGCACTTCGCAATTCTTTGTTTTGAAGAATCGGATTATTTGTTTGATTGAAAAAAAGCGCATAATATCGTGACATTGATATTGCTTCAATTCGTATTCGTGGAAGTTTAAATATTTCGTCAGGAATAAAATTAGTTATTCCAAACCCACTTACTGTTCGTAGTTCGGCATCATGGGTAAGTGAATTTATATTTGGGTAAAAACGAACTGAAAAATCAGGAATAAATGGTTTTTCTCCAACATAATAAGTATTTTCTTTTAATTTATATTCAGTAATAAATCCATCTTTTCTCTTTTCAATTTTATTAACTGAATAAGGTCCACTTCCCACTGGTTCAAGGTTATATGTTGATAAGTGTAAATTTTTTACTGGAATTGTTCCGAAAATATGTTGTGGAACAATTCGCAATGTGTTTATATTTGTTTTAAAAAATGTATATGGTTGCGAAATAGTGAGCGTTGTTTGAAGCTCACTTGCTCGTACAGCGCTTACTCCTTGCCACTCGGTAAATAGTGGAGAATCATTCCCAAGTTTTTGAATGAGTTCGATGGTGAATAGCACGTCGTTCGAAGTTAATCGTTCTCCATCTGACCAAAATAAATCTTCTTTAAGTTTAACCGCGTATTGTTTTCCGTCTGGAGATGATTCAATCGTCTCTATGAGTTCAGAAAGGGGCGCATAGAGAAGCGCGATAAGATCTTGATCTGCGCTCGTCTCCATTTTTACGGGGTTTACCATAACGGGCTGACCGACAATACCTTCCGTATATAACCCTCCGCGGATTGGTTTCATTGTGCTTTGGGTTTGGATTGTGATGCCAAGAATTCCAATAAAAGAAAGGAAAAGAAGAGTACTGGAGACAAAAAGCCATATACGTTCTTTATGTGTTAAGTGTTTAATAATAAGTTTTATGCTTTGCATATTGTTAAAAAAGAAAGCGTTACACGCGCATTCTTAATACTAGCAGGAAATTACCTGTACATGGAATACTTACACTTTTGGTGTTGTAAGGCCGATAATCGAAACTGCCGCAAAGAGAATAGTTGCAATTATTGTTCCGATAAATATAAAACGCTCAAAACCACGACGGGTCTGATAAGAGGCATCAGCCGCAGTGCCACCAAGAAGCCCAGAAGTTCCCGTAGAACGATCTTGGAGGAGAATAAGCACAATGAGGACTATTGAAATAATTATATGAAATATAGGGAGCATATTTATTCGTTTTTTGAGAAGGTTTTTCCAACGAGGGAAAGAATCATATTCACGACACTCACAATTATTGTTCCATAAAGTAATGGAAGGTACCCTTGGATTGTAAGGTTAGGAGAAAAAAAGTCAAGGATGATGAGAGTGAGCGCGTTGATTACTACAAGGAAGAGACCAAGAGACAAAAGTATAAATGGACCAAAAAAAAGTTTTAAAAATGGTTTAATAACTAAATTAATAAGCGTAAGAACAACTCCAACAATTATAATATTTAATATGTCTCCAGAGAGAATAAAACCTGGGACAAAATATGCTGCAGCAATGAGTGCGAGCGCGTTTGAAAGTATTCTAAAAATTAACTTAGTAATAAATCCCATAATTTCTACATATAGTTTAACTGAGCAAGTAAGCTTTGTCCCGTCATATCAATAGGTTTTTGTATATGTGCAAGCTCAAGTATTGTCGGGGCAATATCTGATAAAAGTCCTATCGGACGCAAACGATAGAATCCTTCTCTTGGTTTTGTTTTTTTAAATTCGTTAGCGACAAGATAAAAAGGTACGGGACTTATGTTGTGTTTTGTCTCAGGTTCGCCAGTATTTACATTCAGAAGTACTTCAGCGTTTCCGTGATCAGAAGTGATTAAAAGAATATGATTGTCGCGTAGCACCGCCTCTTTTAAGCGTCCGATTTCTCTATCCATTATTTGTATCGTTTCAACTGTTGCGCTGTAATTTCCCGTGTGTGCAATAATATCAGGATTTGCATAGTTTACAACAATTAAATCAAATGTATTTTCCCGAAGCGCTAATAAGACTCTATCAGTAATTGCGCTTGCCATCATTTCGGGTTTTTGTTCTGGGTGTGGTATATCTAGTGTTGGAATAAGAATGCGATATTCATTGGGAAATGGTTCATTTTTTAGTCCATTGAAGAAATAGGTAACGTGGGCATATTTCTGTGTTTCGGCAATGTGGAGTTGTTGCCTCCCAAGATCAGAATACACCTTTGAAAGACATGTTGTGGGGAGATCGGTGTGGAAGGCAACATGTGCTAATGATGTATCGAAATATTTAGTGAATGTAACAAGATAACAATTATTTATTTTTTTTGTTTCAAATGCAGAAAATGCTGGGACGCAAAATGCGCTTGCAATTTGTCTCATGCTATCTTCTCTAAAATTAAAAAATATTACTGCATCGTTATCCTTAATTGGTTCATGTGTGTTAATTGCTGATGGATCAATGAATTCATCATTAAATCCACGAGCATATGTTCGTTTTATCGCGTCCGCGAGTGTTTGTGTTTGATAGTTGTCCTTGGTAAGCAAATCGTATGCTATTTTGGTGCGATCAAAGTGTTCGTCGCGGTTCATTGCGTAATAACGCCCAATGACACTTACGATCTTTCCTTCCTTTTTTTCAGCAATCGTCCTTTCAATTTGTTCAGTAATTGAGATAACAGACTGAGGAGGGCTATCACGACCATCGGTAATTGCGTGAATAAAACAACGATCAATATGAAATTCGCTTGCCATTGTAAGAAGTGCCTCAAGGTGTTCAAGAGAAGAGTGTACGTTCCCTTTTGATATAAGCCCAACAAGATGAAGTGAGCTTTTATTTTTTTGTACATGGAGACATGCACCACGAAGTGCCTCATTCAAAAAAAAGCTTCCATTTTGTATTGAGAGAGAGATTTTCGGATAATGTTGATATAAAATACTTCCCGTTCCAATCGTAATATGTCCGACTTCACTGTTTCCCTCTTCTTCCCAAGGAAGGCCGATAGCAATTCCTGATGCTTGAAGTGCTCCAGCGGGGAAGTTTCTTTCAATCTCTAAAATATTTTTTGGATGTGAAATATAAATAGGATTGGATTCATCAAATGATCCAATACCCCAACCGTCGAGAATTGTTAATAATATTGTTTGTTTCATTCCGTTAGAAGTAATTTGTATTTGATTTCAGTGTTAGAGTATGAATTCTATTCATACTCTTTCTTTAATTGTATCGTTTTAATCAAGAATGGGATATAGGGAAAGTATCACAAATTTAAAAGGCTAGCTTTCTATTATCTAATAACTAAGTATCTACAATGCGATTTTTGACCAAACAAGCCAGATGAGGTACACTTATTTTGTTAGTTTAGAAAAGTCGTTCGTTTCGTAGTTGAAACACTGGAACCCAAGTAAATATGAATGCGCTATCAATCGTAGCATATCTTAAACATGTGATCCTTCATGAAGGGGCACGTATTCCTGTTTTTCGCGGAACATCAAACTTAATATATAGAACAATTTATGATAATAACACCAGTCTTAACAGTGGGAGTGGCAATTCTCGCATTCGGAGTAGGATATCTTATAAGCCTTTGGTTCGGAAAGAAGACAAGGGCAGTTAGTGACGCTTCAGTAAAAGCAGAAATAGAAGCAGCAGAGACAAAGACAAAAGAAATCATTGTCGAAGCAAAAGCAAAGGCAGCGTTAATCGTTGAAGATGCGCAAAAAGAAGAGCGAGAGCGAAAAAATGAGCTAAGAAGAATAGAAGAGAGATTAGAAAAAAAAGACGATGCACTGCAAGTTGAGCGGACGGCGGTGGATCGTGACATGCGCAAAACGCGTGAAGAAATGGAGCAAGTTAAGGTTCTTCAGGTAGAACTGCATGGTGCACACGAAAAGATAACAAAAGAACTTGAACACGTTGCAAGCCTTACTCGCGAAGAAGCAAAGCAACAAATAATAAAAAAAAGTGAGGAAGACTATAAACAGGAAATTGGAGGTGTCGTTGCTCGTCTCGAACGTGACAGAAGAGACGAAATAGAGAAAAAAAGTACGGAAATTATTACTTCGGCAATACAGCGATATGCTCGGGAGTGTATTAATGATGTAACTACAAGTGTTGTTCCGATTCAAAATGAAGAGATAAAAGGGAAAATTATTGGTCGGGAAGGAAGAAATATCAGGGCATTTGAGAGGCTTACTGGTGTTGAAATTATTGTGGACGAATCTCCAGAAAGTATTGTTATTTCTTCATTTGACCCATTGCGCAGAGAACATGCTCGTCTTGCACTCGAGAAACTTATCAAAGATGGACGTATTCAGCCCGCAAAGATAGAAGAAAAAATTGAAGAAGCACGGAGAGAGCTTGATGAGTGTGTGAGGAAGGCAGGAGAAGATGCTGCATACGAGGTCGGAATATTAGATCTCCCAAAGGAGATTATTCCAGTGCTTGGACGGTTGAATTATCGCACAAGCTATGGGCAGAATGTCTTACAACATTCAATTGAAATGACATATATTGCAGGAATGATTGCCACTGAACTTCATTTGAATGTCGCAGTGGTAAAGAAGGCTGCGTTACTTCATGATATTGGGAAGGCAATGGATCATGAGTTAGAGGGGACGCATGTTGAGTTGGGGAGAAAATTATTAAAGAAATATGGAATTGAAGAGGCAGTAATAAAAGCGATGGAGGCGCATCACGAAGAATATCCATTTTCCTCTCCCGAGTCATATATAGTTGCAGCAGCCGATGCGATTTCTGCAGCTCGACCAGGAGCACGAAGAGAAACGTTGGAAAAATATTTGCGACGACTTGAGGAAATAGAAACTGTGGTGAATGGTTTTGATGGGGTAAGGCAGTCATATGCGATTTCTGCTGGGCGAGAAGTTCGTGTATTTGTTACCCCAGAAAAAGTAGATGATTTCGGTGCATTACAACTTGCAAAACAGATAGCAGGAAAACTAAAATCTGATGTGAAGTTTCCGGGGGAAATAAAGGTGACGGTGATTCGCGAAGTAAAAGCTGTTGAGATAGCGAGATAAAGCAAAAACGTGAAAAACCTAGATTTTTCACGTTGTTTTTGTGATATACTATAAGAAAAGGTCGCAGGTCACATTATTTAAAACCACTTACGTTATGAAGAAAGATGGACTCGTGGAGGCAATGATGAAGGCAACAGGAATTGAAACGAAGAAGCAGGCGACGCTTGCGGTGGAAACCGTTTTTGACACCATTGTAAAAACAATGAGTCGTGGCGAAGAGGTTGCTATCACAGGATTTGGGACATTCCGCATCACAAAGCGTGCGGCGCGTATGGGAGTCAATCCAAAGACAGGAGAGAAGATTCAGATTAAGGCATCAACAAAGCCAAAATTCAGAGCAGGAAAACTTCTCAAGGAGGCCGTTCTCTAAGAACGAGAGTTTGAGAGATCTCTTAAGTTTTTATAAGAAAGAACAAGTCCCGCACCTTTTTACAAAGAGGTGCGGGATGTTATTATCTAAATGATGTTCAATACAATAATTATTGCAGTAGGGAAGCTAAAAAATGATGGTTTTAGGAGAATATATACCGAGTATAAAAAGAGAATTACTCCATTTGCAAAAGTTGAGGTTATTGAAGTTGATGCAGAACCATCAATTTCTGTTACCAATAAATTGCGTGCACAAAAAAAAGAAGAAGAACGAATTGAAAAAGTGCTAGAGAAAAATAAAGGGAATATATTTTTACTTTCAGAAGACGGAGAACAATTTAGTTCTTCAAAATTAGCGGAGCGTATAGTAAAAACAAACGAAAAAACTATATTTATTATTGGGGGCTCATTTGGATTTAGTGATGAATTTAAAAAAAAGTATAAAGCGTGTTCGCTCTCACTTCTTACATTTCCTCACGAGTTAGCTCGCGTAGTGTTAATAGAGCAGCTATATCGTGCTATTACAATAAATCAAAAAGAGAATAAATATCACAAATAGGAATTAACCAGAAACAGTTGATTAATTGAGGCCATCTAATAAAAAATCCCTTTTTGGGATTTTTTATTAGAGCAATTTCCTCACGAGATTACTCATTTCAATAAAGATCTTATATGAACCTCTTATTTTATTAGAGGAGTCTTTTACAAGATCTCGTACTGACTTTGGTTGGATTGTGACGGCATCTGTTTCCTCGGTTATCACTGTCGTCGTTGTGCTCATTTCCTCGGGTGTTGCCAACATTGTTGATGTTGCTACCACCTCTTTTTTTGGAAAATATATATCTTCGAATAATGCTTTTGCCTCATTATTTATTTTTTTTGCCACCCCTATTTCAGTGTTTGCATTTTCAAGAAGTTTTTTTAGGTTTGTGGTGTTTTTCTTGCGCTTATCAAGTTTTATTATATCCACCTCTATTTTGCTCGATCTATTTTCTGCCACCTCTATTGTTTTGTATTCTTCGGTGATTAGGAAATAATCTTGGATTTCATTTGAAAGTGGGAGATATGTCTTTTCTCTCCAACTTTTTATTCTTTCTCCAAGTTCTTTTATTTGTCCATCAGTTATTTCTTCGCTTTTCTCGATTTCTCCAAGTTCTTTTTTGAATGCATCAAGTGTTTCAATCATATCCTTCATGCTTTCCATTTTTTTTATTCCCCATGCTTCATAATCAGAGGAAAGATCTTCTAAGCCAATGAGTTTAATGCGAAGGTTCTTTGCTTCATCAATCGCAAGAGATACCGCCTTTTTAAGTGTATCAAAACGAATTGGCGTCTCGGTTTGTTTCTTTTCGTCCTTTGCAGAAACGAGGTCACTAATAGCCTCTTTTACCGTTTCTACTATGTTTTGTTGAGTGTTTTGTGTTGTGCCTTCTGCTGCAAATATGTGTGAGGGTCCAAATGGTGGAAGTATCACAGTTACTGCACAAAGCGCAACGATTATGTGTCTATAAATTTTCATATATGTTATTGAAGTACCTGGTTAATGAGGTCGTCGACGTTTGTATCAACCTCTGTATTGGCATTTATTTCTTCTCCCTCTTTTATTATAAGTGATCGGTCAAGGTGATTAGTGTCGGTGTTTGATGCTTCTGATACAGCGTTTGTAATGGTGTCCTGTGCCGTTTCGTTATATTTTAATTCCTGTAATTGCACAGTGATCGGGAGAGAGTGAATTTCCGAAGAAAGTACTTCAGTATCTAATGATGCAAGTGTTTCCTCTGGGGTAAAAACAAAAAATGGTATTGCGACAATACACATAAGAACAAGCGCGAATGCGCTTGCGTATTGCCAATTGAATATTGAAAATGTTCGTGATGGGGCAGTAATTGATGCTGAAGTTGGAATAAAAAGATTTCGAGTGCGTAAAACGAACCCATTATCTGGCTTAATTGATTGCAAACTTTTTAATTGTTCAATTATGTGTTCGTGCATCGATAAGTGTTTTTAATTGTTTTAGTGCTCGGTGTTGAATAACGCGTATTGCTCCCTCCGTTTTTTGTAGTGCCTCAGCAATTTCTTTATTAGATTTATCTTCGACAAATTTCATAATAAGAACGTTTTGTTGGTCTGGCTCTAGTTCTGCAAGTTTTACTTTTATTGTTTCGATTCCGATTGCTGCATCTATTGTTGATTCTTGATCTTCCTCGTCTCCAAGGTACTCTTCCGATATTGCTTCTATGTCTACGGTGTGACGATGAACTCGAAAGTGATCAATAATTGCATTTGATGCGATACGGTATAGCCAACTTGAAAAAGGGAATCCTCTATATTCATATGACTTTAGGTTTTCCCATGCACTTACAAATACATGCTGTGTGATATCTTCCGCGTCTTGCTTTTGACCAACTTTTAAAAATACGAAGCGATATATCTGCGTTACATAACGATCATAAAGTGTCCGAAAGGCGACATGATCACCATTTTTTGCTTTATTTATCAGTATTTCTTCTTCGCTTCTCATATATATAACGTATGGAGAGAGGATTTGTTTCGTAACGGGTCTGTAACGTCTTTTATGAAGGATAACACATATAACCTACGACCCACAATAAAATAACCAACAAGCCAGATGATTATCAGTGCTTGGGTTTCTCGCTCGTTTTCCCGCTATGGCGAGGCATTCGAATTCTCTTTGGTTCAAAAGTATTCTTGGAGCGGAATACGGGAATCGAACCCGTGCCTTCACCTTGGAAGGGTGACGTACTACCACTATACGAATCCCGCAAATCGTTTCTTCACTATACTAATTTTTAAAAAAATCGCAAGGCGATTACTTATTGAATAATTACAAAAGGTATCCTATTATATGGTGGTGTTTAAATTAGCGCATTTGAAGACAAAAAGGGGAATGGTTACTGGGATTGCCGTTGGCGCAGTGTTGCTTGTGGTTGGCGGAATTGCACTTTCGGCAACCTTTGATGATAAACAGAAGATAATTGTTTCTGATGATTTTAAAGTTGCGCGGTATAATGCAGGAATTAAGAGTCGGCAAGTTGCTGAATTATCAGAAGTTGCTCGAGTAAAAATTCGCGAAGCAAATGTAGCGGAACAGTCAAAGGACAATGCTCGTGCAGAAACGTTTCTTAATGAGGCGCAATTAGCAAATAGTGAAGCAGCGCGAAATGCAGCAGAACTTTCACGTCATCTTCAAGTGTTAATTGGCTTTATTAATGGAATGCCAGCGGGAAAATCACAGCGATATGCATATGCTGCGATGACTGCTGAAATATCTCTTGTTTCTGAATATATTGTATATACAAAGAATGTAACCGAATTAATTGAATCAGTTGCCGCAGGAATTGAAATAGGAAAACATGACAAGAAAACTATTGATAGTGTTTTACAGAAGGCAAATGATAATGTAAAACGCATCAATGATCTCAATCAAGAATTTCAAACGAAAATAAGCAATTTTGATACTTCTATACAATAGAATTATTTACATGATAAACCACCTTAATCAGAGGTGGTTTATCATTTTGTCTTGCACGTGAACGCTGCTGCGTTCAGTACCTCCTTCGCCTTCGCTCAGTCGGGATGCCGGGAATCGAACCCGGCCTACCTGTTCCCAAAACAGGCGTACTACCGATATACTACATCCCGTCCACTGCACTTTAATTTAAACTATTTTTAATGTAGAATCAAACGCAGATAAAGAGCCCCCGTAGTTCAACGGATAGAATAGCTCCCTTCTAAGGAGTAGATCGAGGTTCGATTCCTCGCAGGGGTACATCAAATATTTGATAAATATATCGAGGAATCGAACAGAGAGGGTGATGGGAGAACATTTGGTCTCCCATGGCGGAATTACTCAAACCGAGGGGTTTGAGAAAATTTTATGAAATTAAATTTTGTTCGCTTCCTCGCAGGGGTACATAAAAGACCGTTCTTGGGGCGATTGTTTGTGTACTATTTCATTGGCGCGAACAAACTTAAAAAGAAAATTCCAGAACTTATTAACACTGTTGCAAGTCCAGGGTTAACTGAGTAAATACTTGCTGTGCAGAGTCCAGCAAAAAGAGAGAAAGCAGAAATTCCCATGCTTATCCCAATGAATCCCTTGAATGTTTTTGCGAGATTTTTTGCAGTGACTGCAGGAACGATAAGAAGTGAGCTCATTAAAAGAACTCCGACAAAACTAATCCCCACCGCGATAGTGGTTGCAATAAGCACAAGAAGTAATATCTCGATATTTTTTTTCGAAATTTTTGAAGCCGTTGCTAGATCCGGAGCAATTGAAGTAAGTGTAAGTTGTTTAAGGAACGACAGTGTAACCCCAATAATAAGAATAGCGACAAACATTTGAATAATGGCTGCGCCATAGGAAATTGATTGAACATTTCCAAAAAATGTTTCAAGTAATTCTTGTTCTGGAATTATTAATGCGCCAACTGCAAGCGCTGTCACAAAAAGAACGCCAGTAATTGATTCGGTTGCAAGTTTTGTTCGTATTTCAATAACCCGTATAAGAAATATTCCCAGAAAAAGAAATGCAACTCCTCCCCACAACGGGGTGAAATGAAATACAATTCCGAGCGCTATCCCAGGAAGCGCAACATGAGAAAGTGCGTCCGAAAGGAGAGTCATTTTACGAAGGGTGAGCAGTGATCCGACAAGACCACTTGCTGCCGCGATTACGATTCCCGATATAAAAACAATAAATGGAATAGACATAATTTATAAATGATGGTGATGAAGTGCTGTGTGTTCTCCAAAAAGCTTGGTAAGCGTTTCATGATTAAGGGCTTCCTTCGGCTCTCCATAACAAACTTGTTTTTCGTTTAGACACAACACATTGTTTGCATATTTATATACCACTTGGAGATCATGAGAGACGAGAATGAGCGAAAGACCCGTAGCGTCTTGAAGATGGTGGAGGAGTGTATAAATAGATTCCTGTCCTACAACATCAACGTTTTCTGTTGGCTCATCAAAGAGAAGTATTTGTGGATCATCGAGAAGCGCCCACGCAAGAAGTATGCGTTGAAGCTGTCCACTTGAGAGATGAGCAAGTTTCTTTTTGAGCCATGATTTTTCGAGTTTTAACAAACGAATAACTGCTTCGTTTGTTAAAATTTTTCTTGGTTTTAAATCAAAAAATTCTCCAACAGTCATTGGAAGATACATATCAACATGGAAGCGTTGTGGAAGATATCCAATACGAATTCCAGGAAACCATTCAATAGACCCCGCGGATGGCTCAATGATTCCAAGGATAGTTTTAAGTAGCACAGATTTTCCTGCGCCATTTGGTCCTATAACAGCAAGCACCTCCTCTTTGTGTATTTCAAATGATATGTGCTTTATAACCGGATTTTCATGAAATGTTACCGAAAGATTTTTTACTGATAGAAGTGGGTCTAAATGCATTTTGACTGTTTTATATATATTTGATTATACTGTAAAAGTCAGTGAATAAGCCACGGTAGCTCAATGGTAGAGCGCAGCCCTAAATCTTTGGGGCTTTCCACAGTAATGTGGATTGAAAAATTGGGTGAATTCGGGGAAACCTTCTTTCATAAAGAAACAATCCCGAGCCAAGCCAAGAAGAGATCTAAAGATGTTTCTTGGAAGGTGTAGAGACTAGCGAGTGAGACTCAACGATAATCTCGCATTAGCGCCCGACATCCCTTTGGGATGATGAGATAGTCCAGGTTGGCCTTGGAAGAGGCTGGCGTTGGGGGTTCGATTCCCTCCCGTGGCACAAAATATAAAACACTTCGCTTGCGAGGTGTTTTATATTTTTGCTTCGGAATGGGGAAGCGAAGGGTATCCCGAGCGCGCGAATGCGAAAAGTCCCGCAGAATGCGGGACGGAAGCGAGGAACCCAGGATTTCGAAGGAGGAACGAAAGTGACGGGTGAGAAAATTCCCTCCCGTGGCACATAAAAAACAAATCCCGCGATGCGGGATTTGTTTTTCTTGCAACACATAAATTCTCGGAGTACAGTGTGATTAGAAAATTAATAATATAATGGAGAAAAAATGGAAACGAATAAAAAAATATTTGTATTTTTTCGTGCGATAATACCAGTCACGCTTTTTGTTTTTGTAGTACTTCTTGAGATCTTGTCTATGAAAAGAGACAATAACTACGATATTCTTTTGGATAGTTTACAAAGAAATATGAAAGATGTTCAATTGGCAATCGTGACTCGAGATCAATCATACATTCCAGATTCAATTCGCTTCTTTGATGGAATTGTTCCACTTCATATTTATGGAGTATGGGAAGATATTGATTTTTGGGTGCATTATTACACTGCTCCCAAAAACAGATGGCGAACGCTTTCATATCTTGAGAGCAAAGAACGATATTTTCCTCGTCTCGATTCGGTTTTGGTGGAGCAAAAAGTTTCGAGAGATGCAAAATATGTTGCACTTGCTGAATCTGAATTAAATCCAGTAGTAGTATCCTCCGCAAAAGCAAAAGGTGGCTGGCAATTTATACAAAGTACCGGAAAGCGAAACAAATTGATTATCAATAGCAATATTGATGGGCGACTCCACTTTGAAGAATCAACTATTGCTGCCTGTAATGAATTGAAATCATTACAGAAAGAGTTCAATCAATTTGGATTATTTGATGCCCAGATGTTTGCACTCGCTGGATATAACGCCGGATCTGGCACTGTTTGGAAGGCGATAAAAAAAGATAGAGAGCGTTCATATTTTTTACTTTCCTCATTACCGAAAGAAACAGAACAATATATTCCAAGAATTATTGCGCTCAAACTCATTTTGGAAAATTCTGAACGATATGGATTCATAAAAGGAGTTACATTTGGTGGCCCAAGCATTCAGTTGGTAGAGTATTCTACAAAACGGTTTGAATCATGGGAACAACTTGCAAAAAGATTTGATATTTCTGCAAAAGAAATGAGGCGAGCAAATGCGCACATATTGAATAAAGAGGGAATTTCAAAAGGAAATTATACTCTTCGAATTCCCGAACGAAAAAACTAACAACCCCCCATAGTGGGGGATTTTTTATTTTTTGAATTTTATTAAGTTCTATGCCCCAAACCCTAGTCACTAACTCCTACCCCTTCTCGTCTTCTTTGTCCTCTAGGAATCCACTTACGTCATCTTTACCTCCAAATGGTGATTGTTTTTTCATAGATTTCTTAACAAAAAATTCTACGCCAAAGAATATGAGAAGAAGAAGAATAATTCCATATTCTGCCTGTTTAAATATCTTCTCGTGTTTTAAATAGTTAAGTCCCGACATAAAGAAGTAGGCGACAATAGTCATTGATCCAAACCAGAGAATGAGTCCAGTAAGATATGACTTTAAAAACTTCCCATATTTTGTTTTTGACCATCCTGACAAAAAAAGCACAAAAAAGTTTACCCCAACCAAAAAGCGTGCACTGACTAATAATTTAGTTAAGTTGGTTCTGAGATAATAAAAATATGGTTGATATTTTTTATTAGGTTTTATTTTGTGGCGATATATTTTCCAACCAAATCGCGTGGTGCGCATAAAGCGACCCAAAAAATACACAATTGATTCGGCGACAAGCATAGTTGCGGGGGCAACAATAAGATAATCAAGCCAGCCAAGATTTCCTTGCGCGATGAGAAATGTTGCAAGTAATATCCCAAGTTCTCCCTGAATGAGAATAGCGATGCCTATAATAAAATGTCCCCATCCGGGGTATTGTTGGATTAGAGCACCTAAACTGTCCATTACGCTCTCCATTTCTTTATGTATACACCAACGCAACTCAAAAATCAAAATTCAAAACGCAAAAGTTAAGACATAAAAATCACATATATGATTAATGAGAATTTTTGTATGTAAGTTTTGTAAAATTTTCCGCAAACAAAAATTCTTTTTCCTTATTTGGCTTGCACGTTTTTACAAACTCCGTCAATTCATAACTTGAAAGAAAGATTGTTTTCTGTTTTGATTACATGGTATGGCGACTATAGTTTAGTGGTAAAACGACGGGTTGTGGTCCCGTAGTCGAGGGTTCAATTCCCTCTAGTCGCCCAAAGAAATTCCGATTTTTGTCGGAATTTTGTATTTAGCGAATAGAGCGAGCCAACTGCTTGGCTCGCGTAGGGAATTGAAGCCCGGAGCGTTGTGCGAGTCCTAAGTTATGCACAGCAGGAGAAAGTCTATATTCTCCATGGTCTTTTTAGGGGTATATAGGAATTTTACAATTAATTTTTGGATGTATTATATAAGTGTATGAGGACATACACATCAACGATGTCCGAACAAGAGATCGCAAAGCGTCGCGAATGGATGCGACAAATGCGAGAGGAAATAACACGCTCCGAAAAAGAGAAAAAAGTACGACTACCACACTCAGCAATTCATTTAATGGTGCCATGGGGAGTTCATCCGCCGTTATGGGATGATTCATTGTTACTTGCAGAAGTGGTTGAAAAAGAAATACAACCAAATATGTCAGTGCTCGATATTGGTACGGGTTCTGGTATTCAAGGAATTATTGCGGCATTGCGCGGTGCGTTTGTGCTGTCGACTGACATATGTCCTCGAGCAGTGCAGGCCGCACGATGGAATGCGGAACGATATCAACTTGAAAAAATGATCGAAGCACGAGAAAGCGATTGTTTTAATCATATCAGAGAAAAATTCGATAGGATTATTTTTAATCCGCCTCATCTTTGGTTTGAATCGGAGAGCGTTCTTGATCACATGATAACTGATAATCGCTATAGTTTGTTTCGACGATTTCTTTTAGAGGCAAAAAAACATACAGAAGAGAATGGGAAAATATTTCTTATGTCCTCAACCATTGGAGATGTTGAATATATGCAGGAATGTATGAAAGAAAATGAATATGAAATAAAGGTGTGCGCATCAAGAATTTCGCTTTCCTCCTGGCATTATGTAGTGTATGAGTTAAAATGAATTTGTTCTGATATACTGAAAGTATGGACTTAGTCGGTTCATGTAAAAGGTTATTAAATATAATGAAAAAGATAATAATGGTATCAGTGATTGTAGGGTTAGTTTCTGTTTCTGTCGCATATGCGCAAACAACAAATGAAATAAAAAATTGGATAGATACAGAAATTAAATCTCCTTCAATACCAACAAGTATTTCGATTCCCAAGCAACGAAAGCAACAGTTGGAATTAAAGAAAGAACAAAAAGAAGCAAAAGAAATACGCGAAGGAATGAAGGCGGAAATTGAGGCAATAAGAGAGACGGAAAAAGACGAGAATGAAGCAATACGTGAAACAGCAAAAAAAGAAATAGAGATAAAGAGAGAGGCAATAAAAAGTCAAATTGAAGAGGTAAGAGAAGCAACAAAGAAGGATGCAGAAGCTGCACGAGAAGCATTCAAAACAGAGAAGGAACAAATTTTGAAGATGATTCCTACAAATCCTCAAGAAGCGATAAAAATGTTTCAGGAAAGGAGAGACATCTTTCAAAAAGAGGTAGAAGCAAAGAAAGAATCGCTCAAAATAAACATTGAAACATTGCGAGTAGAAACCGAAAAGACAATTAACACAAAAACAGAAGAATTAAAATTAAAACTCACTCAGTTTAAGGACGAGAAAAAGAAACAGGTTGCCGAAAAAGTGAACAATAGTTTGAATGAAGTAAATAAAAATTCGGTGAATCGGTTTACGAATAATGTAAATGAACTTGATAAGGCGGTGGTAAATATTACCACGCGCGCAGAGAAAGCATCAGTAGCAGGAAAAGATACGAGTGCGGTTGTGATTGCATTACAAGATGCAAAAACCGCTATCGAGACCGCACGAGGCTCAATTACCGCACAAGTGGCAAAGGTATACTCGGTAAAAATAAGCACAGAATTGAAGGTTGGCGAAGATTTAAAGAAATCAAGGGATTTATTGAATGCAGATTTAAAACTTGTGCAAGACAAGATCAAGGCGGCTCGTGACATGGTGTGGGTTGCATTGGGAGAGTTACAGAAAGTGCCAGATATTAATAAACCAACTATTCCAACTCAAACTAAAGAGTCGCAACAAGAATTACCAGTAACACAATAAAAATTATATGGAATCAAATCCAACACAACAATCACCAGAACAAAAGAATGGAAAGCTTTGGCTTATCATACTTGCGCTCGTGATTCTTGTATTCATTGTTTTGTTTGCAATGGGGGGCACCACTAAAGCTCCATCAAATCAAGAGACAGGTGCCGTATCAACAAAGCAAGCAACTTCTGTTGATGAGGTTGATAATACTGCCTCGATTGAACAACAGCTAAAAAATATTGATATAGGAGATGTAGGGAATGATATGAAAGATATTAATGCAGACGTACAGTCAATTCAGTAAAAAACAAAAACACCCCAGTGGGGTGTTTTTGTTATGAAAAGTACCTTTATAATAAACAAGTATGAAAACAAAGTTTTTTACTGGGGCGGGAGATAATGGAGCGGTAGTGTTTGGAACCAACAAGAAGTCAAAGGCGGACCTGTGTTTTCACGTGTTGGGACTATGTGATGAAGTAAATGTATTGTCTGGATATGCTTCGATTGAAGCATCAGATGAAATAAAAAAGTTTCTTTTACGAATTCAAGAATTGTTATTTATTACCCAAGCAGAAATTGCCTCTATTATTTTTAGTGGAGGAAAAATTAAAATCGTAGAAAGTCATACAAAAGAACTTGAAAAGATGATTGAATGGTGTGATGAGCGTATTCCGCCAATAAAAAATTTTATCATTCCTGGTGGGAGTGAAGCGTCAATAAGAATAGAAATTCTACGAGTGCGAACGCGTGAATTTGAACGCGCACTTATAGGAATTGAGAATGCATACCCAATTTCAATTGAATTAAAAATGTTTGTTAATCGACTCTCAAGTGCATGTTTCGCATTTGCTCGATATGAAAACAAAAAGAGGGGAATAGAAGAGGTCCCTCCTAGATATAAATAAACTAAATAAAAAGGCGCTCATGTGAGCGCTTGCCGTTGATTAGATAAAATATTATTAAGGTGGGAGGAGAAAATGCCATATCCGTCAAGTTTCCAAAATCTTTGTGATTTTGGACTTGGAAGTTCGGCGATTGGAACAAATTTTCTTCCTAATGTATCTCCAACGGGATTTATTTCAAAAGGGAATTCATCAGGGGTGCATTTTATTGTCCCCGTGAGGACTATTTTGTAATGCATTTTCCGATCTGTTCCCTCAATTCTATATTCGACGATGTCAGGATATATTTTTATCATTTTTTCTGGAAATCCTGTTTCTTGGAACACCTCTCTTTTCGCCCCTCTTATTGGTGTTTCATCTGTATGAACTCCACCCCCAGGATTCGCCCATGCTTTGGGCTTAAAATAAGAAAATAATCCTTTCTTTTTGTATCCTCCAGACTCAAGGACAAGACATATTTGTTTGTGATCTGGGGAAAAAAGAACAACCTCAACTGAAACCGCGTAGGTTCCGTCAAGGGGTTTCTTTAGGATCTCGTTGTCCATAATATCACCTAATTTATTAATGTAAGTAAACATATAATATCACAAGTAAGTATATTTGTCAATTTGTTGTATATTTTGTCAAGTATCGTACTATTGAAGTAATGAAAGGAGTATATTTGGACTATGCGGCGACAACCCCAGTGCGGAAGGAGGCACTAAGGGCAATGATGCCTTATTTTGATGTGAAATTCGGAAATCCAGGGTCACTTCACTCGTTTGGACAAGAGGCAATGAGTGCAATTGACGGGGCACGTGAACGCGTTGCAGATTTTTTTGGGGTGGAATTTAGAAACATTTTATTTTGTGGTTCGGCAACCGAAGTAAACAACCTTGTAATTAGAGGAGTAGTAAACAGTTGGAAGGGAGGTGAGAAGCCGCGAATAATTATCTCAAGTATAGAACACGAATCAGTATTAGAGACCGCGCGCGTGTTAGAAAGAGAGAAAAAAATTGAACTCGTGTTGCTTGGTGTAGATAGAAATGGAATTATTTCGCTTCACGAATTAAAACAATCACTTACTCAAAATACCGCACTCGTCTCCATAATGTACGTAAATAATGAAGTTGGGTCTGTCCAGCCAATTAAAGAAATCTCAAAAGTTATTTCTGATTTCAAAAAATCACTATCCCCCAAACTCTACCCCCTAAATCCTATTTTCCACACCGACGCAGTCCAAGCATTCTCATATTTTGACTGTTCTCTCGATCTTCTTGGTGTCGATTTATTAACCGTGTCAGCACATAAGTGTGGTGGCCCAAAAGGAATTGGCATTCTCGTTTCTGCTCTATCTCCTAATCTCAAAACCCTACCCCCTAAACCCTACCCCCTAAACCCTATCGTCACTGGTGGCGGCCAGGAATTTAGTTTGAGGTCAGGAACAGAAAATGTGCCAACCGTTGTTGGGTGTGCTGAAGCATTAATGATCGCAAATAAAAATAGAAAAAAGGAATCAGTGCGGGTTGAGTTGTTGCGCAAGAAATTTATTAAAGGTTTTTTAAATTTATTTCCAGAGAGTGTAGTAAATGGTGGGGAGGCGCATTCCCCTCATATTGTGAATATACAGTTGAATGAAATGAATCGGGAAGAATTTTTAACACGTGCCGATATTCTTGGCGTTGCCTTATCTTCAGGCTCTGCCTGCTCGGCACGAGCACATAGCGCATCACATGTATTGTCCGCAATGTACAAAGGAGACGAAAAAGACATGAATGGAATTCGTGCAAGTTTTGGATATTCCACAACAATAAAAGAAATTGAGCAGGCACTTAAACGACTTTCTGGTATGTTTGGGAAAGAAAAATAATATAAGTCGCGTATAATAAGTGTATGGAACAAAAAGCAAAACAATATGCGATTATTGGTGTTGGCGTTGCCGCACTTATTTTAAGTTTCGCGGCATGGGCGTATGTCGATGCCTATTCAAAATCAATACAGCCGAGCTCGTTTAGGAGTTTTTCTGTGTCTGGTGAGGGAAAAGTAATTTCAGTCCCTGATGTAGCGAAATTTACATTTAGTGTAATTACGCAAGGCGGGAAAAATTTGGGAGAATTACAAAAGAAAAACGTTGGATTAATGAATGAGGCGATTGCGTACGTGAAAGAACAGGGAGTTTTAGAAAAAGATGTGAAGACGGAAAGTTTTAATGTTGAACCACGATATCAATATTACGCATGTAGAGAGGGGGCGTGTCCACCTGCAGAAATTGTTGGATACACAGTAACTCAAACAGTAGGCGTGAAGGTGCGCAATTTTGAAAAAGCAGGAGATATTCTTTCTGGTGTCGTAACTCACGGTGCAAACAATGTTTCTGGTCTTCAGTTTACTATTGATGATCCATCATTAGTCATGGCGAAAGCACGAGAACAAGCGATCCAAAAAGCGAAGGAAAAAGCAAATCAGATTGCTGATGCAGGAGGATTCTCAATTGGAAGATTACTTGGTATTAGTGAGGGTGGGTATCAGCCAGTGTATGATAATTATCTTCGCAATGCGAAAGTAATGAACCTAACCTCTGAATCAGGACTTGGTGGCGCTGCACCATCAATAGAAGCAGGATCACAAGATGTAACTGTGAATATTTCTTTGCAGTACGAAATTAAATAGTAAATTATCAGACATGATTTTTCATGTCTGTCTTTAATATTTAATTAAAAACATATGAATAAATATCCAAAAAAAATATTAACCATTATTTCTGTTGTCGCTGTGTTTGTTGTCGCGGGCGCCGCCGCGATTTTATATACAAACATAATTAAAGATGCATTTGAGTTTCGGATATATAAAGAAACACACAAAGGAGTTCCCAAATTCGAAACAAATGGAAAAGAATTATACAAACCAATTGAAACATATGAGGACGCAGTAACGGGCGCGGTAGATATGGCTTCAAGATCAGTGGTTGCAATTTCAGCTTCAAAAGATGTTCCGTTGCTTGAAGAGTGTGCGTACGACCCATTTGCTGATTCGCTCCCTCCTGAATTTAGAGATCTTTTTGGTGGAGGAATGCAATTTTCAAGGCCATGTGAGAGTAGCAAAACAGAAAAGAAAGAAATCGGTGGGGGAAGCGGATTTGTTATTTCAGAAGACGGATTAATACTTACCAACAAACACGTTATTTATGATGAAAAAGCGGAGTACACGGTGTTTATGAGTGACGGAAAAAAATATCCAGCAAAAGTATTAGCAAAAGATCCAGTAAATGACATAGCGATATTAAAAGTTGATGCGCGCCTCATACCAGCAAAACTTGGAAATTCTGATAGCATTAAGCTTGGACAAACTGCGATCGCAATTGGAAATGCGCTTGGTGAATATCGTAATACCGTATCTGTTGGTGTTATTTCCGGACTTGCGAGAAGTGTTACTGCGTCTGGATCGGGAATTGGTACCGAGACAATAAATGGGGTGATACAAACCGACGCCGCGATTAATCCGGGAAATTCTGGTGGACCATTATTAAATCTTCGTGGAGAAGTAATCGGTATTAACACTGCGATTGTATCAGGTGCGCAAAATATCGGATTCGCAATTCCAATAAATCAGGCAAAACGCGCGATAGATTCAGTGAAAAAAACTGGAAGCATCAAAACCCCATATCTTGGTGTGCGATATATTATGTTGAATGAAGAGATTGCAAAAAAGCAGGAACTTTCAATAACTGAGGGAGCCCTCGTACGTGGAGATGGATCAGGTCCTGCAGTAACGAAAGATTCGCCAGCCGCAAGGGCGGGGGTAAAAGCAGAAGATATAATTATTGCAATTGATGGAGAAAAAATAACAAGCACCACGATACTTGGAGCCATTATTCAAAAACATAATATTGGTGACATGGTTACGCTTTCCATAAAACGGGGAGGGGAGACACTTTCTCTTAAGGCAACGCTCGTAGAGAGACCCCAAGAATAGGGATTAGGGGAAAGAATTTCGAATGACGAATTTTGAATTTCAATTTAATTAATAAATGAGAGAATTTTAAGTGGAGGATGATAGATTTTTCTCTACTCTGTCATTCCCGCGAAAGCGGAAATGATGGACGGGGAATGTGTGTGACTGGCACTCAAGGGTTGAGTTTGCTAATAAGTTTATGATACAGTAATATATAAGCAAATATTCCCTTTCAAATGAAAAATCGGTTGGATTTCATTTGAAATTTATAAATTAAAATTTGAAATTAAGTTCATATGCCTCAATTCAATAAATTTACTATTAAAACACAAGAAGCGCTGCAAGGAGCACAAGACATGGCAATGCGAGAAAATCATGGGGAACTCAAGGGACTTCACGTGTTGCTTATGTTGTTAGACGACGAATCAACGCTTGTGCGTCCGATTCTTGTTCGTGCAAATGTAAATGTTGGTGGTCTACTTTCTCGTGTTGAAGATGCGGTGCTACACCTACCAAAAGTATTTCATGGTATTGGAAATACAGGGCAGATGTATCTGTCTCCAGAGCTTGTTCGAATTTTAGATAGATCAGGAGAAATCGCTCGTGCCGAGCAGGACGATTTTATTTCGTGCGAACATGTGTTACTTTCTATTGCAGACTTTCCTTCGGTGGCGCAAGAATTGTTATCACAATTTGGAGTACGAAAAGAAATATTGCTCAAAGCATTTCATGACGTGCGTGGTTCAACACGGGTGACTGATGAGACTCCAGAAAATAAATTTCAAACATTAGAAAAATATGCGATTAATATCACGGAGAAGGCGCGTGCAGGGAAACTTGATCCAGTAATTGGAAGAGAAGAAGAACTTCGTCGTTTGATGCAAATTCTTTCCCGTCGCACAAAAAATAATCCAGTGTTAATCGGCGAGCCGGGAGTTGGGAAGACTGCGATTGTTGAGGGACTTGCACAACGCATTGTTTCAAATGATGTTCCGGAACCACTAAAAAATAAGGAAATTATAATGCTTGATTTGGGGTCGCTCATTGCGGGAACAAAGTTTCGTGGAGAATTTGAAGATAGACTCAAAGCATTTTTAAAAGAAGTACAAAGCGCTGAGGGAAAAATTTTATTATTCATTGACGAAATTCATATGATTGTAGGCGCGGGGGCCGCGGAAGGAGCAATTGATGCGTCAAATTTGTTAAAACCGGCACTCGCACGGGGGGAGCTTCATGCAATTGGAGCAACAACATTAAAAGAATATCAAAAGCATATTGAAAAAGATGCAGCGCTTGAACGAAGATTTCAGCCAATTGTAGTTGAAGAGCCCTCTATTGATGATTCGATTTCTATTTTGCGTGGACTTAAAGAAAAATATGAAATGCATCATGGACTTAAAATCTCTGATAAGGCGATTATTTCCGCGGTAAATCTTTCTGCGCGATATATTACTGATCGTTTTCTTCCTGATAAGGCGGTGGACTTAATTGATGAGGCATCAGCCGCACGTCGACTTGAATCAGAAAGTATGCCGACGGAACTTGATAAAATTAGACGCGAAATCACACGACTTGAGATAGAAAAGTCCGCATTATTAAGTGAGCACACCTCAAAAAAAGCAACTGATCGGATGAAAGATGTAGAAATTGAATTGCAGGAACTAAAGAAAAAAAATGATGAAATTTCTGGGCAGTGGCACAATGAAAAAGTAACATTTGAAAAATTTCATACGCTAAGGAAAAAAATGGATGATTTGCGTCGTGAGGCGGAAATTGCGGAGCGCGAGGGAAACTTTGATCGTGTCGCAAAAATCATGTATGGGGAACTTCCCATTGCTGAAAAAGAATATAAAGCATTTGAAAAAAAATATTTTTTTATCGAAGAAAAAGGAAAGAAAAAAACGAAAAAAAGTTTTGAGTCTCATCGATTTATCAAAGAAACCATTGACGAAGAGGATGTTGCTGGCGTAGTTTCGCGGTGGACGGGAATTCCTGTTTCAAAAATGTTGGAGTCTGAAATGAATAAACTTTCTCGACTTGATGATGAGTTGAAAAAAAGGGTTGTCGGTCAAAGTGAAGCTATCTCTGCGGTTGCTCGTGCGCTTCGAAGATCGCGTGCGGGACTTTCTGACGAAGACAGACCAATGGGATCGTTTATTTTTCTTGGTCCAACAGGAGTTGGGAAAACTGAGCTTGCGAAAACACTTGCTGGATTTATGTTTAATGATGAAAAGGCGTTGGTTCGCGTTGATATGTCCGAGTATACAGAGCGTCATGCAGTTGCGCGTCTTATTGGTTCGCCCCCAGGATATGTGGGGCACGAGGAAGGCGGACAGCTTACACAGATTGTGCGTCATAGGCCATATAGTCTGATCCTGTTCGACGAGATCGAAAAAGCTCACCCAGAAGTATTTAATATATTACTTCAGGTGCTTGATAACGGACGATTGACCGACGGAAAAGGGAAGACGGTAAATTTTAGGAACACAGTTATTATTCTTACTTCAAATGTAGGAAG
This sequence comes from Minisyncoccota bacterium, assembly GCA_041659005.1. GTDB lineage: Bacteria > Patescibacteriota > Minisyncoccia > UBA6257 > GWB1-50-10 > LiPW-41. The sequence goes on along the minus strand of JBAZZD010000001.1, from coordinate 93,553 downwards.
TTCATATTTTAAAGAACTTTCACGATTAGGATTTGGAACAAACGAAAAAGAAAAAGCGGTGCGCGAGCAAGAGGAGCAATTTCGGGAGGGGGTACAGGAGGCACTTCGTGAAACATTTCGTCCTGAATTTTTGAACCGACTTGATGAAGTAGTGATTTTTAATTCTCTCAAAAAGGATGCGATTGAAGAAATTATTGATATACAACTTGCACGTGTCGCAGAGCGTCTCAAAGTAAAAAATATAAGTATTGTAGTGAAGCCAGCGGTTAAGGCATACTTAAGTGAAGAGGGATTCGATCCCGATTATGGCGCGCGCCCTATCAAGCGATTAATTGAAAAGGTGATTGTTGACGCGCTTGCAGATAAAATTATTCGCGGAGAAGTTAATGAAGGTCAAAAACTTACTATTTCACTTTCAAAAGACCGTAGAGTGGTCATTGGTCGCTAAGTGTGCCTGTTTAGTCTTTTTGGCACTCTATGTTTTTGTGCATGGAGGTATGTTTTCGTGGTTTGTTTGGTTTATTGCATCTCTCTGGTTCTTTTATAGCGAAAACATAGAGCGACGCTCATATAAATATTCGTATGGTGTATATGTGATTTTGTTGTTCCTATATGGAATAAATATAAAAAATTCTGTGTTTGGTGATATTATCTTTTTCTTTTTAGCCTCCTTTTTATTGGCGCTATGGGTCGGGCTTATTCGGTTCTTTTTCAAGGAAAACGAGATTATTATGGATGTCTTTCATTCTATACTTATATTCCTTTCTCTTTTATTTTCATTGTTATTTCCAACCTTTTTTTCAATAGTTTTTGCGAGTATCAGTACGGGAATGCTTGTATACGAACACCTCTCAATGCGCAAATTTTCTTGGAGGCCACGAATGATGCTCGCGAGCATTGTTTTAGGATTATTTATGTGTGAATTATTACTGATAACACAATTACTTTCATTGCATGTGATTGCACTTACTGGCATCATGTCTCTTGCGGTCCTTGTCATTCGCAATCTGCTTGTGGCGCATTTTTCTGGCACCCTTACGCAACATCTTTTATTCCAAAATATCATAATCTTTATTACTGCGTGTATTATCCTTTTTGCCACGGGTCAGTGGGTAATATAGATAGGGGCTAGGGGTTTAATAACTAGGGGATAGAGAGGGAAGAGAATTCTTATGAAAAAATGTAACGAAAAATGGAACCTCATTTTTGAATTTTGTCCCTCTAGCCCCCTAGCCCCTAACAACTAAACCCTATTCTATGTGTAACACTTTAATTGCCTATTCGTTCTATATATAGAACCAAAAAAGAGGTGTTTCCACCGAAAACGGAACATCCCTTGAAAATTGGTCTTGAAAAGTATAATGTAGGTCTAGATTTGATAATTTAGACAGATTCCCATTTTGGGGAGCTTGGGTGAGGCCTTGCTACCACAAAAGGAATGTGAATATAGGTTAAGAGATCTCGCAAAGGAGGGTTTTGCACACTTCTTTTGCGAGGCCTCTTGATGTTCCATTCTTTTTAGTATTAAGCCCGCCACAAGCGGGATTTTCTTTATCCCTTGTTGAAGTTGTCGGTCGTAGGTTGTTAGTTATTTAAGTTACCAACCCACTATTTCTCTTTCGCTTCTTTTATTGCTCCGGATCCTCACTTCATGGAGTCGCAACAAAAGGTCCGAAAGCTAGGAGAATAGTGTTCTGAAAACAACAGAAAGGTCGAGTTCATCTCGCGCATTCTTAAGGGGCGCGGGAATACGAACAAAATTATCCCAAAAGAAAAAAATAAAATACAAATGTCAAAGTTAACTTATAAAATCGCGACTGTTAGCATAGCGGTTATGACAATCGCATCGCTTTCAGCGCCGGCATTTGCTCAAGTTTCTGTTTCAGATCTTATGGCTCAGATTAATGCTCTCCAGGCGCAGCTTTTGCAGCTCCAGGGAGGGAATTCAAATTCGTCAACGAGCGCATACACCTTCGCCAAAAACCTCACAATTGGTTCAAAGGGTGCAGATGTGAAGCAATTACAGAGCATTCTTATTGCTGGCGGCTATCTTAAAATAGCATCTCCAACTGAGTGGTTTGGTCCTATGACCAAGGCCGCTGTCGTCGCGTGGCAGAAAGCAGTTGGAATTTCACCTACATCAGGATATGTAGGAGCATTAAGCCGTGCAAAGCTTAATAGCACAGCTTCGACTGGTGGCACAACAGGAGGTACTGTTGTTACCGCAACCGAATCATATCTTAAAGTGGAAATGGTACCATCACTTGGTGGCACTCTTCCTTCAAGCTCCCTTTATAACAAGGTCTTGAATCTCAAGCTTACCGCAGGAAAAGACGCAGTTGTCGTGACTGGTATCACCGCAACTCGTGGTGGATACATTGCGAACACTCGTATTAACGGCGTGAGCGTGTGGGACGAAGCAGGAAAGCGCTATGGAAACATTGTGTCTTCTTTGACTTCAGACGGAAAAGTAACTGTGAACTTCGGTTCAGATCCAATGACTGTTCCAGCAGGAACAACAAAGAATCTTTCCGTAGCAATCAATCTTGATTCAGACACAACATCAGCATCAATGAACTTTGGTGTTATGTCAGTAGCTGATATCACGGTTTCTGGTTCAGTTCCAGTCACTGGGACATTCCCAATGGTTGGGGGAACCTACTCAGTGGTTGATGGTTCAGCATCACTTGGAAACTTGTATGTTGACGATCAGTCAGTGTCAGGTCTCTCATCATCTTCATATTCTGGATCAGCAGGAAATATAGAAATTGGCGATTTACAGCGAGAGGTATTCAAACTTCAGTTGAATCAGAATAACTCAAAAGAAGCAGTATATGTAAAGAACGTAACCCTTTATGTTGGTGGCAACATTGTTGAAACAACCGATGTAAAGAACTGGAAATTATATTCCCAGGAAGGAAATGTTCTCGCAACTGCAGAGCGCTCAATGGATCGTTCAGTAACCTTCAATCTTGCGACACCGTATATGATTGATAAGGGTCTTACTCGAACATTTCCAGTAAAGGCTGATATCATGGATGGTTCTGGACGTTACTTCCAAGTATATGTACAGAATGACTACGATATCATTGCAACCGGTGCAACAACCGGCGCATCTGTTCTTTTGAAAGATGTAAATGGAAATAGTCTCGAACAGGCAGATACCAAAAACGATGCTTCTGGCTACTTCAAAATGAAGACAGGCGGACTTACCGTTTCAAAGGCATCAGCTTCACCAAGCGGATCAATTGCACCATCAGCATCAAATGTTGTTCTTGGTACTTTTGATATAAAGTCTTCAGGCGAACAGCTTGAACTTCGCAAGATGGCACTTCAGGTAGTTCGTGGCGGAGCAGCACCGGTACTTACTGGTTCAATCTCTGTCAAGGATGCAACCACAGGTGAAACATTCTATTCAGTATCCGCAGATACCACTGGCTTACAGAGTACTTCTACTCCTTCAAGCTGGTCTTCATCTGACCAGAAGTCACTTTCAAGTTATGTTGCTCTTTCGAGCAATCAAACTCGAACACTTCAGGTATTGGGTAGCGTCTCATCGGCGGCAACCTCTGGTACCTATCAGGTATACATTGGTGACTTCTATGCAAAGCGTTTCTCGACAAATGATTATGCAGATGTAGCAACTGGTGTTTATACCGCAAACCAGCTTTCACTTGGTGATGTAACTCTTACAGTTACCAAGAATGCATCGTTTGCAGACACAAATCGTGCAGCAGGTGCAACAAATGTAAAAGTTGCGGAGTTTAACCTCCAAGCATCTTCAGCAGATGATATTCAAGTGAATACACTTTCCTTGAATATTACCACGAGCACAAACTTCCAGAACGTAAAAGTTATGGATGGCACGACTCAGCTTGGCACCACTGTTGGTACTCCAAGTGATTCAGGAAACAGCTTCACAATAAATCTTTCTGTTGCAAAATCAGCAACAAAATTGATTTCTGTGTATGCTGATATCGTTTCAAATGCAGCAGCCAACTCAGTTGTTTCGGTTGCGGCAGCGGGAGTAAGTGGCTATGGAAAAGTTACTGGCAAGGCGTTGAGTTCAACCCCTGCAAGTGCAACTCCAGGTCAGACAATTGGAATTGGTTCACCATCAGTAACAATTGCGGCTGATAGCAACCCAGCGATCGTCTCAAAGGTGCTCCTTGCGGGTACTGCGGGTGTATCACTTGGTGATATCAAGTTCTCAGCACAGAACGAAGATCTTATATTACGAAAAATAACTCTTGATATTGTTTCTGCTTCCACAACGTTGTGGAGCAATAGCAACTTAAGCAGTAACTTCTCAGCAGTAAAGCTCTTTGATGGTACAAAAGAACTTGGTTCAGCATCAGTAGTGAGTGGTGTAGCAGTTATTACATTGACAGAGGCAAATTGGGTAACATTGCCACAGGGCAGCGACAAGGTGTTAACCGTAAAGGCGGACATCAGCGCTGACTCAGCAATCCTTTCTCAGTCAGTATTTAGCGCTGCTATAAACAGCTCATCAACCACTGATCTTGAAATTAATTCAGCATCACTTGGTATTATGTCGACTGGCATAACACTCTCAAGTGCTTCAACGAATAATTACAAGGTTCAGTCTTCACTTCCAACAGTTGCTGCAGCAACATTTTCTGCAAACACCGTTGGATCATCAGACTCTGAAATTGCGCGCTTCACTGTATCAAAGCAGGGAACTCGTAACCTTGGTCTTACCGGAATTACACTCCGCGTACAGAACAATGGTGGCTCAGCATCATCATCAGTAACAACCTTTGAGTTGTATGAGATGGTGGGAGGAACAAAGAGTGCAACCGCACTTGCAACTTCTTCAGTGTCACTTTCCGGTGCATCGGGATCGACAAGCACGGTATTTGCCTTCGCAACGACAACCATTTCAACTAACCGAACATTTGCACTCTTTGCAAATACTTCAGATATTGAATTGAATGTGTCGAATGCAGGACAGAACACCGCGAACATCTTTGTTGACTTCGTAGGTGCAGCAGGATATTCAGCATCTGATACCGCAGACTACTGGGCAAATGGAAACATTTCCTATGGTTACGATGTATACAATCCAAATCTCAGCACCTTTAGTGCTTTGACGAACATTGATACCGCAACCGTACGTCTCGGTACCAACTCTTACTAATACAATTAGTATTTGTTGAAAAAGAACCCCTACGGGGGTTCTTTTTTCTTGTCCCGTGAGATGCCAACATTATTGCTATCTCATGGGGGTCATTCCCGACTTGATCGGGAATCCATCTCTTCTCATTTCCCCAAGGTCCGAACTCTGAAGGAGGTCGTACCTTTCCCCATTGATCCGATTTCTCCTCATCTGTCATTCCGAACGCAACGAGGAATCTCTCCTTGGTATTTTTAAATTGAAATTTGTCAGCCCTAGGCTGATCCGCCTTTGGTGGAAAATTTGAAATTTAAAATTATTTTACCTCCGTTTCTCTCTTCTATACCCTAAACCCCAAACCCTATGGTACACTATTCATAATGAATTATTTTAGAACTGCACGATTTTTTTTGTATTCCGCAATCTTTGCAGTAGTAATGGTAACTTCAGGAACGTTATTTCCATTTATTGTTGGAAAATATACATTCTTTCGTGCGTGTGTAGCGCTTGCCACGATTTTCTTTTCTCTTGGGATCATTTTCCAAGATCAAAAAGAGGAAATGATGCGTCGTATGAAGGAAATTATAAAAAATCCTCTTGTTATTGGTGTTGGTGCCTTCGTTGTTACATTTGTTCTTGCTGGATTTTTCGGAGTAAATCCCAGTGCGTCATTTTGGTCTAACTTTGAGAGGGGAGAAGGAGGACTTCAGATATTGAATCTTGGGATCTTTTTCTTCTTGTCCGTAGTTCTTTTTAGAGATTGGAAGGCGTGGAGAAAATTCTTTTTATTTTTTATAACTGCCTCAGCGCTCGTGATGTTGTATGGCATTGGAGCTGGACTTGGTATGAAGAGTTTTGTTGGACAGCAATTTTCTACTGGACTTCGGTTTGCGGGGAGTTTAGGGAATCCAGCATATATAGGGACATATATGTTATTTACTGCCGCGTTTGCCATCATTTGTGCATTTCGTGCGGTTACAAAAGAAGAAAAGAAATGGTTTTTCTTTATTGCGGGGCTCTCAATATTTTCTTCATGGCTTTCACAAACGCGTGGGGCATTTTTAGGACTTTCTGCGGCCGTTCTCGTTTCGTTAATCTTTGTTGCATATAACAATCAAAAATTAAAAAAATATATACTCATGATATTGGGTGTGCTGGTTATTGTATCCTCATTCCTTGTAAGTCAGCGAAATAATCCGGCGTTTTTGAAAATTCCAGGATTTCGAGTATTTACTATTTCATTAGAAGAGGGTACCGCGCAAACTAGATTGTGGACATGGAATTCGGCACTAAAAGGTGTGAAAGAGCGTCCAGTATTTGGGTGGGGCCCAGAAAATTTTAGTGTGGTGTTTGATAAATATTTTGATCACCGTCATTATTCTATGAAAACGGGTGGAGAGACATGGTTTGATCGAGCACATAGTTTGTATATTGATTCGTTAGTTGAAACCGGGGTGGTTGGATTTATTGGGCTTCTTACAATGATTGGCGCATTTTTTGTGGTGTGGAAAAAATCAATAACGATAAAAGGAATCTCACTTGAAGAACGGGCAGTGTTATTAGGATTAATGATTATGTATTGTGTGCAGGGAATTGTGTTGTTTGATATTTTACCAACGTATATTGCACTCTTTTCATTTCTTGCATACACTGCGTCGCGAGCACAAAAAGAATCAAAATAGATATGAAACAGATAATTGCATGGATAGTAATTTGTGCGAGTGCGCTCTCATTTGTATACGGAGCCATAAAGCCATATAAGAAGGCATCAGCATACGTTACTGCGGTAAAAAGTAGCAAGACTTCAGTTGATGGATATATACAAGCGTTTAAATATGCGCTTGAGTATCCATCTCCCGTCGGTCAAGACGAGTTAATTCGTTTTATTTCAAGTGACATCATGAATGTAATTGCTGAAGGGAAAAATGATGAGGCGGTGGAGCAAAAGCTCACCGATTTCATTCATATTTATGCTGATCCAAAAATTGAATCGGGGGTAGGAATGAATTATTCACAAATGATAATGATGTTTGGCACGATGCACATGTATAAATGGAAGCAACATCAAAAAACTGATGATCTTATATTTGCGCGTAATTATTTTGTGCAGGGATATACTATAAATCATGATCGCCCACAGTTCTTAATTGGACTTCTAAATTTGTATAATGCATCCGGCCAAAATGATAAAGCAAATGAGATAAAACAGCACATTACCGATCTCTGGGGAGAGTAGTGGTCTCTCTCTTCTTCATTCAAAATTTGTCATTCGAAATTATTTTCCCCTTCTGTCATTCCCGACTCGATTGCCTGTCTGTCGTAGGCATGGGGAATCCAGTCTTGTCAGTTTAAAATTGAATCATTAGAGAATTAAATTGAAATTTAAAATTTGTAAATTAAAATTATTGTCCTCTGCTTATGAAACAAATCTCACTCATTATTCCAACGTACAATGAAGTGGAAAACATTGAACCACTCATTGAAGAGATTGATAAAGTGATAAATAAATCAATTGCTGATTTTGAATATATTATTGTGGACGACAATTCTCCAGATGGTACTGGGGCAGTTGCAGAAAAATTGAAAGAACGATATCCAGTTAAAGTTATCCACCGTTCTGGTAAGTTTGGATTGGGTAGTGCGGTTATTGAGGGGTTTGGGGTATCTACCCGTGAATATCTTGGGGTGATGGATGCTGACTTAAGTCACGATCCGGATATTTTGAATAATATGGTGAAGGCACTTGATGAGTGTGAAATAGTAATTGGGAGCAGATTTGCAAAGGAGAGTAACGTGGAACAATGGAAATGGTGGAGAAAACTCGTTTCAAAAATTGGGGTATTTTTTGCAAAACTGATTTCTGGTGCACACGATCCACTTAGTGGGTATTTTATTTTGAATCGTTCGGTAATTGATGGAGTGCAGTTGGAAACTGTGGGCTATAAAATTCTTTTTGAGATTTTAGTAAAAGGGAAGTGGAAAAAAATTCAAGAATTTCCATTCACGTTTCGCATTCGTAAGTACAGCACGTCAAAACTAAATAGCAAAGAATATGTGTTGTTCGTAAAACAATTATTATCGTTTGCAATTTATAAATATAAATCTCTTTTTAGATATGTAGTGATTGGAGGGACGGCATTTGTTTTTGATGTAAGTTCTTTATATGTTTTCAAAGAATTGATTGGCATGTCACCAGTCTTGGCGGTAGCAATAAATCAATTTTTTATACTTTCCTATATATTTATTTTGAATAAATTGTGGGCGTTTGATTCGAGCAAAAAAACTGGATCGGCGCTTATTCGATTTTTCATTCTCCAGCTACTCAATTATTGCTTTGGAGTCCTTTGGATGTGGATATTTTATGAGCATCTTGGAGTAAATTATCTTATCGCGCGCATTGCAAACATTATTCTTTTCGCCGTGTGGAATTTTTTACTTTACAAAAATTGGATATTTAAGAAGAATTAAATAATTATGGAACAAAAGCAGTCCGGTGCATTTATAAAGATATTAGATCACATTATTCGTGATTTTCGGTTTCGGCCAATCAGAAAAAATTTACCAAAAACAATGTCGAGTGTTTTGGATATCGGGTGCGGACCAATTCCGTGGTTTATGAGTTTTGATCCAAAGCAATTTTCTAAAGTTCAATTTACAGTTCTTGATAAAGATAATTATATATTTGAAGACGAAAATTATGCTGTAACTTCTATTGGATCAATGCTTGAAAAAACATTGCCATTTCCTGATGCTTCATTTGATTGCGTTACTATCTTTGCAGTACTTGAACATCTCGTATATCCAGAAGAGATTTCAAAGGAAATAAAAAGAGTTTTAAAGCCCGGAGGATCTCTTTTGCTTACTGTGCCGTCTCCACTTGCAAAACCAATTCTTGAATTTCTTGCATTTATGCTTCATGTAATCGATGAGGAATCAATTCGAGATCACAAACGATATTTGAGTGCAAAAAAAATCAGCGAGTTACTTTTACGCGCTGGTTTTTTGGATGTTAATTCCTATTATTTTGAATTTGGATGCAATGTATTTGCTCGTGCGATTTCCAAGTAAAACTCCTACTACTGTTTCAAAAGCAGACATGCTCGGTTCGCACAGCCTGCGGGTTTCATTCCTTTTTGAGTGAAGAGTTCATATTCTCTTTTATTTACTTGTTGCGGACCACTTAAAAATATAATAGCGCCATTGATATTTGGATCTTTTTCGCATTCTGGCATAAATACAAATTCTTTTTTTGCATACCATTCGGCAATTCCGCCCATATAAATACCTTCGGGTGTTGTTCCCATGCATATATCAGCTCCTTTCATTTGTTTTCCTAACTTGGTAAACAATTGTATGTCATCGGTTCCGAGAATAAGAAATTCGTTCATGAAATAGTTGTAATTTTTCAGCGAAAATATCCCGCCAACAAATATTAATATACATATGATTGTTACTCCTATCTTTTTGTTCTTTTTCAAAATTTCCTCATAAATCATTCCTGAGCTTATTGCGATTGCAGGGAGCATGAGTATTGTTCCGAATGGATGCGTGCTCCATTGCATAAATGTTGCCGCAGAGAGTATTGGCATAATGAAAAGAGGAAAAAAAAGTAAATATTTTTTATCTTTTTCTGCTATTCTTACAAGCCATACAATCAATCCAATAATTGCCGCAACAACAAAAAATGTTGTTGCATTTAATGATATTCCCCACCACATACGAGAAAGCCATGGTCCCAATATCTGCGGGGCAGACCGTCCTTCAAATGATGACAACAAATCATTTAATGCACTTCCGCGCAATATAACAAAATGGATTAATGTCGCTACAATTGGGACGATAGTCGCAATTGGAATTGCGATAAGTGAATGGGATCTCTTCTCTATTATCCTTTTTGTTTGAGGAAGCAACAATAAAAGATAAATTCCTGGAATTATAAAGTAATAATGCCATCCCATTGTTCCTCCTAAAAGGATTGACCCGATCATAGTCCACCATACCCAGCGTTTTTTTGTTTGTATGTGGAGAATAAATAACGAAAATGTTATGAGTGCGAATGCTAATGCCGGAGGCGTCATATCAAGGTGTTTTCCATAGTAAAGAGTTCCTGGAAGTATCGAATAGGTGAGTGTTACAAAAAAAGGAAGAATACTTTTTTTAGGAAAGAATTTGGTAAGTGCCAAAAAGAGCAAAATAATAGAAAGGAAAGTAAGAAGAAATGGTCCAAATCGTGTGGTTGCTTCACTTACTCCAAATAATTTATATAGTGCAAGTGTTGGCATAAAAAATCCTATTGGATGATGCGTATAATATCCTCCGCGATTTGGGATTTCTGACGTGGTATTGAGAAGACGAGGATAAAGCCCAAATTTCATATTTTCTCCTCCAAGATTCAAAATGTTTAAAAGAGCAACTCCGTGCATGCCATTTGTGTCTTCGCTAACGTGCACGAAAGGACTGGATATTCCCTTTAATGCAATCGAGGAAAATAAAATGAGAATAGTAATAATTCCTAATATGGAAGCGAGAGAGCTTTTTGACCGAACAAATTTAAATGGACTCCTGAAACGAAGATAAAAAAGAAAAGCAAGATTCATTGATCCATGTTTTAGGGGAAACAATTTTGATTCTCCAAGTCGCTCCTCATAATTAATTGGATATTCTTTGTATTTTATTTCTGGATGTGTTGCGGCTTTAATTTTCAGTTCTTCTGACATCGGCATATCGCCACTTTCCAATTTGAATTTTTTGAGAATTGATTTTTTAAATATCCACATTCCAGACTGTGAGTCTTTTGTTTTTATTTGAAATAATGCATTTGTTGCTAGCGTAAGGAGAAAATTTCCCATTTTTCGCGTGAAACTTAACGAGGTCTTATTTTGCATAGGAAAACGTGTTGTGTTGATAAAATCTAGGCCGCGATCTAAAAGATAATGTGCAATTTTGGGAACATCATGTGCGGGATATTGTCCATCGGCATCAAGGGTAGCGATAATATCGCCCTGTGCTGCAGCAAATCCTGCGCGGTGTGCATACCCATATCCGGCTTTATGTTCTACCACTACGTGCGCTCCATGCGCGCGTGCTATTTCAGCACTTTTATCTGTGCAATTATTATCTACAACAATTATTTCGCTTACTTCTTTTGGTATCGAGTCTATAACCATTCCTATTGATTCCTCCTCGTTGTAGCAAGGGATGACCACTGATATTTTCATACATTTTTATATTGTTTTAGTATAATGTTCTATTTTTGAAAATGCACGCATAACTTGCTTTTGACTGATATGTGTCTTTTCATTACAGTATGTACTATGTGTGGCGTAGTTGGCATTTTTAATCGAAAAAATCCAGTTGACATATCTCGTATGCTTTTAGAGGCGTGTGATATCATTACGCATCGTGGCCCTGATGGGTCGGGAAGTATTATATATGATAATGTTATTGGTCTTGGACATCGACGGCTATCTATTGTTGATCTTTCTGATCGAGGAAAACAACCAATGGCCGTTTCTTGTCCATGTAGTCACAATACATACACAGTCGTTTTTAATGGAGAAATTTATAATTACAAAGAATTACGTAGTGAGCTTATTGCGGATGGACACTCCTTTACCTCTGACTCTGATACCGAAGTTATTATTCATGCATATGAAAAATGGGGTGAAAATGCGTTTTCTCGATTCCGTGGAATGTTTGCCTTTGCTTTGTGGGATGCTCGGGCGCGCACGCTAGTATGTGCGCGTGATATGTTTGGAATAAAACCACTTTATTATTATGTGGACGAAAAGCGATTTATTTTTGCGTCAGAATTAAAAGCATTGAAACCGTTTGGTGTGACGCAAGATATTTCTTTGGAATCTGTTTCTTCATTTTTACAGCAGGGATGGATTGCACAGCCAAATACACTCTATCAGAATGTTGTTGCGCTTGAGGCGGGAACCGTTCTTTATATTTCAGAATCTTCCTTTCTTCAAAAAAAATTTGTGTCACTTTCTGATATATTCAATGCCTCAGAATATGAAAACCTGTCCTATGGGGAAGCAAAGCAAAAAGTCAGAGATGTTTTGAGTAACAGCGTTGCTGCCCATTGTATTGCAGATGTCGAAGTTGGAGCATTTTTGAGTGGGGGAATTGATTCTAGTAGCGTTGTTGCCCTAATGCGTGAATCTGGAAAAAAAAATATAACAACAGTATCAGCAATATTTCCAGAAACTCAATACGATGAATCAAATATAATCAATCAATCAGTGCGAGCGTTTAATACGCGGCACATCTCACTTCCAATAAATGGAAATGATTTTTTATCTCATTTAGATTCAATTATAAATTCTATGGATCAGCCCTCTATTGACGGAGCAAATACCTATTTTGTTTCTTTGGCAGCAAAACATGCAGGACTTAGAGTTGTATTATCAGGGTTGGGAGGGGATGAGTTGTTTTATGGGTATCCTATTTTTAAACACATTCCATTTTTATATAATTTTAGGTTTTTAAATTCGCTGACACAAAGACTACCTCCGATTACTTCAGCATTTTCAAAAATTGCAATGTGTGCTCGGGCATACAAGGGTGAACAAGGTTTTTCTCGTGCTTGTGATGCGTATCGCGGCCTTTTTTCTTCCGAGCAAGTTTCTACACTTATTCCTATCTTGTCTTCATTTAATACACAAAGTAGAAATGGAACACTCCAATTAAAGGAAAATCATGATGCTGCAAAAAGGATTTCATATCATGAAACCACTCATTATATGAAGGATCAATTATTGCGTGATAGTGATGTATTCAGTATGGCTCACTCATTAGAATTGCGGGTGCCATTTGTTGATTCTCAAGTATATGATGTGGTTGCCCGTATTCCATCAAAATACAAAAAATCAAATGGAAACGCAGTGAAATCACTTCTTGTTGATGCAATGCGAGATATATTACCAAATCATCTTTTTGGTATAAAAAAACAGGGATTTGTATTGCCAATTGATGCGTGGCTTTCTGGTCCAGCGCATGGATTGGTTGTTGACGAGCTATCTCGCAGCGCCATTCTCTCTAAGAAAGAGACGTCAAAAATTCTTAACGCATTTGCAGCTAGAAGATTGCACTGGTCCAGAGTTTGGGCACTATTTGTTATTAATAGATTTTTTAAGTAGAGATAATAAAAAAATGAATCGCACATGCCTAAAAAGATAAGTAATAGGAATTATATGAAAGTTGTTTATTTTGGTAGTTATGATCCGTCATATGCGCGAGTTCGTATTACAATAAAAGCATTAAGAGGTGTGGGCATTTCAGTTATTGAGTGCAATAATTCGAATAAAAATAAAATATTACGATTATATTTTTTAAGTCGTGATCTTTTTTCTGTTATATCGGATGTAGATTGTATTATAGTAAGTGCCGCAGGACAATCTTATGTTTTTGTGGCAAAAATATTTTCTATTTTTTTTAGAAAGCCGCTTGTTTTTGATGCGTTCATCTCTTATTTTCATGTTCTTGTTCGCGATCTAAAGAAATTTAAACCATTTTCAATATATGGAATATATTTTTTTTGTTTAGATTTTTTATCCTGTTTTTTTTCCGATCTTGTTATTTTGGATACAAGCGAACACATGCATTATTTTCATGAAGTTTTTCATATTCCATTTAAAAAACTTTGCTTTATTCCCGTTGGTTCTGATAATGAAATTTATTATCCTAGAAAAATGAAACAACATGAAGCCATTAAAATTTTTTGTGTTTCGAGCTTCTATCCTCTTCACGGGATGAAATACATTGTTGACGCTGCTTATAAACTTACATTGCGTAACGATGCCACATTTACATTTATTGTTATTGGAGATGGCCCATTAAAATTGGAGACTATTGATGTAGCAAAAAAGCTAAAATTGAAAAATATACAATTTTATGATGTAGTCTCTCCGGAGAAGTTAGCTGAAATTATGGCAGATATGGATATTTGTTTGGGACAATTTGGCGACACTCAACAAGCAAACCTTGTTGTTCCAACAAAGATTTATGATGCATGTGCGATGAAAAAGCCAATTATTACTGCGCGTGGGGTTGCCGTTTTATCTGTTTTTTCCGATAAGAGAGATATAATTTTTTGTAATTTTGCTGATTCAGAATCGATCATTAATGCTTTGTATCTTTTAAAAAATGATGCTAATCTAATGTCTGTCATTTCTACTAATGCATTTAATATTTTTACTGAAAGATTTAATATTGCTGCTATTGGCAAAAGGTGGAGCGTTATTTTGAGAAATTTAATTTCGTTTGTATGAAGAAGAAGTATACACTTGGCGTCATAATGTCTCATCCCATACATTATTTTTTGGGACTTTTTAGAGAGATACATAATAATGAAATTTTAGAGGAGCGTATTTATTTTTGTTCTGATTTTGGGATAAAAGAAGGACTTGATAAAACTTTTAATAGAGTTGTTAAATGGTATGACAAAGATATTCTTACTGGAATTAATTATCGGTTTTTAAAAAATTTTTCTTTTTCTCCTAATTTTGGAAGTTTTTTCAGTCTCATAAATCCCTCAATTATTTGGAATATAAAGACCGCTCATCATGATGCGATTTTCATGCATAGCTGGAACTTTTTTTCTAACTGGTTAACTTTTTTCGCGGCGCGTTTTTTTAAAATTCCTATATTTCTTCGTGTTGAAAGTCCATATAATCAAGAGATTTTAAAGTCTCGATTTAACATTTTTATAAAAAAGATTCTTTTGGGGAAGGTGTTATTTCCTTTTATTTCCGCATTTCTTTATATTGGAGAGCAAAATAAGAAGTTTTACCAATTCTATGGAATTCCAGATTCTAAATTATTTTTTGTTCCGTATTCCGTAGATAATATCTTTTTTCAAAAACAAGCAGAGACGTTGCGATCTAAAAAAAATGAGAAAAAGATTAAAATTGGAATAAATCCTTCTTCCATAGTCGTGTTATTCGTTGGGAAATTGATAGAAAAGAAAAGACCGTTGGATTTGCTTTCTGCTTTTCATAATACTCAATTGGATAATGCTGTTCTCGTTTTTGTCGGAGATGGCCCACTAAGAGGAGATATTGAAAAATATGTCGCAGACAACAATATAAAAAATGTTACTCTTCTTGGAATTAGGTATCCGTCTGAAATTTCGGAATTTTATATTCTTGCCGATATTTTTGTTTTGCCATCGGGATCAGGAGAAACGTGGGGACTTGTTGTAAATGAAGCGATGAATTTTGGTCTTCCTATTATCGTTTCTGATATGGTTGGATGTGGAGTTGATCTTGTTCATCACGGAGAGAACGGTTTTGTTTTTCCGTTGGGTAACATTAAATATCTTTCTCGATATTTAAGTGATCTTATCAATAATTCTTCTAAAAGAAATCAATTTGGAATACGTTCTCGTGAAATTATTTCCAGTTATGATCATGCTCATGACATTTCTGGTATTGTTCGTGCTTTTGAAAATAGTGTCGCGTCAAAATCTTAGTTTATGTTTTTAAAATTATTATATCGATTATTTTCTTGTTTGAGGGGCATTCGTTTTAATGTTTTTAGATTTTTTTATGAAGCTCCAATGTTTTTTTTGAGTTTCTATTCTCAAAAGAAAAATAAGGAATTCAGAGCATCAATTTTATATTTGTATCCAATTTTTTCTGATAAGACGAAAATAACCCCCATTGATCCTATTTATTTCTATCAAAATGCATGGTGCGCTTCCATGATTTTTAAACACAAACCCACTCGTCATTGTGACGTTGGATCTCATATAGGTTTGGTGAGTATTATTTCTCAGTATGTTCCGACAACGATGATAGATATACGCCCGGTTGAACTTCCTCTTCAAGGATTGTCGTTCATGAAGGGGAATATTTGCTCTCTTTCTTTTGATGATGGAAGCATTGCGTCCCTAAGTTCTATTTGTGTTATTGAGCATATTGGTTTGGGTCGTTATGGAGATTCAATAGATGCATTTGGATCAGAAAAAGCAGCAAAGGAGCTTTGTCGCGTGCTTGCCCCTGGGGGATTTTTATATATTTCTGTTCCTGTTGATCGTGAGAATATATCGTATTGTAATGCACATAGAGCATTTACGAGGGATTATGTTTTTAAGATTTTTTCTGGACTTTCGTGTATCGAAGAAAAGTACTTATACGGAAAGGAAATATTTAATGCATACGACGCTGCGAGAGGGTTTGGGACCGGTATGTTTTGTTTTACCAAAAAATGAAGAAGATAATTATTTTAGAACACAATGGGGGGCAGCTTGCGAACCAATTGTGGCTTTTCGTGAGTGTATACGCATATTGCTTAGAAAAAAAATATAAATGTAATAATTATTCATTTTTTGAATATGGAAAGTATTTTCATTTTTCTTCTGGAAATTTTCTTTTTGATTTTTTAGAATTCATTTATTTTCACTTTAAAAACGATAATTCCATTTGTGCTCGTGGGTATAGGTGTGTAATGAGAAAATTGTACCAATTTTGTGTTGTCATTATAAAACTAATAAATCCAGATCATATACTGCGAGCGACTCATGATTGCGAACATAATATTCCTGTTTATTTACCTCCTTCGCAATGCACCTCTCAAGAGATATTAGAATTTGATAGAGAAAAAACAAAAAGTTTTCTGTATTTTAGTGGTTGGCTATTTCGTAATCCTGTTGGCATCTTGAAATATAGAAGTGAGATAAAGGAGTATTTTTTGCCAAAAGAACAATACATCATTACTGCTCGAGAGCGCATTAAGAAATACAGGGAATCATATGCGACTGTCGTTGGGGTACATATTCGAAAAGGAGATTATCTTTATTTTGCCAATGGATTATTTTATTTCTCTGATGAAGAAATTATGATCATATTGCGGAAATACATAGATTTTTTTTCATTGAATGTTTCTAATGTTGTTTTTCTAGTCTTTTCTGACGGTGATGTTAATTTAGATATATTTTCTGGGCTCAATGTTTTTTTAGAGCGCAACGAAAAAAGCATTGGAGACCTACTTGAACTTTCTATGGTGGACTGTATAATAGGCTCTAATAGTACGTTTGGCGCATTTGCTTCGTATTATGGAAATATTCCACAAATTGTATTTCAGAAAAACGGAATTGATTGGGAATATTACAAAAATAAAAAAGAGTATTTCGAAAATAAATACATAACAGTCGTAGGATATTAATTATATTTTAAAATTTATTTTATGTGTCATGTAAGTTGTATATTATATGTTGCGGAGAATATAGAAAGAAACGAAATAGAGGGCAAAGATGTTATAGAAGTTGGTTCATATGACGTAAATGGAAGCGTCAGATCGATTGTTGGCCTGTTGAATCCAAAGAAATATATTGGGGTTGATATAAAAGATGGTCCTGGAGTTGATTTCGTGTGTGATGCCTCTTCCCTTGTGGATAAGTTTGGCAAAGAAAGCTTTGATGTCGTTATTTCAACGGAATTAATGGAACATGTAAGGGATTGGAAAACCGTTATATCAAATATAAAAAAAATTTGTAAACCGGAAGGAACAATTATAATAACAACTCGATCTCGCGGTTTTCATTTTCATGCTTATCCTTATGATTTTTGGCGGTATGAAAAAGAAGACATGCAAAAGATATTTTCTGATTTTAAAATATTTTCTTTAAAAGATGATCCTGAGGCTTCTGGAGTTTTCGTTAAGATGAGAAAGGAAAACTCTTTTATAGAAAATGATTTAAAGGATATTTCTCTGTTTAGTATGATTGTTGGCAAGAGAATTAGTTCTATTCAAGATAGTGATTTTAAGAGTTGTTATTTAAAAAAGCTTATCTTTAAGGAAAAACTAGAAAATTTTGTTAGATCTATTTTAAGATTTTTCTATAGTTTTTTAAAATGATTTCAATTTGTTTTTATGAAAATCTGCTTTATTATTCCAGCATACTATCCGTCGGTTAGATGGGGTGGTCCCATTCGTTCGGTACATTTACTTGCTTCCGAACTTGTTAAATTGGGGCATTCAGTTTCTGTGTATACGACAACGTTCGGACTTTCTGAAAATATTTCGCGTGAGAAAATTATTGATGGGGTAGTAGTCCACTATTTTTCTTCTTGGGGGGTGCGGACATGGAGATTTTCATTTTCTTTTATTTCTGCTTTAAGAAAAACTCATAAGTCATTCGATATATTTCATATCCATCTTACTTGGGATCCGATGTGTTGGATTTCAGGAAAATTTTTTGTGTGTCATGAGCGCCCATTTGTTTTTTCTCCTCGCGGTTCTATGGATGTCGCACTTGTGAAAAAAAAGAGCTTTTTTAAAAAAATGTTATTATATCAGATAATCCTAAAAAATATCTATAAGCACGCAAAATTAATCCATTTTACTTCAAACTTTGAAAAAAAAGAGTTTCTCTCTTTTACAAAACTTTCTCTTCCATCGTGTGTTATTCCCAACGCATTGGATGTAGGCGAGTTAAACAATTTTTTCTTGGATGAACAAATTTTTAAACATTTTGGAATCATGCGGGGAAAATATATTTTGTATTTTGGACGCCTTAATTGGAAAAAAGGAATTGACTATTTAGTTCATGCGTTCTCTCTTTTGTGTGAGAAGGAAGAGATGGAAGACGCGCAGTTAGTAATTGCTGGTCCAGATGAAAACACATTACATTCATTACAGAATATTATTCGCGATCTTAATATCTCAAACAGGGTAATTTTTACTGGGCTTGTATCGGGAAATGATCGTTTAATGCTTTTGCGCGAAGCTCGCGTGTTTGCGCTTACTTCTTATTCAGAGAATTTTGGAATGGCTCCCGCTGAGGCACTTGCAGTTGGGGTACCAATTGTTATCTCAGAATATGTTGGTATCAGTGATGTTGTTTCACAATATGGAGCGGGGAGTGTTGTTTCTTTAAATGAGAAAGTAATTGCTGAGGCGCTTTTACAAACCTATACTAACGACAAAATTCGCAATAATTATATTATTGCAGGAAAAGATCTTGTTAGTAAAGAATTCGATCCCCGCATCATTGCAAGGCGCATAGAACAAGTATATCAATGATGAAAATTTCTATTGTAACTCCTTGTTATAACAGTGTTCTAACCATAGAGGCTACGATTCAGGGCGTTCTTTCTCAGAAGAATGTTGATGTAGAACATATTGTTATTGATGGTGGATCAACCGACGGAACTGTTGATATTATAAAAAAATATAACGATAAAATCTTTTATTGGGTAAGTGAAAAAGATAACGGTATCTACGATGCGATGAATAGGGGAATTAAAATGGCCAGCGGGAAAATTATCGGGATTTTAAATTCTGATGACTTATTTGATAACGATAAAGTTTTAGCAAATGTCATTGAAGCTTTTAGGGATGAAAAGATTGAGGCAGTTTACGGTGACGTGGGATATTTTTCTACTGATGTTAATAAGATGACAAGAATATGGCGGGCGGGGGAGTATCGGGAAAATAAATTAAATAATGGTTGGATTATCCCGCATCCCGCTTTATTTTTGCACCGAACGGTTTATGAAAAATGCGGTTTGTTTAACTCTAATTTTAAGATAGCAGGCGACTATGAATTTATTTTAAGGATTTTAAAAATTTATAGGGTAAACATAAAATATTTCCCGCGCGTTTTGGTCCGAATGTATAATGGTGGCGCTTCCGGACGCGATATTGGGCAGAGAAGGATTGGTTGGAAAGAATTAAAAAGGGCTTGGCTGGTTAATAATCTAAAAATTCCTTCGTTCTTTATTGCTCGAAGAATACTTTCAAAACTAACACAGTTTTTGATTTAAATGTTTAAATAGGTAAAAAGCAAAATGGATTTTCATATGTCAACAATTCCCTTTCATATTTGAAAGGAACTATGATAATCAATAAAAACGGTCGTTTTTATTGATTATCATATGATTACTACTCCACTAACATTTTTGGGTTGAGTTTTTGTAAAAGTGGCTCTTTTTGTAAGATAAGCAATCCAAGATATACGGCGCCCCCCGTTCCTATAGTGAAAAGCACATGAGGAGAAAGTGTGGAAACGAGAAAACACACAATTCCCATTCCAATAGATGCGATTATGATTTTTTTTATATGCGGAAACAAAGAAAACGGAATTGTTTTTTGCATATTAAGCCAAAGCCATCCATTGGAGAAAATTTGAGAAACAAGAGTTGCGAATGCTGAACCGGTTACGCCATAAGGAGGTATAAGAATAAGATCAAGCACAATATTTGCAAGTGCGCCAAGTCCGTATCCAACAATAAATGTTTTTTGTTTGTTGTGCGCAAACAATACATTTCCCATAATTGAACCGGCAAATACTAACGGTACGGTGAGAAGTAATATTTGAAATGGTGATGATGCATCAATGAATGCGCCCCCAAAGATAAATACTGTAAGCGGAACCCCAACGATAACGCCTCCAACAAGAAGAGGAAATGCAAACATCATTGAAATGGAAATGGATTTTTCTATCATTCGTTTTATCAAATCAGTTTTTTTTTCCTTTACGTAGCGACTTATAATTGGGAAAATGCTTGCGGCAAATAATGAAGGAAGCACATATAAAAACACAATTGGTCGTTGCGCGGCTCCGTACAGTCCTAAATCATGCGCAGTTCGAAACCATCCAATGACAAGTACGTCTATGTTAATCATCAGTCCGCCAAAAAGCCCCATAAGCGCAAATGGCCATGAACTACGAAGTACAAGTTTTGCAGTTTCTTTATTGAAATGATTGAAGATTCCTGAAAAATCTTTATGAAGAATAAAAAATGTTATTGTGGTCCCCAGAACTACACCCATTGTGTATCCATATGCAAGAAATTTTGCTGATGGATATAAAAATAACGCGAGAATTCCTAAGAGGGTAATGAGTCCATCGGTGAGGACATTTGCGCCAGACTCAATTTGCATTTTATTTTTTGCTCGTGCGATAGAAAACGCAAATCCACGAAGCGAGTCAAATGCAAGAAGCGCACTTACCACGATGAGAAGTTCTTGAATCCCCTTAACATTGGTAAGGTAAGGTCCAATGAAGATAGTGATAAATATAGTAACAACAAGTGCAATAAGTTTAAGAAAAAACGTGGTCGAAATATATGTTTTTATTTTTTCTGGTTCTTGGACGGCTTGTCTTGTGAGAATTCCAGAGAGCCCCATATCAGAAAATACACCAAAAAGTCCGGCAAAACTGAGTGCGTATGAAAAAACACCGTATCCTTCAGTTCCAAGGACTCGAGCGGCGTACATGATCATTATTGCTCGAATAGAACGGCTCACGATCATTCCGAATGTAAGCCAAAAGGTGTTTTTTGCAATTGTTTGTGCCTCTGTCTTGTTTTCAAAAAGGAATGACTTAATCTTCGGTATCATAGATATATCCCATTGTACCTATTTTTCTCTAAAATTCCACCCTTGCTTTATCTGATTCTTGTTTATTCTTCATAAAAAATTAATTAATATATACACAACAGGGGGTGATAACAGTTACCGACGGTCGTCGGTAACTGTTATCACCTGTGGTATACTGAAATAAAGAAAACAAAGAAAATGATTATGGATAAAAAATTAATTTCAATAAAAAAGAAAAAAAGATGGGGAACGAAGTCACACCTCGTCTTAGAAGTTTTGAAGGAGGGTGCATTTTCTACTGCTGAAATTTTCGCAAATATTTTCCTCAATCCGACTGATATGCATAATCGTTATGCCCATGCTTATTTTGGAGTTCCTATAAAAAATAAAAAAGAGATAAAAATACCGAGGAATACAAAAATTTCGTTTTATAACGTACTTCTTAGCCTTGAAAAACAGGGACTCGTAGAACGAAAAAGCAAGAAGTGGAAACTGTCGGGGGATGGAAGGGACTCAATAAAGGAAATACGAAAGAAAAAACCAAGGGAATATTTATGTGAGAATCAGAAAAATTATACTATTGTTGCATTTGATATACCAGAGAAGATAAAAGAAAAACGGAGTTGGATCCGCGAGACGTTAAAGGAAATGGGGTTTTCGCTTTTACAGCAAAGTGTATGGATTGGAAATAAAAAAATCCCCAAAAATTTCATCGAGGATCTTTATGACTTAGGAATATTTAATTACGTTCATGTATTTGAGGTAACAAAACGAGGGACAGTAACTAAATAAACATTAATGCTAAATGATAACAGTTACCGACGGTCGTTGGTAACTGTTATCATTTTGGGATATAAGACTTTATTGAAATATTTTTAAATAAGTTTTACGAATATCATTTTCACTGTTTTGAGGACAATGAAATTGTCGGTAATAGTTGAGCGATGTTTTATGTAATAAATGTCGTATGCGAGCTTTTCTTTTGAATCTTCTACCGATGCGCCATAACGATAATTTACCTGTGCGTGTCCGGTGAATCCTGGGCGGATGATGTGGCGAATGTTGTAAAACGGAATTTCTTTTTCAAGTGTTTTAGTAAATTCTGGGCGTTCAGGACGAGGGCCAACAAGCGAGATATCTCCGCGGAGTATATTCCATGTTTGTGGAAGTTCATCAAGATGTGTGTATCGTAAAAATTTTCCAATTTTTGTAGTGCGATTGTCATTTTCTTTTGACCATTGTGCGCCATCTTTTTCGGCATCTGCCCGCATACTCCTAAATTTGTAGAGTGTGAATGGAATATTATTTTTTCCTATGCGTATTTGTGAATAAATAATTTTCCCACTCGATGAGAGTTTTATAAATAATGCGATAAATATGGATGGGAGAATGAAAATAATAATCATCATAATTGCGGCAACAATGTCAGTTGTGCGTTTTA
This sequence comes from Minisyncoccota bacterium, assembly GCA_041659005.1. Lineage (GTDB taxonomy): Bacteria > Patescibacteriota > Minisyncoccia > UBA6257 > GWB1-50-10 > LiPW-41. The sequence goes on along the minus strand of JBAZZD010000001.1, from coordinate 70,640 downwards.
CCATATCGTAGAGTGGTCTGCGAACGGTGATGTGTTCAATGAACCAGCTTTCGTTGAGTTCTTCTATTGGTTCCTTTTCAAAAACCGCTTCGTAAAAATTTGAAAAAGTCATTACGGATGTTTCAAGTGGAAGAAGTTTATAGAGTGCTGAAAGTGTTTTTGGATCGGTTAATGCGTTTTTTTGTACAACAATAAGATGCGAATCAGTTTGTGTTATTTTTGTTGGGAGAGATTCAAGTGCTTCTTTTGTTACTACCTGAATCCATTCGGTAACGTTAAATCCGATTTGTGGGTTTTCTTTTAAAAATTGAACAGTGGAAGAAAGGAGTGGGGTATTACCGAGCACAATAGTGTTTGCTGCATTTTTTACGAATAACGTTCGAATGCGCATTCGCCAAAAATACAAAAGAAAAAAAGAAACAGCACTAAAAATAAGGAGGTTTGTTTTTGGCATGACTCCAAAAACGGTAGGAAATAGATAGAAGAAAATTATTGAAAGTCCTGCTGAGAGTATAATCCCGCCTGATAGTGCCTTTAGTAGCCATTCGCGGCTCCTGAACGCTTTATAGCGGTAGAGATCGGTCCAGTAAAACACAATGATCCACAGGATGAAGATTATGGAGAATGGGGCGATGTGTAGGCTCCAGTTCTCTTTAAATAGGCCGATATTGCGATATCGAACGAGGAGTGTACCCGCAAGTGCTATATAGAGCACGATGATATCCCCAATGAGGAGAAGGGATTTTTTGTGAATTCCCATAACGCTTTCATACTACCCTAATTTGCATATTTATCAAATAAAATGCATAGTATGCACAGCATTTTAAAAATTGAAAGGAGTGTAGAACGATGAAAATTTTAATTAGATATTTTCGAGGTGGGTTAGTTCCATGGATAATGGTGGCACTCATCTATCTTTTTTGGAATATTATTTCGGGTCCATTGGGAATTATTACGGACAATTTTATTTTTAAGATTCTTCTCGTGATTCCAATTATTATGGCGACCGGCTTTCTAAAGGAATTATTGAAGAAAATTAAGAAACATATAATAAAAAAAGCGTTTATTCAGGAAATGTTTCCCGATGCATTGAAGGGGAGACAAGTAGTGCGGTGGCCAATTGCTCCTAATGTCTATGCGATTGGTGTTCTCCTAAGAACTGATGAGGAGCGTGGAATTTCCACTGTTATGGACGTTATGGGAGGACCAACGTCGCTTACTTGGAACGAGCGCGAAGTTGATTCATCTCTTGTCTCTAAAGTTGAAGGACGAACATCAATGGATTTATTCTCGGAACTCATATCTCTCGGTGCTAATAAAGAGTAAGACCTCGCTATGGGGTCTTTTTATTACTTTCCGATCTATTGAGACAATCTGTTGAAGTCGGACTTCAACAGATTTGATGAGGAGATTGAATTATAAAATCTTTACCTTACAAACGAGAGAGGGTTATAGATTTTTGGAGACTAAGATTTTTTCTTTTTTTAAAATGAGCAAATATTTCTGCGTAAGGAGACTAAATCCCCAAGTCTCCATTTTCCCCAACGAGAAAAGATTGTAAATTTTTTTGAGACTAGGACTTGGCCAAGCGGCCTATATATCGACAAGTCGGCTTGTCGATATATGGAGCGGGCTCAAAAAAGTTTACAATCTTTGCGAGTCCTAAGTTATCCACAGGAATAATAAAAAATGAAATATTTTTTTTGATACAATAAAAATAAGAAAGAACAACGAACATGTAAATCGTGTTCGTTTTTTATGGAAACTTTTATTATTCCTCCACAACTTCCAAGTGTGAATACACTTGATCTTAACCATCATCGCAGATCCGCGTATTGGTATTTTGTTATTGGATTTTTGGGAATCGTTTCGTTTGCGATAACGGGGCTTTATTCAATTTCTGTGTATGAGCAAAATCAACAGGCAAAAATTGATAATGTATTAAATGATACGCGCACAACTCAGTTTCTTCCGATGGCAAGCGAGGAACAAACTAACAAATAACTTTTTATGAATCCAGAAATACAAAAAATACTTCAACCCCTCCCACAACCTTCACAATCTACAAAAGCAGTGCGGAAATTTGTGATTTTTATACTGATTATCATTACAGTTGTTGCTGTGATCTTTTTACTCGCTGAATATGATAGATGGCAGAACATGCGGGCAGTGGATCAGCTAAACCAAGTGATTCTTGATATTCAAAAAGCGGATTATGAAGAGGCGATGAAAGATACTTATGGTGGGAAGACTCCACAGGAGACACTTTCTCTCTATATTTCTGCAGTTGAAAAAGGGGACTATGAACTTGCGAGTAAGTATTTTATTGGGACAAGACAACAGAAAGAGCTAGAAAAACTAAAAAAATCAGAGAAACAAGAAGTAAATATATATATTTCGGAAATCAAAAAGATTTTGAATAATGATGGAATTTATTCTCAAGAGAATCAGCGATTTGGTTTCAATGGAGATATACTTTTAAATTTGAAACTGTATCCGAACGGAATTTGGAAAATTATAGAAATCTAATTTAATTACACAACAATGAATTTTAGGAAAACTTTGTTTGTTTTCTTGGGAATATTTCTGTGCTCAGTACCTTCTGTATTTGCGTATGACGACGACACTACTCATCCTGCACTCACTCAGGAAATTTTGAGATTTTATAATCTCACGCATCCTGACACAAAAATTTCTGAAAGTGATCAGAAACTGATTATTGAAGGAAGTAAAAATGAGGACATTACACCTCGATGGGTGAATCATTTTTATGATCCTGTGAGAAATGAGGGATGGACAGGGGAACACCAAGGGGATACTCCAGCACTTGCAACACAAGCATTTGCTCGTGTGGGGATTATCTCGCGAGAGCCACTTTCGGTACCTGAATGGGCGGTGAACGACCTGGCGCAGTATGATTATGTGCGATATGGAGGAGACAATTCGTGGAGAACTGGACTTCAAGCATATGCAAAAAACGACAGAGAAGCAGCAATGAAAGCATTGGGACATGCGCTTCACTTGTTCGAAGATATGGCGATGCCCGATCATACGCGGAATGATTCACATGCGCCACTCAAGGAAGTGACGGGAGACGAGGGCTCTCCCTATGAGGCGTACGCTGTTGTGTGGAATAGTAGTTCAATTAAAAATTTACATATTCCCGAGGTGCTTATAAAAGAAGGAAAGCCAGTAGTTTCGTTCGCGACAATTCAGGATTCGTTAGGTGCAATGGCGGAATACTCAAATAAATATTTCTTTTCAAAAGATACGATTAACGATCCAAAATATGAAAATCCGAAAGTTGTTAATACTGATGGAAATTATGCATATGTGATTAATGAAAAGGGAGAAAAATTCAAAATAGCCGAGGTTAAAAGAAAAAATAGCGATACCGTTTCACTAAAAAAGGAATTAATTTTTTCTGAAAGTAAAATTATTCTCGGTTCATATTTTTCTCGGCTTGCATCAAAAGCAGTTCAGGGCGGCGCGGGAGTAATTGAATTATTTTTGAAGCAGGGGGAGGATCAGAAAATTGCGAATGAGTTCGCACCACATATTTTAGGAATTGATCGGCATGCATTTCGTACGCCAGCATTTTCATTTATTGGTGAGGCGGGGCGCGCATTTAATGCGGTTGCGGAATTATTTGGAACCGTTTCTGACGCAATCATTTCGCTCATAAGTGGAGATCCTCAACAAAAGACAAAAAATGATGCGTCATCTAATTTGGTTGTTTCTGATAGTGAAACAATTATTCCAGAAATAATAATAGATAACACAAACGAAGAATTGGTAAATAAAGAAAATAATGTGGAGTTGGTAGAGCAACCAGAAGAACAACAGGAGATGCAGACACAATTAGAAATACAACCACAACAAGAAGTAGTTTTTGAAAGACCAATTCGATCTGAATTTATTGCGACAACAACTGAGGCAGCTCAGCAGATAATCACAACCACAACAATTACAACGACGACCATCACCACTACGACCGTCGCGACGTCAACGCAGACAGCAGGTAATACAACTACGCGAGCGGCATCAAGCGGCGGTTCTGGTGGCGCATATGTTGTGACTGACGAATATCCAAACGTAAAAATTGATATCACGGAGATTATGTATAATGCGGTGGGAAGTGATACGGGGAGTGAATGGGTAGAAATATATAACTCGGGAACTTCAACGGTGACAATAAAGAATCTTCGGTTTGTAGAATCAGGACAAAAGCATGCCCTCTCGTTATGGCGTGGGAATGATGTTCTTGTGTCACATGAATATGGAGTTATTGCGAATTCGCCAGAGAAATTTTTAGAAAATTTCCCCAATTATGTTGGTTCGTTGTGGAAAAGCGCCATGGCCCTTTCAAATACTCGCGATACACTTGCGATGTTTGGAAATGTTCGCAATTTAGGAGAGGCAGAATATTTTAGTTCGTATGGTGCGAATGGCGATGGAAATTCATTACAGAAGATTGCGAATTCTTGGTATCCGTCAACGCCAACACCAGGAGAAGAAAATAAATATACTCCGCCACATACAAATCAAAAACCAATTGTTGAATTCTCATTTACCCCAGGCGAACCAAAGGAACGCGATGTGGTAACACTGTTTGCATCTTCAACTGATCCCGATGGAATAATTGAAAAATATATATGGAAATTTGGCGATGAGACAGAATTTACGTCGGTGATAAACACAACAGAGCATACCTATTCTACTGTTGGAACTTATATCGCTGAAGTTAGCGTGTATGACAATGAAGATGAATATACACTTGCGACTACTACGGTATCAATAGAACCAAGCGGGGGGGAGGAAAGCTGATCACATAGTAATTTCTGAAATTCAGTATGGAGGAGTAGATGCGGGGGATGAATTTATTGAGCTATACAATCCAAGCACAAGCACCATTGATATGACTGGATGGTCAATTCAATATGCGTCTGGATTAGCAGAGGAAATAACACCCGAGACGGTTTCTAAGAAAAATTTTATTGCATCCTCCTCAATTCGTGGAGAAGTATATTTTCTTATCGCGCGTGGACTAAGTGTTAATGGAGACGATGGATATAGTGCATCAACCACGCCCGATCTTTCCCATCGCACATTTTCAATGTCTAGTGCGCAAACTGGCGGACTCGTATTTTTGGTAAAAAATGACGAGAAAATTGAGTCAGTAAATGATGTTGATGTTGTTGATTTTGTAAATTACAAAGACTTTGATTTATCAAATGGAAAGTCACTTGAGCGACGTGCGTGGAATGGAAATATGTGTGCCTCTGCAATCACAAATGGTTCGGGAGAATTTCAAGGAAATGCATGCGACACGGAACTTATGCATTCGGATTTTGAAGTACGAGATAATCCAACTCCACAAAATGGTGCAAGCATGATCGAGCCACGTGATGCCCCACCGCCCCCTGAAAAACAAAATGGAAAAGAGACATACGCTGAATATATTCAAAATAGCAATGTAATTAATTTTTCGTGGAGCACGTCAACGGATAGTGAGGGAAATGGTGCGTGGTATGATGTCACGCTGGTTTCTGGTACAAGCACAACGCAAATTGTACATACCGCTTCAACCACATTTTCATATGTTCCTCTGTATGTTGGAAAAGACTATTCATTTCAATTAAAGGCGTGCGATCGTGATTATGCGTGTTCCGCTCCTGTAGACATTTCTATTTCAGTACCAAGTTATGTGGGTCAGGTATATTTTGGAACGCGAAATAGTGAACCAATTATTGAATTAACCACAGAACAATATCCGTTCATACCTGATTTTAATGACCAGAATCATGAACGAAAATTAGTGGTGTACTTTAATAAAGACGCAGAGCTTACTGGACAAACAAAAGAATTTGAAAATTTACCCGATACGCTCACGCTTAGATTTCCTGGATGTCATGGATATGAGTCGCAGACAAAAGATGTGGTATTCCCAGGAGGAGCCGGAAATTGTCTTGGATACGGGCCAGGATCAGGAAATTACAGCATAAATTATACCGAAGATAATGTGATTATTTTAAAACCAGTTCTGCCAGAGGGACAAATGCAGTTTTTGCCAAGTGATTATGTAACATTTGCATTTTATTCATTGGATCTTACGGCGTCGGAACGATATTTTAATCCAATAACTCGTGATGCAACGCGATACTATTTTAATTCAGAAGAAAATAAAGGGGAAAATCCTGTTTCCAATGGACCAATTCAATCAGAATATACAACAAATAAATCTTCTATAACGTTACAATGGAATAATCCAATCGATTTAGATTCAAGAGATGGGGGGTTAGTAAATGATGTTGCGATTTCTTCGTCAACTGCCACAAGTTCTCTTGTGTGGAAAGATGTTGGAGGAAACACAACCACATCATTTATTACCGGAATGGAATTTCCGACGTATGCGCATATTCGCGCGAAAGATACTGATGGAAATTATTCAGAAATCGTTAGCGAAAGTATTGGGCTAGTAGCTCCAACTGTTCTCATATCCCAAACTGAATCAGATGATTATAAATATCACGCAGGAAATTCACCCGCATATAATACTGATAATGATGAGGCAGAATATCAAAATATATTGGTGCATTCAACAACAACATTTGATGTGGTTGGCCTAAAGACGTGGAAACATAGTGTGTACGACTCTGGATTACGACTGATTATGTATCCGTCGTTTCCATCTGGACTTCCTGATTTTGATACGGTTATCGGAAAAGCTCAGATCGGAAATTATACTTCAATTGATCAGGGCACCGAGGTCATACTTAGTTTTGAAAATCCAATAACACTTGATCCAGAAGTTCCATATTGGTTTGGGCTTGACGTGCCTGGGGCTTATCGAGGAACCGATATGGGGTGGAAAATTGCGAGTAAGAACACGGATACTCCAACTATTGGGCGAGCAGGGTGGGGAATTGGTCCAGGGAAGAATGAAGCGTGTAGCGGAACATGCTCATATACCGAAACAAGCCAATCTCCGCACGAATGGTGGATAAAAATCGGAAAAAAATAATTAGACAGCAATCTCATTGATTCTGAGCGGAAGTGTCTACCTAAGAGTAGGGCTGATAACAGTTACCAACGGCCGTTGGTAACTGTTATCATATTTTATAAGAAGGAAATAAAATAAAAATCCCCGCGGAAGCGGGGGATGTGATTTGATTTTTTCTTTATTTCGGAGTCGCATCACAAAATATTGCTTTTACTGCAATAATTGTTTGTTTCCCTTCGTTTTCTTGGATAAATATTGGGACAAGGTGTCCAAAAAACGGATTGTCTCCTTCTTTGGATGCTTCTTTACACACTTCTCTAAATTTAGGATCTGGAATTGCATCAAATCCAAAACCAACTAGCGTGCAAATTCCAATTTTTACCGGATCCAATATTTCGACATCAAATTTTTTCCCAATGTCGGATTCTTGTAGATTTTCAGCACTTCCATGCGCGCAACCCGCACTTCTTTTAAAGTTAGAGAGTGGGACATTCATGAATACCGATGCGCTGTTTTTTAATTCGTTTGCTGGAACATTATTCATAAAATTATATGAATAAAACTTTTTAGTAGGCATTTTGCCTCCCTTTTATTAATGATAATTCTATAATAGAACGAACTGAGGAACTTGTCAATATTTTGAATTTAATGTAGATGATAAAAAAATCTTTTATTGCATTAGAAGTCATATATATTATAATTATTTCTATGGAACACGAAGAACATAAAGAAACGAAAAAAAATAAAGATTATTTACTTCCCGCAAGTATTCTTATTGCTGCCGCATTAATTGCGGGGGCGGTATTTTTTAATGCAGGGAAACAGACTGGAAATAATAACGAAGAAAACAATGTTGTGGGAAATGAGGCAAAAAATCCAAATGTGGCAAGCGAACGATTGCCAAAAAATGTGAGACCAATTTCGGATAAGGACCACAAACTTGGGCCAGATAGCGCACCGATAAAAATTATTGGGTTCACTGATCTTGAGTGTCCATATTGCAAAGAATATCATCTCGTATTGAAACAGGTTATGAAAGAAATGCCAGGAAAAATTCAATTTATTTTGAGAAATTTTCCGCTTGCCGCGTTACATAAACAGGCAAAACAGGAAGCAATTGCGACAGAATGTGCTGCGAACTTGGGCGGAGAGAATGCATTTTGGAATTATGTTGATAAAATATTTGAATCAACAAAATCAAATGACGGTCTTGATTTAACGCTACTTCCAAAATTTGCAACAGAAGTTGGGATTGATCAAGAGGATTTTAAAAAGTGTCTGACCTCAGGAAAGTTTGATAAATTAATTCAGACAAATATTGATGATGGAAATAATTCAGGACTTCAAGGAACCCCATACTCAGTTGTTATTGCTCCAAATGGACAATATCTTCCACTTAATGGATATATGCCCGTGGAACAATTCAAGACGGCTATGGAAGAAGTGTTGAATCAAAAGTAATAGAAATAAGAATTTCCCATTTAAAAACTGTCCCGTTTAAACTGGACAGTTTTTATTTTTTTAAAATCATCCTATACTATTATTATGAGTTGGAATTATTGGTTAGTATTTGGTTTGGGGATTTGGGTTCTTGTCTCTCCATGGATACTTGGATTCTCCTCATATAATATTGCGTTGTGGAGCAATATTCTTTCTGGATGCCTCATTTCTCTGTTTGTCATGTGGAATTTCACTCCACCAGAAGAATAATGACCAATTTGAACATTTTAAATTCTAATTTAAATCTTATAAATTTATGTATGATCTTATAATTATTGGTGGTGGACCAGCGGCTACATCCGCGGGGGTTTATGCGGGGAGAAAACGATTGCATGCACTTGTGATAACAGATTCCTTCGGCGGACAGTCTGTAGTTTCCGCCGACATACAGAATTGGATCGGCATACCATCTATTTCTGGACTTGAACTTGCTCAGTCGTTTGAAAAACATTTGCGTACACAAAAAGAAATAGAAATTGTCGAAGGAGAACGAGTAGAACACATTGAGAAAAAAGATGATGGAACATTTATTGTATCAACAAAATTAAAACAATTTGAAACAAAAACAGTGCTTATTGCTTCGGGAAGCGGACGAAAGAAATTAAATGTTTCTGGAGAAAAAGAATTTGAAGGAAGGGGTGTATTTTATTGTTCAATCTGTGATGCCCCATTGTTTGGGGATAAGTCGGTTGCGGTTGTTGGTGGGGGGAATTCGGCACTTGAGGCAGTAATTGATTTAATTCCCTATGCCAAAAAAATATTTTTATTGCACCACGGAAAAGAATTAAAAGGAGATCCAATAACACAAGAAAAAATAAAGAATGAGGAAAAGGTAGAAATTATTTATGATGCGGAAACGAAAGAAATAAAGGGGAACGGAATGGTTACAGAAATTGTATTTACTGATTTAAAAACAGGAGGAGAAAGAGCTTTTGCGGTTGAAGGGGTGTTTGTAGAAATTGGGGCAACTCCGAATAGTGGGCTTGTTTCTGGACTTGTGGAGGTCAATCAATATGGAGCGATTATTGTTGACGCCCGAACGCAAGCGACGACATGCAAGGGTATTTGGGCAGCAGGAGATGTTACCGACGTTCCATATCGGCAGAATAATATTTCGGTTGGAGACGCAATAAAAGCAATATTAAACATCTATGAGTCATTTCATAATCAATAAAATGCAGTATGCTATAATATTTCTATGAGCATAAATAAAACAAACAAGGTCCTTCTTATTGTTATAATTGTTCTTCTCGTCTTACTCGCAGGGTTCGTGATAGTTAAAGAGTTGATTGGGAAGCCAACTTATACTGCGGTGTATTTAAAAACGGGCGATTTATATTTTGGAAAGCTGGTTCGATTTCCATATTTTGGTTTGAAAGAGCCATATCTCTTGCAGGTAAACCAAGCCGATCAAAAGAATCCAGTAAGCGTTCAGCGATTTAAGAATGTCTTTTGGGGTCCGTCGGATTTTATGAAGATTAATCGTTCGGAGGTTGTATGGTTTACAACACTTCGCGACGATAGTGAACTTGCAAAGGTGTTTACTCAAAATCCTGATCTTGCTCCGCAACCGGGACAACAACAAGTGCAGCAACAAGTGCCAGCACAACAAGCTCCAGTTCAGCAGGCTCCACAACAGGAAGAAAAGAAATAACATGAAAAATCCGATGCAACCGCATCGGATTTTTGCTATGATGATTATAATGGTGCGCAATAAGTACCGGCGGGTTTCGGTGGAGATAATAATTGCATTCCCGTTCGTTATTTCGTTGACACCTAATTTATGTATAAAAATGAAATTAAACTCTATCCCGTTAAATTTCTAACAGGACAGGCAACGCTCGCATTTATTATTCTTATCAGTGGACTTATCTTGGAAATTGCGGTTGCTGGATCGTTTGTAACATATTTTTTGAGCAGTTCTGGAATGGGAGAGCGTCTTTCTGCTCGTGCACTTTCAGTGGCATCATCCGGAATTCGTGATGCTCAAATTCGTCTTGTACGCCTTGGTTCTTTGTGCGGCGATCTTTCTCCTTATTCATTTAATATTGATCAAGATACTGCGAATATTTCTTCATCGCGCGAATTAGTAGGAGAAAATTGTGAATATACAATTACTGCATTGGGAGCCGCAGGAACAAGACAGCGCAAACTCGTTGCAGTATTATTAATGGACACGACAACGGGGCTTGCGGAACTACGATCAGTGAATGAACGTCCTGTACAGTAAGCAGCAAAACAATGGATTCTAAAATAACTCAAAAGATAAAATATTTTCTTGAACGGTTAAGTTCGAAACCAAATGTTGGCGGGCTTTTGATAACGGATGCAGCGCTGCAGTATCTTTCTATTGAGGCAGGCAATGTGCGTCCGCTTACAATAAAACTTCCTTATGGAGTGATTCGAGAAGGACGAGTAATTGATGTAAATAAATTTAAAGATGCATTAGCACAACTTCATAATGCCCTCTTAAATGATCCCAAAGTAACTATCCCATTAACGATTATCCTTCCTTCTTCTGGTGTGTATACACAAAGCTTCACTGTTCCAAATATTGGATTAGATAAATTAAAGGAATCGGCAAATTTAAATATTCAAATGATTTCTCCGATGTCTATTGACCATTCATACATGAGTTGGCAAATAGCACGCGAGACACAAGATCAGTTTGAATTATTGGGAGCATTTGTTGATAAGGCATTTGTTGATACAATTCGACATGCGCTTGAGGAATCACGGTTTTCTACTGTGGCATTTGAATTTCCTTCGCTCTCGCTTGCCAGACTTATTGCGCTTGCAAATATAACAGGAGAAAAGCCAGCACTACTTATGCATATTTCTTCTGACGGTATGAATTTATCAATTATAAAGAATAAATCATTGTATTTTGATTATTTTAAATCATGGGGATCAATACAGGGAGATAAAAAAGAAATTACAAAAGACTATTTCGAGTCGGTTGTTGCAGATGAATTCCAACGTGTAATAAATTTTTCTGTTAGTAAATTTCGCGAAGCACCCGAGAGAGTATTTTTGGTTGCTCCGGGATTCGAAGAAGGAATGCAGAAATTTGTGCAAACTCGTTTTTCACTTCCTACCGTACTTTTTTCCATTCCATCGTGGAATATTCCGTCGTCATGGTATGCAGTAATTGGAGCGGCCCTGAGAGAAAATGCTTCGTATAAATTTGGGGATGCAATCAATTTTATGTCAACTTCTTCAGGAGACTTCTTTCTTAGAGAGCAGACAATACGGTTTATATATTTATGGAGGGGGATTTATGTTTCTGTGCTTGGACTTTTATTTATTTTTTTTGCGGGAAGCGCATATATTATTGGAAATGAACTTTCAAAAACACGGAGCAATCTTGCGATTTTTAGTGCAAATATTCCAAAAGAAGAACTTGCCCGCTTAGAAAGTGATGTGAATATTTTCAATTCCCTTGTTAGAAATGTTAGTACAATCGAATTAACCAAAAAACAATGGCCGCTGTTTTTTAGTAGAATTCAAACAATCACAAAAGCAAGTGGAATTACAATTGATAAAATTGATGTTGGAAATGTAGGTGATTCAATCTCTATGCTTGCGCATGGAGCGGATACTAATTCAATTGTTGATTTTAAAAATGTTCTTACAAAAGAGAAAGATTTTACTGATGTAAATCTTCTTGTTTCTCAGATTGCTACAAGAGATGATGGTTCAGTTGGTTTCCAAATTTCTTTCAGATTTTCTCAGTAAACAATAATACTCTTTTTAGAAGAGTATTAGATTACTAGCATTTTTTTTATTGTTTCAGCCTCCAATTGAAAAATTTTCTTCTCAGATTTTTTTATTTGAGAGAGAACAAACGATTCTGCTTTTCTTCTCTTTTCTCCCTCACTTTCTTCTCTTCGTATTCCTATGCGGAATCTCCAAAATTCTTCTGTATCAAGTGCTTTGACGATTGATTTTATTCCATTATGTCCGGCGTCTCCTCTTCCAAATTGCAGTTTTGCGGTTCCAATTTGTAAATCGGCATCATCATGAATGATGAGGAGCGAGGAATGTAAAAACTTGAAATAAGTAAGTGCGTCATTAACTGCTAGTCCCGATTCATTCATGTAAATATTAGGAATCATAAAAGTGAACTGTCCAATTTTTGTATATGAAAACGAATGTTTTGGAGAAGAAAGCGATTGAGTTTTAAGAATTGTTTCAATAATCAATCGGCCTGCATTGTGAAATGTATTTTCATATTCTTTTCCAGGGTTCCCAAGTCCGACAATGAGGGATATAGTGTGAGGGTTGAACTCTCTGGTCATCTTGAGTAAAATTATCGCATACTAAGAGCTAGACCGCTACTTACCCATACATACATGAGAAAATTTTTCTGGTCTTTATTCGAAGTCGTTGAAACAGTTGCTGTCGCAGTGATCGCAGTCCTGTTAGTACGAACTTTTATTGCACAACCGTTTTTAGTGAGCGGATCAAGCATGGAACCAAATTTTAAAGATGGGGACTATCTTTTGGTTGACGAGCTTGCGTATCGATTTAGAGAGCCCATGCGTGGTGAAGTGGTTGTGTTTAAATATCCAGGTGATCACAAAACCTATTACATAAAGCGCATCATTGGTCTTCCGGGAGAAAGAGTGGTGGTGCGAGGCGATTCCGTCGTAGTATATGGAGTAGACGAAAAAAAGATTGAATTGAAAGAATCATATATATCAGGAATGAGTATTCAAAAAGATGTTGACGAGACGCTTTCTCTAAACGAATACTTTGTTATGGGAGATAATCGTGATTTCAGTTATGATTCACGTTCGTGGGGTTCGCTTACACGAGGAGAGGTGACTGGTGTGGTGAAGCTTCGTCTTTGGCCATTTAACGCAGTGAGTGCATTTAAGCCTGCAACATATTAATTAATATATGCAAATGAAAAAACAAAAAAATACAAAATCACCACAAGATATCGTAAGTGTTCAAGGAATGAAAGACCTTCATCCAAAAGATGGTGAGTGGTGGCGTGCAATTCTTGATGCGGGACATTCAGTTGCAGATATTTTTGATTTTGCATATATCGAAACTCCCATTGTTGAAAACGTAGATCTATTTTTAAAAAGCGCCGGCACATGTAAGGAACAAGCAGAAAAACGATTATTTAGGATTGAAACAAAAGAGGGAAAGCTGGCATTGCGCGCGGATCTTTCTGCGCCAGTACTTCGCAGCTATGTAGAACATAGACTTGGATATTTTTCTTCCCCACTTCGTGTATTTCAATACGGTCCAGTGTTTCGTAATGGAAAAATAAAAGATGGATTTGAACGAGAAATAAAACAATGGGGGTTTGATATTGTTGGAGACAATGATCCCGTGTATGACGTACAGGTAATGCTTGCCGCGATTGGGATGTTAAAACAACTAAAATTTACTGAACTTAAAGTAAAAATTAATACAATGGGATGCAAGGTGTGTAGAAGTAACTATCGTGATAAATTAAAAGCATATCTAAAGAAACAAAAGTTATGTGAGGATTGTAAAGAAACAGTTGAAACAAACCCAATGCACTGTTTTTTATGTGAAGAGAATTCATGTAAAGCATTACGCGCTGATGCGCCAATCATTCTTGATTTTCTTTGTCAGGGATGCAATAACCATTTTAAATCCGTACTTGAATTTGTTGAGGAGAATGGAATTTCGTACGAACCAGATCCCTATTTTGTTCGCGAAAAAGAATATTATAATCGTACCGTGTTCGAAATCGTTTCGGGTGGTGATCTGCTTTCGCTTGCTGGTGGTGGCAGATATGATTATTTGGCAGAGATGTTATTTGGAAAGACAATTCATGGTGTTGGGGTTGCTCTTAGTTTATGTCGAGTAATGGAGCGAATGAAGACAAAAGGACTCCACCCACAAAAAAAAGAAAAACCAAAAGCATTTTTTATTGCAGTAGGGGAACAAGCAAAAAAAATGAGCGTTCGACTTATTAATGAGCTTCGTAGTGCGGGAATTCCTGTTGCTGAAGAGCTGGGAAAAAAGACTTTGCGATTACAATTGAAAGCGGCAGAGAAAGAGGCGGGGGTTACGCTTATTGTTGGGCAGAAGGAGGCATTTGAAGGAACGGTAATAATTCGGAATATAAAAACAGGAGCACAAGAAATACTTCTTGCCGAGAAACTTCCCGAACAGGTAAGAAAATGGCTAAAATAAACTCATGAAGGAAGATTGTATTTTTTGTAATATAGCAAACGGCACATTTTCTTCTGAGACAATTTATGAAGATGAGCATGTTCGTGCAGTGCTTGATATTCATCCGATTGCGCCGGGTCACACGATGATACTTCCAAAAATTCATTGTGAGACTATTCTTGATGTTGCTGATTCAGAAATATTGAATATTTTTACTGCGTTAAAGAAAGTGACAAAAATTCTTAAAGAGTGTCTAAATCCCGACGGATTTACTATCGGGATCAATCATGGAAAATGTGCAGGGCAGGCCGTTGATCACTTACATATTCACATAATTCCTCGGTGGAAAAATGATGGGGGAAATTCTATTCACAGCGTTGTTCAAAATTCACCAAGCGAATCGTTGACAGAAATAAAAAATCGCATTATAAATAACAAACATGGCAATTGAAGCAAGAAAAAGAGAAGGAGAGGCTCCAAACTCACTTATTTATCGTTTTAATAGAAAGGTACAACAAAGTGGATTGGTAAAAGAAACTCGTAAACGTACATTTACGACCAGAACAGCAAATAAGACCAAACGACGTGGAGCGGCATTGTATCGTATTGAGAAGCGATCCGAGATGGCTAAGATAAAAAAATACGGACATAAGTAATTTATTTACTATGGCGACGCAAGCGACAATTCATAATGAATATACTGAGGCGTTGCGGGCAAGGAATATGAGCGTTGTAGAAACGCTCAGATTGCTTTTAGCGGCACTTCAAAATAGGGAAATAGAAAAAAGAGGAAAGACTGGAGCGTCAGAACTTTCCGAAGAAGAGGTTATTGAGGTGGTGACGCGCGAGGTAAAAAAACGAAAAGAAGCAATTGGATTATATACACAGGGCAATCGCAGTGATCTCGCGGATAAAGAAAAAAAAGAACTTATAATTATTGAGAAGTTTCTTCCTCCACAAATGGATGAAGAAGAGGTTCGGATAATTATTCAGAAACAAATAGAAACAATGGGAAATCCACCAGCGTCAGATTTTGGAAAGGTAATGGGTATAGTGATGAAAGATTTGAAAGGAAAGGTAGATGGAACTGTGGTGACGAAAATTATAAAAGAAATACTAAAATAAAATCTGCCTAAAAAGCAGATTTTTTTGTTTTGAGGTACAATTGAAATATATGGAATTGGTAGAGCTTATTGTTTCAAAAAAAGGATATGATGGATATGCGGCGGTTGCAAAAAATGCATGTGAAAAAGCACTTAAAAAATTAAAAAAGAAGGGGACTGTTGAAGTTTATCTTGTTACGAACAGTCAAATGCGCACAATAAATAATGTGACTCGTGGGATAGAAAAAATCACTAATGTGTTGAGTTTTGAGACGCATGGATTTCCGCGTGCTGATAAGCACAATTATCTCGGCGAAGTATATCTTGCTCCAGAATTCATTAAAAAACAGAGACAAGATATTGAACTTCTTGCTGTCCATGGCTTGTTGCATTTATTGGGATACACGCACGAAGAAAAACGTGATAGGATAGTAATGGAAGGGGTCGAGGATGAGATTCTTTCTTTTATTGTTAAGTCTTAAATTCTTCGAATCACAATGTGTGCGGCGCAGGATTTAGGATTTTTTATATCTACCAATGGCAACAATTATTACAAGTTTAGATATTGGATCATCGCAAGTGAAAGGAGTTGTTGCGACTCCTAAAAAAGATGGAACACTCTCAGTGGTGACCGCTTTTAAGCAGCCATCACAAGGATTTAAACGTGGAGTACTTACTGATGTTGAAGATGCTAGTCAGTGTTTACGAAGCATAACACAAGACCTTGAACGTATTTCAAAGAGCGCAACAAAAAATGTTTTCTTAAACTTTTCCAGTGAGCAAGTGTGGTCAAGAATGTCTCGTGGGATTGTTGCGGTTGCTCGTGCAGATCAAGAGATTCAACAAGATGACATTGATCGAGTAGTACAGGCGTCTCGAGCAGTAAAACTTGCGAATAACAAACTTGTACTTCACAATGTGGTGAGAGAATTTTTTGTTGATGATGTTGGGGATATTGCCGATCCACTTGGAATGACTGGAAATCGACTCGAAGTAAGTACGCTTATTGTTGAAGCATTTGCTCCGCATGTAAATGCATTACTAAAAAATGCTGAGCGTGCAGGGCTTACTGTCGGTGGTGTAATTTTTAATCCACTTGCGTCCGCACGGGCATCACTCTCAAAACGACAAAAAGATCTTGGTGTTTTACTCGTTGATTTTGGTTTTGGAACTACAACAATCGCTGTGTATGAGGAGGGGAAGGTGTTACATACGCGGTGTATTCCAATTGGTATGGGATATGTAACAAATGATATTGCTATTGGTTTTACAACTTCAATTGCAATTGCCGAAAAATTAAAAACTGGGTATGGATATGCAATTGCGCGAACAATACCAAAAAAAGAAACTATTAACCTTTCTGATTTAGATCCTTCTGCACACGGAGATATTTCGAAGAGATTTTTATGTGAAATTATTGAAGCTCGTCTTGAGCAAATAATTGATGTAATTAGTAAAGATTTAGTAACACTTGGAAGAACTGTCCAACTCCCTGGTGGAGTAGTACTTACTGGAGGAGGAGTAAAATTGCCAGGAATTACTGAGTATATGAGAGAAAAGCTTCATCTTCCGATTCAGGTTGGATTTCCTGATCTCACTCCATTTGAAATCACTACACCAACGTATCATGATTTACTAGATGATCCTGAATTTTCAAGTGCGCTTGGATTGCTATTGTGGGGAATGAGTGAAGAAAAAAAAGAAGTATGGGGATCTAAATTCTCAGACCGGGCAATGTCTTTTATGAAGAATTTGATTCCATAAAATTGAATAGAATGGGAGAGTGTGGTACTAATAAATAATACAAATTTTGAATAATGAAGAAAAAACAAACCAAATTATCTGCGTCAAAAAAAGTTGAAGAGAAAATTTCAAAGATGCAAAAGATAGTAAAAAAATCTTCTGTGCAACCAGCAAAAATTAAGGTAATTGGTGTTGGTGGTGGAGGAGGGAATGCGATATCACGAATGATGGAGTCGCCAGAACGCGTTCGTGGAGTTGAATTTATCGCAATTAATACTGACGCACAGGATCTTGATTTTGTTTCTGCCCATCGCAAAGTGTATATTGGGAAGGCATTAACTCGTGGACTTGGAGCTGGAATGAATCCAGAAATTGGAAAACAGGCAGCAGAAGAAAATCGATCTGAAATTGGAGAATTAGTTGATGGAGCAGATATTGTGTTTGTGACGGCAGGGTTTGGTGGCGGAACGGGAACTGGTGCTGCGCCAGTTGTTGCGGAAGTTGCAAAAGAAAAAGGAATATTAACTATTGGAATTATTACAAAGCCATTCATGTTTGAGGGTTCACAACGTACGCAAATTGCGCAAGAAGGAATTACTCGCTTGAAGGACAAGGTTGACGCGTTAGTTGTAATTCCAAATGACAGAATTTTCAGTTTAATAGATAAAGAAACCTCAATGGCAAAGGCATTTGGGTTTATTGATGAAATACTTAAAAACGGAGTACAATCACTTGCTGAACTCATAAACACTCCTGGGCTTATTAACGTTGATTTTGCGGATGTTCGTGCAACATTAAAAGACGCAGGAACTACGCTTATTGGTATCGGATTGGGATCAGGCAGCGACAGGGCCAACAAGGCAATACAGGCAGCACTTAACTCACCACTCCTTGAAATATCAATTGATGGTGCCCGAAGTGTATTATTTAGTATTGCGGGAGGAAAAGATATAAAAATGGTGGAGGTGCATGAGATTGCAAGTGCGGTATCCTCAGGACTTGATGCAAATGCTCGAGTTATTTTTGGTTCATATTATGATAGGAGCTTGAAGGATAAGAGCATAAAGGTAACAGTAATTGCGACTGGTTTTAATGGGGTATTTTCGCAGAGAATGATAGCTCCAACACTTTTTATGACGGAGGAGATACCGAAGATTACACACCACGAGGCACAAAAACAGGAGGAATTTAAAGAAAAAGCAAAATCCTCTGAAGAAAAACAGAAATTACCTGAAACTGAGAGTGAAGAAGAGTGGGAAATACCAGCATTTTTGAGAAAGAAGAAAAAATAGACGGTTTTGTGCCACAAAAATATTCTATAAATGTGTTTTTGTGAGTGTTTTTTGTATAAAAATGTATCAAATGGTATCTGGGGTGGACAGTTGGCTCAGTTCTTTATATTGTCATGGAGTTGTGAACATAGTAAAGATTTATACCTATGGTAGAGTGAGTGCATGGCAACGAGGAAACTAGAAAAAGGAACAGTAAAAACAAAAAGTCAGATCACGCTACGTCGGATGTTTACAAAAGAAAATATACATCCGTTTGATGAAGTTCGTTGGGTTATTCGTGATGCAAGTGTTGCCTCCTTTAAACAATCAAATGTTGAATTTCCAGAATTTTGGTCGCCAAACGCAGTGAATATTACTGTATCAAAATATTTTCGTGGGAAACTTGGATCATCTGATAGAGAAGAAAGTGCGAAACAGATGATAACACGCGTTGCAAAAACAATTCGTACATGGGGAGAGAAGTTTGGATATTTTACAAATATAAAACAAGCACAAATTTTTGAAGATGAATTGATACATATATTATTAAATCAAAAGGGGTCATTTAATAGTCCTGTATGGTTTAATGTTGGAACAAAAGAGAAGCCGCAATGTTCCGCATGTTTTATTCTTTCAGTAGAAGATGATATGCGTTCTATTCTTGATTGGATAAAAACTGAAGGATTAATTTTCAAAGGTGGTTCTGGAGCAGGAATAAATCTTTCTTCACTTCGTTCAAAAAGTGAACCACTTTCTAAGGGTGGACAGGCATCTGGTCCAATTTCATTTATGCGTGGTGCAGATTCAGTTGCGGGAATGATTAAGTCTGGTGGAACAACACGACGTGCTGCGAAAATGGTTGTATTAAACATTGATCATCCAGATATTTTGGAGTTCATTCGTACAAAAGCAGCAGAAGAGAAAAAAATTCACGCACTAATGGACGCTGGATTTAATATGGGAGATTTAAATGACGACGCATGGAATTCAATTCAATATCAGAATGCGAATAATTCGGTGCGCATCTCTGACGAATTTATGGATGCTGCAGAAAAAGATGGAGAGTGGCAAACAAAACATATTGTTTCAAAACGTGTTGCTGAAACATATCGTGCACGCGACATACTAAATGAAATTGCAAAAGCTGCGTGGGAATGTGGAGATCCAGGTGTGCAATTTGATACGACAATTAATAAGTGGCATACATGTCCGAATTCAGGAAGAATTAACGCATCAAATCCATGTTCGGAGTATATGCACGTTGATAACTCCGCGTGCAATCTCGCGTCAATTAATTTAATGAAATTTACTCGTGCGGACGGCACATTCGCCGTAAAAGAATTTCGGCACGCAGTTGATATTTTCATTCTTGCCCAAGAAATTATCATTGATGCATCGAGTTATCCTACCGATAGAATAGGCGAAAATACACATAAAATGCGTCAATTGGGGCTTGGATATGCAAACTTAGGAGCTCTCCTTATGACAAAAGGAATTCCTTATGATTCAGAAGAGGGGCGTGCGTGGGCGGGTGCGATTACCTCACTCATGTCTGGAGAGGCATACCGTTTCTCATCGGTCATTGCAAAGCGGATGGGTGTCTTTGAGGCGTATGAAATAAACCGTGAGGCAATGCTTCAAATAATAAAAATGCATCAAGTGGCATCCCGAAATGTTGACATAATGTATCTTGATGATAAGAAACTTGGAAAGGAAGCACAGATTGTTTGGGATGAAGCGTATGAACTTGGAGAAAAATCGGGATATAGAAATGCACAAGTGACAGTTCTTGCACCAACAGGGACAATTTCATTTATGATGGATTGCGACACCACTGGTGTTGAGCCAGATTTTGCAATTGTAAAAATGAAACAGTTGGTTGGTGGGGGATGGATGAAGATTGTAAATTCATGTGTTGAGCCAGCACTCTCAAAACTTGGATACAATGAAACCGAGAGAAGTGAAATTCTTTCTTGGATTGCGAGTGAGGCAACAATCGAAGGAGCTCCACATCTCAAAGATTCACACCTTCCGATATTTGATTGTGCGGCGCGTCCAGCAAAAGGTAGCCGTACTATTTCTTGGAGGGGTCATGTAAAAATGGTTGCGGCAGTTCAACCATTTATTTCTGGGGCAATTTCAAAAACATTTAACATGCCAAATGAGACAAGCGTTGATGAGATTGCTGAGTCATATCTTATGGCGTGGAAACTTGGAATAAAGGCATTTGCCGTGTATCGTGATGGATCAAAAGCAACACAACCTCTTAACACTTCAGAAAAAAAGAATTCACAAAAACATAGCGAGATCCCTTTGAGGAAAAGACTGCCGATGACCAGAGTTTCTGAAACTCACAAATTTTCTATTGCCGGACATAGTGGATATCTCACCTATAGCATGTTTGAAGACGGAACACTTGCAGAAATTTTTATTCGGATGTCAAAACAAGGAAGTACCCTTTCTGGACTTTTAGATACATTTGCAATTTCGGTCTCCATGGCACTTCAATATGGAGTCCCATTTAGAGAGTTTGCTCGTAAATTTATTTATACACGATTTGAACCGGCCGGGTTTACCGAAAATCCGAATATAAAAATAGCAACGAGTATTGCTGATTATATTTTCAGGTATCTTTCACTTCGTTTTCTTTCTGCTGACGATCTTTCTGAATTTGGTATGTTACCAGCAGAGAACGGAAATCATATTGAAATAAAAGAGTTAAAAACATCGGTTTCAGTAATGGCGAAGAATCCAATAGATACAGAAGCAAGGACGACGTTCAGTAAAGGACAAGCAGCGGGGGACACGGTGTGTAAAAAGTGTGGAGGAATGATGGTTCGTACAGGAACCTGTCAAACGTGTCTTCAGTGTGGCACCTCATCGGGGGGCTGTTCATAGGAATTTAAGGACGGTTTTAATTGCGAATCATAAGAAAAGGATATAGGATACAAAACAATGAAGCGGTTGTGTGTATTTTTAGGCATAGTAGTTTTTATTGCGCCAATGTTTGTTCTTAGCGCAACAAAATTTTCTTATGGTGTATGGATTCCTTACTGGAAACGAATTGCTGCAGTTCCAGAAGTCGCAAAAAATATTTCAAAAATAAGGACAATTAGCCCATTTTCGTATGAGGTTCAAAAAAATGGAAAAATATGGGATGCAATGAAATTACAAGAAGAGAGTTGGCTTCAGTTACTTGAGCTTGCGGGAAGTGAAGGAAAAACAATTATTCCCACGATCTCATGGATGAAAGGCAATGAGATACATACAATACTTTCTTCTTCAACGCTCCGTAGTATACATATAAAAAATATAATTACACTTATTGATCAAAATGATTTTGATGGTGTTGATATTGATTATGAAAATAAATTTGCAGATACGCGAGTATATTTTACTAAATTTTTAACTGAATTAAAGAAAGAATTAACAAAAAGAAAAAAGATGCTTTCATGTACTATTGAGGCGAGAACTCCCGTGTCCTCCCGTTTTGTAAAAATTCCAAAAGATCTTGAATATGCAAATGATTTTAAGGAATTAGGAAAAGTATGCGATGAAGTGCGTATTATGGCATACGGACAAGGATCTATTGATTTACTCTTAAATAAGAAGAAACAGATAAAAGGGAACTATTATATGCCAGTGGCGGACAAAGAATGGACTGAGAAGGTGATAAAAGAGACACTTAAATCTATTAAAAAAGAAAAACTAATACTTGGTGTTGCAAATTTTGGATATGAGTATGCACTTTCAACAACTGAATCATCAAGTACTGTAAAATATGAAAAATTGCGGAGTGTCACCTACAATGATGTATCAGAGATTCTCACGCGCACTAATAAAAATGGAGCGAGGAACAGCGCCGGCGAATTTGGATTAACATATGCATCTTCAACACTCGGCAACACTACAAGTTCTTTGCGATTTATTTCATTTTCTGATGCATATGCAATTCAAGACAAAATAAAACTTGCAAAGAAATATGGACTTAGAGGGATTATGATATTTCGTATTGATGGGGAAAGCGATCCAAAACTTTGGGAAATTTTGAAATAATTAAAAACTTCACTTCAAATTATTGTGGTAGAATCTTGATATATGGGAATTAACATAAAAAGAGTTATTTTTATCTTTGTCATGCTTTTGACTATTAGTGGATTTGCCTATGGAGCATTTTTTTATTTTGATTCAATAGAAAAGAATAAATCATTAATGAGCGAAATCTCATTGTCTGAGCGATCACTGGTTCATATAAAAGAACTTTTTTTGCGTGCTAAAGTTGAGAATATTGATTTAACCGACTTACTTAATAGCGAGAAGACTACTAATTCAAATCTTTCAAATAATCTTCAGACGGAACAGGCAAAAAATACAATGTTTGAATCTCAGATCCGGAGCATATCAGGAGTGGTGGGGACATTACAAAAACTAAGCCAAACCGATAAGGAACTTCTAAAGAAATATTCTAAAATTTATTTTTTGAGCGAGAATTATATTCCTTCAAAACTTTCGAGAATAGATGGACAGTATCTTCTTAATACAGAAGGGGAGTTGTATTTTCACGGGGACGTAATTCCTTTTCTCTCGGTGATGATGTCCGATGCCAAAAATGCTGGAGTAAATCTAAAGATTGTTTCAGCATACCGTTCGTTTGACGATCAAATATCTGTAAAGACTGGATATAAAGTACTCTATGGTTCTGGTGCGAATCAATTTTCTGCTGATCAAGGATATTCAGAACATCAACTTGGTACGACCGTTGATTTTACAACTCCGATAATAAAAAAATTAGTAAAAGATTTTGAAAGTAAACCTGAATATAAATGGCTTGTAGAAAATGCATATCGATATGGGTTTATTCTTTCGTATCCAAAGGGAAATGCATATTATCAATATGAGCCATGGCATTGGCGATTTGTAGGGGTGGCACTTGCGAAAAAACTTCACGACGAAAATAAAAATTTTTACGATCTCACTCAACGCGAGGTTGATGCATATCTCATTTCTATCTTTGATCGATAATTCTGAAATTTATCATTTTTTGATTTTTTCTGTATTGAGTAGTATCATTTTTAGCACTATTAACAATTTGGAGTTGTAATGGCAAGAACAGATCCTGAAACAGGGAAATTAGTATTATCTCTTGCTGAATATCTCGAACTTGAGAAAAAAGAAATACTTGGCGCGGACAATATGTATTACGCGTCTCAAAAATTGGGACGTACACCTACCAGAGAAGAAGCCGCAGAACATTATGTCACACATGGAGGAGCTAAAGTATTTGGAGAAAAATATATCCTTGAAGGACGCTTAAAACGTTCAGAAAAAAATGAAGATAAAAAATAACCCCCGTATTTGGGGGATTTTATTAGGTAGACTGAAAGTGTTCGAATTCTTATTATTTAAAAATTAGAAATTAATAATTAAAAATTCAAATTCTGACATCTCTGTAGGAATTTGGTATTTGTGCCCCCACTAGGGAATTGAACGTCGCTCCGCTCCTTAGAAACCTTCGGTTTCTAAACGCCCTTCGGGCTATTTCCTACGCGGGAGACCGAAATGTTCTCCCGACCCCTCTTTTGTTCAAATTCTAGTAGAAATTAAAAAACCCAAACAAATTTGGATTTTTTAATTTGTGCCCCCACTAGGATTTGAACCTAGGACCGTTTGCTTAAGAGGCAACTGCTCTACCAACTGAGCTATAGGGGCTTATTACTACTGTATTAGATTTTTAAGAAATTCTCTACCTTTTCCTGATTTTAATTCTCTTTCTCTCTTTTTTGCTTCTGTTCTTGTTTTAAATTGTTCTGTATATAGTACCTCCCAATTTTCCCCTTGTTTATTAGTGAATGATGAATTTTTTGTTGGAAGTATTCCATTGTGCCGCATTAATCTTTTTTCAAGATTTATCGTTTGTCCAATATATATTTTTCCTGATGTTTTACTTTTTATTAAATAGACGAAGAACATATTTGCTTAAGAGTCCGCCACGGCGGATCTACCAACTGAGCTATAGGGGCTTATTACTACTGTATTAGATTTTTAAGAAATTCTCTACCTTTTCCTGATTTTAATTCTCTTTCTCTCTTTTTTGCTTCTGTTCTTGTTTTAAATTGTTCTGTATATAGTACCTCCCAATTTTCCCCTTGTTTATTAGTGAATGATGAATTTTTTGTTGGAAGTATTCCATTGTGCCGCATTAATCTTTTTTCAAGATTTATCGTTTGTCCAATATATATTTTTCCTGATGTTTTACTTTTTATTAAATAGACGAAGAACATATTTGCTTAAGAGTCCGCCACGGCGGATCTACCAACTGAGCTATAGGGGCTTCATGATTATCAGTTTTCTTAAGTATGAAGTTTACTATACAAAAGATCGCGTTTTTTTTCAATGTTGCATTTTTTTCTTGTTTTGGTGCATACTAAACAGGTTCTTAAACATACTAACAAATTTGAGGCGACTATATGGATTCCAGTTTTGAGTCGCTCCGTGAGCGAATACTGAAACGATCGATGAATGATCTTCCAGGATCAGCAGAACGAGGTGATAGGCGAGAGGGTTTAGTTTTCGATGTTCTCGCAAAGATGAAAAAAGAAAAGCAAATACTTGAGTTTATAAAGACTCCGAAATTTGGATATGCAGACATTATAGACGGAATTGATTTTTATATCGTAGTTATGCGATTAGAGAGAGTTGTCATTCCCATTCAGGTTACTGGGCTCCATCTAGTTGAGGGGCATAGGAAGAGTCATCCATTAATTCCGATAGTTGTAGTTTCCGAAGAAGAGGAGGATATGAAGGAATCGGTAAAGGGTCAAATTTTAGAGATTATAAGAGTTTTTTAAGCGTCACAATGAACTTTACATTGGGCGCTTTTTTGTTACAATTGCTTATGTTCCTTATAGGAAACAATATTCCCCGGTAGCTCAATGGTTGAGCGGCGCGCTGTTAACGCGATGGTTGTAGGTTCGAGTCCTACCCGGGGAGCCACATGGGATTTGCCACGTCAAAAGCGTGGCTTTTCTCTTTATTAGAGCCTTCATTCGGAGGTTCGAACGTGCCAGAATTTTTTGCGGACGAATTTGAGACGAGAATCATCGGCAGAAGCGCAGAATCCGTGTCAATGCTTATGTTTTTGTCCTTTAGGAGGAGGTTCGAACCTAAGGCGGATAAAATGACTTTTCTCGCGTGCTGGCCCCGTTCCGTAAATGCTTCTTTGGCGTCTGTTGCGAACTTGATCACGTTATCGGCCGTCTGCAGCCAGCTGTCCACCCGCGCGTCAGTATCATTCAAAAGCTCATGCAGTTTTGCTTTCTCCTGATTGATCGTTGATTTTTTTCGTGCAAATTCTTCTTCACTAATTTCCCCAGCTGCACGCATATCTATAAGCGCGTCCAGTTTCCGCACACATGCTTCGTAATTTTTCTGCTGATTAGAGAGGATCGCATTGCGGTCGGCCGCTTCGCGACCGTTCTCGTTCTGCAGCCACTTCATTGCCCAGCCGTGGAATTCTTCCGGTGGCCGGACTTTAGCAAGCGTGCCGGTAATCTGCTTTTCCATTTCTTTCACTTCTATGCATTTCTGAGCGCATGGACCTTTGCGTTTCGTGCAGTGGTAATAAGTGTAGTGGTGGACATTGCCGTTCTTATTTTTCTTTATTTTATTCTCGGCCGTTACCATGCATCCGCATTCACCACATCGGATCATTCCGGTATATGCGAATGAATGTGCTTCTGGTTTTGGCTTGCTGCCACGGCCAAGGAGTGCCTGAACGCGGTCATATTCATCGCGCGTGATCATCGGTTCGTGCTTGCCCTTGTGCCAGTTGCCCGATCCGGCCGGCCACTCAAACCAACTGTAGTAAAAGGAATTGTAAAGCACGCGGTAGAAACCGCTTCGGGCGAGTTTCTTTAAGCCCCATTGATTGACGGCAATTTCATGGACACGTGGCGCGGTGTATGTACCGCTCAAAATCATATCGAACATTTTCCGGATTATCGGAAACATCTTCGGGTCTTTGCGGATCGTCTTAAAACCTTTCATTTTGTCCGGCGTATTCATATAGCCGATTGGAGCAACGCCCGGATGCCAGCCCATCTCTACTTTGCGCCTGAGTCCACGTTTTACGTCCACGCCCTTGTTGTCGTTTTCGAGTTTGGCTTGGCTGCACAGGAGGTTTAGTAAAAATTTATCATTTGGCGAATTCTTAAATGCCTGTCCGGGTGTTCGGATTTCGAGGAGTTTATTCTGGTCCATAAGGTAGACCAGGTAGCCGGTGTCCACGGAATTACGTGAGAGCCGGTTCGGATGCCACGCAACAATGCCCTCCGCTTCACCTTTCTCTATTCGTTTTATCATCGCGTTAAAGATCTCCCGGCCTGGTGCTTTGGCTGAATAGGATTCTTCGAGACGCTCCACAATCTGAAGCTTTTCCCGTTTTGCGAGTGCTTCCAATTCGCTCTTTTGCGAGTCAATCGAAAGGACCTGTCTGTCTTCTTGTTCTGAAGATTTTCGAGCGTAGAGGAAGTACTTGAGTTTTGGTTGTACTTCCTGGTTCATATTAGTTTTGGAATAAGTCGGTGGTGTTCAGATAGTAAATCAGTTTACCGCCACTTGATATTATGATTCTGGCAATCGGGTGCTGCCACGGATCGCCGGTCAGTCCGTCCGGCAGTGAGGCGTTTTTGTCTTCCCATTGCCATTCATTGGCAGCCGGGTTTGCTGCGCCTGGTTTGCTTGAGATGTATTTAAGCTGGATGTCGGAGCGAAGCATGAATTTCGTGTGTTCCGGGTCTCTGCCGAAATAAGCGAAGGCAATTTGTTCGATTTCAGCTTTGGTCTTCAGCGGAGTTTCCAGCGATCCGTTACCAGGGCAATTACCTGGCGTGGTAGCGTTGCGTTCTATCGGATAGACAATTCCGATTTCCACGACCTGATTCGTTTTTTGCGTTACCTGATATTGATAAACTTCGCAGCGGTCGTTGATGTAATCTGTTTGCTGGAAGATGTAGACCGGCCGGTCCCATTCTTCGGGATTGTCGGCCGTAAATCCGCCGTCGTTCTGTTTAACGTTGCTTAAGACGGCAAAATTCGTGGGATGATTATTTTGTCCGGTGTATTGCAACTCCAGATTCAGCTCTCCCATGAACGTTCGAATTGTTTGCTCGGCTTTCACAAGCTCTGTTTGGCTTGGAGGATTGTCGTTTACAAAAATTCTACCGTCCGGAGTTTTGCACTGATCTGGATAATGCTTAACGATCGGGTAACCGGCCTCAGAGCATTGCTCGAATGTCGTAATTGAGGCTACGTCTGTATTCGTGCCTCCGCGCGGTGCTTTGTTTCCTAGAAGGTAATAAACCCCGAATCCTGCACCAAAGACCGCTACAAGGGCGATTACGGTGGTTATTTTGGCTTTGTTTGTCATATGATTGTTTTCATTAATTATTTTCTCGACCTAAGCACAACATGGTCCTAAGGTCGAAAGAAGTCAAACACTTAATTACTTACATTTTACGCCTTTATTTACAGGTTGGGTATCTATTCTTGTACCGATTTTGTTCGCCTTTTATTTGGTTATCTTCTCGAAAATCTGCCCAAGTTTCACCCAAGCTTTGCCCAACCCCTATTTTTTAATTTTTGACGAGCCATCTCGCTTTATTTAAGCTCTCTTATTGTTTCTTTCTTACTCAATCTTTATTACTAAGTGCTTCATGGTGGACCCGGGCCATGATTCTCTAAGACACCTGACCGTGCTTCATTATGAACCCCGGCAGGCTGGAGAAGTCTGGGGTTAAGGCGATACAAAGTTCCGGCCCACCGGCCACGTTCCGATGTTCCCGGTCTGGTTTCTATCAGTCCAAGACCGGCAAGCTTCTTTCTCACCCGGCGGCATGTTGATCTGCTAAACCCAAACGAAGCGAACCCGCGCTCCTTGTCTTCGCGCGTGGTAAACAATCGATCGGTATGCCAAAACCAGCCGGCTGCATTTGCATAGCGGTTTGAGAGGTGGCAGATAACCATGAGAAAATCCCGCTCGGCGTGCGTGAGCGAATTCTTCAGCCGGTCGTCATCGAAGACCAGGTGAGGAGCCGGAAAGAAATTTAAGCTTTTACCACGTGTTGTCCGGTTCGGTTTGTTCATATGATTCACTAAATATTTCAGCTACTTTTTCACTGACGGCTTTTTCGACCAGGATGCCGACTTCGTGGTTAATTGGATGAAAAATATTAATGTTTTGTCCGGCAACTTTGCGTGTTGGATACACAAGCCGGTATCCGCCCTCGCGCCTGGAGAAAACAGCCACCGATCCCATCCAGAATTTGCTGTCCAGGACAAACGAAACAAACCCAAGGAGGCCGTCCTGGGGTTTAACCGGGTAGAACTGTATTTCGCTAATTGTGGTTGGTGTTGAGGTCATGGCTTTTCACTACTTTTTCTTTGAAGTCGTCGATGTTTGGCTCACCCATGTAGGTGATCTTGTAAAGTTTGAAAAGATTATTCGCGCGCAAAGCAGCCTCCTCATCGGAGAGCTTTACGCCGTAGCGTTTTTCGTACAGTGTTTTAAATTCTTGGATTGCTTCTTGGGGCAACATAAAAGGCTGGCCCCTGCCGGGAGCTAGCCTTTATCCGTCTAATCAAATTCGTCGGTCTAATCGAGGCACCTTAGCCTCAGAGGGAAATTATTTATCAGCAGAGCGAGCTGGAAAACAAAAAACGGGACCACGACTCTTGTCATCAAATGCACACACCAAATGGCAGTGCTGATAACAGTAGTCGTAGTCCCGTCACGTTTAGACTGAGAATTCAGTCGCCGTCAGACCAACTAACTCTGATATGTATATTTTAGCGGATTTCTCTAGGGACCGTCAACACCCATTTCTGTGGACAGCTGATCTGACAAAAGCTGACAAGAAGTTAATGGAGTTCAGCTTCGTTTTTTAACTGGAAAGGGTGTTTAAAGTCCTTTCCAGTTCACTTTTCGACAGTAATACACTTTTGTTGCATTGGCATTCACTAAATTTACTATATCAATCAACTGAGATAGTAAAGCCACTTACTATATCAACAGAGTGATATAGTGATATCCTTATTGTTAAAACAGTGTGCTCTTTTTGTTGTTAAGCTCATTATGACAAAAGACGGCGTTTTTGACAACGAAAAGCAGAAGCGGTAAAATGGTATCAACGACTAATATATTTTTATGAACGAAATCGAAAAACTTTTTACGATTGAGGAAGTCGCTAAAATTTTACGAGTGCATACACGCACGGTCACACGGTACATCGAAGCCGGCCGGCTTAAAGCATCCAAGCTCGGAGTCTGGCGGATCAAGCAGTCGGACCTAAATGCTTTTCTTGAGGACACGAGCAATGTTAAACGTAAGAAGAAATAAAATTTTATGCAAAAGGAAATCGCCAAAAATGGAAAAGACTACTCCCAACTCAGCAAAGAAGAGTTAGTCAAAATTGTTGAGAAGTTGGAGTCCCGAAAGAAGTACGGGCTTATTTGGGATGAGGAAAAAGTCAAAGAACAATTTGAGAAAGATGCAGAGAATGCTTTACCGGTACTAAAAGAAATCGGTTCTAAGGAAATTACTGACAAGGACCCGTCCAGGCCGGTTAATATTTTGATCGAGGGAGATAATTATCATGCTCTCTCAGTTTTGAATTTTACGCATCAAGGTAAGGTTGATGTGATCTATATTGATCCGCCGTATAACACGGGCAACAAGGACTTTAAATATAATGACAATTACGTCGACAGAGAAGATGCATATCGGCACAGTAAATGGCTCTCTTTTATGGCAAAGAGAATTCAGCTCGCAAAAAACCTACTTAAGGACTCCGGGGTTATTTTCATTAGCATAGACGACAATGAAGTCTCGCACCTTAAACTATTATGTGATGATATTTTTGGAGAGAAAAACTTTATTGCTCAACTTGTTGTCCAACTAAATCCGCGAGGCAGAACGCTTGATAAACATTTCGCAAAAACTTTTGAATATATTTTAGTTTTCGCCAAGGATTTTAACATTGCACAAATTATAGAACCTACTAAAGGTGAGGAAATGCTGGCCGAATATGATAAAGAGGACGAGAAAGGGAAATATCGTCTCTTGGAATTAAGAAATCGTAACCCTGTCTTTAATCGAAAGAACCGACCAAATCTTTATTACCCACTTTTTGTTGATTTAAAAAATGGTGTAGTTTCTTTAACTAACAAGAAAGGCTATGTTGAGGTCTACCCACGCAACTCTAAAAACGAAGACGGTTGCTGGACATGGGGTAAAGAAAAAGTCGCCAAGGAAATAACTGATCTTGTCGGTAAAAAGGTTTCAACAGGTGCTTGGCGAGTCTATAGAAAAGATCGTCTTATAAAGCAGAATGGAGAAACAGCTACAACCAAAGAAAAAGCTTTATGGTTAGATAAAAACATAAACAACGAAAACGGGAAAGAGGTTTTGAAAAGTATGTTTCATCAGCATCTTTTTGACTTCCCTAAATCAGTTGAGCTAATTAAAAAATGTATCAATCTCTCCATCAAAAAAGACGGGATTGTTCTCGATTTTTTTGCCGGTTCAGGTACTACGGGTCACGCAGTTCTTGAACTTAATCAGGACGGTGGAAAAAGAGAATTTATACTTTGTACTAATGACGAGGGCAATATTTGTACGGAAGTTTGCTATCCTCGACTGAAAAATGTATCTGGAGGATATAAAAATTCTGAAAATGTAAAAGTGCCGGGTACGGGTGGCTCTCTTAAATATTTCAAGACAAAATTCGTAAAAAAGAACGCCAACGGCGATGACTTTAAGATACGGATTACACAGGAATGCACCGAGATGCTTTGTTTGCGAGAAGGCGTGTTTGATGAAGTAAAAAAGACCGATCACTATCGTATATTCCAACAAGGCAATAAAACGCTGGCTGTTTACTATTCTTTGGACCGTAAATCATTGCCCGCCTTGAAAAAAGAGCTAAAGGAAATTGATGGTGAGAAAATACTTTACTGCTTCACGCTCGATGCCACAGGTCTTTCAAAAACAGAGTTCGCTAACTGGCATGGTGTTACGCTCGAACCCATTCCTCAAAAGATATTAGATGTATATAAACAAATTTATGAATATTGATCTTAAACCTTATCAAGAAAAAGCCGTTAATCAGCTGATCGAAACAACGGTCAAGCTTTTGGGTTATGACGGCCCGGGCGAAGTGTGCGTCTTTCAATCTCCCACTGGTTCGGGTAAGACCATCATGATGGCTAAGTACATCGAGGGTATTATCAAAGAACTCCCCAAAGAAGATTTTTGCTTTGTTTGGATGAGTATCGGTAAGGGTGAGCTTCATTTACAGAGCAAACATTCGCTCGAAAAGGTATTCGCTGGTTTCCCTCGAGTTACATCTGTCGAGAATGCCTTTAGCGGTGGGCGTGAACGGATCGTGCAAAACGAAGTCGTGGTCGCCAACTGGGAAAAACTTCGAAGCAAGGAACGTGAATCCGGAGATTGGAAAAACTTGGTCATGAAAGACGGCGAGAAGTTAAATTTTCGGGATGTGCTCGAGAAGACCAGAGAGCAACGTAAAATCATTCTTATTATTGATGAGAGCCACGTAAGTGCTGACACAGCCCGGGCAAATGAGCTCCGCGACCTTATCGGTGCAGATATTGTGATCGAAATGTCCGCTACTCCCCGTCGGCCACAGCAGGAGCTCGGTTTTACCCAGGAACTGGCTCGAGGCGGTGCTGGCTATGTCATAGTCGAGCCGAAAGATGTGATTGACGAAGGTATGATTAAGAAAGAAATCATCATCAACGAGGATATAGAGAAAATCGCCGCTTCCGAAGATGACTCACAATCAGCTGTACTCGAGGCCGCCTATCGTAAGCGTCTAGAACTTAAAAAGGTATTTGAAAAAGAAGGATCACATATCAATCCTTTGGTTCTGGTACAGATTCCTACCGCAGAAGCTGGTGACCAAAAGATCGAAGCAGTGAAGAAATTTCTGGCTGGTAAGAGTATCGTTGAACGTAAAGATGGGCACGGCAACGGCAAGCTGGCTATCTGGCTGGCCGAACAGAAGTCAGAGCTTATTGATTGGATCGCCGAGCCGGATAACGAGATTGAATTTCTTATTTTCAAGCAAGCCATTGATACCGGCTGGGATTGTCCTCGAGCACACATTCTTGTGAAGTTTCGAGAGACACATAATATCGTCTTTGAAATCCAAACTGTTGGCCGTATTTTGCGTATGCCGGAACAGCGACACTACGGACACGAAATGCTCAATCGTGGTTATATCTATACCAATCTCAAATCAATCGAAGTTAAAAAGGAAGAATACAATCCGAACATCATCAAGCATTTGCGAGCTGGACGCACAAAGGATTACAAATCGCTCAAGATAGAGTCGTACTACAAAGCTCGAGCGGATTATGGCGATGTCACATCCAGCTTCCACGATGTCTTTGAAGAAACAGCCAATAAATACTTTGGCGTATCACGCAAAAATAAACCAGCGGAGAACGCCAAGAAAGTTGAGAGCAAGGGCGTTGATCTCAATATCAAGAAGTATCAGCAAGAAATTATCGCCGATACGCATTTGGATATAAAAAGTTTTGATGAGCTTGAGGGTAAGCTCGGTGCCGAAGGTTTTGCCAAGCTTCAGGTGGCGGCCGACGAGCTCATGGTCTTTTTTGAGCAGACCA
Organism: Minisyncoccota bacterium; assembly: GCA_041659005.1. Lineage (GTDB taxonomy): Bacteria > Patescibacteriota > Minisyncoccia > UBA6257 > GWB1-50-10 > LiPW-41. The sequence continues at coordinate 37,146 of JBAZZD010000001.1, read as the reverse complement.
TTAAAAACAATCTCGGACCTTTCAAGAACGTGAAGCGTTCGGTCCCGTCGGTTAAAGCGGCCATCTATCTCTGGTTTCAGGGGGTGCTCGGCTCAAAGAGCTGGGGTGAGGAAAATATGCTCATGGCGCAGAAGGTTTTCTTGCACGATAAAAATCGTGGCTACTTTGAGCACGTACTGGCTACGGCGATTGATAACTATAAGGCTGTTAAAGAGCAGGAAGTCCGAGAGCGTATCGAGGAAAGCGAACAGCGATATCCTTTTGAGCTTCAGCCTGAGCAGTTTTATAACGAGTACACCGATGAAATCGTAAAAGCGAAAAAGTATGCTTATGATCCGTGTTATCTCAATGTGGATCGCTCAAAGCCAGAACGTGAGTTTGAGTCATTCTTGAACGACAACGCCTCTAAGATTGATTGGTGGTGGAAAAATGGAGAGAATAAGCAGGATTACTTTGGCATAAAGTACGAATATGCCGGAGGCATCTATACGTTCTACCCGGACTATTTAGTGAAGTTTGCCGACGGTCGAATCGGTTTGTTTGAAGTCAAAGACTCCGGTGATCGGGACGGTATAACCTACACCAAAGCTAAAGCCGAAGCTTTGCAGAAATACATTGCCGATCAGAAAAACAAGAAGCTTTTCGGCGGTATTGTCATTGAACGCAATCGTGCCTGGCACATCAGCGACAAGGCTATTTATGATTGGGAGAAATGCGAACAGGATGATTGGAAAGAATGGATGGCACTTGAATTATGAAAAACCTAGATTGGAATAAAATCAATAATGATAGAGACTTCCAACGTTTAGTAAACGATCTTTTTGCATTAGAAATTAACCACCCCGCTTTTCTCTCAAGCAATCCGGAAATTGGAGCAGATGGCGGTTGGGATGGGCGTTATGACGGACCATATATGGGTCTTAAGGGTGTTTGGAATTTCCAAGCGAAATGGACCAAACATAATCTTGAGGCAGCCTATAAACAATTACAGAGAGAGATTAAAAAGGAGTTAGAAAAGGCAAAGAAGAATAAAGTGAATTTTTTACTGGTTGCGACAAATGCTGATTTGAGAATAGGCACCGACGATCATATAGGTAAACTTGAGAAGCTAAACGAAAATAAAAAATTCGTCGATCAGTTATTTATTTGGCCGCGAGCCAACTTAGAAAGTAAAACAACTCAATATCCGCTATTAAGGCATAACTACTTTGGCGATCCCCAAGAACCAACATTCGTTCCAGCTCATGTATTCGCCGAATCAGAGCCGCTTCTTAAAGGAGTTTTTGTCGGCCGAGAAGAATCAGTAAATATTTTAAAGGAATTTATACAAAAAAATACATCTAATCTTCTTATTGTTCATTCTGGAGGTGGCTATGGAAAAACACATTTTATTGTAGAATCTGGAAAAAATGGCGATTCTTTATGGCCAGGTATTCAAACATGGTTTTGTCGACCTGGGATTAGAGATATTAACGAAGCTATCAATGAGTTAGATCACGAAAAGAATTCCTTGATATTTCTAGATGACGCTGAAAGATATTTAGACGATACAAGAAAATTAATTGCTCACACTAAGACATTTTCTCCTGGAAAGTTAAAGGTTGTCTTGTCTTGTCGCAGTTCTGGGAAAGAAATTGTTAAGAATTTAGCGGATTCGCAGCGGGTAGATAATTATAATTTACTTGAGTTACCTCATCTTTCCGAGAAGGAACTTATAGAAATTTTAAATCTAGCAGCTGATTCAAAAAAGATTAATCATCCAGAAAGAATCGTAAAAGAACTAAATGGAAATTTGTTTTTAATAATCACGACAGGAAAACTTATTAAGGGTGGCGACTTAAACCCGAGTCAAGTTAAAAAGCAGATTAAAGATAATTTAGACCAAGAAACCGTAAACGCACTTAAGGGTGTATTAGATGAACGCAACTCAAAGGCTTTTTTAAGAGAGCTATCTATTATTGTCCCATTTTCAAAAGAAAAACGTGGAAATAATGTGCTTGATAAGTTGGCAACTGTTTTGGAATTAAAAGTAGATTTAATAAACGAAGCTCTGAATAAACTTATTGAGGCAAAAATTCTTCGTGTTGTTGGCGCCTCGATAAGATTTAATCCTGACATGAAAGGAGATATCTATCTTTCTGTAGAATTAGATAAAGAAAATGGAAAAGATTTAGCGAACGAAATGTTTGAGAATTGGTTATCTATCTACCCTAAACAACTCACAGCAAATTTGGCAGCTGCATCTAGACATAAGGATACGAATTCGGCGAACGAAGCCGTGAAGGAGCTTTTCCAAAAATGGATTAATGAAACATCTGAGACATCCGATTCATCTAAATCTAAAATATTAGAACTCGCTGCTTCTATTGCTTTTTTAGCCCCTGAAGAGGCAATCAGTTTGGTTTATGCCTATGTAAATTCATCGAATACACAGAATTCATATGGACTAAATCGGGATACTTATGGGCCAGTCATTTACCATGTTTTGCATGTACCTGGATTTGAAAAAGCAATATTAAAATTGATTCTTTATCTTGCCCAGAAAGACCTTAAGGGTACTTACGATAATTACAAGCCCGCTAGTCTTATAAAACAAGCGATATCACCCATTGAAGTAAATATAGCTTCAGCTACTCAATCACTAAAGGAATTATTGGATTGGGTTAGCAAAGGAAATTGTACCGAACTCGAAGCAAGGCTTGCTAGCGATGGTGTCTTGGAATCCCTTTCTGGATCGCATGAACATAGGGAAAGTTACGGTAACCAAATAACTTTTGGTAGAAGAATTCTGCGTTATGAAGGTATATACAAAAAACCAGTGGATGAGTTTAGAGATGTAGGAATGGATGTCCTGAAAAAGTTGGTTCTTCACTCCAATGACAAGATTAAAAAAATAGGCGTGGAAATTGTTGATGACATCGGTCACGAGGCAACCTCCACAAGCGATGATTTTTGGAAGAGGATTCTATCCGATAAAACAAAAGCTATTGAATGGTTAGAGAAATTAATTAGCGAAACAAGTTCTCATGAGGTGCTTAGTTCTATCGAAGACGTTCTTGTTAGATATTGGGCTAATAATAATATTTATTTAGATTTGAGCGATAAAATTGCTGGCATACTTAGAAATTTTCCGAGATCAATGGAATACATTATTTTTCGATATTTTGTGGCTCATGATTTGATTATTTCCGATTTTAAAAAAATAGAGTCTGGAGCCCCCGAGAGCGATAGATGGTCTTGGCTTGTTCATAATCACTTTCGACTTCATGATTTTCCACAGGAAGAGTTGGATGAGGTAGTAAAAAGGCTATCTAATAAATATAAAAGCAGAGCCGAGATTATTAAATACTTATATGAACTTGAGAATGAAGTGAAGGGAATTACTCAATGGCAGACTATTCCTTTAGTTGAGACTTGGTCTAAATTCAATAACCAATCATTTATTGAGATCGTAGATGATGAAAATTTGTTGAGTAGTGTTCCTAATAGATTCCATCTCGGAATTTATAGAGTTGCCTCCGATAGGGATAAACAATACATAATGAAATATGCTAGCCGAATCTTAGGAGATTTAAATAATCTTCAACGCCAAGCTGTAGACAATCTTTTAGACCTTATAATACGACATAATGTTTCTACGGCAGAATTTATGCCGTGGATATCTCAGATTATTGAGAAAGCAGATGATTATCTTAAGAATCTTATTCTTCATCGTTCTTATTTTATTTTTAAGGACAGGGATCAAACAGAAAAAAACCAGGTTGTGAATATTCTTGAGCAGTCTTTAAGTGGTGTAGTCAACAGCAACGTATTAGATATGTTCGATTTTCTAGTTCACAATGCCGTAAATTGGAATTTACCAAGCGGTGATTTAGATAAAATTCGTAAAAAATTATTTGAAATAATAAAAGATATCCCTTCGGTAGATTATCACACAGACGATCTATTAAAATTTGCACTTAATGGTGATTTGGATCAGTTTATTGAATTGGTTGAATATCGTCTCAAAAAACAGAGCGAATATTTTAAAAATAGAGGCGCTGAAAAATTTGATGCAATTCCCTTTGACGGTTTTCGTTCGGCTACGGAGCTAATTAAGAACTATGATGATTTTGCAAAATTGATGGATAAAATTAATTTTTGGCGAAATGAGGAACTTTTATTCTCTTTCGATATTGATGGATTTTTGGGTAAAAGCATTGGTGGTCATGATAGTGAACACGGCGACTATTTATTGCACTATATTGGTGACAAAATAAAGACTGGAGACGCAGAAAGTTTGAAAATAGCTACTAATGCTTTTTTTGGCATCTCTTTTGGTGCAGATACAATTGATTTGTTTTTGAATTTTTTGATGGCGGCCGAAAAAGCAGGGGTGTTAGATGAAGCAAAAGACGTTTTTACTCATCAGGTGATAAGTGGTAGTTATAGTTCCACAGTAGGGCAAGCTCCACCTGCATTAGTAAATAAAAAAGAAGCATTAGAAAAAATAAGCGCCAAGTGCCAGCCAGGAGTTATAAAAAACTATGTAGATTCTTTAACTGGATCAATCGCTGACGATATAAAAAGACACCTAGATGAAGGTGAGGAACTTATATCGCCAAAATCGTAAAATATGGCTTTAATAATTAATAACAGAATATGGGAATTATCTGAAAAGCTATACATACACTGTTATGAAAATGGTGGATTTGTTGATTTTTTAAAAGCTAACGGGATTAATTTACCCGATAATTTTTATAGTAACTTTGAGGCCTATTCATTCATGAGTACTGAGCAAAATAATTTTGCTCAGTTTATGCAAAGAGTTCCTTCATATAGATATTTAGCCATTTTAGAGAAAGTAATTTTTGATGAAAAAATAAAAAATACACAAAGAGATAACTGGAATTATTACGGAACCTATATTAAAAAATGGTATCCAGAATTATTAGACGAAGTAAAAAAATCCAATTTCAAACTAGATATTTCGCAAAACAAAATAGAATTATTAGAAGAAGAAATAAGTGGGGTTCAAAATAGTTTAGATTTTTTACAGTATGATTTTAATGATCCATTTTTAGATTACATAAAAAAAGAAATAAATGAGAGCTATAGAGAAGGACTTTATTTAGCCGTGATGATTCTAACCAGAAAATTAATAGAATGCATAATTCATAGAGTTTTTGAAATAGTTTTCAGGGAACGGGATGAAAATGGAAAATATATACAGCAAAATCACCAATTATGGTATGACACAACTAACGGAAGAATTTTAAATCTTGATAAATTAATTGATAATTTAAAGGCAAATTCATCTGCCTTTTATGATTTCAAAGATTTGGTTGAGGATTTGTGTAGTTTAGTCAGGGTATTTAAAAACGAGGTAAATAAAATGGTGCATCGTGATTATAAAATACCTAAATCAGAAGACGTCGATAAAAAAAATATTCCCGAATTATGTAATAAATTACGAAGAGTTTATATAAGATTTTGTAACCCTTAATTATTAACAACGATGGAAAATCGAGCACACAATTTGGAGCCACTGGAGAAAAGAATCAAACGTTTTCAAAATGGTTCTCCTGTAGAAATTATAGAAACACTTTTGAATTCTATTGCTAATTTCTTTAACAACGAAATTCGTTTAACAACCGAGGATGATCACTATCAAACATCACTTATGTTTCTTGGTATTCACGCGGTCGCACTTACGATCTCCGAAGGTTTTTTCAACAAAAGCGGTCCTGAGGGATATAAATTATTTTTGGAGAAATTTGTTGACGGTGATACATCTGACACGAGGTTTTCTCAGGTGGCCGAATCAATCCATAATTGGCGTAATATACTCGCTCATCAATGGCTTGGTATCGGCGGTTACGATATTGGCTATGATTACACCTCCGCTCTAGGCTGGGAAAAACGCGATGACACGATCTTTATTAATCCAAAAATTTACTGTGAGCACTATTTGAACGCTTTTAGTTCAAATGGACGTCTTTGGGATTATCAGGATGTGTTTACTAAAGAAGAGCTTTATCAGGTTAAAGAGCGATTATTAGGAAAGTTTCTATCGCATTAAAAACAACAGATAATATATATGTTTAAACAATACATAAAATATTTAAAAGACAATCCGCAGGGTTACTGGTTCAAGGCCAAGCTCTACGGCTGGGGCTGGGTGCCGGTGAAATGGCAAGGCTGGCTTATTGTGATCATCGGAATAGCTATTGTTATTGCCGGTATTTATGTTGGAGATACCGATGACGCACCAGGTGCGGCACTCTTGGGCTTTCTGCTCATGATTGCGCTTATATTCATTTTCGGATATTGGAAAGGAGAAAAACCACGCTGGCAGTGGGGACCGCCTAAAGAAAAGAAATAGTTTATGGAAATATTTTACATATTGAATACTGGTATAATAAAAATACACAAATGAGCAGGGCGATCATTTACGGTGCTTTAGGGATATTGGCGATTTTAGCCATGGTAGTTTATCATGTGCCTGGATTCTGGATATTTCTGGGAGTAATAGTTTTTTTACTTGTAAAGACTTTTAATCCGTTTAGACTTTCTGTTGAAACTATCCCCAAAGGATTTACTGAAAAGAAATTTAATACCGGTAAAGTAACTTTAAATTATGTTGAGGGTCCAAGTAATGGTCCTTCGTTGTTATTTATTCCGGGTCAAATGGAGTTCTGGCAGGGATATGAACTTGTGATGCCTCATTTTTCAAAAAATTATCACGTTTTTGTTGTTGATATTAGGGGCCATGGAAAATCAACGCACACTCCTGGAAAATATTCATATAACATCATCGGGGAAGACCTTAAAGAATTTTTGAAAAATGTTATCAAAAACCCCGCGATTGTATCCGGACTTTCTTCGGGAGGCATCCTTTCGCTTTGGCTGGCAGCCAATGCTCCCGAAAATGTTTCTGTAGCAATTAGCGAAGACCCTCCTCTTTTTTCTTCAATGTATCCAAGAATCAAAGAAGAAAAATTCATGTATCGCCTTTTTGAAACCGCGATAGAAACACTTGGAAAACCAAAAAGAGACATAAAAGGCTTTTTCGCTAAACAAGGGATTCCAATAGAAGGTAAAGAAAAGCTTTTGTTTATGCCTTCTTTTATAGCAAGTTATAGAGCAATGAGCCTTGAATTTAATAAAAAAATTCGTCCATCCAGAAAATATGATTTGCTTAATGCCAGGTTTGACCAAAGGGCAGGATTAAAATTTATAAGTGAGTATGATGTCGATTTTTCAAAAGCGACAATTGACGGAAGACTAACCGAAGGTTTTGATCCGGAAGAAACACTGAAAAAAATTAAATGTCCTGTTTTATTGATACATGCATATTGGTCGAGACATAAAACTTGGGGGTTGATCGGTGCGTTGGATAATAACAATGTTGAGAAAATCCGTTCGATTATCAAAGATATTAAAGTGGTAAAAGTAAACGCCATACATGATGTTCATTTGGCAAAACCTAAGATATTTATCAAAGCGGTGGATGAGTACTTAGAAGGTTTAAAAAATAAGTAACTGACTTTTTAATCAATCAAGTCGAACGGTTCCTCTCCCCGGAGCATTTTAACGGCCGCGTCCATTTCGTAGGAGTGCCAACCGCTTAAAATAACGGTTCTAAGTTCCTGCACAGCTCGGAGCCATTTAAAAAAACATTGATATAATCAGTGTTTTTTATTTGTTCAAGTGGTGGTATTATCAATAATAAAACAATACATTTAATTTATGTTTAAAATTTCAATTTTCACATTATTGTTTCTAGCCTTAATTGGATTTTTATTTTCAGGAATAAGAAGATCACATTGGATGAATTTTTTATCTGGCTTAACGGTATTCTTGATAGTAATTCATCTAATTTTTGTAAAATATCAGTGGCAAATGATTCCAATATATATTTTAACTAGTATTTTATTCATTATTAGTATAATAAGTATAATTAGAATCAAACGAAGAAAAATTGAAATATTAAAAGAAGATCATATAAACAAAATAGGGTCACGAAAATTTAAAATATTAAGATATATTCTTATTATTTTTGGTTTATTATATTTAATAATTTCAGGTTTTGTTTTGTATTTATTTCCCGTGGTGAACTTACCAAAGCCAAGTGGTAACTATGCAGTAGGAACGACATTTATGTCTTTTTCTGATATAAATCGCCCCGAAGTATTTACCGAAGATTCAACTGATCATCGTGAATTTATATCTAGAATATGGTATCCAGCTGATTTGACCGTAGGAAATTCAATGATTTATAGAAAAGATACCTCGCTGATTGGTTCAATTGAATCTGGAGGAACACCTAACTTTATTTTTGGACATTATAATTTGATAAAAACTAATTCATACTTAGATATACCAGTTTCAAATCAACAGTCAGTATATCCAGTACTTGTATTTTCAAATGGTTTTTTATCAAATTATGATGATTATCAGATATTGATGGAGGAGTTAGCTAGTCATGGTTATATTGTATTTGCTTTAAATCAGCCCTATGAATCTCAATCTATAGTTTCTTCCGATGGTAAAATAATACCATTTAGCAAAGAACATCTTGAAAGTTATCAACAAGGTCAAAGGACTACTACGCCGCTTTGGCAAAAATTTTGGACAAGTATTGATGTAAATGAAAAAAAAGAAATTGCCAAACAAATATTGAATAGCGATGTATTTATGAATACCGTTTTGCATGTGCGAACAGATGATATTCAATTTATGATTAATGAAATAGAAAAAATTAATTTACAACAAGACAATATTTTTTATAATAAACTTGATTTATCTCGTCTAGGAATTTTGGGCCATTCAATGGGGGGGGCAGTGGCTGGTCAGGTTTGTTTAATTGATAATCGTTTCAAAGCTGGTGTTAATATGGATGGATTTCAGTGGGGCGGTGTGATTAGTGGTGAAATTCAGCAACCTTTTATAACAATGTATAGTGAACCGTTTTCTGGAGTAAATGATTTTATTATTAATCAATTCAAAAATAAGCTTTATTTGGTTACAATTTCAGGTAGTAAGCATATGAATTTTGATGATAATCAGATAATAATGCCAGGCACTAAATTTATTGGCATGACTGGTAAAATAGATGCCAATACAATGAAACGGATAACTAACGATTATATCTTATCTTTTTTTGATAAGTATCTTAATAATAGCGACGCTTCTTTTCCTAGTGAGATATTATCTAATTATCCAGAAGTAAAAGTTACAACAAAGCAATAAAATACAGTGAGTGGAGTGGTGAGGTGAACTATAAATCAGCATACATTTTAAAGTCAGGAATATGAATATATCCTTCTTGTTTCTCAATTATAGTTCTAACATCCGCTATCCATCGGAGCGGAGAATTTTAATCATTATTATAATTATTTGTTATAATCAATCTGTTAGCTCCTATACAAATGAAAAAAATCATATACATAATACTTTTGGTTATCGTCGCCATACTTCTCGTGTGGACGGCGGTTAGTTATTTTTTAAATCGCTCAGTAAAAACACCTGAATATACTGTCGTAGAGAAGAGTGAGGGGTACGAAATACGTTTGTATAAACCATATCTTACCGCTAAAGTTGAAGTATCCGGTACTTATAATGAAGCGCTCAATCAAGGCTTCCGTGTTCTCGCTGATTATATTTTCGGCAATAACACGAAACAAACCGGCATTGCCATGACCGCTCCAGTAACAGAGGCAGAGTCCGAAAAGATAGCAATGACCACTCCGGTCATGGAAAAAGAGAGTGAGGTCTTGACCATGACTGCGCCGGTAGTTGAAACCGGAAATAATACAAAAAGGATTATCTCATTTGTTATGCCGTTTGAATATTCACTTGAGACACTGCCAAAACCAAATAATCCCGAAGTGAAGATTGTTCCCCAAGAGGCACGAAAAGTGGCAGCGTTGAGGTTTTCGTGGTTTAGAAATGCTGATCGTGTCGCAGATAAAAAACAAGAACTACTCAAATTTTTAGAACGAGATTCTATTATGCCGAAAGGATTACCTGAATATGCTGGATACAATGCGCCATTTACCGCCCCGTGGCTCAATAGAAACGAAGTAATGATTGAGATTGAATGACAACAAAAAACCGCTCGTTAAAGAGACGGTTTCTTGTTTGATTTTTATTTAAATAGAAAAAGCTTACTGCTTAGCAAGCTTCATGGATATAGCGGCGAGATAGACGGCAGCAAGTCCGACGAGCGCGTACACGACTCTTGAGAGCGCGGACATATCACCGAAGATGGTGGTCACGAGATCAAAGTTGAAAATACCGACTAATCCCCAGTTTAGGCCACCGACGATAACTAGTACCACAGCAAGCCAGTCGAAAGCATTGAGTTTGTTCATAATGTTTTGTTAGTTTTTAATTTTACTCAGTATGCGTTTCGACCTCCAACACATATAATAATATTATACCATAAAATTATATAAAGAGTGGTATAATCGTCAATAATGAAATCTATGAAAAAGACCGTCAAAGTAAACGATAAATTCCAGAGGGGCTACAAATACCAACTTACCGAACCGGTGGGACGAAATTTTCATCCGGATTTCAAACCGGAGCTTACGCCAAAACAGATGCTCATGCTCGGCGTTTTTGGCGGCAAATATATGACCGATTGCAAGAAAGAGTTTCCCAAAGACTGGTTTACGCGCGCCAAACTTTCGCCGGAACATCATGATGACACGCTGAATTTTTTTAAAGTGAACGCCAGTCAGCCCTTGTCCGTTTGGAGAAAAAAAGGTTGGATTTACAAGGATGATCCAAGAGGTTGGTTTCAGTGGTATTGCCGATACTATATGGGTAGAAGACTTCCCATTGAAGATGAACTACAGATCAAGCGATGGAAAGCAATCCGTCGACATATATCACAGATAAGAAAGAATTGCCGAACGAAAGATTTGACCTGCCGTCCCACTCAAAGACAGGCTGTTTTACATTGGGCATATGACAGCAGAAAAATGTAATCGGAATTTGCTTAATTTTTCAAAAGTTAAGCAAAACTTGAGACATCCCCATACTATGGGGATTTTTATTCCACTAAATTATTTCCAACGGCGTCCCACTGGCAGAGCAGATAAATTTGGTGAAACCGACTCATCCCTGTCAAAATTTTGTTAGCGAAAATAATGACTTTTGACGGAGATAGGACAGTCCAGAAACTCCATACCATCTAGAGGGTGGATGTGACACCAGAACTTTTATTAATATGCTCAAAATTTATTTAGCTAGACACGGACAAGATCTCGATAATGCGAGTGGTATTTTAAATGGTCATCGTGATCAACCATTATCAGAAAAGGGGATTGAGCAAGCGAAAGAGACTGCAGAAAAGATAAAAGAGACTGGAATTTATTTTGATTATGTCTATTCATCTCCGCTTCAGCGGGCATATAAAACAGCAGAAATAATTACCAATATTATTGGTAATAAGAAGCCTGAACCACTTGCTGATTTAATTGAGCGAGATTTTGGCGTTATGACGGGTCAGCAACAAAAGAAAATAAAAGAAATGTGTTTCCCAGACATTATTGAGACTGATACCATCTGTTATTTCCTAAGCCCCGAAGGATCAGAAACATTTCCTCAATTAGTTGCGCGCGCTAAAAAGCTGCTCATCTCCCTAAAGGAAAAATACACAAACGGAAATATACTCTTAGTCACTCATGGCGATTTTGGGAAAATGATTTATGCGACTTACTATAATTTAGATTGGAAGCAGGTATTAATGATGTTTCATTTTGGAAATTCTGAATTATTGGAGTTATCTGAGGACTCTAGTGCAGAAGAAATACATGTATTTAAGATTCAACAATATAATCACTAGGTTTTGATAAGTTAGAGTCGCATCCCTAGAGCAAAAAATAGCCCACATAGAATATGGGTTATTTTTTCTTTTTGTAGACTTTAAAATTATGAAATGATTTAATGATGTCATGGAAAAACGAAAAGTTTCTGTTCTTGTCCCATATAAGGTGATTAACGGATTGGTATATTTATTTATGCAAAAAAGAGCCAAAAATCATGAACGTGGAGGAGACATGTTCGGCTTCTTTGGAGGTGGCATCCAAGAGACAGAAACGCCCGTGCAAGCATTAGTGAGAGAATCAAAAGAAGAGCTTAATATAATCCCTGAAAACTTTCGTTTGTTCAAAGTATATAATCTTTCTGCGACAAAGCATTTTTCCTCTGCAGAACTCTATCTTTTCCTCTTTTGTGTAAATGATGATTTTGAGAGAGATGTGATCGTATCATCCGAGGGGCAATATGCCAAATGGTTTAGTAGAGAAGACTATCTTCAAAATAAAGAATCAATTGCTGGGACATTGTCGATTATGGATGAGATCTTTAATACATTAGAGAAGAAGGTTTAGGGTATTATTCTCCCAAATTCACTCCAGCGACGTCCCATGGAGAGCGGTTAAAAATACCTTGCAGTTATGTGAGGCGTTTTTTGACGTGGCAATCTTATTTGTAGGGTTTCTTTACTTTTTATTCAAACCGTAGAAGACTAATCTTACAAGTATGAAAAAAAATAGAAAATATCAAATAGGGGTAATGGGCTCGGCGGCGGACTTAAATTATTCAAAAGAAATAGAACAAATAGCTTTTGACGTTGGGAAACAAATAGCGCTTTCCGGAAACATAACCGTGTATGGAGCAGAAAAGGACTATGATTCGCTTTCCACGGCAGCTTCAAGGGGAGCAAAAAGCGTCAATGGATTTACCGTTGGCGTCACCTATGGCAAGGGCAAAGATATATGGGATAAAAATGGAGATACTGACGTTGTAATCTCTACCGGCCTAGAAAGAGGTGGCGGTAGAGAGTTTGTTCTAGTTAATTCTTGTGACGCTATAATTGCAATATCAGGCGGATCGGGAACTCTTACTGAAATAGCCATTGCATATCAGTCAAATATCCCAACTGTTGTTATCGGAGGAACTGGTGGTTGGGCGGATAAGTTGGCAGATACCTATTTGGATAACAGAAAAAGACTCTTAACAATAAAATCTAAAGACGCCAAGGATGCTGTTGCGAAAATATTAAGAGAGCTAAAGACAAATATAAAAACACTTCAGTAGTTTTTATAACTTCTACAATGCGGAGCTATTTTTATTGCAAAATTAAAGGGATTGTTTTTGATATAATTTTAGATATGAGAGACAAGCATTGGTATTTGGGATTTCTAGGGTTTTTAGGGCAATATAATCCATGGCAATATCTATTGTTTTTTAACTTCCTCTATTTCATCTACTTCTTGAAATTTTTCCAAAAATTAGAAAAATAAACTGAATTTATTCTAATCAAAATATAGAGGTTATTATATTTCTAGCACGGATTATCATTATACGAAGGTCATATGCAATATCCTTAATGAATTATGAAAATTTTTAAAACATGGACATTTCAATGGTGGGAAGTTAGCCTTATAAAAATTTGCCTTCTTTCGTTGGGTATTCTGTTTGGTTTATATTTTTATGAATATCTTATTTATTTTTCTTGGTTTTGGTTGCTACTTTTTATGGTAACTGCTATTTATTTTATTATTCGATTTCTACGCAAAAAATAGATAAACCTTTTAGCTTTTATAAATTCTTTTTATAAATTCCCTTTCCTTTAAAAAGAAAAAGGAAAACACTAGACATTGATTTACTACTGCGACAAATAAGCCAAGTATAGATCCATACCAGATTGCAATTGCATATGATTGAAGTTGTCCGACACCATACATTGGATTCTTGAAGTATTTGTATGGTCCCGTTATTACAAAATCACATATCTTTCTCCCTAAAAACATATCTTTCCAGTAATATATATCAATTGATATTGCTTTTGCTGCAAGTATTTTAACAATAAAACCAAGACCAAACATTCCAATTACCAATATAAGTATGAGTTTTTTCGGAACGAAATCGAATAAAATTCCAGTGGTTGAAGATGAGATATACGCAATACTTGCCCCATTATTAAAAAATAAAAAACCAAGGATTGCCTCAAATGCTAAATATCCTCTTTCCTCATTGCCCCATTTTTTAATAAACCAATGTCGGAGGCCATTTTTTGATAGGACGCAATATACAAAACCTATGTAGAGGAATTCTGAAAGTACAAAATAAGCAATTGCAAGCCCCGAATTATGTGTTTGAAAGTAAATAAAATAAAAAGAAAGAGCGAGGGCCAGTGTCATGGCAATCGTTCTAAGTATTGTGGCGTGACTCGGTACATAACCGGATATTGAAAGAAAAAGTGTAAATAGTTCTTTTAAATATTTTTTTGACATAACTGATAAATTGTAGTGTTAGGGTAGGGTGTTTTTCTCAATTTTCTAATCTTATCATGATTATGTTTTTGTATCACTTTTTCTCTAAACAATGGCGAACGCACAAGAACGTTTCCCTTCTTAGGATTTTCTGTTACACTCAGAACATAAACAATTAACCAATATATATGGCAAAAAGACGTACTGGAGTCGGGAAACCAATAAAAACACACTCCCACAAAACAAAAAAACGATTAGAAATAAAACGGGCTATGCTAGCGAGAAAGAAAGACAAAAAGCACAAATAAAATTAATTACAGTGAATGATTGAAATATAAAAAACACCTTTGGGTGTTTTTTATGATATAACTAAATATATGGACATCATTTCTCATGGTGTTTGGGGGATGACCTTTGTTCGCCAACCAAAATTACTCATACCAATCCTTGTTGGTGGTTTTTTGCCAGACTTAATTTCTACTGTAGCAGGTTTTTTCTATTTACAAGTTACTCAAGGTTTAGATTTAACATTTGTTTGGAGTACCTTACCTGCGTGGAGTCGGGACTTATATGGGTATAGTCACGGCCTTCTTGGTCTTGCAGTTTTTTCTGGTATTTTAGTTGTTTTTGCTAGACGTTATTGGATATTGATTTGTCCATATGCCCTTCATATTTTTCTGGATCTGTTTACTCATCATGGCGATCCACTGGCTCGTTTATTTTATCCATTTTTAGATTATAATCCACAAAGACTTTTGGGTTGGAATTGGTGGGAATATCCATATGTGAGCATTATCAATTGGGTGCTACTCATAGCGATTAATGTTGCGTTTATTATTTATTATAGACGCAGAAAATTAAAAATTGATTTTTAAAACGATTTCAAATTTAGAATAAAAAATACTGTTACAATAAAGATATTGCCTATATATGAAAGACAGTCTTCCTAAGCCATTTAAAAGTGCCATTATCTATAAAGATAAAAAACTTTATGCATGTTTGGCCAATAATCCAATTGTTCGCGGGCATGTAGTTGTAGTTTGGAATAAAAAGGTAAAAGATCTGCACTTGTTAAGAAGAAACGACTATGAATATTTGATGAATAGAGTGGATGATATAAGAAAAGCAATGATGAAAACCTTAAAAGTTAAAAAGGTTTACCTGCTGTATATGGATGAGGTGAATCACGTTCATTGGCATTTGGTCCCGCGTTACAAAGAGTTTGGTATTCAGAATTTAACTGGAAAAGTAGGCAAAATAGGCGACTTTACTCTTGACGATAAAATTAGAAAAAATTTAATAATTACTATATGAGTAGGAATTTAATCTCATATTCAAAAAAGATAAAAAAATATGCCACAGAAATTCTCAAGAGAACAGATGTAGTAAATATTCTATCTGAGTTTGGTGTTGTGGAAATAGGTGGAGCATATGATTTAGATGTTATGTACGATCCTGATATAGATATTTGTGTTGTATGTGAGAATCCGAGATGCGCATCAGTCGCGGCACTTAATAGACTCGTTGATTTACGACTATTTCAAAAGTATGAATATGGTGATTTTGAAAAATTTAAAAGAGAAAACAGACCTGAAGGCTTTATAATTGTTTTGAAGTTAGAACATAAAAAAGTGAAGTGGGAGATTGAAGTTTGGTTTTTGAAGTGTTCAAACAGGATAGAAAAAGAATTTCATTGCGCATTAAAAAAATCTCTTGATTTGAAAATGAAATTGAAAATATTAAAACAGAAAGAAGTAAGAGAAACGAGAGGATTAAATAAACATCAATTATCTAGTTTCTCAATATATAAAACACTTTTGGAAAATTAATTTTTTTTGAGCGCATTGCGGGCGGCGGTTCCCGCAACATATCCAGTTGTCCAGCATAACTGAAGACTATATCCGCCCGATGGTCTATCTATATCTAATATGTCCCCAGTGAGATATAGGTTGTTATGTAGTTTTGATTGCATTGTTTTTGTATCTACTTCAGTAAGTGGAATACCACCACTTGTGACGATTGCTTTTTCTTTTCCTAATATTTCCTTGACGCTCATTGGCACTCCTTTCAATAGTTTTGCGAGCGCTAAACGATCTTCTCGTGTGATACTATGGCAGAATGTGTCTGGATTCATCTTTGATAGATTAATGAGTATTGACCGAAATGCTGCGACGGGCGCAAGTACACAAATAACATTTATTAATTTTTTATTTTGTTCCTTTATAAAGAGTGTTTTAAGCTTCTCGTTTATTGCACCATCATCAAGGTTTGGAAATAGATCAAGTTCAATTGTGACTGTGCCATATTGTAAAAGATCTCTTACATCTTTGCTCATATTAATAATAGTGGGACCGCTTATACCAAAATGGGTAAATAATATATTGCCTAATCTTCCAAATTGTTTTTTTCCGTTTTGAAGTACATTTATTTTAATATCGGTTAGTGTAATACCTTGTAATGTTTTTACCCACGTATCGTGTATTGCGATTGGGACAAGAGACGCATTCGGTTCTTTTACTGTGTGTCCAAGTGACGCGAGCCACATGAAGCCATCTCCTGTTGATCCTGTTTCTGGGCGCGATGTGCCGCCAGTTGCGATAACAACATTACGTGCAATGATTTGTTTGCTATCTTTAATTTCTATTTTGAATGTATTGTCGACATTTTTTATTAGTGTATTTACTGAACTTTTTGTTAGTATCTCGACTCTTCCTTGTTTCATGTATTTAACAAGTACGTCGAGTACTGAACGCGACTTGTCACTTGTGGGGAAGACGCGCCTTCCGGCTTCTATTTTTGTTGATAAGCCTCGATCATTGAAAAAAGAAATAGTCTTTTCAATATCCATTTGAGCAAATGGAGAGAAAAGAAACTTATCGTTTCCCTTTAATTTTGAGAGAAAGGCACGCGTAGAAGGTTCTGCATTAGTGAGATTACATCTTCCGCCGCCAGTAATAAGTAATTTTTTTCCCAGCGTTTCATTCTTTTCTATGAGAATTACACGCGCACCCAACTCGGCCGCTCTTCCTGCCGCCATCATGCCTGATTGGCCTCCTCCTATTACCGCCACATCCCATATCGTGTGACTGTTCATATATGTATTGTTATCTTCGTTTACATATTAATCAAATATATAAGCATTTATAATCTCCATTCTCTCTAACGGGATTGATCCCATTAGAGATTTTACACGTTTGTCATATTTTTACCTTAACGAATTAATTAAATATTTTTTACAAACATCATAAGCATTTATAACCCCCCTTATCTCTAACGGGATTGACATCACCCCGTTTTTCTAGCAGAATTAAGCGCTGACACGATACAAACACATTACTCATGGCACACAACGAAGTTATATTACGATTTGATAAAGTATCCTTTGATTTCGGATATCATCACCCCATTTTAAGTGAGGTTAATTTTTCGCTTCGCGATGGATGGAAAGCAGCACTTATGGGTCAGAATGGTTCAGGGAAAAGTACCATGCTTCAACTTATCACTGGTTTGTTGTCTCCAGAATCAGGAACAATAAGTGTTGCAAAAGGATTAAGTGTTGCGACTGCGCGCCAAGTAATTCCTCGTGGAGAAATGCATTTAACGGTACGTGAATTTTTTGAAAAATGTTTTCTCAAAAAGATATATGATATTGATCCTCGCATCGATGAGGTGCTTGAGGTCGTTAATGTACACGCTCCACACGATCGAACGATACAATCATTTTCTGGTGGACAGCAGGCACGACTTCTTCTTGCGTCTGCACTAATTCAAAAACCTGATCTCCTTCTCCTTGATGAGCCAACAAATAATCTTGATAAAGAAGGAATCGCACACCTTACTCAATTTCTCATTGATTACAAAAAAACATGTATTGTTATTTCACATGATGCAGAATTTTTAAACGCATTTACACAAGGAGTGTTATATCTCGATGTGTATACACGAAAAATTGAACAGTATGTAGGAAATTATTCAGATGTTGTTGCGCAAATTTCTTTGCGCATTGAAAAAGAGAATAGAAAAAATGCACTTCTCGCGAAAGAGGTTGAGGCGAATAAAGAGAAGGCAAACTTTTTTGCCCACAAAGGAGGCCAGATGCGATTAGTAGCAAAAAAGATGCGTGAAAAGGCAGAAGAGATGGAAGAAGAAATGGTAGACGTGAGAAAGGAGGATAAAACCATTCGACCATTTATAATTCCATCTCAAGAAGATCTTATTGGAGACATAATACATATTTCCTCTTATACCGTTTTTAAAAATCACAAACCCACTAATAAAAAGAAAAATATCTCATTAAGAAAAAATCAGCATTTATTATTGAAAGGACCGAATGGAATCGGAAAGAGTACACTCCTCGAATCGCTTACACATAAAGATAGAAAAGAATCTACAATTACAGACGGAGTTCGAGTTGGATACTACCGACAGGATTTTTCCACGCTAAATTTTGACGATACGGTATATCACTCTCTTTCTTCGGTAATGGATCGGATTACTGAAAGTGAGGTTCGCTCTACCGCTGCTGGATTTCTTATTGGAGAGAACGTGATGAAGGCAAAGATTGGAACACTTTCCGAGGGACAGAAGGGATTGGTTGCTCTTGCACAGCTTGTGTTGTTGCGTCCAGGACTTCTTATTCTCGACGAGCCAACAAATCATATGAATTTTCGTCACCTCCCGATAATTGCAGCGGCACTTGATAAATATGCGGGTGCAATGATTCTTGTGAGTCACGTCCCAGAATTTATTAGTCAGATTCGCATCGATGAAACTCTTGATTTAGAGAAAGACTAGTTGACACAACATGACCAGAATGGCGATTTGCGGTTTGTCGAAAAAAGGAATAGAGTCTAAGTAGTTGGAAATCCAACATATAAATAATGAAAATATTTAAAAGAGGTAATAAATCAAGTGAAAGAGGTGGAGGGGGGGGATTTGGCGGAAGAGATTCCGGCAAGCGTAGTTTCGGTGGCGATAGAGGATCTGTTATGAGCAAGGTTATTTGCAGCGATTGCAAGAAAGAATGCGAAGTTCCTTTTAAGCCAACCGGAAATAGACCAGTCTATTGCAGTGATTGTTTTCGAAATCATGATAATGATGGCGGATCGGTGCGATCGGGTGGAAATAATTTCAGAAAACCAAGTTTTGGTGGCAAGAGAGATTCATCATTCATGAGTAGAGATAAACAGATGTTTAATGCGACATGCGATAAATGTGCGCGGCAATGCGAAGTTCCATTTAAACCAACGGGGGACAAGCCAGTCTATTGCAGTGATTGTTTTGAAAAAAATGGCAGTGCTATAAATAGAAGTAATGACAGAAGCAATGATAAGCCAACAAATCAATATAAAGAACAATTTGATGCAATAAACGCAAAACTTGATAGAATTATGAAGATTTTAATTCCAGCAGTTCTAGTAAAGGAAGAAAAAAAAGAATTGGTAGTTGAAAAGAAAGAAAAAACAAAGAAAATACCAACTAAGAAACCGGTTGAGAAAAAGAAGAAAGCAAAGAAATAACAATTTAAAAACCGATTCTAAGAATCGGTTTTTAGATATAATATTGAATATATGAAGATAGAATCAGCTCAATTTATAAAAAGTGCACTTGCGGGTGACGGTATTTTTGGCGATGGTGTTCCACAAATTGCTTTTATTGGGCGTTCAAACGTTGGTAAGTCCAGCGTCATTAACTCCCTCGTTAATCAAAATGATCTGGCGAGGACGAGTTCTTTTCCTGGGCGTACTCAGATGATAAATCTATTTTTGATCAACAAATTGTTGTATTTTGTTGATCTTCCAGGATATGGATACGCAAAGGTTTCGCGAGAACAGAGAGAAAGTCTTCAAGAAATGATACGGTGGTATTTTTTTGCTTCTCATGGTGAGCAAAAGAAGGTTATTGTAATAATTGATGCTTCAGTTGGTCCAACCAAAGATGACATAGAAATGCTTCATAGTTTAGAGGAATATAGGAAAGAAATTATTATTGTTGCGAACAAAATAGATAAATTGAAACAGAAAGAATATAAGAAGCAGTTTGAAATAATAAAAGAACTTGTGGGGACTCATCAAATTATTCCTTACTCAACAAAGGATAAAATTGGTATAAAGGAATTGCTTAGAGAAATTTTAATTTGATGAAGTCTGTAACCTTAAATCAGTATGTTGTTTATATCGTAGAGTGTGTTGATTTGACTCTCTATGTTGGTAGCACTAGCAATCTTGAAAAAAGGATACACGAACATAATCACGCAAAAAAAGGAGCGCACTACACAAAAATACGAAGGCCAGTAGTTTTGAAGTATTCGGAAACGTTCCAGACTCTTAAGGATGCTCGAAGTAGAGAGGCTGCGATAAAACGTTTATCTAGAGAAAAAAAATTAAATTTACTTATGAAAAAGTAATTTGTAACTCACTTTTCTTTGGGGAGTTATTTAAATTGATAGTTGTCTTGACTAGTTGGTTCTTAGATGCTAGTATCAATAGCAGCAAGATAGTTGTGGAATAAAAATTTAGTCGAGCTTTTCCAGAACTAAACTTTAGGATAAAACCTTAAAATACAAATTAAATTAACTTTATAATTATGGAAGGAACAATTAAGAATCTTGTTGAAGAAAAAGGATTCGGATTTATTGCCATTGAAGGCGAAGCGAAGGATTTATTTTTTCACAGTAATGAACTTAAGGGCGTAAGCTTTCAAGATCTTCAAAAAGGTGATAGAGTATCTTTTGAAAAAGCTGATTCTCCAAAGGGACCAAACGCAGTAAACGTATCCCGTATCTAATAATTTAGATCGTGGAGTAAAAACACCCAAGTTTGTCTTGGGTGTTTTTACTGACGTATTTTAATTGCGGTAATGCCTCCATATAGCATTATTGACCTTTGTCCCCTTTTGTTGTATTGTTTAATTAGCAAACATTAATAATTAATAATGGAGTGTGATATGTTTCTAGATCAGAAATGTGCATACTTTGTTTTATGCACACCATTTTTGGCGATTTGGATTCTCCTCTTTTTTTTAGCAAACAAAGAAACGCGGAGACATCAAATACTCAGAAGTATTGTTGGTATATTTTTAGGGATATTTTTTGAGACGCTTTATTTTTCTGATTATTGGTTCCCTCAGAGTGTTCTTTTTACATCTTTCTTTTCTATTCCGGTTTTCATAGAAGATGCTATTTTTGGATTTTCTGTCGCCGGAATAGGAAGTACCTGTTACGAAACGCTTTTTTCCAAGAAGAGAACACGCGAAAAAGGAATCTCAATTGTAAAAAAGATTTTTATTGCCGTTACAATTGGGGTTGTCATATATTGTTTTTCACTTTTCCTGATTGAACTTATTGGAATTAATTCAATATTTGCAACGGCGCTTTCCATGTTTTTGTTTTCTTGCGCAGCTCTTACTAAAAGAGTAGATCTGATAAGGCCCGCAATTCTTACCGGAGCAATATTTTTACTCTTATTATTTTCAATTTATTCTGGAGGATTTTTAATTTTTCTGAATGCTGAAGAGATATTAAAAAATTGGTGGATGTTATATAACCACCCAATGGGAGTGCGGATAGCAAACGTCCCACTTTCAGAAATAATTTGGGCATGGAGTTTTGGATTTGCAAGCCCAACATTATATTCCGGTGCAACCGGAGTCCATTTCAAAAATTAAGCCCCATTAAGGGGCTTTGTTTATGGAATAAAAGTATGTGTATTGAGAAAAATTTTGTAATAAAAGCCCCACAATATGTGGGGTTATAATTTAATTATTTTTCCGTCAAAATCTATGCATGTTCTTGTTTTTGACTTCCAAAATCCAAGCGGGATTGGGATTTTTCCACGGCCAACAACATCAACAACATAATTAGGATATGCAATTCCTGAAAGACATTTTCGTAGCTCAGTCATGATTTTGCGTTCCGTTCGTAGCGAACAAACAAATCGTTCAAGTCCATGAACGTAGTCACACCGATAAATGTAATAGGGTTGCACTCCATGATGGTGCAGTGTGGTGAAAAGTTTTTGAAGCGTTTCCACCGAATCATTTACCCCTTTCAAAAAAATACTTTGAGAAAGAAGTGTTGCTCCGGTTTCCTTCAGCGTCTCAATTGCATTGAAAACCGGCTTGGTAAGTTCATCGGGATGATTGCAGTGAATAAGAATATAAAACGGCCGTTCTTTTGCCATTTTGTGTATCTTCTTCAATAAATCACCCACAAGTTTTGCTTCAAAACTTCTTGGAGAATGGATAGGAAGACGTGTTCCGATACGTATCACTTTTACTGAATCAATATGTTCAATAAGTTCCAGAAATTCTAATGTGTCTTTTGGCACGTAAAACGGATCTCCGCCGCTTATGATGATTTCATCAATTTCTGGATGTTCTTTGATGTATTGTGCACACGCACCAATTTCTTCTGAAGTAAGGTCTCCCAGTGGAGATCCTATTTCTCTTCTTCGTGTGCAGATCTGGCAGTTGGCGGCGCACCGAAGAGTTATCTTTACGAGTGCACGATTTCCGAATTTGTGAACAAGTCCTTTTACGGGACTGTATTCAGATTCGCTTAGAGGATCAAGATCGGAAAACGGTTTTCGTGTTATTTTGTTTCGTGGAATTTTAAACTGTCGCTGAATTGCAACACTTCCACGCGCAATCAAATCCCGAAGATGGGGTGTTATCAATTCTTTCATATAAACCTTCTTTGTTAATGAATGTAATAGGAATGATAGGGGAAAAGACGTAATGGTTCAACTATTGACTTTTTACGTCGAGCGTGCTATAATGAATCCATCATTAAAAACTAAATGGAGTAATAGAAATGAGAGAGTTAATTAGTGTTTTCCTTGTTTTAGTGTGTTTCTCATCTTTGGTTTTTTCACAACCAAAGGTTACGATTGTAAAAAAATCAGCTAGCGCATTAAGCGTTGGCCAGTATGATTCAAAGGGAAATTTTTCTACTGGAGATGTGACGCTGAGGTTCGCAATCGAACCAAAAGTTACTTTTTACGAAGGGGAGTTATCACTTCGTGCTGGATATAACACAAATGAAAGTAATTTTGTCGGATTCTGGTATGATCAAACACTTACAGATGCAACTTCTGTCAGAGTTGGCTATTTCGGGAGACCAATTGGTTTTTTAAATAGACCACATCCCGCATCTGCAAGTGCCCACTTTGAAACAAGTGGAACAAACCAAATCCCTGGAGGAGCGTCAGCAATAATGTTGACGACAAAATTTAATAGTACCGCAGTGTACTATGGCCTTTACTATAATCAGCAGAAAAGAATGTCAGAAATGAGTATTGGCATTTCCGGAAAAGTTGGGGAAACAAATTTGCAGGGTGGTATGTTTGCAAATAATAGTCAATATGGGGTTGCGGCCACTGTAAAAAATTCTTTATTCTCAACTACAGGATACTATGAAAGTGAGAAAGTAAGTTCCGGATGTTTGGAAATATACACTCCGATTATTGATCCGTATTTTGTTATTGCATATGATCGCAATAAAAATATTGAAACGGATCTTGAGATAGGGTTTACAAAAAGTTTTTCTCTTGATTCTTATCAAAAAGGAGCAAATTATCTTCTTGGGGCGGGATATAACACTGTTAGTAAAACCGCAAATATATATTTGTGGGTTTATATTGAATAATTTCGGCTAAATAGTTTAAAGCCACCGCTGATGCGGTGGTATTTTTATTTTCAAATTCCTTCTCTGCTATTATAAATGGTCTATTTTTGAGGCAAGAATAAAATCATTTTCTGAAAGACCACAAAGAGAGCGCGTGGTAAGTTCAAGTCGGACCTTGGTAAATGCAATACGAATGTCTGGATGGTGGCCCTCATTTTCTGCGAGCTGAAATATTTTTTGTACAAAAGACATTACTTCTGTGAAATAGCCAAAAGTGTATTCTTTGATAAGTTTTCCCGAATAGGAATCAATGGTCCATCCTGGAATTTGGGGAAGCAATGTATTTGCCTCATCAATAAAAATTGGTTTTGCCCATGTTCCTTCATTTCTTATGCACGATTTTTCGTATAACTCCATACGGACAGTATATCGTATGTTGTGTCGTGTATAAAGTATGTTCTCGGCGTATATTTAGGAGGATTTTCTGGTATTATGAATAAAGAGATGAGTGAGCAACCACTAAAAATATTCAAGAAGATACAAGACAAAAGTGAACATCATGAAAATCCCATAGATGCACTTTTTTCGCTTACTAAAAAAATATCAGAAGAAATAAATAAAGACGTATCAAAAAAATATAACGCAAAGCACGATTTGGTAAACGAACGAGGGGTAATATCCATGGATTTTTTTTCTCGTGCAAATGGAGGAATATATACTTTTGAAGAAATAGAGAATCAAAAAAGGGAAATCTTAGAAAAAGAAATTGAGTGGAGTGGGGCAAATGATCCAAATGTTCAAGCACATTATAAAAACGAGAAGAAAATAGAGGGAAAAGAGAAGATTGCAGAAGCGCGAGTGAAAGACAAAGAACGAGAAAAATCATCTCAAATGGAGATGCTTACCAACGCCATTTTTTATAAAGTACTTAAAGATAGATTTATCGTTGTGCGTGCTTCAACATATGATGATTATTTCGCTGGTGTGGATAATTATCTTGTAGACAAAGAAACGGGAGATGTTGTGTGCGCGTTTGATGAGGTGCACGACCATGCACGGGGAGATCGAAAGGACAAAAAATGGGAACGTGTTGAGGCAATCGGAAAGGGAGGAAAGAAAATAAAATATGGCGTTGTTCCACACGGAGATAAGCTTATTCAAAAGGAAATACGAAATATACCAGTATTTTTTCTTTCTCTGACTACCGAAGAATTGACTAGAGGAATGGAAAAATTTTCACGGAATATAAATGATACGGCAAATGAATGGGAGAAAATGACTTTTAATAAGTTTACAATGCTTCTTCAGGAGGAATATGATCGAGTTAAAGACATGCAAATGCCAAGTCCAACAAGAGAAAATTTGGAAAAATTCAAGCGAGCGCTCCAGACAATGAAGGACATAGGAGGCAGTAAGTACATGAGTTAGGCGAGTCGTTCTTTTTGTGTTTTTAGTGTATAGTATCAAAAATGCTCAGACGCACATTTGTTATTGTTATGTTGATCTCCGTAATTACAATTGCGGGGTTTGGTATGTATGTAGGAACGAAAAACAGCGGAGAACAAATGATGTCTCATTGTTTGTTTCATATTGCCTCAGGAATAAATTCAATGAAATTGGGAGAACATATAGAAAATTGGAGAGGTTCTGTTCTGGGTACGATTTCGTTTGAGCTTCCACTGTTTTCTTCCCTTTTTTTACTCTCTCTTTTTTTCATTTCATTTTTTCTGATTGATTCGTATAAAGTAAAATTTGTTCAATTAACGCAAGATATTCGCGGAGAACCGCCAAAATTATCTAATTTTTTAAATCTTCTTTTTGCAAACGGGATTCTTCATCCAAAAATTTTCTAATATTTCTTTTGCACCATGGGGTGCGTAGTTTTGATTTATAGGAACACTTTATTATGATATGAAAAAAATATTACAAAAAATTATTATACCGATAAAAGGTATGCATTGTAGGTCGTGCGAATTATTGCTTGAAGATGGATTTTCGCATGTTCACAATGTTGAAAAGAGCGAAATAAATTATCGTAGTGGTCTTGCGGAAATCTACTATTCCGAACAAAGACCAAAAATGAAAGATTTGGAAGATGTTGTAATTAATGCTGGATATTCAATTGGCAAAACAGAAAAACTTGGATTTTTTAGTCATAATCCAAAGGAATACAAAGAGCTTCTTTTTAGTATTGTTTTAGTATTTGTTATTTATCAATTATTAAAATTATTTGGCATTACTGATCTTGTAAATCTCAATTTTGAAGGAAAGAATTCTGGTCTTGGAATGGCACTTTTAGTTGGGCTTGTTGCTGGTTTTTCTTCGTGCATGGCACTTATTGGTGGTCTTGTTTTGGGACTTTCGGCAAAGTATGCCGAGAGACATCCAGAGGCAACGTCCAGACAAAAATTCAGACCGCATCTCTACTTTAATTTAGGGAGAGTAAGCGGATATATATTATTGGGAGGATTTTTAGGGTTAATTGGATCTGTGTTTAAAATTTCAACTTCACTTACAAGCTTTTTAACATTGTTTGCTGGAGTAGTTATGTTATTTGTGGGATTTCAACTTATTGAAATATTTCCTCGATTGAGTTCGTGGAAGTTTGTTTTACCAAAAATCATAACGAGAATTTTTGGTTCAACAAAACATCATGCGGAATATAATCACAAGAATTCAATATTGATGGGGGCGCTTACATTTTTCTTGCCGTGTGGTTTTACACAGGCGATGCAGGTGTATGCAGTTTCCTCGGGGAGTTTCGTAGGTGGCGCTGTAATTATGGGTTTCTTTGCATTAGGTACTGCTCCTGGTCTGCTTTCAATTGGCGGACTCATATCATCGCTTAAGGGCACAACCGCAAAAAGATTCTTTAAGATAGCGGGAGTTATTGTTATTCTCTTTGCACTCTTCAATCTTTCAAATAGTTTGACTCTTGCGGGAGTAAACCTTAGTTTTTATGGAAATAAGAATTCATCAGTTGTGGATTCTAAAGATAAAAATGTTGAATTAGTGAATGGAGTCCAGATAGTCCGAATGAAGCAAAAAAATAATGGATATTTTCCAAGCTCATTTGCGATAAGAAAGGGAATTCCTGTTCGATGGGTTATTGATTCAGACGGCCCATATTCTTGTGCTGCGAGTATTCTTGTGAAAAAGTTTGGTATCAGTAGAAATCTTGCTCAGGGAGAAAATGTGATTGAATTTACTCCTACAGAATTGGGTACCATTCCGTTCTCTTGTGGAATGGGAATGTATACCGGTGTATTTAATGTTGTGGGACAAGAAGATGGAACTACGCCCCCTTCAACGTTAGTTGGCGGCGAAAATGTTCAAGATCTTAGTGATGGATCTACGTGTGGAGTGTCTGGCGGTGGGTGTGGGGGATGCGGCGGGGGTAGTAAATTCAATCCATCATCTACAACAAATGATGTAGCAGTTCAAAACAGTAATGGTACACAACAAATAAAAAGTACATTCACTATTACCGATGATATTCAACCAAATACATTTGAAGTAAAAGTTGGAGTACCAGTGGAGTACACTGTTGATGCAAGAGAAAACGGTTTCGGTTGTATGTCCACAATCAAGGTGCGTGGATT
Organism: Minisyncoccota bacterium; assembly: GCA_041659005.1. Lineage (GTDB taxonomy): Bacteria > Patescibacteriota > Minisyncoccia > UBA6257 > GWB1-50-10 > LiPW-41. The sequence goes on along the minus strand of JBAZZD010000001.1, from coordinate 9,646 downwards.
ATATGAGAATCCAACCTTGTTAGAGGCGGGGAATAAAATTGTGATGAAGTTTACCCCACAGGAGAAGGGTCAATTTCCAATTTCCTGTGCTATGGGTGTGGTGCGAGGTTTAATTTATGTTAAATAAAAATATGAAAACAAACACATATAAAATAAAAGGAATGCATTGTGCGAGTTGTGCATTGATAATATCAAAACGAGTAAAGAAAATTCCAAATGTGGTTGATGTGAATGTTAATTTTGCAAGTGATAATGCACAAATTACTTCTTCTTTGCCGATTCAATTTGAAATTCTCAATAGTGCAGTAAAAGAACTTGGATATGAATTTTTTGATGAAGGCGAAGAAAAAATACAAAGCTTCAATGAAGAGCATGGCCATAATCACATAATGGCCAATGGGAAAAAAGAAAAACTTGAAGAGCTTCGCTTACTAAAAAATAAAGTTAAGATTGTATTTCCTCTTGCTGTCTTTATATTTCTTATTATGATATGGGATATTATCGGAAAATATATCTCTTCTATTCCTGAATTTCCGATCTCTATGCGCTTGTTGAATATAATTCTGTTTATTATTACAACTCCAGTTATTTTTTATTTTGGGAGGCAGTTTATTCAAGGAGTTTGGAGATTTATTAAATATCATGTTGCCAATATGGATACACTTATCGGAATTGGTACTCTTACCGCATATGTTTATAGTTCAGTAATAGTGCTATTTCCTGAGATTCAAGAATACTTAAAACTTCCCGAATTTGTCTATTTTGATGTGACGGTTGTGGTTATTGGATTCGTGCTTTTTGGTAAATATCTTGAGATGAGGTCAAAAATGCATACAGGGGAGGCGATTGAAAAGCTTTTAGGAATTCAGGCAAAAACCGCAACGATTATAAAAGAACTAAAGGAGATAGAAATTCCAATTAATCAGGTAGTTATCGGAGATATTTTTGTAGTACGTCCGGGAGAAAAAATTCCCGTTGATGGAGAGATTGTTGAGGGTGTTTCGGCGCTTGATGAATCAATGGTTACCGGTGAATCAATTCCTGTTGATAAAAAACGGGGCGATGTTGTAATTGGAGGAACAATAAACAAGCAAGGGTTTCTAAAATGTGTTGCAAAGAAAGTTGGAAAAGATACAATGCTCTCGCAGATCATAAAAATGGTTCAAGACGCTGAGTCTTCTAAGGCGCCCATACAAGCACTTGCAGACAGGATTTCTGGAATATTTGTGCCGACAGTTCTTATTCTTGCATTTTCATCGCTCACGTTGTGGTTAACCGTTGGTGGGTATTATCTCGGCTTTTCGAATTCAATATCTTATGCATTACTGTCATTTGTTGGAATCCTTGTAATTGCTTGTCCATGCGCGCTGGGACTTGCCACGCCAACCGCAATAATTGTTGGAGTAGGCAAGGGGGCCGAACATGGAATTTTAGTTAAAAATGCAGAATCGCTTGAATTGTTTTCAAGGGTGGATACAATTGTTTTTGATAAAACGGGAACAATAACCGAAGGGAGACCAACAGTTACCGAGGTTATATCTTTGTCAGAACTATCAGAACGTGATGTTTTGGAATGTGCGGCATCTCTTGAACAACGTTCGCAGCATCCATTAGCTCAGGCAATTGTTTCTTATGTAAGAGAAAAAGAATATTCTACAAATGAACCTGAATATTTTGAATCGGTTGATGGAGTTGGCGTGCGAGGAACTCTAAAGGGAGACAGTATAGTGATACGGAAACCGATGATTAAGGAGTTTGATAATAGAAACATTGTTTTACTCCAAGAACAGGGCAAGACGGTAGTAGTTGTTGAGAAAAATAATGTAATTATCGGAATCGTCGCGTTAAGTGACACGATCAAACAAAAAACAAAAGAAGTTATAGCGATGTTCCATAACCAAAAAATTAAAACTGTTCTTCTTACCGGAGATAATCATCGTGCTGCGCAATATATTGCTCGTCAGGCGGGGATTGATACGATTATTTCTGAAGTAATGCCAAATGAAAAAGCACGCAAGATACAGGAGTTACAAGAGAGTGGGCTTATTGTTGCGATGGTTGGTGATGGTATAAATGATGCTCCCGCGCTCACACAGGCAAATATCGGTATTGCTATGGCTACTGGTACTGATGTTGCAATTGAGGCTTCGGGAATCACACTACTTGGTGGAGACATCACGAAACTTATAAAAGCACATTTGCTTGCGAAAAGAACAATGCGCGCTATACATCAAAATCTTTTCTGGGCATTCTTTTACAATGTTATTGGGATCCCTATTGCTGGTGGGGCACTTTTTCCACTTTTTGGAATATTTCTTAACCCAATATTTGCCGGAATTGCGATGGCGGGAAGTAGCGTTTCAGTTGTTGGAAATTCATTGCGTTTGAAAATAATGAAACTATAAAAAGACACCCCTTTATGGGGTGTTTTTGAAGCAATTTCCATCACTAATGTGTTCTTTGTAGCGCTTTCTGTCTACAAGTGGTGCATTTTCATAATTACATTTCGGACACCTAACTCTCATGAGTACACAGTTGTCACTGATAAACTGCTCCCATAAAACCGTAGCCTTCGTTTTTTCTTGGCAGTTCTGGCACACATATTCGTTATAATATGTCTTAGAGATTATTGGTGTCTGCTTCTTGACTCTTACTGGTTTCATATAATTCTCGCTGCTAATTGTGAAAGATAGTTTTAATATATCTTTATAATAAGAAATGTGCAACCATATTTATAAGAACCAAGCATGAAAGAGATATTTGAGGGAAAATACAAGCAATTAAATAAAGAACAAAAAGAGGCGGTGGATACTATTGAGGGACCAGTTATGGTGGTTGCCGGTCCAGGGACAGGAAAGACACAGATTCTTACATTGCGCATTGCAAATATTTTACTCAAGACTGATACAAATCCTGAAAATATTTTAGCAATTACATTTACTGAAGCAGGAGCTGCTGCAATGCGAACGCGTCTTTTTGAAATTATTGGAAGTATTGCATATCGTGTAAATATTTCCACCTTTCATGGATTTTGTAATTCAATTATTAAGGAGTATCAGGATGAATTTCCAAACATTATAAGTGCGCGAAATAGCACTGAGGTTGAAGTGGCGCAAATTATTGAATCTATTATCTCTAATGGAGATTATAAAGAATTACGACCATTTGGCGATGAACATTATTATGTAAAAAGTATTTTAGGAGTAATTGCAAATATAAAAAAAGAAGGAGTATCCCCTGAAGAATTTTCTGTGATTGTAGTACAAGAAAAAGAAAAATTTTCTGAAATTCCTGATTTATTTCACACAAAAGGACCTCATACGGGAAAAATGAAGGGGGAATATCAAATATTAGAAAAGCAAATAAGAAAAACAGAGGAACTTGCACGATTATATAAAGAATATAGAAATGCGCAAAAAAAATTGAAGATATATGATTTTGAGGACATGATTCTTGAAGTGCTCGCCGCACTTCAAGAAAACAAAAATTTTCTTCAAGTCCTTCAAGAACGATTTCAATATGTGCTTATTGACGAACATCAGGATACAAACAATGGACAAAATAAAGTTATTGAATTGCTAATGAATTATCATGAAAATCCAAATATTTTTGTCGTGGGAGATGAAAAACAGGCGATATTTAGATTTCAGGGCGCATCACTTGAAAATTTTCTTTATTTTCAAAAACAGTATAAGGTGGCGCGTCTTATTATTCTTCATGAAAATTACCGATCAACGCAGACAATTCTTGATAGTGCGCACTCAGTTCTTGCTGGACAAAAACCGTTGAATGCAAATGCGGGATACAATGAGAAATTAATTTCTGTTCGTATTGCCCGTACCGCAGAAGAAGAACTTTTGTGGGTGGCAAGTGATATAAAGAAAAAAATAGAACAGGGAATTCTTGCTCGAGATATTGCGGTATTGTATCGAGACAATAAAGATGCGGAGCGTTTATTGAATTTTTTAGATCATTCGCAAATTCCTGCACGAATATACACCGAGGGTGACGCCATGCAAGATAGAGACATTCAGAAACTCTTTGTCTTATTACGATCAATTAATGCGCTGGGAAGTGACGAGTTACTTGCTCGTACACTTCATATTGATTTTCTTGGATTGGAGCCACTCGATATATATAAATGTTTGAGTGCACAATCGTCACTTTCATTATGTGATCGGATACGGAGTCGTGAATTTTTAAAAAGTGTTGCCGTTGGTGAAATGACCAAACTGTTGCGTGTAGGGAAATTATTATCGCAGTGGAAGGCACAGAGCATGAATAAAACACTTCCAGAGTTTTTTGAAATACTCATTCACGAATCAGGATTTTTGGATTATATATTGAGTGGAGAAGACTCAATCCGTGCACTTTCTGCGCTTGAGGGCGTTTTTGGTGAGATAAAAGCTTCTGCGGAACGACACAGTGAATTTTCATTGAATGATTTTCTTCTCTATTTAGACACGATTAAGGCGCACAATATTAGAATTAAAAACGCATCACTAAAACCACAGAAAAATGAAGTGCAGTGTATGACGGCACATAAATCTAAGGGACTTGAGTTTTCATGTGTGTATGTAATACACGCATACAACGGGCATTGGGGAAACAGACGAGCGCGAACTATTTTTAAAATCCCGCAAGGGGTATATATGAAGGGAAATGCACCCTCTGAAGATTCTAATGATGAAAGAAGGCTTTTTTATGTAGCAATTACGCGCGCAAAAAAAGAGATAGTTATTTCATATCCAGAATTGGATTTTGAGAATCGAGAAGTGTTTCCTTGTGAATTTATTACTGAAATAAATAAGAATTTTTTAGATGTGTCGCATATTGAGAGTAATAGTGAAAAACCATTTGAACTTATCCAAAAAAAGAGGAAATCATTAAAGGACGAAGAATTGGTAAGGCATTTATTTAGTGAACGAGGGATTTCGGCGACGTCATTAAATAATTATCTTGAGTGTCCATGGAGATATTTCTATTCAAATCTTTTGAGAATTCCAAGTGCAATGACAAAGTTTCAGGTTTATGGAAATATTATTCATTTAACGCTCCAAGATTTTTTTATTGCGTTTAGAGAAAGTGACAAAGGAGAGGAATTTTTACTTAGTAGATTTTCATATCATCTTATGAATGCAAATATTCGTGATAATGAAAAAAAAGAGCTTGAAGAAAAAGGAAATAGAGCACTTCCGGGATATTACAGAAAATTTCATAGTGAGTGGATTCGTGATACACGAATTGAATTTCCAATTCGAGGAATATTTTTAACACCAGAAATACGTCTTACGGGGAAAATTGATAAAATTGAAATTTTTGATACGAAGAATGAAGTAAATGTTGTTGACTATAAAACAGAAAAACCAAAATCAAGAAACGAGATTGAGGGAAATACAAAAAATTCTAAGGGAAACATAAAACGGCAACTTGTTTTTTATAAGCTTCTCCTTGATGAGTATGACGGAGTTGAAAAATTTAAATTTGCATCGGGACAAATTGATTTTGTAGAGCCAGATGAAAAAGGAAATTATCATATTGAGCAGTTTGTAATAACCGATGGAGAGGTTAGTGAATTAAAAAAAGAAATAATTCGCGTTGCAAATGAAATACAATCACTCGCATTTTGGGACTTGAGATGCGAGGATAAGGAGTGTAAATATTGCGCGCTTCGAGAACTTTTGTGATACCATATAATTAATGTCAAAACGTTTGTATCGCAGTCAAAAAAATAAGGTCGTTGCGGGTATTTTTGGTGGAATAGGAAATTATTTTGATGTTGATCCAGTTATTTTACGACTCGGATATGTATTATTAACGGCAATTAGCGGATTTTTGCCATGTATTATTGCTTATGTTATCGCAATGTTTGTTATGCCAAAAACTCCACATGTTCCAGAAGGAGAAATATAAATAAATGATAAAAGAAAAAAAAGAGACAACAAAAGAAGAACAACAGAAACTTCGGGATGATGCGTGGGAGAGTTTTTCTGAGCGAATTACTGCGTGGGTAGGATCTACCCCATCATTAATTGTACACACGGTTCTTTTTTGTCTGGCATTTCTTCTTATTTTTGTTGGTATCGGTGCGGATAGGGTTCTTTTAGTTTTGACCACCATAGTGTCTCTCGAGGCAGTTTATCTTTCTATATTTATTCAGATGACGGTAAATAGACACGCAGATAGTTTGGAGGAGGTTGAAGAAGATATTGAAGAAATTCAAGAAGACGTCGAAGAACTTTCTGAGGATGTTGAAGAAATTTCCGAAGACGTTGAGGAGATATCTGAAGATATTGAAGAAATTCAAGAAGACGTCGAAGAAATTCATGAGAAGAAGGGAGAAGGAAAAATTGTTACTATAGAAGACATTGAAATAGTGCTTCAACGTGCACTTCAGGATCTTGAAAAACTAAAAAAACAATAATTTAAAATTTTAATTTATGAATATTATTAGTCCAAAAACCATGTGGTTCCTAATTTTTCTCGTCGCAATTTGTTCATTTTCTTTTTTCGATCATGAATATTTATACATACCACATATTATTTCAAAGGTTGTATTTATTGCATGTGTACTGGTTTGGTTGATGTTGGTTTGCTCCGCATTTTTTGTGCATAGAGAAGCATATAAGAACTCATATGCAACGTCGGGAGTTGTGACAAAAGGGATTTATAAAAAAATAAAACACCCAATGTACGTTGGTGATATTATGTTATTCATTGGAAGCGCGTTTTTATTTCCTATTACTTGGGTTCTTATAACTGTGTGTTTTGGGATTCTCATATTTTTATGGTTTATGAAAATTGAGAATGGGGTTCTTGAGGAGCGATTTGGAGTTTCAAGTAATTCTAATGAGAGACAAGACGTTGAAGAGAAAAAAAGTACAATAGAGAAGAGAAAAAAAGAAGAAGGGGTTAGTATAAAAAAAGAGAGAAAACCAAGGACTCATAAAACACGAACAAAAAAAGAAACAGCGGAGATTTAATTATTTATGAATTTATTTCATTCGTTTATTTTTGGTATTGTTGAGGGCATTACTGAATTCCTTCCTATTTCATCAACGGGACATATGATTCTGGTGTCCTCGCTTCTCAAAATTCCTCAAACAGATTTTGTTAAAACGTTTGAAATCTTTATTCAACTTGGGGCGATACTTGCAATCGTGATTTTATATTTTAAACGACTTATAACCGATTGGGATATTATAAAGAAAATAATTGTTGCATTCATTCCCACATCAATTATTGGATTTGTTTTATATAAATTTATAAAACAATATTTAATTGGAAATATTTTTATTGTTCTTTGGGCTCTAGGAATTGTTGGTTTATTATTTATTTTTATTGAGTATATTCAGTCAAAAAAGAGCAAAACGGAATTAACTGAAATATCATATAAGCAGGCATTTCTTATAGGTGTTGCACAGTCGCTTGCGGTGATTCCGGGCGTATCACGATCAGGAGCAACTATTATGGGTGGATTATTTCTTGGTATTGGAAGAAAAGAAATTGTTGAGTTTTCGTTCCTTTTGGCGGTTCCCACTATGGTTGCAGCAAGTGGATATGATTTATTGAGGAGTGGAAGCGTTATATCAAATGATATGATTTTTTCACTTATTATTGGATTTATGACCTCATTTATTGTCGCTCTCTTTATCGTAAAGTGGTTTATAAAATTTGTGCAGGCCAATACATTTATTGGATTTGGAATTTACCGGATTGCAATTGCCGTTTTGTTTGTTTTGGTTTATATCTAATTTTTTTGACATTAAATCAAAAATTTGGTATTCTAGAGAAACCTCGGGAAGAGGTATTTTTTATGGCAGTAAGAGAAGATATCAGAAATATTGCAATTATTGCGCACGTTGACCATGGGAAGACAACTCTCGTTGACGCGCTTCTTAAGCAATCAGAAGATTTTAAACTTAAAGCAGATGATACGAAAGAGCTTATCATGGACTCCAACGAACTTGAAAGAGAGCGTGGAATTACCATTTTTTCAAAAAATGCCTCAATTCATTATGAGGGAATAAAAATTAATATTGTGGATACTCCCGGACATGCTGATTTTGGAGGGGAGGTAGAGCGTATTATGCGTATGGTGGATGGCGTTCTTTTGCTTGTTGATGCTAAAGAGGGACCAATGCCACAGACAAAATTTGTGCTTCGCAAAGCGATTCAGGCGGGACATAAGGTTATTGTGGTTATAAATAAAATTGATAAAGAAGGGGCACGACCATTGTGGGCACTTGATCAGACCTTTGATTTGTTTATTGAACTTGGCGCATCAGACGCTCAGGCTAATTTCCCAGTAATATATGCGGTGGGAGCACAAGGAAAAACGGGTCTTTCGCCGGATCTTTCTGAGATGACAAGTGTAGAGCCATTATTTCATGCAATCGTTAAATATATTCCTGGGCCATCAATTCATGACGAAACGCCACTTCAGATGCTTACGGTAAATTTGATATATGACAATTATAAAGGGAAGATTGCAGTGGGAAGATTATATGCAGGGACATTAAAAAAAGGAGCGAGAGTGTTACACATTGATCGAAATGGAAATCAAAAACAAACAACGCTGAGTTCGGTGATGTTGTTTGAGGGATTGAAGCGTGTTGATGTGAATGAAGCAACTGTTGGAGAAATTGTTGCAATTGCGGGGATTGACGACGTCTCAATCGGTGAGACGATCACTGATATTGAGAAGCCTCTTGCGCTTCCAAGAATTCAAATTGATGAGCCAACAATTAAAATGATGTTTGGGGTAAATACATCCCCATTTATGGGACGAGAAGGAGAATATACTACGTCGCGTAATTTGCGCGAACGGTTGATGCGAGAACTCGAAACTGATGTGGCGCTTTCGGTAAATCCAACAGAGTCTCCTGACAAATTTGTTGTTGCGGGACGCGGAGAACTTCATCTTGCAATTCTTATTGAAAAGATGCGCAGAGAAAAATATGAACTTGAAGCATCAAAGCCGCAGGTAATTTTTAAGGAACGCGAAGGGAAAAAAGAAGAACCAATGGAGCTTGTTTCCTTTGAGGTTCCCGAACAATTTTCCGGAACGGTTATTGAAATGATGGGGCGGCGATTGGGCGTAATGAAAGATATGCGCGTTGATAGAAATATCGCGCATCTCGATTTTTCAATTCCCACTCGCGGACTTATTGGAATACGAAATGAATTTCTTACCGCAACCAAAGGACAGGGAATTATGAATTCTTTGTTTTTGGGATATGAAGAACACAAAGGAGAGCTTCCGCAGGACGCTCATGGTTCTATTGTTGTCTCAGAGACTGGGGAAACAAACAGTTATGGACTCATTATTGCTCAGGGGAGAGGAAAGCTTTTCGTTGGCGCAGGAGTCCCTGTCTATGCGGGGATGGTGGTGGGACAAAATGCAAAAGCGGGGGACGTGATTGTTAATGTAGTAAAAACAAAGGAACTCACCAACTTTCGTACAAAGAATTTTGGAATTCAAGAGACTCTTGATGTTCCAAAAGAAATGTCGCTTGAAGATGCGCTTGATTATATTAGCGATGATGAATTAGTAGAAATTACTCCCAAAAATATTCGTATTCGAAAAATGTATCTTTCAGAAAATGATAGAAAAAAAGTTGAAAGAGAATTAAAAAATAAAGAG